>CAMPYJ010000079.1 GCA_946998205.1 uncultured Prevotella sp. | reverse complement strand
TGAAATTATGTGCATGAGGGGAGAGGGGTGCAACTGGGTTTTACGACTGACCCCATTTTTTTACATTGTTCGCTCACGCAACCAATGTGCCCCGGAACGTCGTCCGAAATTCGTCCGACCTTATTATTGCAAAAGCTCGGAAACCCTTTTGTACAAAGGACTTCCGAGCGTAATAGTTGCGGAGACATGACTCGAACATGTGACCTCCAGGTTATGAGCCTGGCGAGCTACCAACTGCTCCACTCCGCGATGTTGTTTTCTTGTTTGCGGTTGCAAAGGTAGGGCTTTTATGCGAGATAAACAAATATTTCTTTCTTTATTTTCTTGAAACATGGCATGCGATTCTTTGAAATGCTTAAAAATCAGCTGGATAATACGGGCGTAATTCTTTATGGGCGGTAATTTATAGAACCGCCCTTATGTATGTTCAACGGTAGCAACAATCATCCCGCCTCTATCTTTCGTTTGGCGCAAAACATACCACAAACACCTTTGGAAAAGCGGCGCATTCCCGCGCTTTTCAATTGCGTTGACTTTGAGCGCCAAAGTCATGTGAATTGGGCGTCAAAGTCAGCGACTTTGGGCGCCAATGTCAATGATGTTGGTTCTTGGGGCGGATGCGCCCGCGCGCCTGCCGGACGGCTTGCTTGAGCAGAACATTGGTCGCCCATCCCGTGAGGAGTGTCTTATGGACGGTTCTATAAATTACCACCGTAAAGTTTTTTTTTTGTCTCAGTCTTTTCGCGTTTTGTCATCTTGTGTACTCTTTTTATATAAAACAGGCTGCGCCTCAACAATTCAAACAAGTTTGATTGTATTCGGCTTGCTCCGTTTTTGGCTTAATTTGCTTGTTCGTTCAGTCGTATCGCTCGCTATACTTCCTTCACTCACAAACAAATTGACCTCAAAAATAGTCTCACGGCCTGTCAACGCTTATTTATAGCACCGCCCTTATATAAAAAATTCTGCCTTACATGCTTGCATGCATGAAATAAAAGACATACATTTGCACATCATAAAAGGTATGTGCAATCAACCTGGAGAAAGGAGGAAAGTGGATGTCAATATCAAAGACAAGACGGCTGTTGGTGGACGTGGCGAGGCAATTGTTTGCCAAGAACGGCGTTGCCAATACCACCATGAATGACATTGCGTTGGCCTCTGGCAAGGGGAGACGTACGCTTTACACCTATTTCAGTTCCAAGGAGTCGGTGTTCTATGCGGTCATCGAGTCTGAGCTCGAACGTCTCAGTGACAAGTTGGATGAGGTGGCCGGCAAGAAGATTTCCCCCCAAGACAAGATCATCGAGCTGATTTACACCCATCTCAGCATGATTCGCGAGACGGTGGTGCGCAACGGTAACCTGCGCGCGGAGTTCTTCCGCAACATCTGGATGGTAGAGAAGGTGAGGAAGAATTTTGATGAAGACGAGATTGAACTCTTCCGACGCGTGTATGCGGAAGGGAAGGAGGGCGGCGAGTTCGACATCGAGAACGTTCAATTGGTGGCCGACATCACGCATTATTGCATCAAGGGGCTTGAGGTGCCGTTCATCTACGGGCGCTTGGGGCATGGGCTGACGGAGGAGAGCAGCAAGCCGCTGGTCGCCAAGGTGGTATACGGAGCCTTGGGAAAGTTGGGCACCAGATGAGAGCGGTGAGTGGCATACGATTTACAATAATACATTAACATCAATATCAACACATTCAATTATGGGAATATTAACAGGAAAGACAGCCATTGTCACAGGGGCTGCGCGTGGAATAGGAAAAGCCATCGCCATGCGGTTCGCACAGGAGGGCGCCAACATCGCGTTCACGGATTTAGTGATTGACGAAGAGCATGGCGGTAAAGAAACCGAACGTGAGCTTGCCGCATTGGGCGTACAAGTGAAAGGTTATGCGGGCAATGCAGCCGATTTTGAAAACACGGCCGCATTGGTTAGTCAAATAAAAGAAGATTTCGGTTCAATTGACATCTTGGTCAACAACGCCGGTATCACCAAAGATGGCTTGATGTTGCGCATGACCGAGGCTCAATGGGACGCCGTGATCAACGTCAACTTGAAGAGCGCGTTTAATTTCATCCATGCCTGCGTGCCTGTCATGCTGCGTCAGCGTCATGGTTCCATCATCAACATGGCTTCCGTGGTGGGTGTCCATGGCAATGCCGGTCAGGCCAATTACGCCGCGTCGAAGGCGGGCATGATTGCGTTGGCTAAGTCGGTGGGGCAGGAGATGGGTCCCAAGGGCATCCGCGCCAACGCCATCGCGCCGGGATTTATCGATACGGCCATGACGCAGTCGTTGCCCGAGAATATCCGCAAGGAGTGGATTGATAAGATTCCTTTGCGCCGCGGTGGCACGGTTGACGACATTGCCAGCTGCGCGCTGTTCCTGGCTTCCGACCTCTCAAGCTACATCAGCGGTCAGGTAATCCAGGTTGACGGGGGGATGAATATGTAACGGTTAGTTTTTGAGTTTTTGAGTTTTTGAGTTTTTGAGTTTTTGAGTTTTTGAGTTTTTAAGTTCTTGAGTTAAATGATTAGCTTTTTGAATAGGGTTTTAAGCTTATTGAAAACCTGAGATATGCCGCAAACAGCTTGTCAAAATGAAAGCTAATTGATAAACTTAAAAACTTAAAAACGTTAGGTATGTCTCAAACAGCTTATCAAAATGAATGCTAATTGATAAACTTAAAAGCTTAAAAACGTTAGGTATGTCTCAAACAGCTTGTCAAAATGAAAGCTAATTGATAAACTTAAAAACTTAAAAACGTT
>CAMPYJ010000078.1 GCA_946998205.1 uncultured Prevotella sp. | reverse complement strand
TTTGACCTCAAAAATAAGCTCAAAATCTAACAAAGCTAATTTATAGAACCAGCCCATATTGTTTTTCAATGGTTTTTTGAGGGATGGCTTGGTGGGAATGAAAGGTAGGGGCGAGGCGGCTTTTTCTGCCGCAGAACAGATACGCACGGTGATTGCCCGGTGTTAAATTTTATTATAATATCATAGGTGAAAGGTACAGATGCGAATGCTTTAACTATCTTTGTGCAATAAAAACAATATTTTGTATGATGCGAAAACGATTAATGGTAGCGTGCATCGCCCTGTCCATGGTGTGCGCGTCGTGCGTACATCAGTACCAGCTGACGAACATTCAGCGGACGCAAATCGTGGTGGACCGGCGCTACGATGCCACGCATGACAAGGCTGTTGAGAAGCTGATGCGGCCTTATAAAGAAAACGTTGACAGCCTCATGGCTCCGGTGGTGGGGCGAGTGGCTCGTGAGATGACCGTGAGACGGCCCGAAAGCACCCTGTCCAACCTGTTGGCCGACATCCTTGTGTGGGGTGGTAAGAAGGCTCACGACGCGCCCGACTTCGGCGTTTACAACATGGGTGGTATCCGCGCGGCGCTGACCAAGGGCGACGTGACGATAGGCGACGTGGTGGATGTGGCACCCTTTGAGAACAAGCTTTGCCTGCTTACGCTCACGGGAACGCAGGTCATGCGGCTCTTCGAGCAGATGGCCAGCGTGGGCGGTGAAGGCGTGAGCCGTGAGGTGAGGTTGGTGATTACCAAGGATGGAAGGCTGAAGTCGGCCTTGGTTGACGGGCGAAAGGTAAGTCCCGACGCCAAATACCGCATCGCAACCTTGGACTATCTCGCACAGGGCAACGACAAACTCGAGGCCTTCAAGCACAAGACTGACGTGGTGTCGCCGCAGGTGTACGAGAACAACGTGCGGTTCATCATCATGGACTACTTCAGGGAACGTACGGCAAAGCACGAGGAGGTAGACGCCAAGGTGGAAGGAAGAATAGTAGTAGAATAGGTTTGACCATCAAAAGTAAGGAGAAGAAACAAATGAAGAGATATGTGTTTGCGGCCATGGCGTTGCTCATGATGGCCGTCATGCCCATGGCGGCGCAAGACAAGACTTTGACCATCCTGCACACCAACGACACGCATAGTTGCATCTATCCATTGAATCCCAATTTGTCCGACACGGTGTTGGCGGGCAGAGGCGGATTCATCCGCCGCATTGAGATGCTGAAGCAAGAGCGGAAGAAAGACCCCGACTTGTTGCTGTTCGACAGCGGTGACTTCAGTCAGGGTTCACCCTATTACACCCTTTACAAAGGCGAGGTGGAGCTGAAGCTGATGAACAGGATGGGCTACGACGCGGGTACGATTGGCAACCATGAGTTTGATTTCGGCATGGAAAACCTCGCTTTTATCCTCAGGAACCTGCGGTTTCCCATCGTCTGCACCAATTATGACTTTACGGGGACGCCCTGTGAGGGTCTCGTAAAGCCTTATCTAATCATCAGGCGCAAGGGTATTAAGATAGGTGTGTTCGGTCTTTCGCCGGCTTTGGACGGACTGGTTGATGCCCAGAAATGCAAGGGCGTGCGGTATTTGGATCCCGTCAAGACGGCTTACGACACGGCTCGGATGCTCAAGTGCGACAAGAAATGCGACCTGGTGATTTGTATCTCACACTTGGGGTGGCTGGATGGAAGTCAGGGAGAGAAAGCCGTGATTGCAGGCTCGCGGTATCTCGACTTGGTGTTGGGCGGGCATTCGCACTCTTATTTCAAGACCTTGATGTACGCGAAGAACCTGGACGGAAAGGAAATCCCCGAAGACCAGAACGGAAAGCATGCCGTGTTCGTGGGTAAGCTGAAGCTCTCTTTCGTCAGGAAAAAATAAGGAGAAGGCACTGAGACAGTGCCTTGATGTAAGATGGCGGCTTGCGATCCGCGGCATGCATGGTGTGCCGGAGGGGTTGCAAGCCGCTGTTTTTCATTCAAAATAGAAGGTGAGGACAATCATTTTTGACTGCGAGCGATTCACGGATTTGGCGTATGGAATCATGTTCTTGTCCTTCAGGCCGCCCGCATGCTTGGCGTCGTAGCTGTTGGTAAGTCCAAACAAGAACTTCAATTCGGGTCTCAACTTGAAATAAGGCAGGTAGAAATCGCATCCCACTCCAACCTCTGCGAAAGTCTCATATCGCTTCAAGGCAACGTATTGGTCAGTGCTGCCGCTCAGGTTCACCATGGGGTTGACGCCGGCCATGAGGTAGGGGCGGTGGTTGTTGAAGCGAGGTGCGGCGAAAATCAAGTCGAGTGCGGTGGAGATACAGGCCGTCTTCATATCCTGCCGTCGTTCGGCGGGCCGCCTGTCCTCGCCCTTGTCGTTGAGGTTGCGGAACGTAAGGTGGCGATTGCCGAAGTACATGGCAGGGGCTATGCGGAGCTGAAAGTTGGCGTTAATCCTGAGCTCGCCCAGCACGCCCACCGTCAACCCTGCGTCCCATCGGTCTTGGTCGGCCGTGATGAGCGCTTCGCCCGTCGAGCCATCCTCGCGGGTGATGTGCTGTGTGCCGACGTTGTTCAGCTCAATGTCTTGAAAATGCGTGCCCAGCAGCACGCCGAAATGCAGCGGCCGCAGGTCGGTGTAGGGGCGGTTCTGCACCGTCCGGTCGGGTTGTGCATGCGCAATCGTGGCGCATGACAACAAAAATGCGATATGAAAGAACTTTCTCACCATATATCATTAACGTTGTTCCCGGGGGGTATATTGCCCGGCGCGCCCGTCGTTTTGAATGCGGCCGCCCCTTTCCGCCGTGTTTGGCATGCGTCTGTGCGGATGGCGATGGCGGGCTAATCTCTGCTTTCCGCAGCAGGGCGTAAGCTCTTTCGTAGAATTGTGAGTGAGTAAAGGGTGGTTCTGTAAATTACCACCGCTAGGTTTTTTTACGTTAGTCTTTTTACGTTTTGTCATCTTGTGGACTCTTTTTTATACAAAACAGGCTGCGCCTCAACAATTCAAACAAGTTTGATTGTATTCGGCTTGCTC
>CAMPYJ010000077.1 GCA_946998205.1 uncultured Prevotella sp. | reverse complement strand
TGAGTCGGGTAAGGGAAGTTATGTATTCAATTCATTCTTAAATGAAAGAGCCGTGGCCTTTGGCTGAGAGCGGCGGCAAGTTGTTTGTTTTATACAGGGCGGAACGCCTTGGAAAATGGTTTCTTCTCAAAGGCCTGAAACCTGCGTGTCAAAAAGACGCTCATTTCGTGTCTATGCTTCGTAAAGAGTTTGAAATAGCCTACCAACTTTCGCATCCGCATATAGCTCAAACTATAGGGATGGAGGAGGTGGAAGGCGTTGGCCTTTGCATAATCCAAGAATACGTTAGGGGAAAAAACCTTAGGCAAGTTATGGCATCGGAGAGATGGGACGAGAAATCATTGGCAAGAATGATGAGACAGGTGTGCGAAGCCTTGGACTACCTGCACAACAAACAAATTGTACACAGAGACCTGAAGCCTGAGAACATCATGGTAACTACCAATGGCAGGAACGCGAAGTTGATAGACTTTGGGCTTGCGGACGCTGACGATTATGCTATCCTTAAGAGTCCGGCAGGAACTGTCAGCTACATCGCTCCAGAACAGGCCAACGGTATCGAGGGATTGGATGGCAGGGCGGATGTCTATTCTTTTGGAAAGTTGTTGGACGAATTAACCACGTGTTTCGGTTATCAAAAGAAATACCTGCCTATCATCAACAACTGCATACAGTACGACCGTACAAAACGTTACGACCGTCTTTCGGAAATCCATTGGCCTGAACAAACAAGCTCGAGACACTTCGTTGTATATGGATTGGTGGGAGCAGGATTGGCCGTGGTTGTCTTTGGCGTTTTGATCATCTATCTACAACACGTCGCATATGCGCCGTCAGCCGTAACGCCAACGGTTCTGCAAGTTGAACAGGCGGGCAGCGTCAACCGTCCGGTGATGGTGTCCACAGACAATGTCTCGACAGCTCACGCAAATATGCCGAAGGCAAAAGGCAAAGGTGGAGCTGTTTTTGAAGACGACCTTACGAGCAATCGTGATCAGTCACGCGTGTCGCGCGCGGAATCGTCGCAAACACCCAATAGCAGGCAACAACTCTCCAATGAGCAATATACGCAATTTATGGAGGATTCCAAGCAGCGCGCGTTTGAAATCATGAAGCAAAGCCTTGAGTGGGACAGAACCGCCTATCATCAACTAAAGACAGACAAAGAGCGATTGAATTTTGGTGTAACGGTAGTGAAACGTGAACGCAAACTCATGAGAGAGAGCAATCGCAAGGCTTTGTTGAAAATCCTTGATGCCAACGCTCCAAATTTTAACAGCATTCTCGACATTGCCGATACCTACTCGGAAAAAGGACGAATAGTTTTTTTCCAAGACCCCGATTGCTTATCGCGGTGGCAAGACGCTTTGGGTGGCAAGTGATAAGAGGGAGCCTATCGCGTTAAGCTGTTGTGGTCTCACAAGTCACGCTTGCATATCGTTGTCATGGTTGTTAACAGCGCGCACCCTTTCAAAGGGTGCGTGCATGTGCGCGAAAGGTTAAGATTTTGAATTGTTTATTATGGTTGGCAGCTTAATGTTTCAATGGATAACTACATGTTAAAGCGAAGGCCAACATACAGATTTATACCGTTTCGCTTGTATCCGGTAGGCTTGAAAAAGAAATCTTCTGTCGGGGTTTGAATTTCCTCTTGAGATTTTTCACCATTTTTTGCCATGCCATCATCCGAAAAATGAAAGTTGAAGATGTATTCTCCACCTACGACCAACTGTAAAGGATAAATCAAGTTGACATTTAATTTAACACCAAGAGGGACTCTTACCGCATGGGCTGTGAGCAACTCTTTGTTCTTGTCATAGTTTTCATTTTCGTAAGTGAATACTTGCTTATAGGGTCCAAACAAATTTAGTTCATATTGCGCAAGAAAATATGGAACTATCTCCATGGAATGTAGCATCTGAAACCCCAAGCCATAACCAAGGCCAGCGTTTATAATGACAGGACTGTAATAGGGCCATTCGTTTTCAACAGTGTACAACCGGTCTTGAAAATGCTCATAGAGGCCTACTCCAATCATAGACATCATGTATCTTGACACACCAGCTTTACTTAGGTGTATGCGGTTGTCGTATGTAATATTTAATCCATAGGAATGATTCATCATGTTGCCGGTAAAGGATATGCTGCTATTTTTGTTTGGACTCAACAATACCACGTCTCCTTTTTTATACGAGGCTTGACCTCCTGCGAAAGTGTATAGGCAGGCAGTGCTGTCTTTGACATTGCAAGCTCTTGCGGTGGAAACTCTTGTTGAGTACATTTTCCCGTTACGTTCTTTGGCGCGATAGATTATCATCCTGTCAGAGTTCTTTATGCCATGGGCACTCCCTATGTTGGTGGTAAAGGGATGCCTGCCTGTAACTTGTCCGAAAAAAGCCAACTCTGGAACTTTTTTGGATATTTTTCGGAATGTTTTCAGGGGGGATTTGTATATCTTGCCACTTTTAATAAATTTAACGGGGACTGAAATTTGATTGTATGCGTCATTTTTCGTCCAGTTGCGATACACCATGTCGATGATGTCATCAGTGATGTCAACTTTGAAAATCATCCATTTTCCCGATTTCTCAAGATAAATATAATTATGCTTTAGGATGGGTACGACATCTTCTTTTAGTATGGTTTCTTTGTCTATAACGCCAATGCTGGCGCGCTCTTCATCGTTCTGTTGAATATTGTTGAGCGCCCTCTTTTTCAATAGGGTTTCGGACAAAGAGTAACCGTGATAACTAAAGAGATAGTCAAGAACCTTTTTGCCTATTTGCTGTTTGTTCAGCCATCTTTCTATGTCTTCTTCTTTTTCACAGTTTATGGGGGGGGGACATCGATGTCTCCGATGTCATTGTAATAATACCTTAATTCCGCAGCATAAATTCTTGTAAGAACTCCAAGTGTCTGAGAAACAAAGTTCTCAAAACACTTGGATATGTCAGAAATTTCACCTATCTTAGTGCTACGAATATAACAAGTAAGCAAAAATCTGACATGACAAAGGTAGCAATTAAAAACGAGAATATCACTTCTTTCGGAGGAATTTATCACATTATGGCACGGCTCTTTCATTTAAGAAGTCTTGGTTCTTATT
>CAMPYJ010000076.1 GCA_946998205.1 uncultured Prevotella sp. | reverse complement strand
CCAAGAAACACCAAAGCACCTCATATCAACATATAGAGTCCCCAAAAGACACCTCGACATATAAAATTTTCTCACAAGAAAAAATACTGCGGAATTAAGGATAATAACGAACAAAAACTTGATTTATTGTAAATAAGTTAAACTAAGTTTTCTTTATCCAGTATTCCAAATCATTCCAAGCGTGTACTCCATCACCTATTTTAGCGTTAAGAGTATCACTTTCTAAACCTAATTCACCTTCAAGAAGAATAGGATTTATTTCTTTCCAACGTGCAGCGGTATCTCTGCGGAATTGCAATCTGTTACTCATGATAATTATAATTTAGTATATGCCTAACTTATAGTTGTTATGAGTGACTATGCAGTGTTGCGCAAATCGGGGTATTGTCCTATGTAGCCCCCATTTGTAAATATGAAACATCTATTCAAAGCATACACTGCTTTCGCAGTGGCAGCCATATTGACACTATCTGCCACCTCGTGTGCAGACGATACGATTACGAGTGAGAGTCAAAAGCCGAATAACGGCACGCTGGATGCAGAAGCTTTCACCTCCATTGCCGTGGATTTGAACGCCACCGTACAGGCTCCGCATATCGTACAAGAAGGCAGCGGTACGCGCGCCATTGCCCTCGACAAGAAAAATCTGCCCGTCCTGCACGGCTCCGAGCTGAAAGCACGCATCTTCATTGTGCGTGCTGGCAATGATGATAAAGTGATGGTGAACGGCAAGGAAGCTGTGGATCCCAAGAAAATAGTGCTTGGTACGGGTGAGATGAACTGGAGCAATGTGGTGCCAAAACCCGATGGAACGATAGACATAAGCAGCAACGGAATAGTGAATTTTCACTGGCTCAACGGCAAGAGTGCCATACCCAAGGATGGTGAGAAGTGGTATGTGTGCGGCATCATCGGAGGCGAGTACAACCCCGAATTTGACAAGGCACGCACCGACATGAGCCTTGACGAGAACAAGCGCAAGCTGGCAGAAAATCTGTATCGCTTCTATGTAGACCTTGACCCCAAGCACTCAACTCTGCATAACACGATAGACGCAAAAGGCAACATCCTTGCCAACGTGCCATTCACCACAGGGTGGAAACCACTCGTGATGCGTAATGGCAAAATCATCATCGAGGGCTGTAAGTTCAAGATGATAGGCAACCTGATACGCTTCAAGGTGAAACGCAATACCGACTTGGTAAAACCTGAGGGACATAAATATGCCTTTGCCAGCTCGCAAATAACTTCTCGAGGCGGTTTCCTGATGATGCCACCAAGCTTGTTCCGCTCAAGTTCCGATCTTGCTATGGATCATTCTTTCGGTCTCGATTGCGAGCTACGCCCTTGGACGAACAGTATTGAAAACAACTTTTACTGGCTATACGAAAACGACAGGCAGATACATTTCAACAATCCTGGCAACGTGAACCCACTTGATGAGAGTGCCGACTACGGTTCGCCACTCTACGAGTATCGCTACACCTTCGATGCCTCTGCCATGCGCAAGGGAAAGGAGAAAGCCGAATACGACGAGTTTTACGTGTGGGGTATGCCCATACCTAAGCTCAACTACATAGGGCAAACTATGCTTACCGCCGAGCGTGGAGGATTTATGTTGGGTAGGAAACAGAAAGATGGTGCACGCTATCCATACGCCAACGAGTGGCTGGTTGCACAGAGCAAGCCACAAGAGTGGACAGGAGAGTTTTCACCTTACGACTTCAAAAGCGATAAATACAAGAATAAAACTCAAGTCATAGAACTTGGCGTGTGCCGCCCATGCTTTGGAAAGATGAGAGACGGCAAGCCTGCCTATCCGTGGGCAAATCCTTTGGAACGCTTGGCGGTAACGAACAGCAAGACAGACGAAGTGGGCTTCCACGACACCAACACGCCACACCCCAACGAGGCTGGTTACGGATGGGTGAGCAACTGGTCGCTCAAAAGCGGCGACATGAAGATGCGCTTTGCGCTGAATAATGGTACGATGAAACCACAAGACTACCACCTGCCCACTGGCGAAGAATGGGGGCTGGCACTGCCCAACATCCTCACAAGCATCTACGAGGGTAAACTGCCAATAGGTCTTACAGGCTGGGACAATATCAAGTCTGCTCCCAAACCCTACTTCGAGATGTACGACCCCGAGGAAGACGATATGCGCCCCATCATCTCAGCTGGCGAAACACACAACAGCAATAAGGCAGATATGCAGGAAGAGCGGTTTTGGAACAATAAACCTATCTTCTACTCCTACTTTATGCAAGATAAGAGTCGGCTCGAACTCTACGCCATTCGTTTCTACGGCAACAACAAGGAAGCCCAATCGCACAAAGACCGCCGGCCCTATGGCAACCGCTATCGCTGCGCCTATCGCTGGAGGTTCATGGACGCTGGCGGTCCCGATGCCACCAACGACGGACAGGGCATGCGCCTCGTGGTACAGAGCCGTTGGATAGGCAACGCCAACGTAACCGTGCGCGACATCATGGACGACAAGTGGTGGGGAGAATGTTCGGACAGCAACCCGCTCTATCGTACCGACTGTTATCGTGTTTTGCCCTGCGTAGGCTACCCCTTCCCAAAAGGCGGATCTACATGGCGCATGGCATACTGGTCAAGAACACGCTGGAAATACGACACCTACGACAAGGACAACGAGCACAGCAACAAGACATTCTGCTACCGTGTGCTATCCAAAGACGGCTTCGACCGTGGACATAACGATAATGCCACCCTGCACTACGGCGTGCGCCTCATGGCAAACAGAGACGTGGACGAGTTCGGCAAGCGCGCCCCACGCCAGTTGCAGAAAGACAAGGACGAGCAACGACTCATACGCCGCAAATAGTATCTAAGGTGAGGGGCAATGCGTGTCCCTCACTATTGTATAATTTTATGTTAAGGAACGGTTAAAAATAACAAATACATGTTGGTTTCTATTGGTGTGTTTATCCTTAACACTCTGTGTTGTAGGCATCTATTCCTCCACACTTATATTTTCAGCTTCCTTACCCTCTCCTCGATTATTTATAATATTTAACAAACCGCATTGGATATGGTAACTATTCAGCAATAGTGATAGGTCATAGGTCATACGCCACCTCCCATCCTACAATGATAGGATGGTGCTGATGGCATTGAGTTGTGACTGATGGT
>CAMPYJ010000075.1 GCA_946998205.1 uncultured Prevotella sp. | reverse complement strand
CGTATTTCACAAACATTTAATGACTATGTGCGGTGGTAATTTATAGAACCAGCCTATGGTTTTTGCGTGTTTTCAATTGCATTGACTTTAAATGCCAAAGTCATGTGAATTGGGCGACAAAGTAAACGACTTTGGTCGCCAATGGCATTGACTTTGATTTTCAAGGCGAACGCGCCACGAGCGCCTGCTGGATGGCATGCGCGAACCACCTGTCAGCAGACATGGCAAAATAGCCCGGCGCCTTAAAACGGATTGGTAAAGGGCGGTTCTATAAATTACCGCCCTTATGGCAGCAAATGCTATTGTTAAATGAAAGAGCCGTACATCACACACATAAAAATGGCAATAATGTTTGTGAGTTTGGCATATATGTCGTAACTTTGCACCGCTTTTCGGCATAACCGCTGGCAGTAGATGAGTTACTGGCCATGTTGTGTTGGAACGACAAACAATATTTAATGACCAAACAACAATGGATTTAATTAAAGTTGCTGAAGAAGCATTTGCAACCGGCAAGGAGTTTCCTGAGTTCAAGGCTGGAGACACCATCACTGTCGCTTACAAAATCGTCGAGGGAGCCAAGCAGCGTATTCAGCTCTACCGTGGCGTTGTCATCAAGATTTCAGGACATGGCAACAAGAAGCGCTTCACCGTTCGCAAGATTTCCGGAACGGTAGGCGTTGAGCGCATTTTCCCTATTGAGTCACCCAACATCGACTCCATAGAAGTAAACAAGCGCGGTAAGGTACGTCGTGCCAAACTGTACTATCTACGCGGACTTACGGGAAAGAAAGCTCGCATTCAGGAAAGAAAAACGGTTACGACCAAGTAACGCGCAGTCTTTTCAGACTTCAGAAAATACAAAGAGAGGGTGTGTCAACAAAACAGACGCCCTCTTTTTTTTTGTGTCTTGAGGGTTGAAAGCCGACTCCTTCAAAGCCCGTCTTTGAAGATGACATCATGGCGGAACATGATGACGACGCATCGGCGCGACACGGTGCGGCGACAGCGCACATAGGAACGGCAGCTCAAAAAAGAAAACAATGCCGACACTTCTTTTTGCAACGCTGCGTCTTTACCAGTCAACGGCCTGCCGACAACGCCGGCAGCCCATCCACCAACCTCACTTGCTCACGAATGGTGGATGCGCTTTGGACAATCGTCACCCTCCAAGTCACCATTGTTCTGACCATGCAAAGCCAACTTAAAATCGTCCCAACTCTGGAATCCGGCAAACAGAGCCAGCACGTCCAGCGTTGCCTTGGACGGTTTTTCTTTCATGCCGACATGGTTCCACACTCCCTTGAGCGCACTCTCCGTAATGTTTAACCCACGACTGGAGAACAGTCGCGCCAGCTTTTCAAAATCAGAAGATAAGGTAATCTTTTTACCTATCGCAGCCTCCACTTCCTGCAGGAGGAATTTTAAATCGTGTAACATACGCTGATGAACATACATGTTTTGTCTCGTCTTGCCACCGATTGGCCCGTTGAGACATAACATTCTCAGTTGGTCAATTGTTAACACGACACAAAAGTACTGAAAAAATACGAATGCTATGGCATGCTGACCTTTATTTTTTTGCCATCAAATAAGATAGTTGACAAAGGTGTAAAAAACAGGCATATACACAGCATAACAAAATAATTATTCGTAACTTTGTAACAAAATAAAATACGATTCCATCATGAAAGAATTAGCATTGAAGTACGGATGCAATCCCAACCAAAAGCCTTCCCGCATTTATATGGAAGAAGGCGAGTTACCCATCACAGTGTTGAACGGCCGACCTGGCTACATCAATTTCCTCGATGCCCTGAACAGTTGGCAGCTGGTGAAAGAGCTGAAAGCGGCAACCGGCATGCCATCGGCAGCCTCGTTCAAGCATGTGTCGCCGGCAGGAGCCGCCATCGCACTTCCTTTGAGCGACACCCTGAAGCGGATTTACTTTGTTGACGACGTCAAGGTGGAACTTTCGCCGCTGGCATGTGCCTACGCCAGGGCACGCGGGGCCGACCGCATGTGCTCGTATGGCGACTTCGTGGCACTGAGTGACACCTGCGACGCTGCCACCGCCACATTGATCAAGCGGGAGGTGAGCGACGGCGTCATCGCACCGGGCTACACACCAGAGGCGCTCGACATATTGAAACAAAAGCGCAAAGGCACTTATAATGTCATCCAGATAGATTCAAATTACGTTCCCGCACCCATCGAACGGCGACAGATTTTCGGCATTACCTTCGAGCAGGGACGCAATGACATCAAGCTTGACGATGATTCGCTCTTCACGAATATCCCAACAAAAAACAAGCACTTCAGTGATGAGGCCAAGCGAGATCTCATCATCGCCCTCATCATCCTCAAGTACACCCAGAGCAACAGCGTGTGCTATGTGAAGGACGGACAGGCCATCGGCATCGGTGCCGGACAGCAGAGCCGCATCCATTGCACGCGCCTGGCGGGGCAAAAGGCCGACACCTGGTGGCTACGCCAATGTCCGAAGGTCATGAACCTACCCTTCAAGAAAGACATTCGCCGTGCCGATCGCGACAACACGATTGACCTGTATATCGGTGACGAATACGAAGATTTGCTGCAAGACGGCGTTTGGCAACAATTCTTCACCACCAAACCGGCGCCGCTCACCGCTGATGAAAAAAAGGCATGGATAGCCCAAAACAAGCAAGTGGCCTTGGGCAGCGACGCCTTCTTCCCCTTTGGTGACAACATTGAGCGCGCACACAAGAGTGGCGTAGCGTACATCGCCCAAGCCGGAGGCTCCATTCGCGACGACCACGTCATTGAAACATGCGACAAATACGGCATCGCCATGGCCATGACCGGCGTACGACTTTTCCATCATTAACAAAACCAGGCCTGACAGACATGAACGATTTTGACGAAATCTTAGAGAATGGTTTGGTGTTTCGCAAGCCACCGAAAGAACAAAAGGACAACGGAAAGGTAAAGACCAAAGCCAAGAAGAAGCAGTACATCACCGGCGCGCACGGCAGTGGGTCGGCCCGCCAGAAGGCCAAATACCGCCAACAGCGCGCCAATAGGAACAAGAAAAGATAGCCGGGAAACGATGAGGTGCTATGAGAGTTAATGGGTGTTAGCTGGCATAAGAAAAAGCGCTGACAGCCCATCAACTCGTCAGATACTCCTTTTGTCTGACCATCCTTAAAAGGCGGTTCTATAAATTAGATTTGGCAGGTTGTGAGACTATTTTTGAGGTCAATTTGCTTGTGAGTGAACGAGTATGGCGAGCTATACGACTTAACGAACAGGCAAATTAAACCAAAAACGGAGCAAGCCGAATACAATCAAACTTGTTTGAATTGTTGAGGCG
>CAMPYJ010000074.1 GCA_946998205.1 uncultured Prevotella sp. | reverse complement strand
TGAGAACGGGAAGGCAGAACGTTCTGAACCTGTATACAAATAAAACCTACTACTCAGAAGTCTTCCTTGAATAAACAGTATTTCTTTGTGGTTTTTCATACTTCCCCATTGGTTTGGGTGGGGGATTTTATGCTTAGAAAAGACCCAAGAAACACCAAAGCACCTCATATCAACATATAGAGTCCCAAAAAGACACCTCAACATATAAAATTTTCTCACAAGAAAAAATACTGCGGAATTAAGACTACAAAAAAAGTTTTCCATACGGTTTGCTTGACGAAAAACTGGGAGAATGGTTTCTTGGATAAGAATAATCTTAACAAACACCGCTGCAATACTCGCTTATTTGCGAGCGACAGGGAAGTTGGCCGCAAATATCGAAAATATGACAATATTGACAGTCAACGTTTTACGAAAAACGGTCGTACGAACAGAGGTGAAAAGGCATGCTTTTGGGTTTATAGAGCCATGGATTAAGACTTGAAAGGCATCGAGTTTGAGGACCAAACTCAATGCCTTTCGCAGTCAAAAGCATAACTTTTGTCGAAAAACGATGCCGGACAGAAGGAAACGACGCATATTTCGCACCAAAACAGGGCTTATTTTTTCTATAATCAACTTTTTGACATGCCCTTTTTTAGTGAATCAAAATTGACAAAATAGAGGGTTTCCTGCGGGTTTCAAATCGCTTGCGTTGCCTTA
The DNA here is from genome assembly GCA_946998205.1 of uncultured Prevotella sp. Lineage (GTDB taxonomy): Bacteria > Bacteroidota > Bacteroidia > Bacteroidales > Bacteroidaceae > Prevotella. The sequence continues at coordinate 3,254 of CAMPYJ010000074.1, read as the reverse complement.
GCCAGCCACTCGTTCTCCTCGTCTGAGAGATGGGGTGAGAGTTGCCGGTACACCTCGGCATGATAGGCGTTGAGCCACGCCTTCTCCTCCTCGAGCAGCATGTCCATGAGGATGGGCGTGGTGTCGATGGGTGCCAGCGTGAGCGATTCGAATTGCAGGAACGTGCCGAACTCGGTCTCCTTGTAGGGGGTGACGAGCAGCGTGTTCTCTATTCGCACGCCAAATTTGCCCTCCATGTAGATGCCCGGCTCATCGGTAACGGTCATGCCGGCGAGCAAGGGCGCCGGTCGCCATTCCATACGAATCTGGTGAGGACCCTCATGCACGTTGAGATAACTGCCTACGCCATGCCCGGTGCCATGCATGAAGTTCATGCCTTCGCGCCACATGGGCTGTCGCACCAATGCGTCGAGCTGCGAGCCACACGCCCCCGATGGGAATTTGCACAGCTCCAGTTGAATGTGTCCCCGCAACACCAGCGTGTACACGCGGCGCTGTTCGTCGGTCAGATCACCCAAGGCGATGGTGCGGGTGATGTCGGTGGTGCCGTCCTGGTACTGCCCGCCGCTGTCTATCAGCACCAATCCCCGCGGCTCTATGGGCGCATCGGTAGCGGGTGTGGCCTCATAATGTACGATGGCGCCATGCTCCTCGTAGCCCACGATGGTATCGAAAGACACGCCCCTGAACAGGTCTTGTTCGGAACGCAAGGCGGTGAGTTTCTCATCGAGCGACATCTCTGTCTGTCCGCCGGCCTCAACGGCCGGCTTGAGCCATCGCAGGAATTTGACCATCGCTACCCCATCACGCACCATGGCGGCACGGAAGCCGGCAATTTCGGCTTGGTTTTTCACGGCTTTCAACAGGGGGATGGGACTGGTAAGAGGAAGAATTTTGGGGCCACGCAGCCCTTCAAAAATATGATGGTTAATCTGCTGCGGATCCAATGCGATATTATATTCGCCATAACCAGCCAGCTCATCCTTGATCTGGTCATAGCCACTCACCTCCACGCCCTCACCTGTCAGATAGGCTTTCACATCGGGCGTGAGCTTGTCGGGGTCGATGCACAGGGTGGCTTTCGTGGTACTAATCAGCAGGTAGGCCACGAACACGGGGTTGCAATGCACGTCGGTGCCGCGCAGGTTCAAAGTCCAGGCAATGTCGTCGAGGGCAGAAACCAGGGTGCCGTCAGCGTGTTGTCGGCGCAGTGCCTGACGAATGCGGGTCAGTTTGTCAGCGGTTCGTTCGCCTGCAAACTGCAGGGGCTGAATCCGCACCGTATCTTTCGGGATGCCGGGACGGTCTTTCCAGATGATTGCCAGTGGGTCCAGGTTCGTCCGAATGGTGATGCCGCCCCGCTCACGCAGGTCCTGTATCATCTGCATCACAAATTGATGTGCGTTCACCTGCCCGTCCATTCCGATTTCGGTGCTGTCGCCTTGTTGGAGTTCGGCACCCAGCCAGTCGGCAATGGCAGGCGTGTCGGGCAAGCCCTGCTTCATCAATTGAAACTCCGTTCCGGCCAGTTGGTTGGCCGCGGCGATGAAGTAGCGCGAGTCGGTCCATAGCGCAGCATGCGTCAGAGTGACGACTGCCACGCCTGCCGAGCCGTCAAAACCCGATATCCACTCGCGCCCTTTCCAATGGTCGGGCACATACTCGCTATTATGAGGGTCGGTACTTGGAAAGACGAACGCGGCCAGTCGCTCACGTTTCATCACCTCTCGCAACGCTGAAAGTCGGTCTGCAATCTCTGTGTTCATAGTCATTCTGTTTTGTTTATTCTATCGCAAAGATAGATTTTTGCTGGCACAGCGGCAAATAAAAAACTTCAAATTGCCACGCACGGATGACAAACACGGCAGGTTTTAGAATAAATAACAATTTAAAAAGCAATTAAAGTCCAGAATGTTCCCACTTTTTATTAACTTTGTGGTCACAAGCAATAGGACATTTACAGTAACATTTATAAATATTCAAATTAAATTATGGCATTTTTGACAAACGAAAAATTGACCATCGTCGGCGCAGCCGGAATGATTGGTTCCAACATGGTTCAGACAGCATTGTCTATGGGTCTTACAAACAACATCTGCCTTTATGACGTATTCTCACCGGAAGGCGTTGCAGAAGAGATGCGCCAAAGTGGCTTCGACGCAGTGAACATCGTTGCGACGACAGATGTCAAAGAGGCGTTCACCGATGCCAAGTACATCATCTCCTCAGGTGGCGCGCCCCGTAAGGCAGGCATGACGCGTGAGGATTTGCTGAAAGGCAACTGCGAGATTGCTGAGCATCTGGGCAAGGACATCAAGAAGTACTGCCCCGACGTAAAGCATGTCGTGATTATCTTCAACCCGGCCGACCTCACCGGTTTGGTAACGCTTCTTTATTCAGGTTTGAAACCCTCACAGGTAACAACCTTGGCTGCTCTTGACTCTACCCGCCTGCAGAGCGCGCTGGCAAAGAAGTTCAACGTGATGCAGACAGAAGTGAAGGGAGCCGCCACCTATGGCGGACACGGCGAGCAGATGGCCGTTTTCGGCAGTCATGTAACCATCTCGGGCAAGCCCCTGTCAGGAATTATCGGCACACCCGAGTTCACAAACGAGGAGTGGGAGCAGATGAAGAAAGACGTGACCAAAGGCGGCGCCAAGATTATTGAGCTGCGCGGACGCTCTTCTTTCCAGAGCCCGGCCTACCTGTCGGTAGAGATGATTCGCTCGGTGATGGGCGGTGAGCCGTTCCGTTTCCCCGTCGGCACCTATGTAAGCACTGACAAGTATAACCACATCATGATGGCCATGAAGACAACGCTCGACAAGACGGGTGCGCACTATGAGGTTCCACAGGGCACAGCCGAGGAGAACGCCAAGCTGGACGCCAGCTACGAGCACCTGTGCAAGATGCGCGACGAGCTGGTAACGCTGAACATCGTTCCGGCCATCTCGGAATGGTCGAGCATCAACCCGAATCTCTAACAACTGTCGCCTGTACGGGCAGACAGACGCTCATAACAGAAGGATGCAGCCTTGATGGCCCTGCATCCTTCTTTCTTTTGGACTTCCGCCAGACTGACGCGCGCAGGAACAAAACGACAGGAACGCAAAAGGGCGGTTCTATAAATTAGCTTTGTCAGATTGCGAGGCTGTTTTTGAGGTCAATTTGTTTGTGGGCGGTTCTATAAATTACCACCGTAAAGTTTTTTTATGTCATTCGTTTTACGTTTTGTCATCTTGTGGACTCTTTTT
>CAMPYJ010000073.1 GCA_946998205.1 uncultured Prevotella sp. | reverse complement strand
ATCCGTGCAGTCTTTTAAACAAAACACACTCCCTTTAATAAAAAGGTATGGTATATCTATGAAAGTAGATGTTAATATAGACGCATGCAAACAGGGAGAACGTGAAGCTCTTGGAAATTTATATAAGGCATATTCCAGCAGATTAAAGAGGATATGCCTGCACTATGTGACAGATGAAAGTGCGGCAGAAGATATTCTGCACGATGCTTTTATTATCATCTTCACCTCTATCAAATCGCTGAAGGACAACTCAAAATTGGAAGGGTGGATGATAACAATTGTAAGAAACCTTTCGTTGAGATACCTGCAAAGAACAGAAAAAGACGATATCCCGTTATCCAGTCTAGGAATAGAAGTATTGAGTGAAGAAGACGAAGAAGAAAAAAATATAGAGTTGGAACTGTTGCTGTCGGCGATAGAGTTGTTACCTGAGGGGAACCGGGAGATTTTCAAGCTCTCTGTGCTGGATGGTCTTTCACATAAAGAAATAGGAGATTTGCTTGGTATCAACCCACACAGTTCTTCTTCCCAGTTGGCTCGGGCAAAGAAAACGCTGCGTGCCATATTGATTAACTATTGGATGCTGTTCTTGCTTCCCATCCTGATACCTGTCTATATCTATTTCGTAACGAGGGAGAAGTCTGTTGACACATCTGATAATAGGCCAACGGCTTTAGACGCTCATCATGAGCTTCCAAAACGAGTTCGGCAGAAAGGAACAGCCTCTCAAAAGGTTGAACAGCCAAGGTGTTCCATACCATCAAGCACCCTTGGCAATGATAGGCGTGTTTTGGCAGAAAAGACCATTTCTACTGAAGAGATTTCATCACAGCTAATAACAGACAGTGCAGAATCCAGACAGCTGACTGTATCTTTCCATGTGGATTCCTTGCAGAAATATCTGGCTGCCAGGACCATCGGCGTAGAAGATTCCGTGCAGCGTATTCCGCAAATTTCCGAAGATAAGATGACAGCATTGAATGAAGATGTAAAACTCAATATCGGCCATAAAAAGAAATACCCGTGGACATTCAACTTCGGCTATTCTTCGAATGCATCGGGTAATACCGCGTCTAATCTGAATTACCTCTCGGTTATTGATTATGCCAATGGTGGGGCGGCGGCGAAAATTTATTCTTGGAAAGATTATATCGACTATCTTGACCGTAACCGTATGCTGATGGATTCACTTGAAAACGCAAGGTTGCGCCAACAGGCAGTCAACCAGTTTATCTCTGCCGACCAAAGCGTAGCGGAAAAAGTACATCATTATCGTCCTCAAACCTATAGCCTGTCACTCAACAAACAGTTGAGTCCGCAATGGATTTTTGGTACAGGATTAATCTACACAAGATTGAAGTCTGAATTTGAGAATCCTTTCAATGATGCAAAATTGAAAAGAACGCAAAAAATAGATTATATAGGTATACCATTGCACATGACCTATCAAGTGTGGAATAAAGGGAGGCTGAATACTTATGTCACAGGAGGAGTAACTTTTGAAATGCCAGTTCACAGTTCTCTTTCCAAAGAGTTTGTCATCACGTCGGATTCCTCGTTCACCATGAGGGGGACTATCCACCCGCGTTATCAATGGTCCGTGAATGTCGGCTTGGGAGTACAATACCAGATTTTCAAACCTTTCAGTTTTTATCTGGAGCCTGGGCTTTCCTACTACTTTAAGAATGGATGTGGTATTCAAACATACAGAACTGAGCATCCGTTCATGTTCAGCATTCCGTTTGGATTAAGATTGACATGGTAAGCATCAAATAAATGTAGTATATGAAATACTTGAATTTAACAAGGAGCCTGTTAGCGCTTAGTCTTCTTGGAGTAATAATAGCGTGCTCTTCCGAGAACGCTATAGTCGGAAATGTCAAAGTGTCAGATGTCGTAACCTCTGATTGCAAGACATCCGTATCTAAAACTGACACTCGTCCTGAATACCTTACAGACTTTTATAGTACCAAAACGACACTGAGTCTGCTCATGCGAAATGACAATACGGTTGCCGCTCAGTTTCTTGACGTGATGGATAATTGCGCAATTGGTCAATTGAATGTGGATATGACTTGTGTAGAAAACAAAATCATAATCATTCTCTACCCAGACCGTGACATGCTCACTGATTGTGTCTGCCTGTATGATGTGAACTTCAAAATCAGAGATTTATTTCCCGGAAATTATCAGTTAGAAATATTTCAGACAACCACGAACAAGCAGACGAACTCATCCAACAGAATCTATCATGGTACGGTGACTTTGGATTCCAATAAGACAGTGAGGCTGACCATGACCCGTTAGGGGGCCTTAGAGAGAATAAAACTAAAACGGTTCGTAATCATATACGCACCGTCTTTTGTATAGATAAACCAGTATTCCAAAATATTTTGGAAAAATGAGCAGTCATTTGCATGGATTGGTATCTTTTATTTAGACGGACATGCAGAGCCGTTTAAGATTGTTCAACCAATTAACAGATATATCAATGCAAGCGAGACATTTGGACAGGAAAAGATATTTTGAGGATTCTGCCATCACTTCTTCCCTTTTTTACCTGCCATACATCAGGAAGTTTCATCCGATAAACTCATGCAGCAAAATATTGGAAATTGGATGTGGTGAGGGAGGAAATCTGAAACCTTTTGCAAATATTGGCTGCCGAGTCTTTGGTGTGGACATGGCGCAAATACGAATAGAACAGGCACGGCAATTCTTTTCTGAGGAAAAACTGGATGGGCGTTTTGAAAGCGGCGACTTCCTTGAATGTCCGACTCCAAGTGAAGATGATAAGTTCGACATAGCTGTCCTGCATGATGTTATCGAACATGTGCCCGACAAGACAGCATTCTTAAGCCATATTCGCAAGTTTCTAAAAGAAGATGGCATCCTGTTTGTGGCTTTTCCAGCATGGCAGATGCCTTTTGGCGGGCACCAGCAAATATGTCGCAATAAGATATGGTCTAAAGTTCCGTTCTTCCATCTTATTCCGAATCCGCTGTATCGTTTTATTCTGAAAAGACTGGCTGGGGAAGAAGAGGCTACGATAAAGGAACTCCTTTATATAAAACAATGTAAATGCTCAATTGAAAAATTTGAGAAAGTAGTAAAAGCCGTAGACTTATCCATACAGAGTAGACGGCTATGGTTTATTAATCCGCACTATCTTCAGAAGTTTGGATTGCGGCCCCGAAAACTTTGTTGGTCCATTTCCCATATACCCTTTTTCAGAAATTTCTGTTCTACCTCTTGTTTTTATCTGTTAAAACCCATATAATTTTGAGAATGTATTTGATAACATACTAAATCCACGTAATTATGAAAAAAATATTTTATAGTCTTCTGTGCATCATTGGAATGTCTGCATGTTCATCAGAGAACGTCGTCCTTGATTCATTAAGAGTTTATGATGTCGCAAATTCTACTTGCAAGTCGAGCCTCTCTGCGACAGAAACACGTCCTGATTTTTACTTGGAGAATGACGCGGTACGGACAACCTTAAGCATAGAATTGGGTAAAGACGGTATAGCTCAATGTGTGCTGGAAGACGTGAAAGCCAACTGTGCCGTAAGAAATATCTATGTGAACATTGTTAATCAAGATAATCAGATTACCCTTGTTGTGTATCATAATGTCCTTGACGCGCTTGCCGATTGCATTTGCAAATACGATGTTCGTTTTAAGATGAGCAAATTGCCGGCTGGTAATTATAAACTTAAGGTTTACTATGCCAGACCGAATATGAAATATGAAGAGTCTGATATAGCTTTCAATGGGCTGATCAATCTAACTCTGAATAAAAAGGAAAGAGTAGTGCTTAAGTCTGAATTGAGGTCACCAGAGATTTGAAAAACTGATTGAATAGCAAAAGACAAAAACATAACATTCTATAAAGTGTGTCTTTATCGTGATTTCAGCCCTTTTTGATAATCGTATCAAAGAAGGCTATAAACATTTAAGATCGAAGTACAATTCCTTTAGGTAGTTTGAGTTCAC
>CAMPYJ010000072.1 GCA_946998205.1 uncultured Prevotella sp. | reverse complement strand
CCGTAGCAAGGAGTTGCTCCTTTTCTTCGGGAGAGAACTTGTAACCCATATAGGGGAAGTCGAGCTGTGGCTCCTTGCGTAACGGGTGGATAGCCAAGCCGACATTGCCATTATCATCCGTGCGGAATGCAAGACGTGCTTCGGTGTAGATGGTCGTGTCACCAATAGGTACGGCAATAGTAATAAGGTTACTCTTCTGCCAAGAAAGCATCTTTTCTAACTCTCCACTTTGTTCCAGTCGTTCACGGGTAAGACCGAGGTCACCAAGTTGCTTCCAATCAATCTTCGACTCATCAATGGCTGTGGCGTTCTTCTTTTTCGGCAGATAATCGTCAAAGGATACTCCAATCTCTGTCAGTTGCTGTTTGCTTTCTGGCTTTTCACGACTTTGCAACATGGTGCGAAGATTGTCCACACCTTGTTCTACATTGTTTGCCAAAACCTTGTACAGTCCGAAACGAGTCGGGTTATTGAACTGTTTGAGGAAATTGGACATGAAGTTCTTTAGAAGTCCGTCCTTGTTGTTGAATTTCAAGAACGCAGCCTGATTGGCAGCGGCAGCCTCTGTGGTCTTGAGGTTGCCCTTGTCGTCGATACCCGATACTACGGAGATTTTTCCCGCTTCTTGCTCATTCTTCACTTCCGTGCGGTCTTCCAAGACCAGCACATAGTTGTCATTGTTGTTTGGTTCCATAAATATTACATTTTGATGAATATATAATGTTATATATTGGCAAAATTAAACGGATAAAACCAAACGTTCACACTGTGAGGAAATAGTGGGAAAAAGTGGGAAACAAAATGAGAGGAAGATTTGATGTACCAACAAAAAAAACTTCCCCTACAAGAGAAAGTCTATGGATGAGAAAGCACATCAACGATAAGTTTTTTGGTTTGCAGCTCGAATGTCAGCTACCAATAACCGTGACCGACGTCGGTCAGCGTCGTGAGTGACGACATCTGGAAGAATATTGGATGAAACACACAGGGGGGGGAGTTTTTTCTGAAAAGAAAAACTCCTCCCCCCCTTGATGCCTCACGGCTGTCTGTGATTGCTGTCCTGTTTATAAAAGTTATCCTGATGATAGGTGGTATTTTATAAAGTTTATCGACGTCGGTCATGGCCGTTACGATAGCAGGTGTCGCATGGCTCTTTCTTCTTGACGGATGCGAACCATTAGCAGATAGCCGTAGAGGGGCAGACCCACGCACAACGTTGTCCAAGCATGGCAGAGTAGCGCCACACCTACCAGCTCTGGTATGATGTTGAGGAAATAGTTGGGGTGTCGCACCGTGCGAAACAAAAAGCTATGATCAATGCGATGGTTGGGTACGATGTAGAGTTTCACTGTCCAAACGTCACGCAGCTTGTAGATGACGTAAAACAGCATGATGTAGGCGAATGCCATGACTGCCACGCCGATGACAGAGGTCCTGTCAAACTCCATATTGCTGGTATATCCCTCATAGAGGGCACCAAAGTAGTAGGCTATATGGGCAAGCGTTAGCAGTAGGGAGTTGCATTTTCCGTACTGTGTGGCTCCACATTTGATGAGACGTTTCTCGTTCTTTATTGAGAAAGCGAGGGAGAACAAGCGCAAGACAAAGAAACTTGCGAAGATGATAATTGCATATAGCATAACTGTAATATGTTTTATGATGTTTAATAATCCGCTATGAAGCCGTGCCAACGCGGGGGGGGGGGATTCCGCACGGCTCGGCTGGTGTGTTGCCTTGCCCCAACTTGTTACCACTGCTTGAGCGGCGGTGTGGCAGTATCGTTGAATTTGATGGCGATGTTGGTGAGACCGTTGTCCCACCAGCCTGCAAAGTTGAAAAGCAGTATACCCGTTGTACGCAACTGATGGTCTCCCTTAAGAATATTTATCACATGCGGATCAACGTATCCTGTGACGGCATTGGGTGTGCCTATGCCGTTTGGACCCGTGTACGAGCAGAAGGTGATGAACCAGTCGTGTGCCGCACTACCATATGCCTCGCTGGCTTTGAGCAGGTTTTGGCGCACAAGATTCACCTTGTCGCCAGCGGTACATTTGTAGGTGTCCTCCACATTCAGCGTGGTACGACTGTAATTGGTGGAGTAGATATTGGTAGAGAATTGTCTGTTATCATACCAGCGGTCTATCCACCCCGAGTTGGTGGAGTACCAGCCCTCACGGCTCAAGATGAGCATCTTGCCTCGCAGTTCTCCCATTGTAAGTGTCGGACTGAACGATCCTGCAATGTATGGTGTAACGTAGGGATCAGCTCTTAACGCGTTGCCCACCGCCGCACGATACTTGTTGCCTCCATCTTTATCGTAGTCGTGGTCACGCTTGATGGTCATGATAACTGTTTCCGATGGGTGTTCCCGCAGAAAATCAGCGGTGGCACGCAATACATCCTTGTGGAACGTGCGGTCGAATACATTACTGGCGTGGCAGAGCTTTAGCACGCCATCTGCAAGCACCAAGCGGATGTCGAAGAAGCGTATGCCGCTCTCAAGCTGCCCCTTGATGTCCTTGTCTTGTGTTCTCACCCACCAATTGCCTGACCATGCTCCTGTATCGTGCGTTCCGGGTATGGACATCTTGCACACCAGTCGGTCGTCCTCCATATCCTGCATCCAGTTGGCATTGGTAGTGGAGATTAGTTGCCGCAGTTTCAGCGAGAGCGTGTATGTTCGACCCGCCACGGGACCTTGTGCATTGCTTTTTCCTTCCAGTGGAGTGTGGTACAGCCACCATGGCGATCGATGTATCCTGGCTTCTTCTGTAGGTACGATAAAGTAATTGCCTGAATACCCTACGGATTTACCTATGGGCATACTCCAGAAGCCATACCAGCCTGATGTCTCGCCCGGTTTTAATGTGAGTGGTTGGACAAGTGGACATTCGAAATCCTCTCCACTTTTCTGCAAAATTGGAGAAATGACAGGCGCATCCCCTCGTTCATCAGTCTGCCACATTGCCTCCCACACGAATGGTGCTGCCTGCATGGAATCGTCAGTGGGTTGCATGCGCAGTGATGCCACGCTCATGTCATATTTCGTATCATTTGTCAATCTCATGCGTATGAACGCTCCTTGCGGTTTGAAACTCACATGTGGCGAACGCAGGTGCAAACCGTCACTCGTTTCCAAGGGCAACCATGCTGACAGGTAAGGCATGTTCCATAGTTGCTCCTCATTTTGGTTTATGGGGCGTGCCAAACGCTCTACGCCAATTTTTATTTTGTGCGTCTTCTCATCGTAGGTTCCATGACCAAGTAGAAAACATGCCTGCCAATTACCAATTTTTTCATCGTGAGGAGCCTCCACGTCAGCATTGAGAGTGTCGCACCACAAGACACCATCATGCGTTTTCCATTTCACCTGTACTAATTTTATTGGTATCTTGGGGTTTTCGTTTCTGATAACGCAAAGTCCCTCAGTTGTTTCGCCTTCTTTTAGCCGCATCTTCGGTGGGACCATATCTTCCTCAAAACCATAGGTGAAAGATCTTGTTGCTACCATCTTGTTATTGTCTACGCCACCATTAGGGACTTCTATTGTAAGCCGTATCGTGGTTGATTGATGAGACGAACTTTCGTTATTCACTGTAGTATCACCGTCGCATCCGTATAGTAGCATGGTGCATAACAGCGCATATATCACCGTCAAATTATATAACGTTCTTTTGCCCCATTGAAGGGCGAGTTGTTCTGATATCATAGTAAATCTTATGTAATTTTGTTTTTTAGGGTGCAAAGATAGCGAATAACAGGCAACTTCCAAAACCTAACTATTGGCATTTATCGTACGCTTTGGAAAGAAATGGAATGATGTAACTTTGAGTTGCAGCGGTTTTCTTGTCAAAAGTCTATGTACACGCAAAATGCATCTCGTAGTCATCTATGGACTTCGAGATGCACAGCCTCACACAAATACATATCCAAGTAACTATTCAGCAATATTGTTCATGATAAATTCTGTCTCAGCACTAACTTGACTATCGCCCAGA
>CAMPYJ010000071.1 GCA_946998205.1 uncultured Prevotella sp. | reverse complement strand
TATTGTGTCTCAACGAATTGGAATGAGGATTTCTATGTTTAGCGGACAGTAATAATTCTTTTCCGTGATACACAATCTTATACGTTTCCTGTTGCTCGTCTATTGGTTTCAGGTCATAAGTGATTGTGCTCTCCTTTTCAGTCTTTTCAATACATTTTACATCTTTTCCATCACGCTGAATATCAAACTGCGCATAGTTGCGATCGCCTTTCTCGTTTTGGTAGACAAACCGGAAGACTTCAGTCTTCTCCTTTCCGTAGGTAGGTTCAATGAAGGCGGCGCGTGCATCTATGATGCGATAGTGGTCAGGACGCCAGTCATTACGACCTGTTTCGTTGAGCAAGTCAATATATTTGGCACTGGCATACATTTCACCCCAACCCATTCCACCTATATTGGCGTACATTCCACCAATGCCGTAATAGTGATCGTAACCAGAGAATTCAGATGCTACTCGCTTAACTACAAAGATAGACTCCTTGTTACTTTCTGGTACAAAGGTGTTATATTTCATAAAATCATTGCGTGACAGCAGTTGGTACTTCTTTGAGTTGATAACCTTATCAGCGTATTCTACCGCCAACTTGGCATACTCTCGGTTTGGGTTTTCATAGGTACCGCTCATATAGAGATAAACTCTCGACAGTAACGCTTGTGCTGCTTCCTTTGACGCATAGGCAGGACCTTTGTCAATAGTCATTAGCTTTTCGGCTTGTTTCAGGTCATTGATAGCTTGTTCATAGGTAGCCTTTACGGTGGCGCGGTTATCAAGATGTAAGTTTTCTAATACGTCATCGGGTGTACCGTTGACGATGGGAACGCCCAAATTCTTGTCGGGTGCTTGATAATAAGGTCTACCGTATGCGCGGCAAAGATAGAAGTACATCATGCCTCGCACGAAATAACATTCCCCTAACTGGTTGTCTATCTCTTTTCCTTGTCCTTCCTTTACCATTTTGAGGATATTCGATGCCTGTGCTATGGCTTTGTATCCCTGATCCCAGAAGCTTTGCAAGCGATAGTTGTTGGGGGTTCTCGAGAAGGAAATAAACTCAAAGAAAGCATCTGTAGAAGAACCACGTATCATCATGTTGTCGCCTGCATATTCGCCACACCTGTGCATGGGGTCTGACCACGATTTGAGTTGTGCGTACATGCCTGTTACTAAGGCGTCGAGATTTTCACTCGGATTTTCTTCTACTTGTTTAGACTGCATCTGTGTTGCAGGCAACCTTTCGAGGTCGCAGGCTGTCAGTGAAATGGCTGCCAGCCATATAATCCATATTTTTTTCATTGTAGATAAGTGTCTTTAGAATGTTAGATTAAGTCCCAGTATAAATTTCCTTACCATGGGATATACATAGGTTCCTCCAGTATTCATCACGCTCAATATACCCTTGTCGTTAGTTTCTGCAGGTAATTCAGGATCTACTCCAGAATAATTGGTAATGGTAAATAGGTTTTCTCCCGTTAGTGATATACGCATATTCTTAATGCCAAAGCGGTTCAGGTCAACATTATAACCTAATGTGAGTGAGCGTAACTTTAAGTAGTCGCTGCTCTCAAGATATCGAGATGAAGCTTGGTTACCCTTGTCTTGGTTGTTGTACAAGGCTCTTGGATGCGTAGCTTCATCGTTGGGCTTTTGCCAACGTGTCCATCCGCTTTGTAATTTCATCTGATTGCGGTCGCCAGCGTATGCACCATCCGAGTCGAATTCTTGTCGATAGTAGCTGTATATCTGTCCTCCAATGGAATAACCAAAGTTGGCATGCAAGTCAAAGTTCTTATAAGAAAGGGCTGTTGAGATGCTTCCGAATAAGTCTGGTGAGGCTTTACCACATTTGAAATCGGATGCTTTGGCATAGTTCGAGGTGGTTACCTTATTGCCGTTTTTGTCTGTAGTGTACCACATAGGGCGTCCGTCTTCCTTGTTTACGCCTGCCCACTCTTTCATATAATATGTATCAACGGGCTCGCCAATTTCCAAAATTCGTTGTGCTGTACCAGCAATGGTCGTTCCATCGCTAATCAAAACAGGCTTTACAATGTAGTTACCGTTCTTATCCAACTGTTTGTAAAGGTCACGCAATTCGTTGGCGTTGTGTGTAAGGTTCAAGTCAACAGCCCATGTAATATCTTTGGTTCTGATGATATCACCGCCTAAGGTCAGCTCTACTCCTGTATTGCGCATCTTACCTATGTTCTTCCAAATGCTGGTCACGCCAGTCAATCCTGTGACAGGTACCTTGTAGAGAATGTTGCTGGTATTCTTAACATATCCGTCTAATGTCAGGCGAATGCGGTTTTTGAAAAGCGATAAGTCTATGCCAATGCCTGAAGTGAATGTCTTTTCCCATGTGAGGTTGGGGTTTCCTATTTGACTAATAAGTGCACCAGGCATACTATCGTAGTTTACACCTACTGAGTAAAGCGAATAAGAGGGATACAACTCAATAGGAACGTTACCAACAGAACCGTAAGATGCACGCAGTTTTAGCAAATCCACACATTCTAATGTGAACCATTTTTCGCGGTTAATACTCCATGCTCCACTGACAGAGAAGAAGTTGCCATAGCGATTGTTGATACCGAAATTGGATCTACCGTCACGACGCAGTGAAAGTTCTGCAAACAGCTTGTCATCGTATGAATACTTCCATTGTGTGAACAAAGACTGCTTTGCCCATGCTGAAGGTGCACCCTTTAGTTTTTCTGGCTTAGAGGTTGCACTAAGAGCTTCAAATCCTTTTACAAATCCTGTACCGTATGCGTCAATATAATTATGCTCGTAGTCGTTGAACTCGTATGCGAGCATACCAGAAACACGATGTGCCTCAAATGTTTTTTCAAATCTTAAGATTTGGCTGGAGTATCTGCGAACCCAACTTTCTCTCCATTCAGTGATACGTCCATGTGTATCTCCTCCTGCTGCGCTCGAACGTGGGTCGTAGTATCCATGTTTTTCAAGGTTGCTATAGCGATAGTTGTTAGACGATGTGAACGACAACCAATCGGTAAAATCTATCTTGAAATCCAATCCACCTACCACTTCATATTGTTTCTCTTCTTTGTGGTTCCACTGCAAATCGTATAGATAGTTGGTTCCCTTGCTGTTTACCCAACCCGAATATTGGTTAGGCACCAAGTTTCCTTGTTCGTCATAAGGACTGTCCCAAGGCATCATGTAATACATTGAGCCTACATCGTGTTGCTTGTCGGAAACGTTGCGAAGCGAGCCACTGAACGAAGGTGTGATGCTAAGCCAACGGGTTGGTTGGTACGACAGACTCATGCGAGCCGAATATCGATCGTAATCATAGCCTTTTACTGCACCCTCTTCATTGTAATAGCCTAAAGAGAAAAATGATTTCAACTTTTCATCTCCACCTGAAACAGTCAGGTTGTAGTCTTGTGTGAAGCCAGTTTGTGTAGCCAACTTAAACCAATCGAAGTTCTGGTTTCTAAGGTCAGGCGTCCATCTCTTGAACTTAACTTGGTCTACATTAGCAAACGACTTGTAGAAATCGTAGAACTCGGCACCGTCCATCATTTGCATGTGACCGCGACTCAGCGTGCTGATACCTGTCTTCGCTGTGATATTGAAGGCTGTTCGACCACTTTTAGCCTTTTTTGTGGTTACAACTATTACACCATTGGCACCTTCCGAGCCATATATGGCTGTTGAGGCAGCATCTTTCAAGACAGTTAAGCTCTCGATATCTGCAGGGTTCAATTCTCCAGGATTGTTTCCAACGATGATGCCATCGATGACCCATAATGGGGCTGTAGCACCGTTGATAGAGGTTTGCCCACGTATCACAATTGCTCCAGAAGTCCCAGGTCGACCGCTTCCTGGTGCAACATAGACTCCTGCTGCTTTTCCATTAAGCATGTTTTCTACAGAGGCAGATGTGATATCTTTGAGTTTTTCACTCTTTATATTAGCCATGGCACCCGTCAAACTCTCTTTGCGTTGTGTTCCATAGCCTACTACTACTACTTCTGAAAGTTCTGTTTCCTGTGGTTGCAAGGTGACTATCATGCCGTCTGTAGCCACTACCGTCTGGTCGGTAAAACCGACATACGACAAAGCGATGCGATTGTTTTTCTTGCTGAGCGTTAGGGTAAAATTACCATCAGCATCGCTTATGGTTTTGTTGGAAGTACCTACTTCGGTAATAGTTACACCTATGAGAGGCTCACCTGCCTTGTCTACTACCTTTCCTCTCACTCCATTTTGTTGGGTAGAGGCTACGATTGTTTGTTTTGGAAGTACCATCTGCCCATGATTAGCAAAGACCAAACATGGTAAAGCAATGGCACTGACGAGCAACAAGCTTCTTGCTTTAGCGTCAATAGTCATTAGGTTACACATTTTTTGATAAGGTTATTGGTTAATATTAATGAATAATTATTGCAAAAAAAATGTAAAGTACAGAAGTTAATGGGTAGCAAATATATAGCTTTTTATCGTAAACAGTGAGCTTTTTAATATATTTAACTAATGAAAACCTTAATTCCGCAGCATAAATTCTTGTAAGAACTCCAAGTGCCTGAGAAACAA
>CAMPYJ010000070.1 GCA_946998205.1 uncultured Prevotella sp. | reverse complement strand
TGAACTTAATATTTTGAATACCACTAAGTTACTAAAAATCAACGACGTGTGCAACCTTTTATTCATATTTATCAATTTAAATTAATTCCGCCAACGGGTATAGAATATGACCGAACAAGAATTACAACAATATCTGCTTTCCAAATATCCAAAGGAAAACGAGGAGTGTGAATGGAAAGAATTCAAGAACATGAAGAATGACTTCAACGGAAAAGAAAGGGATGATGTCATTTCTTATGTTTCCGCCTTGTCGAATATGGAAGGCGGACATTTGGTTATCGGTATTGTTGACAATACTTTGGAGATTGTCGGTACTAACACATACAACTACGACAGACAAAAGGCAAAGCTCAGAATGACAGAACTGTGCGCCAACTTACCATCTGAAGGATTGCTGGTTGAAGAATTCATCACGGACGACTCGCACAAGACGGTATGGGTAATTCATATTCCAAAACACATGAAGCGTCGTCCTGTATATGCACATAGCAAGGCATGGCAGAGATTGGACGATTCGTTGGTGGAATTGACAGATTCTCGCCTTAATGTAATACTTGACGAGCAAGATTCCGCATACGATTGGACAGCACAAGCCATCAAGGACGCTACGATAGACGACCTTGACTCCGATGCCATCATGCTTGCTCGCGAAGGCTATAAGCAACGCTATCCAAAGTTTGCAATGGAGTGTGACTCTTGGAGTGATAAAGTGTTTCTTGACAAAGCGTGTTTGACCATAGACGGAAAGATTACGAAAGCTACACTATTACTTGTCGGCAAAGAGGAAAAAGCACATAAACTCAATCACATTGCGCAGATTGTATGGAAATGCTTTCAAGACGGACAAACCTTTGGTGACATCTACACTATACCATTCATACGGACCACGAGTGAGTTGCTGAACAGGATAAGGAATTATCGCTTCAAGATTTACCCGAAGAACTCGCTTATTCCTGCCGAGGTGTGGAAATATGATACGGAGAGCATTCTTGAAGGCCTTCATAATTCAATAGCTCATCAAAGGTACGAAAGCGACGCACGAATCATTGTTACGGAAGACAAGGACAAACTGACGTTCCTAAATGACGGTTACTTCTTTGAAGGAAACTATAGCCAATATATAACTGGTGAGAAAACACCAAGGCACTATCGCAACCCAGCACTGGTAAAAGCTATGGTAAATATCAAGATGATTGATACCCAAGGTTATGGCATTCACAAGATGTTTGTGAGCCAAAAGGAACGTTATCTGCCAATGCCTGATTATGACAAATCCACAGCAACAGAAGTTGTCTTGACCTTACCTGGTACCGTCATTGATGAAAACTACAGCCTCTTACTGTTAGAAAACAGAAATATGTCTCTTACAGATGCAGTTCTGTTAGACTCTGTACAGAAAGGCAAGCGCATATCGCCAGAAGCTATTGCCATGCTCCGCAAGCGCAAATTGATAGAAGGTCGTTTACCACATATCTTCATAGCAAAGGATATTGCCCAAGTAACAGACCAGAAGATAGAATATTCCAAGCACAAGGGATTGGATGATAAGAAATGTGAGGCGTTGCTGCTCGATTCGTTGAAGGATCATGGTTCGTTGACGAAGCCAGAAATAGTACATCTGCTTTGGGACGTGCTGCCAGACCAGTTGGACGACAAACAGAAGAACAATAAATTGGATTATTTGCTTAAACGATTAAGGAAAGCAGGAAAAATATGGACTGAAAGAAATGAAGTTACTTCCGTATGGCACCTCACGGAAAAATAGTTAAATTCCGTGAGGTTACAAGCACTTTTCCGTGAGGTATAAGCCAAGTCTACATATGTAATATGTATTTGTCCTGACAATCAGTCTATTACAGCCACTGGTGAGCTTGCGGAAAATTTTTATTTCAGAAAAAAATCCGTGAGGTTTCCGCACATAAACCCTCAAAACAGACTCTTATTATGGAAGATATTCAAGAGAAATACAACCATCTTCTCCAGCAGAATGAGGCTCTTCGTCAGGAAAACGAAGAGTTGAAATTGCTTCTACATGCGCACGGCATAGAATATAAGCCCAAGCACGAAGAAGAGAAGGATGGTGTATATTCACCCTTTACCTTCCCATCCGTCAAACTTTCCATAGAGGAGCGTGTCGCCATTTTTCATTCCTTGTTCAAGGGCAGAGAAGATGTGTTTGCGCGAAGATGGTTCAGCAAAACAACAGGCAAGAGCGGTTACCAACCTGTCTGTATCAATGAATGGAGGAGAGGCGTATGCGACAAAAAGAAATACAAATGTGCAGATTGTCCTAACAGACATTTTGCGCCACTCACTTATCAAGACCTCTATCGTCATTTGGAGGGCAAGGACGAGAACTGTTGTGATGTTGTCGGACTGTATGCTATAATACCCGACAACAACTGTACCTTTCTTTGTACCGATTTCGATGACAAGAGCTGTAAGTATGGCTATAAAGACGATGTTCTTGCATTTGTTGGGGTATGCAAAGAATGGAATATTCCTTATGCCATTGAACGCTCGCGCTCAGGTAACGGTGCCCATGTATGGATTTTCTTTGAGGAGCCAATACCAGCTTTCAAGGCAAGACGATTAGGGAATGCCATCCTTACAGAGGCTATGCGACATAATGGTCGTATGTCCTTCAACTCATACGACAGATTTTTCCCAAACCAAGACAGAATGCCCGAAGGAGGCTTTGGCAACTTGGTTGCTTTGCCATTGCAGGGACAGGCTCGCAAAAGACGGAATAGTGTTTTCGTAGATGACGATTTCCTGGTGTACAAAGACCAGTGGGCTTTCCTTTATAACATCAACAAGATGAAGAATAAAGAAGTAGACATGCTACTAAATCTACATGTCTGTGAAGAATTTGGAGCACTCACCACTTCAAGTGAAAGCAAGCCTTGGGTTACTCCTATAACACAAGATATCTCCAAGAGTGATTTTTATTCCGAAATAGAAATCATCAAAGCCGATAAGATTTATATTCCGCTAAAGGCTGTTTCGGCAAAAGTTCTGAATCACCTTAAAAGAATAGCATCATTCAAGAACCCTGAATTTTATAGCAAGCAAGCGCTGCGACTTTCCACATATTCCACACCTCGCATTATCTCGTGTTTTGACATCACAGACGACTATCTCGCCATGCCTCGCGGTTGCGAAGATGCAATTCTTTCTTTCCTCAATGAGAATGGAGTAAAGTATAATATTGTTGACGAGACCAACCACGGTACGCCGATATCTGTTTCTTTTCAAGGTAAAGAACGAGAAGAACAACTGGCAGCTATCAACGCATTGCTAATGTACAGTAATGGCGTGCTTCACGCTACTACGGCATTTGGAAAAACAGTTACAGCGGCTGCAATCATTGCACGAAAAAAGGTGAGTACACTTATTCTTGTTCATTCGAAGGCATTGCTTGCCCAATGGCATGAACGCTTGACGGAGTTCTTGAGTATTGACTATGTAGAACCACCAGTGCCGAAGAAGCGTGGTCGCCATAAGAAATTCTCCCCAATAGGCTGTCTCTACTCTACTGACAACTCGCTTCATGGCATTGTTGATATCGCACTCATCCAGTCATGCCTTGATGGCGATAGCGTAAAGCCTATTGTTGAAAACTACGGAATGGTAATCGTAGACGAATGTCACCATGTGTCGTCTATAACATTTGAGAATGTACTGAAGGGCGTAAAGGCACATACCGTTTATGGCCTGACGGCAACTCCTATCCGCAAGGATGGACATCAGCCTATCATATTCATGCAATGTGGCCCCATTCGTTTCTCTTCTGATGCTAAAAGTCAGATAGCGAAACAATCATTTGAGAGGTGTCTAATTCCTCGATTCACATCATACCGTTCCATTACTGATTACAAACAGTCTATAACGACATTGTATCAGTTGCTTTCAGAAGACGAGATACGCAATACGCTCATAGTAGAAGATGTGTTTAAGGCTGTTGAAGCCGGAAGAACGCCAATCATTCTGACCAACAGAACTGCTCATGTCGCTATGTTAGCCGAAAAGTTGAGGGACAAAGTGAAGAATGTTGTGACATTGACAGGGACCGGAAACGCGAAAGAGAAACTGGAGACGCTGCAACACTTGCATGAGATTTCCAGGGAAGAACCTTTGGCGATAGTCGCCACAGGAAAATATGTAGGCGAAGGTTTTGACTATCCTCGCCTTGACACCCTTTTCCTTGCTCTGCCCATTTCATGGAAAGGTCTTGTCGATCAATATGCGGGCCGATTGCACCGCGAAAACGAAGGAAAGAAAGATGTGCGCATCTATGATTACATTGACATTCATGAACCTGTCTGCGACAATATGTACAGGAAACGACTGAAGGGTTACGCTTCCATTGGATATAAAATCATTTCCCGGCATTCACCCACATTGTTTGACAATGTAAAAGATATAGGCATTCCTGTTTGTAAGGAGCAGATATTCAACGGTAGAACATATTACTGTCCTTACTCTTCAAGTATAGGTGATGCCAAGCACTCCATCGTTGTTTCTTCACCCAAGTTATATAGGGTAGATCGTAATGTTTTGGTCAATCAGTTGAGCGAGTTGGCTCATATTGGAATTGAAGTTCTCATTATCACGACAGTAAGTAATCCTGAAACAGAATACCTCTTGCAAAGAGGATTGTCTGTAAGAATATTGCCGGAAGTAAAACTGTGCACAACTATCATAGACAAAGACATCGTATGGTATGGTGCTATAAATACTCTTGGCTATGCAACAGAAGAGGACAATGTGATAAAAGTGGTAGACAACAAACTTGCCAATGAATTGTTAGAAGTTCTGCTCACTTCCTAATTCCTGCGTAAACAATGCGTAAACAAACTGTTTGAGTCATGGACGTTCAATGGTATGCCACAAAATATCAAATAGAGATAACTCGCTGATAATCAATGAAAGTTTATAATAACGAAATATCACAGACTATCATTCTGTTGGTCTCATAATCTGGAGGTCACAGGTTCAAGCCCTGGCTGGTCCACAAAAGGAAATCAAGGAGTTACAGCAATGTAACTCCTTTTTATTGTACGCTCGGCATGAGCATTTTCTAACGGGTGGAAGTCCCGAGTAAGCCCTAAT
>CAMPYJ010000069.1 GCA_946998205.1 uncultured Prevotella sp. | reverse complement strand
ATGAAATTATGTGCATGAGAGGGAGGGGTTGCAACTGGGTTTTACGACTGACCCAAAAAATGTACACTTTAAAAAAGTCGTTTCTTTCCGCGAAATGTTTAGGGCTGGTTCTATAAATTAGCTTTGTTAGATTTTGAGCTTATTTTTGAGGTCAAAATGCAAGAGAGTGAAGGAGTGTAGCGAGCTACACGACTGAACGAACTTACATTTTGAACCAAAAAGAAGCCAAAAGATAACAAAACGTATTTTCATAAACATTTAGGGCGGTTCTATAAATTAGCTTTGACGGATTGTGAGACTATTTTCGAGGTCAATTTGTTTGTGAGTGAAAGAGTATAGCGAGCTATACGACTGAACGAACAAGCAAATTGAACCGAAAAGAGTACACAAGATGACAAAACGTAAAAAGACTGACCTTAGAAAAACTTTACGGTGGTAATTTATAGAACCGCCCTTAATGCCTATATGCGGTGGTAATTTATAGAACCTGCCTTAGTTGATTACACGTTGCCAAGGCTGCATAAAGGGAAGCAATGGTATGTGGACTTTTACGCCTACGACCCTGCCGTAGGGGATTTGCGGCGGAAAAAGTACATGCTGGATTCGTATAAAAAGCTGAACGAGAAAGAAAATTATGCGGCGATTTTGATTCATAATATTTTTGAAAGACTGAAGCATGGATGGAACCCGTGGACGGACGCAACTCGGACGAGACACTTCACGTAGTTCGCCGTGGTGTTGGACAGATACCGTGCGTACATCTACCATGCGGCACAGAAGGGGGCGCTGAAGGAGAAGACGCACATTGACGACTCCGTTCCTTTTTCATTGTTACGAGCGAGGTTCTTGCCGTTGATACAAGAAGAGACAAAGCGCATGCTCCATGGTGGGAAGCATGCGCTTGGGTAAGGCTGCGCCCGTAGGCGTCGGGCGGCTTTTTGTCTTAATTGGTCAAACAGACAACCACGCCTAAATGTTTTCTGCGGCTCTTCGTATGCGGTTGCTCAGGTCGAAGAGCGATCCGCGCAGCTGTTCTAACTCCTGCTCGTTGAAACCGCCCACGCCACCATTGCCGTCGATACCGTTCAACTTGTGATAGAACCATGAGGACGATTTGTGGAAGTATTTGTTGGCAAAGTCCATCCATGACACCGAGAGGTTGATGTCTGCCAGACGCTGTTTCATGTCACTTACCACTGTCTGTTTTTTGATAACTGTTTCCATTGCTGTTTCCTTTCTTTTAGTTGAAGCTCCATCCCCATTGGTAGAGGAGCGGTGTTTTATTGTCAATAAGGTTGTCGGAGCATAGCGTAAAACTTCTCAATGATGATACTGAGTAGTTCCGGATAACCGTTTGGGTAAGACCGGTTGTAGTTTCTCATCTGCTCAAGGAGATCCCTTTCCTCATCTGTGACCCTCATTGTTTCCATTTCTTGTTTCATTTTCCGTTGTTTTTATTAAGGCAACGCAAAGGTAATACATTATTTTGTACTTTACAAGTATTTACTACTTTATTTTGTAGTAACTATTTAATGGCAATGCTGTTTTTAAACAACGAATGCAAATCTGCCAGAGACAAAGCGCATGCTCCATGGTGGGAAGCATGCGCTTGTGGTAAGGTTGCGCCCGTAGGCGTCGGGCGGCTTTTTGTTAAACAGGGGAGCAAACACCCCCTCGCCTAAATGGTGTCAATGCTGTCGGCGGCACGGCGTATGCGTTCGGCAAGGTCGCATAGTGCACCTTTGAGCTGTATGCGCTCTTCAAGGCTGAACTCTGTTGGTTTTCGGTTGCCATCGATGCCGTTGAACTTGTTGTAGAACCATGATGCCGACTTTGAAAAGTAGTCGCGCGCGAGGCATCCCCATGAAATAGAGAGGAGGATGTCGCTCATCTGCTGCTTCATGGTAGTTTGTTCTGTTTGCTTCATTGTCATGTATCGTCCCATATCTTTGATGTTTTAATTGTCTAACATGACAAATGTAGTGTGATATTTCACACTGCGCAAGTTTTTAGTGTGATATTTTATCGCAAAAAAGATAACGAGGAGAGATAATTATATATGATTAGGTGGGACTATGGGGGATTAGGTGAGACTATGGGGGACTTTTTTTTAACAACGAATGGAACGAATGCGAAATCTCCACAGCAGCAAAAGCGGTGGGAGGGTAATTGGAGTTGCTTTTGTCCTTACAGGACGTCATTAACCCGACTATCTCTACCCGGGGCGCTGCCCCGGTCTGTAAGCTTATTGGGCTTTCAGCCTGTCTTTGCTTTGTGGAGACTTCACTATGATACATTATAGGGGTTCACAGTGGGGCTGTGTGAACTTATTTTGTGCGCCACACTAAAGGCTTGTCCACATGAAATTTAAAAACAGGTCTACCATTCTGAAAAAGCGGTAATTCTATCTTTATATCTTTAGCTTCCTTGCACCTCTTTATAAAGTCGTTAGCCTTACGGATAAACACACAATCGCTCGAACCGTCATCTGGATTACTATACCAATACTTTATCGCTTTTCCCTTATCAAAACGAACCATTATATAATTAGTGCCGCTGACTTCAATGCCACTGAACTGACCCTCGTCAATGGTCACCAGAACATCGTAGCCATACTTTTTCATATACCTAATGCAAATGTTGGCTCCTGTCGCACCATACGGGAAATCTTGAGCAATGGTGTTGAAACTGGATATGCGAGCATATACATTACGAGAACTGTTCATCTCGTCTTCGTCAAACGTAAATTTCCATTCTTTCACTTTTTCTTTTTCTACTTCTTTGTCGCCACTCTCTACGGCATCGCTAAATTCCTTTTCTACCTCCTCTTCTTCCGTAGCTGAACTTTTTTCATCATTGCTACATGTATTCACAGAAACCAAAATAAGGATAAAGATGACGATAAAAAAAAAGGAAAAAGAATAGACATGATTTTCTTTTTTCGTCCATGGTAATTTATTTTTAAATATTAAACATTTAGATAAAAAAACACAATATTATCTAACAAAAGTACATATAAATTTTTAATCACGCAATTTTTTATTATCATATTTAGCGTAATTATGATAATGTAGGTACTACGACGTGCCACGATAGAAGAGAAAAAGCGCATGCTCCATGGTGAGAAGCATGCGCTTGTGGTAAGGCGAGAAGCCTGTACATTTATAGTAGTTCGCTGAAGTAGCCTACCTTTTCCTTGTCGATGCCGTCGCCGGAGACGTTGAATTCTATTTTCTGGCAGATGAACCTCTTGTTGTCGAAGACGTAGATTTTTCTCGGGTCGGGAACATCATCGGTGAGGAACTTGATGACAATGGTGTGGTGAGCGTCCACATGCACGTTGGAGCAGAAGTCGCCAAGGGTTTTCGTCTTAGGAGCATTTTGAAGAACGGAAAATAAAGCTCAAAGGACGGTTGTAGGGAGAGAGAGCCACAGTCATTGTCATTGTTTGACGGTATACTGGGATAACGCTTGTACATGCGCCAGTCGGTGTAGGTGATGGGACACCGGGCATATTCACGCCCTTGATCATACTTGTCGGACGGCAGGAAAGGATACGCTTTCGTGTCCGGCTTGGTCTTCTCCATCTCCTCCCGGATGGCAGCTGCCGCCGTTCGGAGTTCAGACAGCGATGCCCCGTTGACATTCGCCAACACGGCGTTGACCGTCTTTGCCGCCTCTGCCACGCGCCTTGTCTCCGTTGCCGCCTCTCCGGCCGAGCCTTTGAGTTCCAGGATGCGCGCGTTGGCTTTCTGCATGAGCGCATCCAGTTGTCGGAACTCCTCCTCGTTGGTGACGTTCGCCATCTGCCGCCTGAGGTTGCGCACCGACTTCTGCAGTTCACCGAGACTTGCCTTATCCAAGTTACTGAGCGTGTGAATGGTGTCCTGCACACTGCTGCCGAACGCCTTGACGGCCGCGCTCTGCTGCCGAACGCCTTGACGGCCGCGCTCTGCTGCCTTATCTCCTTGTTGAGTGTGCGGAGGTCTTTCGCATCGTAGTTCTTGCCGCTTAACAGCGTGTCTTTCTTGCGTTTCAGCTCGTCCAAGCGTTCCTGCATGGTTTTCAACTCATCCTTCGCCTGCTGGGCGTTGACCCTTATGACGGTTTCAAATTCTTGCGTGTTTCTTGCCATAAAAAAAACTATCCTTGATTTTTTGTTCAAAGATAGTCCTGATTTATTATGATGTCTAAAAATACATCTATCGTCGCCCGAGCAACTTTCTCATCCTGCGCTTAAAGTCCTGCTTGCATTCGTTCCATGCCTTCAGGTTTTCGGCATATTCCTCTTCCAGCCGCTTGCGTTTCTCCTCGCGCCGCCACTTGCCGTCGGATGTCTGTCGCCCGGACTTTCCCATGGCTGTCGCCAATGCGACCAGTACCCATACGATGATCAAGATGATAAATCCATGGATGTTCATGATTGAGGTTTTTAGTTGATGAGTTGACAATTTGACGAGGTGGCGGTTGCAAATATAATTAATTTTCTCCAATCCACCTCGTCAATGGCATTCATAATGATTTTATTTCTTGCGCTATCTTGGACATATCTTGCCAACTTTTAATACCAACAAGATAACCACTACTATAACCATCACCGCCGCCACGCCCATGGCCCAGCCGCCCAAGTCCATCTTCCACCGCTGCCATATGGTCAGCGGCTTTTCCACAGGGTAGGAAACTGGAATGCTGTCTCGTTGCATCATAGTGTCTACCTTATGCGCTTTCTCGTTTGATATCTTTTGCAGCAATTTGTCGCGTTCTACCAAGAGTGCGTTTTTCAGCCCTTTGATCTGTATGCCCAACGCCGCCAGCTGCATGCTCTCTACTTCCCTTGCAGTCATCCACTGAACGTCTCGCACACTGTCCCTATGCTGTACGGTGTCCGCCCTCGTCTTATATAAGGTGTGGTACTCTGGCACAGGCACAAACCTCACCGTCCTGCAACCCATCAGGCAAAGCAGACACGACAACACGAATAATATTGATAACAGCTTCATTATCATGGGTATAAATGCACAAAGAAAATGCCATATTTATGGAAAATAATCACTAAAAGATTTGCATACTATCAAAACAAATAGTATTTTTGTATTGTTCAAATAAATATAAAGATATGGAAACAAAAGAGGAAACAAGCATCGCACTAAAAGTCACAGCATCAGAAGAAGCTCTTATTGATGCTATCAGGAACTATTGCAGCAGTTATCCAAACGGACATCCTCAATTATTGGAGTATGCGCAAGATATTTTCGACCGACTTACAATGATGCCAAGAGAGTAAATAACAACAAGTCCCTCCACCTACACAGGAGGGACTACAAAAAGAATATAAGATTATGGAAACATCAGCGATTCAGAAAAAACAACAAATCACCGATATGAAGAAACGTATGAGCGACATCTATCTCGCCATATCGTGGAGAGAAATCAACCGCACCTATTTTGATAAATCCATGGCATGGTTTCAACACAAGATGTATGGCATTGATGGCAACGGAGGGGTTGGAGGGTTCAACGAACAAGAGGCAGAACAACTCTATGACGCACTTAACGACCTCAGCAATCGCATCCGCCGTGCCGCTGAAAGCATAAAAGCCCCGGCAAACACCATATCTGCCGCTATTTGAACAAAAGCCGTTACTGGGCTTGTGACGCACCGCCCTGATACTTAACCGTGTCGGGGCATTTTTTATAAAGGTGTGTTCTATTAATTCATAAAGACGAGTGGAAGCCGTTCCGTTATAATCAT
>CAMPYJ010000068.1 GCA_946998205.1 uncultured Prevotella sp. | reverse complement strand
GAACCAAAAACGGAGCAAGCCGAATACAATCAAACTTGTTTGAATTGTTGAGGCTCTGCCTGTTTTATATAAAAAGAGGCCACATGATGACAAAACGTAAATAGACTGAAATAAAAAACGTTACGTTGGTAATTTATTGAACCGCCCTTATGTAAACCATCAATATAGAACACAATGAAGAAGTATTTATTCGCGGCTGCAGTGGCTTTGTTGTCCGGCGCCATGCAAGCTAAGAAAGTGGAATGTGTCATCACCGGAACCGCTCCGTCTGATGCGCACTGGGTGTATTTTCATGCCAACGGGCATTACTGGCAGGTGGACAGCGTGGCCGTCACCAACGGCAAGTTCCAGCTCAGCGGCGACAGGCCGCTCAATACGTTCATCACCCTGGGGACAACCGCGCGGAACAGCGTGACCGTGGTCAACGACAGCAAGCCCGTCACGGTGAACCTGAACGACGGCAGCGTCACCGGGTCGGCGCAGAACGTGCAGTTCGCCGACCTGCAAAAGCAGCTGAGGCGGCTGGACGAGGAGAGCTTCGACGTGTACAACAAGCTGCGGAAGACCGCCGCGGATAAGACCGCTGAGGGGCAGGCCAAGCTGGCTGCCTGTGAGAGACAGCTGGTGGCGTTGCAGCAAGAGCAGGCTGCTGACGTTCTGAAATTCGCCAGTTCGCACAAGAACAGCGTCGCGCCAGCCTACTGTCTGAGGATGGTGGCGCACCTGCTGTCGTACAATGACCTGGCGACGGCACTTGACAGAACGGCGGCCTACTATGACCATCCCGTGCTGAGCGACGTAAGGCAATACCTGAAGTCGCTGGAGAAGCGGCAGCCGGGCAGCCGGTTCAGCGACCTGGACATGAGCGACACCCAGGGAAGGCCTGCCAGACTGAGCCAGTGGGTGGGCAAGGGCAACTATGTGTTGGTTGACTTTTGGGCCAGCTGGTGCGGTCCATGCCGCCGTGAGATGCCCAACGTGGTGGCGGCGTACAAGCGCTATCATGAGGCTAAGGGATTCGACGTGGTGGGCGTGTCGTTCGACTCGAAAACTGATGCGTGGAAGAAGGGCATCGCCGACTTGCAGTTGCCTTGGCACAACATCTCTGACCTGAAAGGGTGGGAGAGCGCCGCCGCCCGGGTTTACGGCATCAATTCCATTCCGTCGAACATCCTCGTGGACCCCACGGGCACAATCGTGGCATGCGACCTGCGCGGCTCCGGACTGGCCGCGAAGCTGAGGGAAATCTTCGGATTCTAAAGAATCTGTCTATCAGCTGTGGGGCGTGATCTGTCGTATCCCGCAGTTGTTAGAGGAAAAAGTGAAATGGGAAAGATGAAAGGAGAAAGACGCATAGCCTTCTCCTTTCATCTTTCCCATTTCATCTTTCGTCTTTGTTAAGGGTGGTTCTATAAATTACCAACGTAAAGTTTTTTTATGTCGGCCTTTTTACGTTTTGTCATCTTGTGGACTCTTTTTTGGTTCAATTTGCTTGTTCGTTCAGTCGTATAGCTCGCTATACTCCTTCACTCACAAACAAATTGACCTCAAAAATAGTCTCACAATCTGCCAAAGCTAATTCATAGAACCGCCCTTAAATGATACTGGTGCGCTTGGTGAACTCGATGATTTCGGGGATATAGCCAAAAGCCAGACCCGTGACGGTGTCGGCGCAGCCATAGTAAACGGCTACGCGGCCCGTGGCGGGGTCATGCACCTCAGCGCAGGGGAAGCAAACGTTGGGCACGTCGCCGGTAAGTTCGTACTGGGTTTGTGGCGAGATGAGGTAAGGACCCGAGCGGTAGATGGGCTTCCACGGCTGCTCCAAGTCGAGTAGGGCAGAGCCAAAGCTGTACACATAACCGTTGCACGAGCGCAATACGCCATGATAAAACATCAGCCAACCTTCGGATGTCTCAATGGGGATGGGGCCGGCACCTATCTTCATGCACTGCCATGCACTTACCTCAAAGGCGGCCGGCGACATCACATGGCGATGCTTGCCCCAGTACACCAGGTCGGGAGATTCGCTGTAGAAGATGTCTCCGAAAGGAGTATGTCCCGTGTCGCTTGGGCGACTGAGCATGGCGAAGTTGCCATTAATCTTCTTGGGGAACATCACGCCGTTGCGGTTATAGGGCAGGAAAGCATTTTCCAACTGGTGGAAAGTCTTGAAGTCAAACGTGTAGGCCACGCCAATGGTTGGCCCATGATAGCCGTTACACCAGGTAACGTAGTAACGGTCGTCGATGAAGCACACGCGGGGGTCGTAACCGTACACCCATTCACCAATCTCTTTATTGTCACATTCAAAGCGGAGCGGCTGTTCGTTGATGTTCCATTTCACGCCGTCATCACTGAAACCGACATGCAATACCATGCGTCGGTTGGTGTCGTCACAGCGGAACACACCAGCGTATCCGTCTTTGAAAGGTACTACGGCACTGTTGAAAATACTGTTGGAGGTGGGTAGCAAATTCCTTGGAATAATGGGATTGGCCGAGCAACGCCACATGACTTCTTTACAATCTGCCGCACGGTCTTCCCACGGCATGTTGGGCAAAGGCTGCCCTTGAATGATTAATTTGGACATAGAAATGTTATTTCAGTTTACAAGTTGAAGCCTCTCCCCCTACCCCTCCCCAAAAGAGAGGGGAGTAGATAGACTTTTTTAGTTTACGAGTTTACAAGTTTACAAGTTTACAAGTTTACAAGTTTACAAGTTGACAAGTTTACGAGTTTACAAGTTTACGAGTTTACAAGTTGACAAGTTTACGAGTTGATAGTTTTTGAGTTTTTAGTTTTTGAGTTGACGAGTTCATCGTTGACGATTTCACGAGTTGATAGCTTGTTAAACATAAAGTTCAAAGTTCAATGTTCAAAGTTCAAAGTTCAATGTTTTCGGCTATCTATTCCCCTCCTTCGGAGGGGTTAGGGGAGGCATTGAACGGCACGAACCAAGTGATGAGCAAGGCGGGAATGGTGCACAGCAACACGAACACGAAGAAGTGCCGGTATCCCAATGCGTCGCTCACCGCACCACTCATCATGCCCGGCAGCATCACGCCAAGGTTCATGATGCCGCTGGCGAAGGCGTAGTGTGACATCTTGTGCTTGCCTGGTGCGATTTGTTGCATCATGAAGAGCGTCAGTCCCACGAATCCGAAGCCATAACCAAAGTACTCCAGTCCAATGGCGCTGCCTATGAAGATAAGTTCTTGTGGCTGGTAGATGGCCAGCAGGTTATACGCCACGAACGGCACGTTGAACACCAACGCCAATGAGAAAAGTGTCTTTTTCAACCCACGGTGTGCGATATAGTAGCCGCCCAAGATGGAACCAATGACGAAGGCGGCAGCTCCAACGGTGCCGTAGCACAATCCAATCTGTTGCTCCGTCATGCCCAATCCTTGCTCCGCAACAGGCGCTTTGAGGAAGAGCGGCACTATCTTCATCACGAATCCCTCGGCAAACCGATAGAGGATGATGAAGCATATATAATAGGTAATGTGTTTCTTTTGGAAGAACTCTGCGAACACCATCCACAGTTCCGTCCATATCTCGCGGGCACTCTTTCTTTGCTTATCAGTTTTCTCATCGGTTGGAAGCATGAAATAGTGATAGCATCCCAATGCCAGCATGGTTATGCCGACGATGAGCATGATGAGCATCCATGCGTTGGCTACGCCATAACTGTTGATGAACAATCCCGCCAGATACACCAGTCCGCCTGTTGCAAATATCTTCGCCACGTTGTAGAAGGCGCCTTGCCAGCCTATCCAGCGTGCTTGTTCTTCGGTTGACAGCACCGACATGTATGTTCCATCGGCCGCGATGTCGTGCGTGGCGCCGCTGATGGCAATCACTGCCAAAATGCCAATGGTGATGGCGAAGAAGCTTGAAAGGTTCAAGGCGAAAGCCAACAAGGCAAACATCACGCCGCAAAGCAACTGGGCAAGCACCACAAAAAACTTCTTGGTCTTGTAGATTTCGAGGAACGGACTCCAGACGGGCTTCAATGTCCAGGGCAGCATGATCAGTCCTGTCCAAAAGGTGATTTGCGTGTCAGATATGCCCAGTCCCTTGTACATCAGTGAAGTCACCATGTTGAGTACTACGAAGGGCATGCCCATGGCAAAATACAATGTGGGTACCCATGCGATGGGACTTGTCTTTCTCGGGTGAGGGTAGGTTGGTTTTTCGTTCATGCAGATTGGTTGACGATAGGTTTTTGTTTGGCCGGTGCACCGTGCCGTCCTTTTTGTTTCGGCGCAAAGGTACAAAATAATTTGTAATAGTCCTGTCAGCAGTCTCTCTTTTGTCATCGGGTTCACGCGGCTCTTTCCTTGCGGTGCTGATTGCCGTGGTCGCGAACGGGGTGAACGACTGCTGTCTGTTGCTTCCTTGAATGGGACGGCATGCGTGCTTGTGTGACGGAAGCCTCACGAGTTTGTTTGTTCGGCATCGGTTGGCAGGGCTGGCTTGTCCATGGAGGCGGCTGGCTCATCAACAGATTCAGCAGATTCATCAGGCTCGGCTGTCGTTTCGACGTCATCCGTCGTTGTGGAGTTTGTCGGTGCTTGCTTGTATTTTCGATTCACCGACATCAGCTTAAAGGCATCGATGCACTCGATGACGCCATACAGTGCGAGTGCCCAGCCCAGTATGAAAATCGGCGCCTGGGCTATCCATTGGGGTTTTACGATGGCGATGCCACCGATGAAAAGCACCACGCAGGGCAGCAGCCAGAAGATGACGTGCACGCGGATGATGCGGTTGATGGCAGCCAACATCACAAACTGGTTGACGGCTCCCAGTATCAGCATGGCGGCGATGATGTACGTCAGGCCGGTCGTGAAGGTGGCGGGCGTCAGCGTCAGCATGGCACCCAGCACCATGCTGCCTATACCCACGATGGGGAAGGTAGGGCGGAAACCGGATATTTGCCGACCGCTGGCATCCAGCACCACGGTGTCGTCTCGATGCTTGCGGTCGGTGAGGTAGGTAATGCACGATATGAGTCCGGTAATCAAGAATAGCGCGCCGATGAGAATGGTGAGCCCTCTGACGGTTTCTTCGCGGTAGCGGATGAGCAGCACGCCAATGATGATGGACACCAGCGCGCGGATGAATGTGTTTTGTACTGTCTTCATACAATTTGTGATAGGGTTACAAATGTACGAACTATCTCCCACAAGTGCAATACTTTTCGTATTTTTGTATCCAGATATTCCATTCTATGACAACATTGTATTTGGTCAGACATGGCGAGACGGTGGACAATGCCGCCCATCTCATGCAGGGACAGACGCAGGGCCGGCTCAACGCGGTTGGCCTCAGGCAGGCCGAAGAACTGCGCGAACGGTTCAGGCAGCTGCGTGTGGATGCGTTCGTGTCCAGTGATTTGCGTCGGGCCATGGAGACTTGTGAGGTGATAGCTGCACCGCATGGCATCAAGGTGCAGACAACACCGCTGCTGCGCGAGCGTGACTGGGGTGACTTTACAGGCAGGTACATCCCCGACTTGCAAGACTTGCCCTTCCCTGCGAATGTAGAGTCGTTGGAAGAGATGAAGCGTCGCGCCCGACGGTTCCTGGATGAGATGAGCAGTCGCTACCCCAATCAAACGGTGTTGGCCGTGGGACACGGCATCATCAACAAGGCGATACAGAGCGTGCTCCATCATCGTCCCATGAGCGAGATCAAGAGAATGGACAACGCTGAGGTGAGGATGCTGAACCTTCAATAAGTAAGAGCCCAGCGAATAATCACGCCCTTATGGAAGAGAATCAATTACCTACGGCCTCCAAAACTTCTGCCGCCACCTTGTGTTCCCGATGAACAGCTCCTTGATGGAGGGCCGTAGCTTCTGGATGGTGAGCTGTATGATCGGCTGGGTGAAGAGCTTCCTGTGGATGGGTATGCGTTGGGCGTGAACGTGCTGTTGGGTACGGTCGATCTAACGCCTGTCGATTCGTCACGTCCAAAGCCGGTTCCGCTCCGGCTGCCGTTGCCGAACGATCCCGGATGGGTAACGGTGGCGCGCGTGCTGCTCTGCCGGTTGCCAAAGCTGCCGTAGCGGTTCGGTGCGGTGTCGTACCGGCGGTAATCGCCAAAGCCACTGCTTCTCGGCTGACTGCCGTAGGTGGAGATGATGCGGCGCGGGCCGTTGCCGAACGAGCGGCTGCCGTCGTTATAGTACCCACGGTTGTATCCATCGCGCATGCCCATCCCGTCATAACCTCGTCTGGGACCATAGTCGCGGCCATAGTACCATGAGCGGTTGCCGTTGCGGCGCCAGCTGTGGTCTCCGCGGTACACGGCGTAGAAGTGAGGTGTGCCGAAATAGAAGTAATCACGACGCGGATAGCGGGCGTACACGCTGAAGTGCCAACAGCCGGCGTTCCAGTAGAGCGGGCGGTAGAAATAGGCGGCGTCGCGGTACATGCGGTACTGCCAGTCGTGCAGGATGTAGCTCAAGTCCAGGTTGCGGCGCTCCCAGTAGAGGCCGTACAGGTCGTCGTAGTCGTCGATGCTCATCAGATAGTCGAGGTTGATTTCGTACGCGGCCTCATATTGGTCATCGGTGAGGTTGAGCTCGTAAGCCATCTTGTCCGTCAGGAAAAGGGCCTGATGGCGGGCTTGCTCGTAACTCACGGCGTTGGCTGATACCGTGAGAGCGAACAGTGAAACCAGGGAAATAATCAGCTTTTTCATCATGAGATGCTTTTGATGTTGTGAATACATACGTTCTTGTGATGTCCGTGTGGATGACAGAACCGAAGCGATGTGTTGTTTCCGTCCATCCGTTCCTCATTCTTCATCACATTGCAAATGTAGTGACTGTCGGGCGTGGACGAAAGGGTTTTTCCCTAAACCGTGAGGGGAAAATCCCTATCGCCGCTCTCTCACGATTCTGTTTAAGGGTGGTTCTATAAATTAGCTTTGACAGATTGTGAGACTATTTTTGAGGT
>CAMPYJ010000067.1 GCA_946998205.1 uncultured Prevotella sp. | reverse complement strand
GACCACAAAAACAGCCTCGCAATCTGACAAAGCTAATTTATAGAACCGCCCTTAACTCAATGGAGGTAAGTGCCGTCGTACTACTTGATGAAAAGACTTTTCCGTGCTTGACAATGCTCACAACGGATGGTCATCCTTTCATCTTCAATATTCGATTAGTCAAGTTGTGCCAACTTGTTGTTGGAGCCTAACACGTTTACAATCTTATGTGTGTAGAGCTCTGTCATCAAGTCGCGAGCTGGTCCGCAGTATTTGCGTGGGTCAAACTCACCTGGCTTCTCGTTGAACACCTTGCGAACGGCAGCGGTGAAGGCCAAGCGGGAGTCGGAGTCGATGTTGATCTTGCATACGGCGCTCTTCGCAGCCTTGCGCAATTGTTCTTCTGGAATACCCACTGCGTCTGGCAGCTTGCCGCCATTCTCGTTGATGATCTTCACATACTCCTGTGGAACGGAAGATGAACCGTGGAGAACGATGGGGAAACCGGGAAGTTTCTTCATGATTTCATCCAACACGTCGAAAGCCAGTGGAGGTGGTACCAGCAAGCCCGTCTTCGGGTCGCGCGTGCACTGTTCCGGCTTAAACTTGTATGCGCCGTGTGAGGTTCCGATAGAGATGGCCAGCGAGTCAACGCCTGTACGGCTGACGAAGTCGATAACCTCTTCGGGCTTCGTGTAATGAGAAACTTCCGAGGAAACCTCATCTTCCACGCCAGCCAACACGCCAAGCTCACCTTCTACGGTGACGTCAAATTGATGTGCGTAGTCAACGACCTTCTTTGTCAGGGCGATATTCTCTTCGTAGGGAAGTGATGAACCATCAATCATCACGGAAGAGAAGCCATAGTCAACGCAGCTCTTGCAGGTTTCAAAAGTGTCACCGTGGTCCAAGTGCAGTGCGATTTCAGGGTGCTTGCAGCCCAACTCTTTCGCATACTCTACGGCACCTTGTGCCATGTAGCGAAGCAATGTCTGGTTAGCGTATTTGCGAGCACCTTTGGACACCTGCAGGATGACGGGCGACTTTTGGTCTGAGGAAGCCTTGATGATGGCTTGCAACTGCTCCATGTTGTTGAAGTTGAATGCTGGGATGGCGTAACCGCCTTTGATGGCTCTCTTAAACATCTCACGCGTGTTTACGAGGCCTAGTGATTTGTAATCTACCATATTATTGAAATATTTAAAGTGAGTTTCCAATATCTTTGGGAATCAATGCAAAGATAACATTTTAATTTGGCATGACAAAGTGATGCAACATTTTTTAATGAATGAAATCACGGCTCTTTCGTTTAAGGGTGATGTCGTTGCAAGGCGAATGTGACAACCGAAAGCGGATGAGGTGCATTTTGTGGTGTTCGGCTTGATTGTCAACATGCTGCGGCGTTCTGTCTGCTTATGATTGGATGGTGGAGACCGTGGCGTGTCCTCCCTGTCATGGGTAGGAGCGGTCACGCGGTTCTATGTTTTTACCCTTTACACTTCTTTTGGTATAGCTTGAAGAGCTGGGCAACGCACTCTGTTTCGGTCATGGAGGTGGGAAAGCCGTAAAGGCGCATTACCAATCGGTCGTTGTCACGGTGGGCTTTCAACAGTTCGTGGGGCATCAGCGTGGGGTCGTACAGGTCGGCAAGGCTCGAGTCGGGGTACAGTTGGCGTGCGTCCAATATGCGCTGCGCTGCCTGTGCTATCTCCGCACGCTGCTCATCGGTAGCCTCGGGCCACGGAAAATTGTTGTACACAATGTCCTTGCTATAACGATAGTCGCTTTTCAACCGTCCACATACCGCCCGCATCCACGCCATGTGCATGTTGCTCTCCAACACACCGAAGTGATAAAGCGTGGCAGAGGGGATGAGATGAACAGAGTCACTGGCAAATATTCCTTGCGAAATAAAACCCATAGGGACATATTTTCGTTTTTCGGATGATACACGAGGCACTATGATAGAGGTTCCTTCGGGCATGTTCTCCACATGAAAGCGAGTTGGCGTATCAGCCAGTTTGCGGGTTCCTGCGCTCTTACTCGCTAATCTAAGTTCCCTTACATTCGTTACTCGCTCATAGCATAACGGCATTGATTTAATCTCTCTTGGCGAGCAATCGCCTAACCATAGACAATAACGAGGTTGTTGCTGAATAAATTCTGTTGCCCCATACCATGGGTGAAAATATGCTGCTGATAGTGGCTCTCGTTTAACAAATTCTTCTTTTTCCTCTTTTGTAAATAGATAATTACCTCCATCTATAGGCTTGTTTCCTATCCCCATTACAGGCACATCACACAAACTCGTGCTTCTGCTGTATATGAAAACATTTGGCGCATCACAAAGATAGGCGTTAAGGTTGCTCACCTCCAGTTTCTGTCCGTTGTCGAACAACAACTTTTGCTTCCACTCAACATAGCTAAATCCTACCACTACCACGTGTACATGCGCCTTGAGCGAGGCTTCACTGTCCCACCTAAAAGTGCGATGTGCAAAGTTGATGCGCACGCCCTGTTCAAACAAAGGCTGCCATAGGTTGGCTACCTGCTCTCCTTGCGAAATGGAATTGGTAGAAACCAAAGCGGCTTGTATCTCCGTACCTTGCATATAGTCGGCAGCACGCTTGTACCATGCGCCCACATAGTCGATGTTTCCCACGTTTTTCCATTTAGCTCCGAAGATAGCAAGCATATCTTCTTTTTGGCTTTCGCTCATCAGTCGTGCACCCACAAACGGTGGATTGCCAATGATGTAATCAAGCTTGTTCTTGTTGCAGACGCTGTTCCAGTCGGTGCGGAGCGAGTTTCCCTCGTGAATGTTGGCATACGACTTGAGCGGCAGGAAGTCGATATCGTGATTGACGATGCGTTCTGTCTCGGCTATCATTTGCGCCTCGCTTATCCAAAGAGCGGTGGTAGCCACGGTAACGGCAAAGTCGTTTATCTCGATGCCATAAAACTGGTGGATGTTTACCTTGATAGGATTTTCAAAAATGCTACGTTCTATTTGGTTATATACGATGCAGAGGATTTCATTCTCCAGTCGGCGAAGCGACAAATACGTTTCCGTCAAAAAGTTGCCCGAGCCACAAGCAGGGTCGAAAAAGCGCAACCCAGCCATTTTGTCTTGCAGTGCAAGTAATGCAGCCACACGCTTCTTATCGTTTGGCAGCTCTTTACACGCCTCAAACTCACGCCTTAGTTGGTTCATAAACAGCGGGTCTATCACCTTGTGTATGTTCTCTATCGAGGTGTAGTGCATGCCACCGGCACGACGAGTCTCGGGGTTGAGCGTGCTTTCAAACACACCTCCGAAGATGGTAGGCGATATAAGACTCCAGTCAAAGTCAAGTGAGGCATGCTTTAAGAGCGTTTTTCTTAGTTCGGGGGTGAACTGCGGAATGTCCGTCTCTTCGGCAAACAGTCCGCCGTTGGTATAGGGAAAAGCAGCCAAATCGGGACGTATATACTTGCTGCGCTTGTCGGTAGGCGTGTTGAGGGTATCGAAGAGTTGCAGCAACGCCATGCGCATTGAAGGAACATCAAACGACTCCAAGTAATCGTGGAACATGTCGTGGCGTGGAAATACCCCTGCATCTTCGGCATACAGACAAAACACCAAGCGCACGCACAAGATGTTGAGCGAGCGGAGAGCCATGGGGTCGGTCTCATCGTACTGCTTAATCAGCTCATCGTATATCCTCCCCACTATCTCACCAGCCTGCATGGACACCTGCAGTTCGCGCTCCAAATGCACGCTGCGCACCTCTACCAAGAACTGCAACCGGTAGTACTCTCGCTCCAAGTCTTTCAGTTCTATGCGCGAAGGCTCACCCTTTGGGTTCTCCATGTCGTACACGTCAAACTCGGCAAAGTTGCAGGTAACAATCCATCGTGGTCGTTCCGAGTAAGGCAGCACGGCACTGTAGCGTTGCGCCTGCTGAAAGGGTGTGAGCATGTTGCCGTCGCTCTGCTTGATGGGTTGCCGCAAGTTCTTGCCCAACGACTTCTGCTCTATCATGACATGCGTGGAGGGTATCATGGCATCGATGAACGATGTGTGGTCCAGCCTCGCCTGCTGCTCAAAGCGAATGAAGTTGGCTGCATCGCTAATGCCATAAACATTGGTGAGCAAGTCAATCCAAAACAGTTGGCTCTCGCCCTTCTCATATCCCCTGCCTTGCCATCTTTTTATAAAATCGGCAGCCGCCGTGCGTTGTTGTTTCTCTGTAAGCATATATAAGGTGTAACGTTTTTCCGAGCCCAGCCCATTGGCCCCACCGCATCCCTGCGCCGCCCTGCTTAATCTAGAGCCTCAGTCTTGAGGCGTTCCACATTGCCGGTCACGGGATTAAGCACGATGTGCGTGGTGAATTTCTTGCCCCACAGCTCGCCGCTGAGGTTCTCCATGCGGCCGAACTGGGCTGCATAAGTCTCAAAGGTTGCTGTCGGTTGTTCTTCTTTGTACAGCATGATTTTGATTTTTCCCGGCAGATTTACGTTGATGCCCACGTCGCGCTTGTCTTTTTTCTTCACCTCCGCGGTCATCTTCAACGTTGGGATTACCTGCTCATCCTGAATGCTGATGTAGTAGGGCGCACCCCCAAAATCGTCTTTATCCACCATGCCCAAGTGCTTGGAAAAGCGGAAGAGCAGGGCCTTGTCCACCTCTTTCGTCGGCACATAGTCAACAAACACCTGCATGGTGTCTACGGTTGTGGTGCCTTGGAAGAACCGCAGCATGGCCTTTTCCTGCACGTTCAGGTTGTTCAGCATTATCTTCAGCTGCTCGCCATCCTTTGGCATGAACTCGGCTTCGCCGCGCGACAGCTGGTTCTTACTGTCGCGAATGTCGTAAATGTCCTGTGCAATCAGCTCGGCGGTCTTGGCACTGCTGCCCGCCGCCAACATCTCTGCCGTCATGTATTTGGCGGGATCGATGGGCGAAGGCTTGCGCGCCGGCTTGAACGCGGGCTTGCTCTCCACCGCCCTCGGTTTGTCGTTCACGGCCATGATGACCCCGTTTTGGTCGCGGCTCACACTCACAATACTGTGTTTCTTGTCGATGGTGGCCGTGAATTGTTTGGCCGAATCGGGCACCGCGTACGTGTCCATCTGTGTCGCCACGATGCGGTAAGTCGTCGCGGGCTGGTCGTTTACAGGTGTTTTGATGAATCTTTCAGAATATCGGGCGTATTCACCCGGCGTGAAAGTGGTTTTCTCAATGAGCAATGCGAAGCGCAGAGCCGTCTTCGGAAGAAAGTAAGTAACCCCTCCGGTAGGCACTTGAGCCTGTGCCGCAGCGTGGCAGAAGGCCAGGAGCAGGGTAGATAAAATGAGCTTATTCATGTCTTAGTCGTTTAATCTCTTGAATGCTTGAGGGATGAAGCGCACGATGTCGCCGGCCGTCATGCTCTCCTGTCCCAGTTCCTTGGCGGCCAAGTCGCCCGCCAGTCCGTGCAGGTACATGCCCACGGCGCAGGCATCGGTCGGTTGGTAGCCACGCGCTAGCAGTCCCGTGATGATGCCCGTTAGCACATCGCCGCTGCCCGCCGTGGCCATTCCCGCATTGCCGGTGGCGTTGAAGATGACGTGACCGTCGGGCAGACAGAGTGCCGTGTGATGCCCTTTCAGCAGCACATGGCCATGCAGACGTTGGGCCAGTTCGATGGCCTTTTGCAGTCTTTCGTAGCCACCCCCACAGGTATTTCCCACCAGTCGGTCGAACTCTTTGGGGTGTGGCGTCAGGATGATGTTCTTGGGCAGCTGCTGCATCCATGCGCGGTGCGTGCCCAGCATGTTCAGGGCATCGGCGTCGACGACCACGGGACACTGTGCGCGGCGCACCTGAGCAATCATGGCGATGGCCGTGGCCTCATCCTGTCCCAGTCCGGGACCGATGCCC
The DNA here is from genome assembly GCA_946998205.1 of uncultured Prevotella sp. GTDB lineage: Bacteria > Bacteroidota > Bacteroidia > Bacteroidales > Bacteroidaceae > Prevotella. The sequence goes on along the minus strand of CAMPYJ010000067.1, from coordinate 1,655 downwards.
AATGCGTCAAAGTCGTCGGTATCAACCGGCTCACTGAACACGTTCTCGTCGGCATCGGCGTGCATCACCGCTTCCGGAACGCTGATTTGCAGAATGTCGTTGTTGCGCTTGGGCGAGCATACCGTTACCTTTCCCACGCCGGCTCGCAGACATGCCCTCGTTGCCAGTACGGCTGCGCCGGCCATGCCATAGCTGCCGGCCACCAAGAGCGCGTGCCCCATGTCGCCTTTGTGCGCCGTGCAGGGCCTTTGGAGCAGTTTTTGCCGCACGTCTTGCTCCTCCAAGATGGTGTAAGTCGCATCCGTCTTGTTGATAAACTCCTCGGACAACCGGATGTCCAGCACCTTCACGCGGCCAAGAAAGCACTGCATGTCGGGCAGCATCATGGCCAGTTTCTTTTGTTGTAGCGTCAGGGTAAGGTTGGCTTTGACGATGTGTGTGCGCACGTTGAACGTGTTGTCCTCGGGCAGCAGTCCCGATGGCAGGTCGATGCTCACCACCTGACACGGCGACTGGTTGATGTATTTCACCAGCGAGGCAAAGCCGCCGTTGAGCGGTTTGTTAAGTCCCGAACCAAAAAGACCGTCCACCACCAGTGTTTCAGCGTCCAGCGTGGGCGGCTCAAAGTTGAGCGTAATCTCCTTGAACAGGTTGGCTTTTTTCGCCTCTACGATGCGCTTCTTGTTGATGGCACAGTCATCCGACAGCTTGTTGCTGGTGTTGAACAGGTAGACACTCACCGTGAATCCTTTTTCCGTCAGCATGCGAGCCACGGCCAGCGCATCGCCTCCGTTGTTTCCTGGGCCGGCAAACACCACGACGGGCGTGCGGTTGGTCCACTCATCGGTGATGGCTTGGGTTAAAGCCTGTGCGGCGCGTTCCATCAAGTCGATGCTTTTGATGGGTTCGTGCGCAATGGTATGTTGGTCAAGCTCATGTATCTGAGCACTTGTAAATATCTTCATCCTTGCAAAAATACAAAAATAATACCAATGCATGGGCATGGGCTGTCCTATTTTTCGTTAATGGCTGGTTCTATAAATTACCACCGCACATAGTCATCAAATGTTTATGAAATACGTTTTGTTATCTTTTGGCTTCTTTTTGGTTCAAAATGTAAGTTCGTTCAGTCGTGTAGCTCGCTACACTCCTTCACTCTCTTGCATTTTGACCTCAAAAATAAGCTCAAAATCTAACAAAGCTAATTTATAGAACCAGCCTAATTTGAATCAAAATGGAGCATCCGTTTTCACAGCTATTTCATTGAAGGGCAATGCTGTTTAACAGCAAATGTAACAAATGTAACGAATGAAGTAAATAAAGCAATGAACGCAAGCGTTCTGCCAATGAAACAAATCTACCGGCATGAACATGCTGCATGTCTTTGCCAAATTCGTTTGATTAGGTGAACGCTGGCGTTCATTGATTTCAAACAACCGAATTTGTTTTATTTGTTCAATTCGTTGTTGAAACAAACGATTGATATGAGGATGAAAAACAAAGTCATAGCTTTTGGCCACCAAACTCATTGCAATTGGATGTCAAACTCAATGCAATTGGCCGCCAAACTCAATGCTATCAAAATGGATATGCAACAAATTGGGGTCAGTCGTAAAACCCAGTTGCACCCCTCTCCCCTCATGCACATAATTTCA
>CAMPYJ010000066.1 GCA_946998205.1 uncultured Prevotella sp. | reverse complement strand
CGAAGGCAAAGGAAGTTTACTTACTTTGCTGAGGCGCAGCCTATCTTATGCAAAGGTACAGCAAACCAAGCGCGTAACAAAATAAAACGGTTGGAAAATTTCCGTTTCCCACAGAATGAGGGTTTCTTACCACGACTCGTTCATTTAAAGGGCGGTTCTATAAATCAGCTTTGACAGATTGCGTGACTATTTTTTGAGGTCCTTCTGTTTGTAGGTGAAGGAGTATAGCGAGCTAAACGACTGAACGAACAAGCAGAAAGAATGCGCGGGAAACAGCAAGGCGGCACGACAGAAGCCGGCCGGCATGATAAAAAACTTCATGGTGGTGATTGACAGAACCGCCCTTTCAGTAAATGAGCTGTTGCGCATACACGTTCTTTCGCAGGTCTTGTTTTTTGTTCAATATTTTGACAAAAAAAAGCCCTTAAAACGGCACTTCCAAACTTTCAAACCAGAAAAAATCAATAGGCAGGGAGGAGGCATGGCAGGACTGTCGTAGCCAAATAAAGGGCGGTTCTATAAATTACCACCGTAAAGTTTTATTTATGCTGGACGGTTTACGTTTTGTCATCTTGCGGTCTTTTTTGGGTTCAATTTGCTTGTTCGTTCAGTCGTATAGCTCGCTATACTCCTTCACTCACAAACAAATTGACCACCAAAAAGAGCCTCGCAATCTGACAAAGCTAATTTATAGAAACGCCCTAAATTGTATTTTCACACAAAAACAAGGCGTTTTTGCGCCAAAAGGCATCATCCTGCACATCAATCCGCATGCTTTTAAGAGGCAAAAGCATACAGATTTCCGGCCAAAAGCATTGCTCTTGACCGGAAAAACGTTGTGGGGAAGACTGAACGGGACGGGCGAAGCATGTAAGTTTTTATATATCAGCACGATACCGAACATGCTCATTTTTGGCGTATTTGCATGCGGGCGGCAACGTGATTGAAAACATGCGAAGCATGAAAGACGGGTTTGTCAAGAAAAATCATCACCTACCGCCTCCCTTCACAGCCTGCAACCATCTGTCAGTTGACTTTAGTTGCTACTATTTAGGCGCATATTCGTAATACTTCTCGTCACGCCCTTTTATCTTTTGTTTTCGTGGAGCATTGGCAGCATTCTCATCCAAGTTCCAGTCAGCTATGCAGCGTACTGCACCTTGGTCATTTTGAGCTATATTCCATTTACGTTCAAATCCTTTTTTGGTGAAGGCTCTTCTAAAGAAGGTACCTGCCCAGTAGTCTCCGTTGAGATAGGTGTCATTGTCTGCCCCAAATTTTACTCTAGTGTTTGAACATTTCTTTGTTCGTGTTAAGAAAGTTTCTAAAACATCTTGGTTACTATTGTTTTCGACGTTAAAAATACGAATTACGTCCATGCTTCTGTTATATTCCCAAAAAGTTTCAGTCGCAACATCCTCTATGGATATGGGCACATTGCCTAACCAGCGTGCAGTAACAGAAAGTCTATGTCCTTTCCCATCATCGTTCATACCATCAGCACTGATAACATAGCGATATGCACAACGATAACGGTTGCCTACTTCCGTTGCCTTTGCCTTGTTATTATTTTTGCTGCTGTTGTAGATGAAACGTATAGCATAAATGACATCTCTACCATTGTTCTGTACACGCTTATAAATGCTGTTAAAGTTGATAAAATTACTCTCATCATACTCATCGCCAAACAACCTCAGATACTCAAGCCCATAATATGGCTTCGGATTTTCTTTATCAGTTTTTTCATCGAAGCTGAGGAGCTTACCTGACATATCCGTTTTGTCCTTATCATTCCAATTATCCCTTAAGCGATATTTGAAGTAGGGAAACGCAGCTGTCAATTCGTGAATGCTTGGCATGTGATAGCCTTGAGGATGTTGACCACTACTCATGATAGATTGAAAGCTGTAAGGAAACCCCGGTTTATTACGCTGGTAAAGGAGACCTTTACCACTACCTGGAGTCAAGTCGTTGGTAAACCCACTCGGATTGGCTGCACTGAGGTTAGACTTTGCAAACCTTTCCAAAGGCACGCACCATTTATATTTTTTGCTGCCAGGACGTTTCACTTTCAGGTTGACATCTATCACCTTTCCCAAATAGTAATCCCAAGTCAAAGGCTTCTCTTTCCCTTTTTCTCCTATTTCAGGCCGGCACCATTCATCTGTTATCAGTCCATTAGGGTCGTTGGCTACCAAAAACTCTCCACGCTCCACTTTTTTAAAATCAGAGCCCGTCCATCCCAAGGCAAAACCTCCGTGGTAGGACGTGATAGACGTGTTATGCTCCATGTAGCCGTCACCATTAAACTGTCTTGCACCATGTTCTATAGGCATTCCCCATACCCAGAACTCATCGTAATCAACTCCTTTTCTATTATTACCTTTCAATATGCATTGGTAAGCCATTTCCTCATCCGAGCCGTTTTCACGTCCACCTAACTTGCGTTGGTCTTTAGGGAAATACCACTTCCAATAATCGGCTACCTTATTAAATTTTTTTTGGTCGTTTACAATATGCACATTACTATTTTGGTTAGGTAGATCCCAATCATTAAAAACGTAAAAAATATTCCCCGTCAGTGCGGTACTTGCAAACATATATCTGTAATCTTCGGGATTTGTTATCAACTTATCATTCCTCTTTATCTTGATATGAAATACCACTCCTTGTGGCTTAAATTGAAGTCCTGAGAATGCAATTTTGTTTTTTCCTTTTATCTCTAATTTCTGCCATTCTGCAACAAAGGGAATATTAAACTTGCGATAGTCCTTTCCTTTGATGCTCACAAGCTCATTCAGTTTCTTTGCGTCTTTATAAAACTCTACGCTCAATGGAACATTGTTTTTGAATACCCTTTCCATGGTACCACCGATGATACCACAGATGTACCATTTGCTGCTACCGTCTGTCTCTTTCTCTATAGGTATCTCATTATTATTAGGCCACTCCAATTTAATTTCGGGGTAATAGGTACTTAATTGGAAACCTCCATTTACTTTCTTTACTTGCTTCCATTGAATCTTAAGGTATGCAATATGCCGCTTTCCATTATCATTCATGGAATCATCTTCATGGATGATGTAGGCATCTGTTTCAAACTCATTAGGGTCATTACCCAGAAGATTAAAGTGTTCATCCATGGTTACAGCAGCGCGTGTACCTTCTGTAGCGTCATCGGAAGGTAATGCCGCCCTCGTAGGCATTTCAGCACCGGCTGTGCTCTCATCTATGGTGATGAAGGTTGTCTTGGCGGACGAGGCGAGGGAATGCCCCTCCTCTGTGGGCGCAATAACGGCTTCGGAACAAGCTGATACGACAAAAATCGATACCAGTAAAAATGTGTATAACTGTATTCTTCTCATCATCTTTGAATTTTGGTTTATTGTTTACTCGTCATATCCTGAATAATCATCGCCATCAGAAACAGGCTTTAACTCTCCCTTCCCATAATTATGAACACTTGACTCACCTGAAGAGACACTGATTAATAAAGAGGTGTCATCTAACCTAAACACCTCGATTGTTGGTTTTTGATATTTTTTTCTCATGCAAATAACATTTAAATTAAAACGTTTATCTCAAAGTACATTCTGGAAATTCTAAATGTACGAACTATACACTTCTATAAAATGGTGAATGCAAAAGTCAACATTATTTGGCGTAACGCCAAAAATAAGAATCAAAAAAAAAAAAATAATGTTACCTTTTGTTAACAACCGAAGTTTCAGGCATTGACGAGAGCGGTTTCTCGGTATAGAACCCCCTTATGGGTGAAGGAACATAGCGAGCTATACGACTGAACGAACAAGACAATTGAACCGCCCTCAAACAAAATAACTCGATGGGATTTGACCACAACGCACCTTGAGAAGCCCGGCGCACTTGTGTTTTCACCTTCCGGTGCAGCGTGATGCCCGGGACATAAAAAAAAAGCGACTGGCATGGCAGCCAGTCGCTCGGTATACAGAAAGAATGTTAGCGTGGGATACGTTTTCAATCAGTTCACGACCACTTTCTTGCCGTTGTGGATATACACACCCTTATGGGTGGGCTTGCTTGTTTTTACGCCACCAACGGTGTACCAGCCATCAACGTTTTGCGAGCCATGCACCTTCTTGATGCCCGTGGACGTGGTGACGATGGCTTTGGGCTTGGTGCCGGAGTAGTAGTCGTAGTAGCCGCCGTTAACAAATTCCAAGTCGGCGGTTTTCTTGCTTCCGTTGTCACAGTTGAAGATGATGCCGGCGTTGGTGTTGTTGGCAGGCTTGGTCTGCTTGTTCCAACTCCATTTGTAAACCTTGTTGCCAGCCTTGGTCGTTCCTACGTACCGGCAGGCCACGCCGGGCCATGAGCCACCGGTGTAGTTGGCTTTTTGGTCCCACTGCCAGCAGCTCACGGTGCCTGTCCAGAAGCTCGGGGCCTCGAAGAAGGCGCATCGCTCGTCTTTGTCGATGGTGCAGAATGCGGGCGGCGTGAACGTTTGCGGCTCCTCGTCGGCGATAGCTTGGACGGCCGAAATGTCCACGTTGTCGGCCACATAGTATTTATAGCCATCACCCTCCACGGCTAATTTGTAGCCGTTGACGTCATAGCTGTCGGGTGTTCCCAAGGCCAACAGCACGTTGCCTTTCTCTCCTCGCACGATCACGATATAGCCATTGCCATGTCGCTCGGACTTGAGGATGGCGCTTTGGTTGGAAATGCCGGCGGCTTTGCGCGCCAAGATGAGCTTCTTGAGTTGGGTTTTGTACTGTTTCCAATGGGTGAGAAACACGCAGGGAGTGCCTGGCATGGCCATGATGTAGGCGTTGGCGGCTATGTAGTTGGCCACGAGGCGGTTGTTGTCGCGGTCGGTGTCGTGGTTGTCCACGAAGGTCACGGCGTACCTGCTGTACGCGGGGTCCTTGGCTGGGCAGTCGCCGTCCAGACGGTTCCATTGGCCGTCGCCGAGCGCGTCTTTGATGTAATATTTCAGCGCGAAGTCGAACGCCGCGCTCTGTATCTTTCCATCTACCTTGGTGCCGTCTATCCAGCTTTTCAGTTTGGCGGGATCACCGTCCCAGTATTCGCCCACGGAGTAGGTGGGTTGGGCCGAAGCGTTATACTCGCCAATGTATTTCGCGGCGAAACCCTTCACCATGTCGTAACGAAAACCGGTGTAGCCAAGTTCCTCTTTGAGAAATCGCAAGTATAGTTTCACGTTCTTTCGCACGTTGTCCGAGGTGTGGTCAAGGTCTCGGCATCCGCGAAAGTCGTCGCCGGTGTCCATCGCTCCCGACACGTCGTAGCCGTTTCGCTTGGTGTTTCCGCCATCATCGTTTTGGCAGATGTCGGCCAGTGACCAGCGCATGGTTTGCCCTTTCCATGTCTCCTCGGGAAAGTTGCACCAGTCGCCGTTGCCGTTGCGGTGGTTGATGACCACGTCTTCGATGATGCCAGTGCCTTTTTCTTTGAAGGTCATGATCATCTTGCGCAGTTCTGTTTCGCTACCAAATGCGCTGTCGTGTCTGAACCACCATATAGGCGCATAGCCCATCTGGTTTTGCAGCGTGTTGCAATAGCCTGACTGCGGCACCCATATCAGGTCGAAATATTGCGACAGCTCGTCGGCCTGGCTCTCTAAATGACTCCATTGCGTGTCTTGGTAACTGTCCCAATAAAAGCCTTGCAGCATCACGCCCTTGTAGTTGGCGGGCCAGCCCTGTGCGCCGGCGTTGGCGCAAAGCGATAGCAATAGGACAAGAATGGAATAAAAATGTTTCATGATTTATACTTGTTAGGTGGATTGAAATGATGCGTGTCTACAAGAAAGGCGCACCCCCGGAAGATGTGGGAGTACGCCTTGTTAGAAGTTTATTTGTCTCCCGCGGCAGCTTATTTCTCTGTCACGGTAGCGGTTTTGGCTTCGGGGTCAAGTTCGATGAGATAGGTACCCGCACCAATCTTGAGGTTTCCCCCATCTTGGGTAAGGCCAGTCAAGGCACCACCGAGGTTCTTTTCCCATGAGGCATCCCAACGGAACTTGTACTCACCATCTTTCATCTTTATGGTGATAGACCATTTCTTGGTCTTGGGGTTGTAGGTCATCAGTTGTCCCTTATCCCAGGAACCAGGGGTCGCAGAGCCGATAATCTCCCATCCTGTCTTGGCAATGGAGGCAAGCATCTTCTTGGTGTTGGCCGTGATGCGATACCAGCCACCTTCGGTGAGCTTGATGTTGGCGCCATCGCCAAGTGCAAACTCTGCCTTTGTCTTGGTGTCGTTCCATTTCACATCGCCTGCGCTTCCCAGCCATTTGCCGTCATCGTAGAGCTTGAACTCGGTATTGGCAGGATAGTAATAAATGCCCGTGTATTGGAAGTCGCGACTCTTTGAGTAGAGTCTGTAAGCGCTTTTTGCTGTCGGATTCCAACCCTGATAAGAGCCAGGCACGGAAAGCTCGGTACTCGACAGTTCGATGTTGGTCTTTTCCATAGTGTAGGTGTACTTGCCCGCGTTGGTCAAATTGAGTTTCACGATGTATGCGTGTGTCTCGGGCACCTTGAGGTTGTTGCCATCTTGCGCCAAAACGTCTGGATTGGTTTTATCGCTACCATAGTTGATTTTCCACTCCGCATTGGCGCGGAACTTGAATTCCTTATCGGTCAACGGTGTGATTGCCGTCCACATACGGGTGTCTTTGTCGTACTCCATCTTGGTGTCTTTGGTCCATCCACCAGACGTAGCCTCTCCAATCATGCCCCATGTACAAGGCTTTCCGATGCTCACCTTACCGTTGGGTGCGAGTGTCACCTCCACAAATCCCTTGTGCTCTTTGTCAACCTTCCAGTCTTTGGCGAGCACCTTGGTAACGTCTTTGCCATCCACGACAGCGAAAGAACACTCTTCATCGAACTGCACCCAACCTTTGTAAGTGCCGTCGCCGTCAGGGTCGCCAAGGAGATAAGCCTTGGTATAATCCCACTCCGGATAACCCACAGCCACATAGGCATACTTCCAGTTGATGTTCACGGTGTTGGGGTCGTAAGGCGTGGCCTTGAAGTTGACAGTGTTTTGCGCGTCGTTGGTCATCGTCTTGAATGCCGAAGACTTGAGCGACACGGTGAAGTCGTATGTGTGCCCGGGGTAGGCACCTACCTTTGCCAACAGCGTGTTCATTGCTTCGTTGGTGAAAGAAAGTTTGTTATCTTGCGTCTCACCTGCCACAACACTCTTCTTGTTCTCGTTATTGGTAATCGTAACCGTGTAATCCACTACCGCTCCTTTGCCGTAGTTTGCTTTTTCCCAACTGATTTGTGGAAAAGCCGCAGCACTGTTTGCCTTTGTGAATGTTATCGTGGCTGGATTGACAGCGTGGAGCTTTGCGGCTTGCTTCAAGTTGAGCACTGGCGTGGTGATGTCATCCGAACATGATGCCATAGCCAAGAAACCAGCTGCGAGGAATAATATATTTTTTAGTTTCATGATCTTTAGTTTTAATCAGTTTATCCATTAAGGGCGGTTCTATAAATTACCGCCGTAAAGTTTTTTTGTATGTTGGACAGTTTACGTT
>CAMPYJ010000065.1 GCA_946998205.1 uncultured Prevotella sp. | reverse complement strand
TAAAATAATGATATTTAGAATAAGAACCAAGACTTCTTAAATGAAAGAGCCGTGATTGAAACTCTTTTTTTTTAGGATTGATGGCAGTCAATTCAAAAAAATATGATAACTTTGTGTCATAAAATAACCAATTCGTCATGAAAGCAAAGAAAATAGCGTTTGCATTATTTTTAAGTGCGCTGTCGTTCCAATCCGTGACAGCAAGTTCCGTTGCCGATTATAAAGTGGTTCCCATGCCGAGGGAGATTACCGCGACGGCTAAAAGGGGTTTCACGCTGACTGCGGCCACTCCCATTGTTTATCCGGAGGGAAATGCAGATTTGAAGCGTAATGCTGAATTCCTGGCTCAGTATGTCCGCGAGGTAACCGGCATTCCTGTATCAGCCACCACGATTAAGTCGAAAAATGCCATCACCTTGTCATTAAGCAAGAAAATCAAAGACGACGAGGGGTATGTCATCACTGTGACAAACAAAGGCATTTCTGTCGCGGGAAAGACTCCCAATGGTGTTTTCTATGGAATACAGACCCTGCGCAAGTCACTGCCCGTTCAGAAGGCCGAAAGCCAAATCACTTTTCCAAGCGCCGTGATTAAAGACGCGCCTCGTTTTGGCTATCGGGGAGGCATGTTAGACTGCGGCCGTCATTTCTTCCCGCTTGATTTCGTAAAGAAATACATAGATTTGTTGGCCCTCCACAACATGAACGTCTTCCACTGGCATCTGAGCGAAGACCAAGGCTGGCGTATAGAAATAAAGAAATATCCCAGGCTGACGGAGGTGGGGTCGGTGCGTTCTGAGACTGTACTCGGACACAATTCTGACGTTTACGACGGCGTGCCTTATGGTGGTTTCTATACACAAGACCAAGCTCGTGAAATCGTTAAATATGCCGCGGACAGATACATCACGGTGATTCCAGAAATCGATATGCCCGGTCACATGATAGCTGCGCTGGCATCTTATCCCGAGCTGGGTTGCACGGGCGGCCCCTACAAGGTACAGACATCATGGGGTGTCTTTAATGATGTACTGTGCTTGGGTAACGAAAAGACCTATCTGTTCTGCCAGGATGTGTTGGGCGAGCTTATGGACATCTTTCCCTCGAAGTTGATTAACATAGGTGGTGACGAGTCTCCGCGCGTGCGTTGGGAGAAATGTCCAAAGTGTCAAAAGGTCATGAAAGACCACAATATTCCCGTGAACAAGCTGCAGGGATATTTCACCAACCGCATAGAAAAGTTTGTTAACAGCAAAGGTAGAAGCATCATCGGATGGGACGAAATCCTGGACGGTGACATTAATAAGAGTGCTACCGTTATGTGTTGGCGTGGCGTGGCGCCCGGTATCAAAGCTGCAAAGCTTGGTCACGATGTCGTGATGTCGCCAACCACCTACGCCTATTTTGACTATTACCAGACGGACAAGCGGGAATCGGAACCGCTCCTGATCGGTGGCAATCTTCCCGTTGAGAAGACTTACAGCTTTGACCCCTTGCCAGACACCCTGTCGGTTGACGCACGTAAACACATCATTGGTGTTCAGGCCAATCTGTGGACAGAGTATATCGCTTATCCTAATTTAGCTGAATATCAGTTGCTCCCCCGCCTTGCCGCCATTTCAGAAATCCAATGGTCAGACAAGAAGAAAGATTTTCCGGAGTTCAAAGAGCGCCTCACCAGATTCGTTAGGCTCTATGACCTCTATGATTATGTTTATGCAAAGCACCTTTGGAAAAAATAATCATTAATAAATTAATTGAAGATGAGAGTCATTATAGAAAAAAATTACGAGTCGCTGTCACGTTGGGCAGCCGAACATGTCATCGAGCGTATTAACAAGTTCAATCCAACACCCGAGCGTCCTTTCGTGTTGGGCTTGCCCACCGGTTCGTCTCCGGAAGGCATGTATGCTTGCTTGGTAAAGGCTTGTCAAGAGGGTAGAGTGTCATTTAAAAACGTGATGACCTTTAACATGGACGAGTATGTGGGTTTGCCGGAATCGCATCCCGAAAGCTATCATTCATTCATGGCGCGGAATCTGTTTGACCATGTTGACTGTCCCAAGGAAAACATCCACATTCTTAACGGCAACGCGAAGGATTTGGAGGCTGAATGCAAGGCGTACGAAGAGAAGATTAAGGCTGCTGGCGGTATCGACTTGTTTATCGGCGGCATTGGCCCGGACGGTCATATCGCTTTCAACGAACCTTGTTCGTCTTTGACGTCCCGCACGCGCGTCAAAACACTGACCAGCGACACAATCATCGCCAACAGCCGATTCTTCGACAACGATGTCAACAAAGTTCCAAAACACGCATTGACGGTTGGCGTGGGTACGGTGATGGATGCTCGGGAAGTGATGATACTATGCAATGGTCATCACAAGGCTCGCGCCTTGCAAGCTGCGGTAGAAGGTCCGGTTACCCACTATTGGACCATCAGTGTGCTTCAGCAACATCCGCATGGTATCATCGTTTGTGATGAACCTGCGACAGACGATCTGAAGGTAGGAACGTATCGTTATTTTAAAGACATTGAGAAAGATAATATTTAATAACCCAAGGGGCGAGTAGTGTACAAAAGCTATTAGCCCTTTTTAATATATGTAAAAAATATGAATCTAAATCTAAGTTCAGAGATTGTATTAACCAAAATTCCGGTTGAAATATACCGACCCAAAACGGCCATAGACCGTTCGGAGTTGACGCGTTACGAAAAAATACACACGAACATCTTTGCAAAAGAAGAAGAAGGCGTGAGGCATGTGGCAGAAAACATAGCTGCCATTATTAAGGATAAGCAAAAGGAAGGCAAGTATTGCGTACTTGGTTTGGGTACGGGGTTGTCACTAACGCCAATTTTCAAAGAGCTGATTGACATGTACGAAGCCAAACAGTTGAGCTTTAGCAATGTCGTTGTTTTCAATGCGTATGAATATTTCCCTCTCACATCCAAATCGCAACACAGCAGTATCAACCAGTTGTGCACGCGCTTCTTAGACCATGTAGACATCGACAAGAAAAACATATTCACCTTAGATGGTAGCATTTCGCAAGACGATGTGCAGAATCATTGTCGTTTATATGAGGAGCGTATCAACACATTTGGTGGTATTGACGTGATGTTGATTGGTATTGGCCGTAGTGGAAATATCGCTTGCAACGTGCCAGGCTCTACTGTTACCAGCAATTCGCGCATTATCTTAGTAGACAATGTACTACGACAAGAAATGACTTTGAGCTTTGGAACGAACGAACAAGTACCTCCTTGCTCTATCACCATGGGTGTAGCAACCCTGTTGAAAGCAAAGAAAATATTTCTTGCAGCTTGGAGTGAAGAGAAGGCTGAGGTTATTCAAAAGACCGTTGAGGGCGTAATTACCGATGCTCTTCCTGCCTCATTCTTGCAAACTCACAACAACGTAGAGGTGGTTATCGACCTGCCTGCCGCATCTCGTCTGACACGTATCGTGCACCCTTGGCTTGTAAAATCGTGCCAGTGGACCGATAAATTGGTGCGCTCAGCATTGGTATGGTTATGCCAGCTCACCGGAAAACCTATCTTAAAGTTGACGAATAAAGATTACAACGACCACGGTTTGAGCGAGTTGTTGGCACTTTATGGTTCGGCATACAATGCCAACATTAAGATTTTTAACGACTTACAGCATACCATTACGGGTTGGCCCGGTGGCAAACCCAATGCTGATGACACATATCGTCCAGAGCGTGCGAAACCTTTTCCCAAACGGGTAATTGTCTTTTCTCCACATCCCGACGATGATGTAATCTCCATGGGTGGTACCTTACGCCGACTTGTTCAGCAGGGACACGATCTTCATGTGGCTTACGAAACCAGTGGAAACATTGCTGTAGGCGATGAAGAAGTAACGCGATTCATGCACTTCATCAATGGATTTAATCAGATATTCGATGGCGAGAAAGATAAGGTGATTAAACAAAAATATAGTGAAATCAAGAAATTCCTGGCAAACAAGAAGGATGGTGACATCGACACTTTAGATGTAAGAACCATCAAGGGCTTGATTCGGCGTGGCGAGGCACGCACGGCCTGCACATACAATGGCGTGCCATTAGACCATGTTCACTTCCTTGACTTGCCTTTCTACGAGTCGGGTAAGATTGAAAAACTGCCGATGACGGAAAAGGACGTTGAGATTGTGCGTCAACTCTTGCAGGAGGTCAAGCCGCATCAGATATATGTAGCGGGCGACTTGGCCGACCCTCATGGTACTCATAAGAAATGTACTGATGCCGTGTTGGCCGCTCTCGACCTTGAAAAAGAAGATGGAGCCGAATGGTTGAATGATTGCAGAGTGTGGATGTATCGCGGCGCATGGGCTGAATGGGAAATTGAAAACATTGAGATGTGCGTGCCCATGAGTCCTGAAGAGTTGCGTGCTAAGCGCAACAGCATCTTGAAACATCAAAGTCAAATGGAGAGCGCACCATTCCTTGGCAATGACGAACGTTTGTTCTGGCAGCGCTCCGAAGACCGCAATCATGCTACCGCGGCACTTTACGACAGTTTGGGATTGGCATGCTACGAGGCCATGGAGGCGTTTGTAGAATATAAAGTATAGGTTTGACGTTTACGTCTGTTTGAATGCAAGCAAATATCTTTTCCCTCAGAAAAGGTATTTGCGAAGCATATAAGACAGGTGTTCGGGATGAATGATTTACCCCAGTTAGAGGTTGGCTTTGAAAACATTCGGGCTGTTTCAGCTCGTTTGTTACCATCCCTTTAACTGGGGTAACGCATGCTTATACTGGCGTAACGAATGGTCAGTTCATGATGACGTTCGGAGGAAGGGTAATCTCTCCTGCTATCGACTGTTTCATCTTTTGGCAAATCAGGCCATGGTCATCATACTGAGCCTGCAGAAACATCAGCTTGGCAATGGCTGCTTCAACGGTGCTGTCATAGCCGCTGACGACCCCCGCATGTTGCAATTGATAGCCATTGCCATAACGCGTCATCTCCACGTTTCCGCATATGCACTGACTGATGTTGACGATGACGACGCCCCTTTCTGCCGCTTGACTAAGCAGCCGCGTGAGCCATGCTTTCTGCGGTGCGTTTCCGCTTCCGTAACTGCGCATCACGACACCCCTCAGGTTGGGCACCTCGAGAATCTGTTGCACAATATCTTCTTGCAAACCGGGAAAGAGTGAGAAAACCATCACATGAGGATTCAGGCGCGTATGGGGAATCATAGGCTTGCTGAAGTCGGGTTTCAAAACAAGATGTTCATGATAGGTGAAGTTCACGCCTGCATCACAGAGATGAGGATAGTTGAACGAATCGAACGCATTGAATCCGTCTGCGTTCTGTTTCGTACTGCGATTGCCCCGCAGCAGACGGCCGTTGAAATAGATGCACACCTCTGGAGCGATGGCCGTTCCGTCTTCATGGTGCGCCGATGCCAGTTCTATGCTCGATATGAGATTTTCCTTTCCGTCTGTCCTCAACACCCCGATAGGCAACTGACTGCCAGTCAGAATGACAGGCTTCGTGAGGTTCTCCAACATGAACGACAGTGCCGAGGCCGTGTATGCCATGGTGTCAGTACCGTGCAGGATGACGAATCCGTCATACTGTTCATAGCGCTCGCTGATGATGTTCACCAGCTTTGCCCACATGATTGGGGTCATGTCACTTGAGTCGATGGGAGGAGTGAACTGATAGACGTCAACATCTGTCTGAATCAACTCAAACTCCGGCACGTTCTCAACCAAATGATGAAAGTCGAGAGGCTCCAACGCACCGGTCTTGACATCCTTTCCCATGCCGATGGTTCCGCCGGTGTAGATTAATAAAACCTTGTTTGTTCGTTTCATTGTGCGTTTGTTTTAGATGCTTGCCCCACGTTGCTCAAGCAGTACCACGTTCTCAACATGTGGCGTGTGGGGGAACATGTCAACGGGTTGGACGGCCACCACGCGGTACTGCACATCCAGCATTTGCAGGTCGCGCGCCTGAGTTGCAGGATTGCAACTGACGTATACGATGCGTTGAGGCGCTGCTTCGAGAATGGTACGAACCACATCCGGGTGCATGCCGGCGCGTGGTGGATCCGTGATGATGACATCAGGACGGCCATGTTCGTCTATGAATTCCTCGGTAAGAATGTCCTTCATGTCGCCCGCGTAGAACAGGGTGTTGTGTATGCCGTTGGTCGCCGAGTTGACTTTCGCATCCTTGATGGCGTCTTCTACATATTCAATGCCGATGACTTGTCGGGCCTCTCCGGCAACGAAGTTGGCAATGGTGCCCGTTCCCGTGTACAGGTCGTAAACCAGCTCTTTGCCGGTAAGTTGCGCGAATTCGCGCGCCACGCTGTAAAGATGGTAAGCCTGATTGGTGTTGGTTTGATAGAAACTCTTGGCTGCCACTTTGAACTTCAGGCCGCCCATGGTCTCCGTGATGTGATCCTTTCCCTTGAACACCACTACCGTTTGGTCGCCAAAGGTGTCGTTACACTTTTGGTTGTCCACGTAAAGCAGGGACGTTATCTGTGGAAAAGCGTCAGCCACATGCTGCAACAGTGCATGCGCGCGCTGCTCGTCACCCTCTTCCTGGAACTTAAACTGAACCAGCGCCATCCATTCACCTGTGTTCGCACTGCGTATCATGATGTCGCGCAGCAGACCCGTTTGTGCCCTGAGGTCAAAGAAGCTGATGTCGTGGTCGATGGCATAGTCGCGGATGCAGTTTCTGATTTGGTTGCAGAGGTCATCCATGAGCCAACATTTCTCGATGGGATATATCTTGTCAAAGGCTCCCGTGATGTGAAAACCAATGGCATTCATGTGTTCGTATTTCACGCCGCCGGTTACTTCCTCCCAGGTCAGCCATCGTTTGTTGGAGCAACCAAACTCCAGTTTGTTGCGGTATTCATACGTCTTTTCCGACCCCATGATGGGCCTGAACTCGGGCAATTCTATCTTGCCGATCCGCTCCAGTTGGTCGTGTACTTGCTTTTGTTTGGCCTTGAGTTGTTCATTGTAGGGCAGCATTTGCCACTTGCATCCACCACAAATGCCAAAGTGCTGGCACACTGGCTTTTGCCGAACGTCACTGTATTCAACGAAACGTACCACTTCGGCTTCACAATAGTGGTGTTTCTTTTTGCGTACTTGCAGGTCTACCACGTCTCCGGGAACTGCAAACGGCACAAACACGACCATGTCGTCAATGCGTGCCAACGATTTACCCTCGGCGGCAACGTCCGTTATCAGGATGTTTTCTAATAAAGGTAAGGGCTTCTTTTTTCTTGACATCTTGTTCGTTTTGGTTGGTAAAATTAAGCTAAAATCTGTAATTGTCCAAACAATTTGACAATATTTTCTTGAAGAACAATTGAACCGGCTCAGCACCTTAAAAATCATGGTCGTGTGATGCCTGCTACCCATGCCTTTTCAATAGCATGCGGATTGGCGTGTAAAGTCAATGGGTTCGAACTTGAAAGGCGTTGACTTTGACACCCAAACTCAATGCTGTTATCAAGCAAGCTCATTGTTCATGTGTGATAAAATCGTTTTTTAGGAAAAATAATGGATAATGCGCTTCCTGCCTGCCTGTTGCTTTTTTTTTAGGGCGGTTCTATAAATTAGCTTTGACAGATTGTGAGACTTTTTTTTGAGGTCAATTTGTTTGTGAGTGAAGGAGTATAGCGAGCTATACGACTG
>CAMPYJ010000064.1 GCA_946998205.1 uncultured Prevotella sp. | reverse complement strand
AGAAGTGCCGGACGAAAAGACCGTATGGGCATGCAGGAACAAGCTTTCGGAAGATAAGACATTTGACCGTCTGTTTGATGAGTTTCGCAGCTTCCTTGACGACAAGGTGAGGCTATTTTTGAGGTCAATTTGTTTGTGAGTAGGAGTATAGCGAGCTATACGACTGAACGAACAAGCAAATTGACCTCAAAAAGGTTCACAAGACGACGAAACGTAAAAAGACTGACATAAAAGATTTTTACGCTGGTGATTTGTAGAACCGTCCACAAACAAATTGAACAAAAAAAAAGACCGTAAGAAGACAAAACGCCCCCCCAAAAAAAGCCTCACGGAGGTAGTTCACGTAACCACCCTTGAACGAGAAGCAACGCCCTGTAATTATTTGACAGGCACGATACGCCCCTCCATATATTCAATAGAACTGCCGCCCCGCGTCCATCCGTCGTAGGCAGCGCGCGTGACGACTAACCATATGTGCTCGGGGTCCTTCAAGAAGAGCGAATTATAATAAGCCCCTTCATTTGAACCAAGCGGACAACCGGTGGTGCAAGGCAACGTGGTGTAGCACGGATGGTGTCCCGTGTTGTCGGTGAGCTGTACTTGCGGGCGGTTGGTCTGCCATGCAACGCCCGCCTGATTGGTGTGGCAGAGCATCACTATCTCGCCCGTAGGCAGCTGCACGCTGTAAGGCGCTCCACCGCCTACATTCAGTCCCGACGCCCAGCGATGTGCATTGTCAATGCGGTTCCACGGAGTTTGACTCCACTCTTCGGTAAGGCTGCGGTGCACGATTGACGGGCGCGTGCGTCCGGTTGGACTTTCGATGGCGAAGAGAATACCTTTGTTGCCCTGCATGACTATGGGCACGGCCATTCCGTCGCGGCCGCCCTTCATATAAGAAGCGCG
Organism: uncultured Prevotella sp.; assembly: GCA_946998205.1. Lineage (GTDB taxonomy): Bacteria > Bacteroidota > Bacteroidia > Bacteroidales > Bacteroidaceae > Prevotella. The sequence goes on along the minus strand of CAMPYJ010000064.1, from coordinate 7,316 downwards.
CTTGAGCGACGTCCAGGTAAGTCCGCGGTCGGTGCTCCTGGCGCAAACTATCTCTTGATCCAAGAATCTTTCCGATTTGTTTTTCCACCAAGCCTTCTCGCTCGAAAAAAGAATTTCGAGCTCGCCTCCCGGGAGCTGAACCACATGCGGTTCCCAGCTGCGCCCCCGTCCTACCACCACAGGGTCGCTCCACGTGCGGCATTTGTCTTTAGAGATGACGCATATAGTCTTGCAGTTTTCGTTGCTTTCCGGTTCACCGTTCGCCGTCGCCGACAGTATCACCCACCCGTTGTCGAGCAGCGTAGCCTGCGGATTGCAGATGCGGAAATACGCAGAGCCTAAGAAACTCTTTGACTTGTCGAATATCATCACCTGCGGTTCCCAAGTGGCCCCGTTGTCGTAGGACAGTCTGTAATAACTGTTTACCCAGTGGTCTTTCGGTGTTCCACCGTGATAGGTGAGCAGCAGGGTGTTTTCATCTATCCTGCAGATGCGCGGATATTCTGCCGCCGTAAGGTTTTTTGACGATATTCTTGTAAGTTTGTGTGTAGAATCCCATACTATCTTGTGCGCTACTGGTTTCACCGTGTTGTCTACGTCGTAGGAGGAGTAGTCGGTCATGGTTGGCACGATGCGCGTCTGCTCCTGCCGCTTGCCATTGACAAGTGCGGAAATTTTTATATGGTAAGGCGTTGCAGGCTTCAGTCCCGTCATGTAGGAAGAGCGGTATTTACCCGCGCCAAGATTAGTGACATCGAGCTTTTTCAAGTTCCCTGCCGTCTCTCCATAACTGCACGACACGTCGCTTACGCTGGCATTCCCCGACATGAGGAACTGAGCGCGCAGGCGGTTTTTCTCAATCACCCAGTCTTCCGACGAGAACTCGATGCCGGCAGTTGTGTGAGCCAGCTTTCCCGGACCGAAGACGATGCTGCCGTCGGCTGTCTTCACATAGAACCGAATGCTGTACATCGTGTTTGGCCTAAGCCCCGTGCAGGTTATGGAGAAATCGCCCCCGGGCACCTTGTCGCCTACTTTCTTCAGCGGCATCATGTCATAGCTGCGCGCGAGGACGGAGAAATTTTCCGCAAAGCCATATTCTACGATGTCGGCATCCTGGAAGTCGGCCGAACTGATTTGAAATTCCGCGCTATTGAAATCGGCGTTTTTCAGCTTCACATTAAAATTAAGAGCCTTCACCTCACGCTCCAGATTGATGGGTGGGCAAGAGGAGTCGCCCACGACGTGAGCGCGGTAGAGAGCGTTGCCCAGCACGCGGTAGGTGTAGGAGTAAGCCGTCGCCCCGTCAATGTCTTTCCAAGTCTTCCCATCATCAACGGACTGTTGCCACTGCACGGTTCCGTAGTTGTTGCCGTTCCAGTTGAGGTCGAGCGTGATGTTTTGCTTCATTCTTCCGTATGAAGTCTGTCGTTTCGTTTGTGCGGAGGATGCCGCAGACAAGACGAGGAAAGCTGTCAACATGCTAAAAAAAAGTGTTTTCTTCATATCTATCTCGTCATTTTAATGGTTTTCACAGATCCGTTTTCTCCCACTCTGTTCAACAGATACAGTCCCTTTGGCAGAGAATCGAGATTGACGTCAGGGCCGTTGAATACTCTTACCAACTGTCCCTTGTCATTAAAGACCGTGGTCTGCACAATTTTTCCAAGTTCCGCGGCATTGACGGAAGCGACTTTTGTGATGTGGAAAACAACGGTTTGCCGGCAGTCGCACCGGTCTTTCACGTCGAGAGTGTAATCTCCGGGTTCGTCAACGGTGATGGTCGCAGACGCGCCAAGCACCGTTTCACCTTTGGCCCACCGGTAGTCATACACGCCGCTGCCACCCGTAATCACCACGTTGGCGCCTAAGGTAAGCGGCATGCCATCGTAGGTCGCGCTCACCTCGTTGACAGAAACGCCGAAAGGCGGATTCTGCACAAGTTCCATGTTAACAATCGACTGTGCTGCTGCGTTCAGGTCACCAAAGACGCATGACGCCAGCACCAGCAGAAAAGTGACAAATATCTTCATAATGACAATATAAGGATGGTTCTGTGAATCAGCATCGCCAGACCGCGAGGCCGCTTTTTGCTGTCAATTTGTTTGTGAGTGAAGGGGCATGGAGAGCCATACGCCTGAACGCACAAGCGAATTGAGCCAAACAGAGACCGCGCGATGACAACACATAAACCAACATAAAAAACGTTACGACGGTAATTGACAGAACCATCCATAAATGATTCAACATTCAATGAATTCTTTGCGAGGGAATCATTCCAGCCTATTGCATGATTACCTTCTTACCCTTTTTAACGACAAGCCCCTTGTAGCTGTCGCTTACACGCTGTCCTGCCAGGTTGTAGAGAGCATTGTCCCGCACCTTCTCCGCGGCAACATGCTCAACGCCGTCACCCGTTCCCACGCCAATGTTTCGGACAGTCGTGAATATAGAACCGCGAAGTGCTGCGTTAACGGTCTGCACACCTATGGTATAGGTTCCGTCTGCAACGTTCTTAAGCGTGACAGACTTGTTCATGTAGACGTTGCCCTGACGCGTCACCTTGCGTATTCCGTCCTTGTCGCCTCCAACAAACGAGCAAACGCTGTTGAGGAACTTACCTCTCTCGTTTTGCAGGAAGAGTTCGTAAGTCTCGTTATTCTTTGCACCTTCCGGAGCCTCCCAAGCAATCTCCACGTTTTTCCCTTTGACCGAAACTTTCAGATTGCGTGGTGCGTCAGGACGTGACGCAACACCGTAAGGATTGTTGCAGAAGACCATGGAGCGTCCGCGCTGTTCTTTGGAAAAATAAGCGCCATCGCCATGATAACCTGTAAACGCATAGTTTTTAGCCCCCGTCTTACCATTGTCAAGGAAGAAGATTCCATGCTCGGAAGCACCAGGTATTCGCTCAAAAGCCGTAAGGTTCCGTCCCTTAAGCATCCAACCAGACTGTGTGTTTCCAGTGCCGTCGAGCATTGTCGTACACCAACCGTTTAAGAAAAGCTCGTACTCACCGTTGCCGGTATAGTCGATGGCACGGACACCTACATTGGTTGAGTTAAGCGGACGGATGTCTTTCCCTCTTGCCGCAAACGACGGATTGTCCGTATAAGTAACCTCTCCACCTGCTATCTTTGAAGTAAGCAGCTGACCGTAAAATTTCCATCCCGTCACGGCATCGTCCGGCGACTCACCGGTAACGAAGACATCCGGCTGACCGTCACAGTTGAAGTCGGCCACAACAATATTACCATTTCCAAAGGTATGAGACACTCCCGTTTCGATACCAAGAGAATAGAAGCCTACCGGCCCCTCTGAAAGATCCGTGTCGGCACCGTTGTTCAGGAAGATACGGAACGTGCGGGGAACCATCTTTTCTTTGGCCGTTGGTACATTCCCCTTACCCTCAGGGTTGTCAACATTTCCCAAGAAGAGAATATCCGGGTAGCCGTCGTTGTTCAAATCATAAGCCTTCACCGTGCAAAGCGCCATTGACATTAAAACGTCATCATCGTTTGTGAATACGTTTTCAGCCGTTTTGGTGAACGTGCCGTCACCATTGTTGATGAGCACCGCCGCCATCGCGTTCTTGGAGTCTGAGTTCCACCACCAGCCTAAGGTAACGATGTCGGGGCGTCCGTCGTTGTTGAAGTCGGCGACATCGGCTGCGCGCGGAAGCCAGTAGTTGAACGTTTTATCACCTTCGTCAGTGGTCTCCGTGACAGCGAACTCGGTTCCGTCAGGGTTCAGGACTTTGAATCTCGTATCGCGGGTGAAGTTTCCCTTGCCATCATTGAGGTAGATTCCGTTCAGCGTGTTTAATCCTCCGCCCGAGGCAACGTAGACGTCCACGTTACCGTCGCCGTTGAAATCTGCCGGAATACAATGCGAGCGCTCACCGAAAGTGCCCTCTTCAGAGAACTGGGTCTTGTCGTATCCGGTGCCGTTCCACTTCAAAAGCCATGTCGCGCGGTCTTTAACGAACACTTCGTTTCCGTCTTGGTCAATGACGGTTTGACCTATGCCTTTCCATCTGGGATTACCCCCTACGATAAGTTCTTGGATGCCATCGTTGTTGACATCAATCTCACAGCCGGTTGCATAGTCGTTAGCAAGCGACTGATCAACCTTCTGGATGGTAATTTGACCACTTGCTCCCAGCGTTAAGGAGAATGCTGCGGTTAAAGTAAGTAATTTCTTCATGATAAACTGTTTTTAGGTTTAAGAATATGAGATAGGCCATAGGCTTCTACAGCCCTACTTTTGTCAATGACATAAGGGCGGTTCTACGAATTGGCTTCGTCAGACTGCGAGACTATTTTGGCGGTCAACTTGTTTGCGAGTGAAGGAGCAGGCAAGCCATATGCCTGAACGAGCAAACGGGCCAAACCCCAAAGAGACCAATAGACGACGAAACGAAAACCAACCAACATAAAAAAACTTACGGTGGTAATCGACAGAACCGCCCAACATTTATTCGTATTTAGGTGACGCCCAACACTTCGCCGGAGTGAAAGTTCCTTTAATCCAACCCTTTTCATCGAGTTCCATGGGCTGTAAAAACATTGGCTTTCTGGCAAATCCACTGGCCATGACTGGTTTATCCGCCTGCGTTGCGTTATATGCGAGGAAAACGTGAGTGTGTTTTGAATTGACAAACGCCCTCATGGGATTCTCCACACTGACGAAGTCTTTGCCTGCCTTTATCAGAGCCTCCCCCTTTCCTCCCGCAGTAAGAGCCACCCCGTCTTTTCCCGCATAGCTGCCGGTTACGTTGTTCGCACGGGCATAACGAATCTCTGAACCAACCGTTCCGAACAGATATACCTTGTCGGCCGACATCCGGAATATGGCCACATCATCAAATTCGGGACCTGCTATGAGGACAGGGTTGCCCAGACAAGTTGGGATATGACCCTTCTTCAGCCTCAACTTTTGGATGTATGTGCCTCCATCGGTGGTGTAGCAGAGGTAAAAGTTGGTAGAAAAGCTAAAGAAAAATGGATTTCTCGGAACACCCTTGGTCTTAAGTGAGAGTGATTTCCCCTCGGTTTGCATATCCGTGTAAGGACCTTGCGCCAAACTCTTTGACGACGCCACGCCGATACCCTCGGTGCCTTTTAACGTATAGAACATCCAATATTTCTCTCCTGAGAATGTTTTGCAGAAATCTATAGAGACAGAATTAACGCCTCCTGCCCCCCACGCAGGAACGGCATTGTCACTGAAAGCGTTGTTTACAGCTTTCCAGTTTACGAGATCATTTGACTGTAGTTGTGGGCAATAAAGCGGGAGACCTTTGCTCCACTCGGTACAAGAAGATACTGCCACGAATCCGGATGAGCCTTGGAAAACAGTACCGCCCGCAAGTGAAGGTTCCCAAACCGGATTGTGGAAACTCTTTGCTTGAGGATTGACACTTCCGCTCCATTCCACGGAGTCGACGCCATCGCCACCCATGTCGGTACAGCCACACAGAAACGACGACACAGCTGAGCCGACAGAAAAACAAGTTATTATATATATAAATATCTTTTTCATATACTTCTTTATTGATAATATGTATTAGTATCCAGGATTTTGTTTAAGACCTTTCCACAGATTTATTTCATGATTCGGTATGCACCACAGGTGTGAAATGCCAAGTCTGAAAGTACGGAAATCGGGGTCGTGTTCGGCAAGGGCGTTCAGTTTCTCCTGCGAATGCAGGTCTCCCCAGCGGTCTAAGTCGAACCAACGTTCACATTCACCGCAAAGCTCAAGAATCCTCTCGTGCTTAATCTGCTCCATTAAAGCATCGTACGAATTGAATTTCGCAGGGTCTAAGTCGCTCATGTTGACGCGACGACGCACCTTATTTATATATTCTACGGCCGTCGCACGGTCGCCATTAAGTTCGTTGATGCACTCAGCGTACATCAAGTAGACATCTGCGAGACGGAGAATACGGATGTTCACACCCGTCACATACCCCTCTCCCGTTGCCTTTGGATTATTCTCCACGCTCGTGTATTTCTTCCAATAGCACTTCTTTTCAAACCTGTTGATGCTGTTCCACTCCTTCCATGTCTTGCCGTAATATACGGCTGTCGTGGTCTGGGGTTCCGCTTCATCATAATAGAACAATGTGTGGAACTTACGCTGGTCAACGTTTCCGTCTTTGTCGCGTTCCTTGTTGAACTCATCAAGGAGCCATTCTCTCGCAGAGCCGTCGTCCCACGAGAGTCCTGAAGAGGTGCCTGCATAGAGACCGAGGAACTTGGGGCGTTGGTTGCCAACTTCCTTTCCGTTGACCGTACCTTCCTTGAAGTTTACCTCAAAGAGCGACTCCTCATTGTTCTCATTCGCCTCCGTGAAATTGTCGAGCCAATTGGGAACGAGTTTATATATACCCAGTTTGAAAATTTCATCCATGTTGCTCTTTGCCGCGGCCCAATAAGCATCGGCCGCATTCTTGTCTTGGTTTGCAGCGTCCCAAGGCCTATGGCACTTTATGCCGGCGAGTTGCATGTTCACTCTTGCCATCATTCCGAGCGCCCCACCTTTTGTAGCGCGGCCCGCATCGGCTTTAGGCCACTTCACCGGCAGCAGTTTCGCAGCTTTCGTAAAGTCCTCGAGGGCCTGTTTGTAGAGTTCTTCCTGATTGGCGATTTTTGTATCAAACTGAGTAGCGGTAGAGCTTAGGGGCAGCGGACCTGAGCCATACAGGCCGGCAATCGCCCAAAATGCCACGCCGCGGATGAAGTATCCTTGTCCCAGAATCTTATTTGCTTCTTCCGCAGGAAACAAAGAATAGCCGTGAGCGTTCATGTTGTCAATGACTTGATTCACGTAATACAGGCTGTTATACATCGCTTTCCAAGGCAGGTTGAGGCCTTCGTTGCTGTCATAATTGTATGAATCCATCACGAAAGACGCATCTCCGATAAACTCCGGATTAGGTGAATTACTCCAGCCCTCATCGCTCTTTATCACCGTGAGCACTTGAAACCAGCGGCTGAAAAAGCCCGGACGGCGCCATGTGGAATAAGCCGCAGTCAGTCCTTGGTTGAACTGTTCGGCTGTCTTCCAGTATGTATAGGCCGTTTCTTGATTCGGGTCTGTGAGGTTCAGCCAGTCATCGCCGCATGATGCAAGCCCACTGATCAGCATACCTGCGACGAGAGTCTTTAATATTATATTTTTCATTTTTCGATTTCCTTTTTATTTAAAGGGTGGTTCTATAAATTACCACCGTAAAGTTTTTTATGTCAATCTATTTACGTTTTGTCATCTTGCGGACTCTTTTTATATAAAACAGGCTGCGCCTCAAC
>CAMPYJ010000063.1 GCA_946998205.1 uncultured Prevotella sp. | reverse complement strand
AAAGAGAGTTATATTAAAGCCTCCCCCGACCCCTCCGAAGGAGGGGAGCGTGTCATAGTGAGTTATATTAAAGCCTCACCCAGCCCCTCCGAAGGAGGGGAGCGTGTCAAAGAGAGTTATATTAAAGCCTCACCCGACCCCTCCGAAGGAGGGGAGCGTGTCACATCGTTCTCCTCGATAGCCCGATCCCCTCCTTCGGAGGGGCTGGGGGAGGCTTCCTTCCTCCTCTCTCACTCGGGATTATACCCGAAGCTGCTAAGTTCTTTCTGTGAGCTGCGCCAGTCTTTATCTACTTTGACAAAGGTTTCGAGGAACACCTTCTTGTCAAAAAACTTCTCCAGGGTCTTGCGCGCCTCGGTGCTGACCTTTTTCAGCGCCACGCCCTGATGACCGATGATGATGCCTTTCTGCGATTCGCGCTCCACATAGATTACCGCGTTGATGTTGATTTGCTTGGCCGACTCCTTGAATTGCTCTACCCTCACCTCCACTGAATAAGGTATCTCCTTGTCGTAATACAGCAAAATCTTCTCGCGGATAATCTCACTGACAAAGAATTTGGCAGGCTTGTCCGTCAACTGGTCCTTGTCGAAATAAGGAGGACTGTCGGGCAAGAGTTCCCGAATGCGTTTGAGCAGCATGTCCACGCCAAACTTATTGGCAGCCGAGATGGGAAGAATCTCCGCGTTGGGCAGCAGCGCATGCCACTTCTCCACCAGCTGGCCAACGGTCTTTTGGTTGCTCGCGTCAATCTTGTTGATGACCAAGATGACCGGAATGGTCATCGTCCTCACCTTCTCAAGAAAGTCGGCGTTCTTCTCCGGGTCTTCCACCACATCGGTCACATACAACAGGATGTCAGCGTCGGCCAGAGCCGATTCAGAGAAAGCCAGCATGTACTCCTGCATCTTGTAGTTGGGTTTCAGCACGCCCGGAGTGTCAGAGAACACAATCTGCATGTCGTCGGCGTTCACGATTCCCATGATGCGATGCCGGGTGGTCTGGGCCTTGAACGTCGCGATGGAGATGCGCTCGCCCACCAACTGGTTCATCAGCGTAGACTTGCCCACGTTAGGGTTGCCCACAATGTTTACAAAACCTGCCTTGTGCATAAGCTGCTACATGTTTGAGAAGAAGAAAGCGCATTCTTCACGTTGAAAGGATGCGCTTTCTTATTCTGTAATTTCACGATTCGTCATTTCCTCGTCACGGCCTCAGCGCCATCGTAAGCCCACTTGCAGAAAGAAGCACCGTGTACGAATCCGGCTCCGAAAGCCGTGAAGATGACGTTGTCACCCTTCTTCAGCTTGCTTTCATAGTCCCAGAGCGCCAACGGAATGGTTGCGGCACTGGTATTGCCATAGTGCTGAATGTTGATCGCCACCTTGTCCATCGGAAGCTCAGCGCGCTTGGTCACGGCCTCGATGATGCGCAAGTTGGCCTCATGAGGAATCACCCAATCCACGTCGCCGGCCGAAAGGCCGTTACGCTTCATGATTTCCAGCACGTCATTACTCATGTCGGTCACCGCATAGCGGAACACCGACCGTCCCTCCTGATAGAGGTAATGCAGATGATGGTCTACCGTGAAGTGAGAGGGAGGGCAGACGCTGCCACCGGCCTTCATGTGCAGGAACGGAAGCCCCTTGCCGTCTGTGCGGAAGAACATGTCCTGCATGCCCAGCTCTCCGTCCTCGGACGCTTCCACCAAAACGGCAGCCGCACCGTCTCCGAAGAGAACGCAAGTCTGCCGGTCTTGATAATCAACTATCGACGACATCTTGTCCGCGCCGATGACGACCACCTTCCTGCAGCGCCCACTCTCCACGAAACTGCATGCCGTGCTCAGTGCGTACATGAACCCGCAACAGGCAGCCTCCAAATCATAGGCGAAGGCGTTATTCAGCCCCAGCTTACCCAGCACGATGGATGCCGTGGACGGGAATTTGTAGTCGGGTGTCGTCGTTGCGACGATGAGCGCGTCTATCGTGTCAGGGTCTACGCCGGTTTTCTGAATCAGCTGCTTGGCGGCCTTGCGGGCCAGATAACTGGTTCCGAGACCTTCCTCCTTCAGGATGCGGCGTTCTTTGATGCCAACGCGGGTAGTAATCCATTCGTCACTGGTGTCAACCATTCGTGACAGCTCCTCGTTGTCGAGAATATAGTCTGGGACATACCCCCCAACGCCGGTTATAATCGCGTTGATCTTTCCCATTATTCAGCCACTTCCTTTTCAATCGCAACTTTTCCCCTGTAATATCCGCAAGTAGGACAAACAGTGTGATAGACATAGTATGCGCCGCAGTTGGGGCAAAGTGCCAGCGTGGGAGCTACAGCCTTATCATGGGTTCTTCTTTTCAGTGTACGAGTCTTCGACTGTCTTCTTTTAGGATGTGCCATTTTCTTTTAATCTTTAATTATTGTTTTTAATTTTTCTAATCCAGCCCAGCGCGGATTCACAGGCCCTTCACCGTCCTCCGAACTACTTCGGGTAGCCGAAAGCTCCTGCAGCTTTCTCATCATCGCAGCATTGCATTTTCCAGGTGCATGCACATGCTTGATGGGGACGCTTAGGTCTATAAATTCGTAGATGAACCACGAGATGTCCAGCACGCCTTCGCGCTCAGGCACCACGATCAGGTCATCATCGTCTGAGTATTCTTCTCCAAACTTCACCAAGAGCGTGTTTTCCGCGTCAACGGGCTGTTCCATCTCATCAAGACACAAGTCGCAGGTCACGATGACGAACCCCCGGATATGGAAAGAGAGCTCAAAACTGCCGGCCATCCTGCGTATGGACAGTGCGACAGAAAGATTGCCTTTTCGCACGTCAGGAGCCTCGATGGCTTCAAAATACGCATCGTCAAGCTCGAACTCATAGGTCGCAACCTGATCGGTCAAAGCTTTCAAGTCAATCTTAAACGGCTCTAAATCACGCATAATTATACTTTGGAGTGCAAAGTTACGAATATTTTCTGATATGCTCATCACTTAGGAAAAAAAATGTTGATTTTTTGACGCGGGACTTTCATTTAACGATGGTATATCTTGTTGCTGTAAACAACATAGAAGAAATCAACAACGAAATTAAGGGCGGTTCTATAAATTACCACCGTAAAGTTTTATTTATGCTGGACGGTTTACGTTTTGTCATCTTGCGGTCTTTTTTGGGTTCAATTTGCTTGTTCGTTCAGTCGTATAGCTCGCTATACTCCTTCACTCACAAACAAATTGACCACCAAAAAGAGCCTCGCAATCTGACAAAGCTAATTTATAGAAACGCCCTTAACAGAAAACACGAAAACGTGCGGGTGACATGAAGAAACCAAAGAACGCCGGCGTTCTGACGAAAACAGCGAAAAGAAATGCGTCGTGATTTTTCTCCGATTCTTTGTCAAAAGTGAAATGCCGCAACTATGTTTTTCGTTGCTTTAGACAGAACGGGACGTTCTTTCGTGAAATGGCTTTTGCGGCAATGTTTTTTAGATTCTTTTGTGTTTTTCGTTGTTTAATGATGAGATGTCATGCTGCCTTTTATTGGTACGAAATATGTTATATTCATTTAATCGGTAAATTTGAGAGTGAAGTAACCAGCCTAAAGATACGACCGAAGCCGTGACTTTCGCACACAAAGTCATCGCCTTCAAGCGGCAAAGACACAGGGATTGGCACGCAAAGTCCATGCTTTTACAGCGACATCATAGAACACTGGTACAGAGCAACTTACCGATTCAGCTCAATACGAAACGTCGTACCCTTTCCCATTTCCGAACTCTTCACCCAAATTCGGCCTCGATGGTACTCTTCCACGATGCGCTTGGCCAGCGAGAGTCCTAATCCCCAGCCCCGTTTCTTGGTGGTAAAGCCTGGGCGGAAGACGTTCTTAATATCTTTTTTCCTGATTCCTTTCCCCGTGTCAGTCACGTCGATGACCACCTTCCCGACGGCCTCCTGCACGCGGATGGTGATGCGGCCTTGCTCTCCACCCATGGCATCAACGGCATTCTTACACAAATTCTCGATGACCCACTCAAAGAGCGCGGGATTCATGCGCACCATCAGTCCGTCTGCGCTCTCGGGCAACTGGGTCACGATTTGGATGCCCTTCGACGTGCGGCGGTTCATGTAGGATGTGACATGGCTCACCACCTCGCGCAAGCTGCATGGCTCCACCTCGGGCTTCGACCCGATTTTAGAGAACCTGTCGGCTATCAATTGCAGCCGCCTCACATCCTGTTCCATCTCTGGAATCAGCGCATCGTCAGGATAACTCTCCTTCAGGATTTCCGTCCAAGCCATCAGGCTGGAGATGGGGGTGCCCAACTGGTGGGCGGTTTCCTTCGACAGTCCCACCCAAACCTTGTTCTGCTCGGCCCGCTTGGAGGTGAGCAAGGCGACGATCACCACCACGACAAAGATGAGCGCCACGCACAACTGCACATAGGGGTAAAACGACAACCGCTTGAGCATCAACGAGTCGTCATAGCAAACGTCAATGTAGTCGCCTTGGGCATGGTCGTTCAAAAAAATACGAATATAATGGTTGGACGCTTTCCGGCTATTGCCCAAGGCCTTGAGATAAGCCATGCCGCCGGCTCCCGGACGGTTGTCAAGGTTGATGTTGCGATAGGTCTGCACGTCACCCTCGGGGTCCATGACGATGACCGGAATGGTATGGTTCTCGTTAATCACCTTCAGCACCAGGTTCAGGTCGGTGTTCTCATCCGCCTTGTTGAGCGCGCGCATGGCTTCGGCCCATATCTCCATCTTGTCGCGCTCTTCGCTCTCGAGACTCCTGACGAGGTAATGAGAAACCGCGAGCGACACCGCCGCTATGAGTATGGCGGCCACCACGAGGATGAGCTTTACCTGTCTGATTCGGTCTGTCCACTGCATAGTGTTACAACGTACGAATCAAGCAAATATTGTATGCGACAAGCATGGAGGCGCCCTAAAAAGAAAATAGCCTTTTCCCTAACATTTCATGTCTGGGAAAAGGCCATTCCGTACAAGCGGGGAACAATGCCGTCAGCTTATTCTCTTCACTTTGAGACGTGCTGACTGTACATCAAACTTTTCTGTCAATTTATAGTCTTTCATCATACTCTCTACAAGCATGGACGCGTCAAGCATGCAAGAGTTTTGCTCCATGGAGAGTATTTTCATGGACATGGCGCCGTCCGTAGACGTTATGGTAAGCACGCCATCCTTGACATCGTATGTGGCTTTACCATCATTTGCGTTCCAACGCTTCTGATCATATTCATAAGACGTCATTTTTTTGTCGGCGTCAAACTGTAGCCTTTCAATGGGAAAATCTTCCGCACCAACGTTAAAGCCGAGCCCCTTTAGCGTTTTCGCATCAAATTCCTGACCGTTCACGAAAATCTTGGAACCGCTCTCGGCATTAAGCTTCACCTCTACGTTGAATTTCGCAGGCGTTTTCTTGTCGGCGAGGGTGAAGGTAACATTCTCCATCTCCCATGTGCCAACAATGTTTTTAGCGTAATCAATTGCCGCATTCTTGTCGTTACCGTCGTCACTCTTGCTGCATCCCGTGAGGGCAATCGCAGCCGTCAAGAACAAGGACAGCGAAAAATACTTAAAAATGTTCATTTTGTTCATCGTAATGTTTTTTATGATTTATTTGGTTTGCAAAAATAGCATTTTCTTTTTCATCTTCTTAAAGATAAACAAACATTAACATCCATAAAGACATCTTCGTATTTGATTCCAGGCGGACGTAAGGGTACGTCTGCGCCGGCAAAACGCACAAAACGTCAAAAGACTGACACATGGGCGGTTGTATAAATTACCGCCCTTTATAGAACCGTCCTCAATTCATCTTCACCCTACAAGACACCCCGCAGCTTGCAGGCAAGCCAAAGGATGCGCATTTTCTTTTTGTCAACATGGTGGCGAATTGCTTATTTTATGGTATTTTTGCAAAAAAAGAAAAAACCGATGCGCTACACACGACAGAAAGAGACAGCATACTACCTGCCGGCCGAATGGGAACCGCAAAAAGCCGTGCAATTGACATGGCCGCATGCCCATACCGACTGGAGACCCTATTTGCAGGACATCGTTGACACCGAGGTGCAACTGGCAAGGGCGATTGCAAGGTATCAGGAGGTGACGATTGTCACACAGGATGTGGCAGAGACGAAACGCCACTTCTCGGCAGAGGAATGCCAACAAATCAGGTTCGTAGAATGTCCTCTCAACGACACATGGGCACGCGACCATGGATTCATCACCTTGCTGCCGAAGGACGGCAAGGCTACTCCACTACTCTTGGATTTCCAATTTAACGGCTGGGGAAACAAGTTTGAAGCTTCCAAGGACAACCTCATCAACAGGCAGCTCGCAGCACAAAATGCCGTAAAAGGCGAATATGTAGATTATAACGATTTTGTTTTGGAAGGAGGTTCCATCGAGAGTGACGGCAAGGGAACCATACTGACCACAAGTTTCTGCTTGCTCGCTCCAAACAGAAACCAACCGCTTACCAGGCAAGAGATAGAACGGACGCTGCTCGACAGATTGCACGCCAACCGCATTTTGTGGATAGACTACGGAAAACTGGTGGGTGACGACACGGACGGACACATAGACACTACCGTACGCTTTGCTCCAAACGACACCTTATTATATATAGGTACCGATGACGAGGAGGACGTGCAATACAACGACTTCAAAAAAATGGAACAACAGTTGAAAACGTTTCGCACCATTGAAGGCAAGTCCTATCGATTGCTCAAGCTCCCTATCCCCCAACCCATTTTCTATCAAGGTGAACGTTTGCCAGCCACTTACGCCAACTTCGTGGTCATCAACGGGGCGGTGATAGTACCCACCTATCAACAAGATGAATTGGACAGGCAAGCGCTCGGCGTCATTGAGAGGGCCTTTCCACACCGTGACATCATTCCCATAGATGCCACAACCGTGATAAAACAGCATGGCTCACTACACTGCCTCACCATGCAACAAACTTTGAACTTTGAACATTGAACTTTATGATTGGCTAAGTTATCAACTTGTCAACTTGTCAACTTGTCAACTAAAAAACTAAAAACTCATAAACTTATCAACTTAAAAAAAACATGCACGAAATAAGAATAGGAATACTACAATTGCGGAACACCAAATGTGTTGACGACAACAAAAAGAAAATAGCCGAGAACATCACCGACTTGGCACGGCGTGGCGCCCAGCTCATCGTGCTGCAAGAATTACACAATTCGCTCTACTTCTGTCAGGTAGAAGACGTGAACAATTTCGATTTGTCCGAACCGATACCCGGTCCTTCCACGGAGTTCTTCGGCAAGTTGGCTGAAAAATTAGAGGTGGTCATCGTCACTTCGCTATTTGAAAAACGGGCTCCAGGCCTGTATCACAACACGGCTGTGGTAATAGAGAAAGACGGAACTATTGCTGGTAAATACCGCAAGATGCACATACCTGACGACCCCGCTTACTATGAAAAGTTTTATTTCACTCCTGGCGACTTAGGTTTCCACCCTATCGACACCACCGTAGGACGCTTAGGCGTATTGGTATGTTGGGACCAATGGTATCCAGAGGCAGCCCGACTGATGGCATTGCAGGGAGCGCAACTCCTCATCTATCCCACAGCTATTGGTTACGAAAGCAGCGATGACGAAGATGAACAGCAACGGCAGCGCGACGCATGGACGACCGTTCAGCGTGGACATGCGGTAGCCAACGGACTGCCAGTGGTCACAGTAAACCGAGTGGGACACGAAGACGACCCTTCAGCGCAAACCAACGGCATTGACTTCTGGGGCAGTTCTTTTGTGGCTGGTCCGCAAGGAGAACTGTATTATCAGGCGTGCGATGACGATGAAGAGAGCGTGGTGATAGACATCGACCTCGACCATGGCGAACAAGTACGCCGCTGGTGGCCATTCTTGCGTGACCGGCGGATCGAGAGCTATCAGGACATCCTGAAAAGATATGTCGACAAGCAATACCCAAAATAATGGATACCACGAGCATCAACAGGTCAAATAGGAGTGCTGTGATACGGGCGAGCAAAAAGGGTACCGTCATCACAGCACTCTTGTTGTCTTTTTCTACTACACACATCCATGCGCAATCATCATTCGATGAAAGAGAGGGATGTCTCAACGTTGTCAACACAACCGTCACCAAAGCAACAGGCGAGTACGGAGACGATGCCTTTAGCATGAACTACCGGCACGAAAGGTTCATCAACGAACAATGGAGTATCGGAGCTGGCATTGGCTACAATTATCACAGCAAATACAGGTTAGCGATTGTGCCAGTGTTCGTCAGCAGCACATTCTTTTTCACCAATACACAATGGGCGCCCTTCATCAACGTGGAGTTGGGTTCCTTTGGTATCATTAGGAGGGGCAACATAGATACAAACACGAAATATTCTACAACACTCAAAAACACAGATTTCAATCTATTGATGTCACCGAGCATCGGCATAAAACTCCACTTGTCATCCCACATCGGACTCATGACCTCTATCATGAATGAGAATATCCTCCTCAAGGTCTACAATGACAAGCAAAATGCATACACCAATAAGGTTATCAGTAGCTTGGGCATAAACATCGGATTATTCTTTCAAATCAAGGGGTGGTAATTTATTTTTTTTGGGGGGTAATTAGACTAATTCGCCCAATTCGCCTGATTCGCCCAATTCGCCCAATTCGCCCAATTCGCCTAATCGGCCAAAAGCCCTATTAGCCCTATCGGCCCTATCGGCCCAATACAAAAAAAAGCCTCCAGGACATTTCAGTCCTGGAGGCTCGCTGTTTGAAAAAAGGCGGCTACCTACTCTCCCGCATTGCATTGC
>CAMPYJ010000062.1 GCA_946998205.1 uncultured Prevotella sp. | reverse complement strand
TAGAGCATCTGCCTTACAAGCAGAGGGTCGGCGGTTCGAATCCGTCAACGCCCACGGAGAGAGTCTTGTTGTTCTGAGTAATGACGAGGCTCTTTTTTGTAAACCCACCTGAAGGACGTTGTTGAATGTCGGACGTTTGTCATTTCCTCAAACATCATCCCGCTGTCTTGACAATAAAACGCAAGAATGTACGTTATGCGGACGTGCGGTGCAAGAAAATCATGTTACTCTGTCTGCTGCTGTGGATGGTTGGGGCGGCAAGGGCGCAATACGATGTGGCGTTCAGTCATTATTTTGACATGCAACCCTCGTTCAACCCCGCTGCAGTGGGCAAACAGAACAAACTAAACATCAACGCGGCTTACGCCATGAGTTTCGTTGGATTTAAGAACAACCCACGGACGATGTATGCTGCGGCTGACATGCCACTTTGTTTCCTCAAGGTATGTCAAGGAGGTGGTGTGCAGCTGGTGAACGACCAGATTGGTCTTTTCACCCATCAGCGTCTGGCTTTTCAGTACGCCCTTCGCTTCAAATTGTTCGGAGGCCGACTTGCGGTTGGTGCGCAGGCGGGCTTGCTGAGTGAGGCGTTTGATGGCACCAGGCTCAATTTGGCTGATGCCAACGATCCTGCCTTCATTAATACAAAGGCCGAAGGTAATGCCCTCGATCTCGGTGCGGGTGTGTATTATTCGCACCGGTCATGGTATGTGGGCGTGTCGGTGTTGCATCTTACTTCACCTCTCATAGAGTTCAATGAGAAAAATCAATTACAAATCGATCCTACATACTATTTAACAGGTGGATACAATATACAATTGAGAAATCCGTTTCTTACAATACAGCCTTCTGTGCTGGTCCGAACAGACGGGGTGGCCTGCCGTGGCGACCTTACAACCCGACTGGTGTACCGGCATGAGAAGAAAATGATGTACGGGGGTGTTGCTTATAGTCCTACCAACTCTGTCACGTTCTTGGCAGGCGGTAGCTTTCATGGCGTGGTGCTGGGGTATAGCTACGAGTTGTACACCTCGGCCATCCAACCGGGCAACGGCAGTCACGAACTGTTTGTTGGTTACCAGATGGATGTCAATTTGGCTAAGAAGGGTAGAAACAAGCACAAAAGTGTAAGACTTCTATAATGACCTTCGTGGAAAAATGAAAATCAGGTATATGAAGAGAAACATGACATTCGGCTTGGCCGTGGCCGGCTTGATGATGCTGACAGGTTGCTTTGGCGGCAGGTTTGCTTCGCTGGGACGAGGCGGCGAGGTGGTGGGCGTTGGCGGAAAGGCGTTCGCCGAACCCACGCCATACGGTATGACGCTGGTGCCCCGTGGCAGCTTGAAGATGGGGCTTGACCGGCAGGATAGCCTTTGGGGCAAGCCGTCGTCGCAGAAAGACATCTCGGTAGACGGGTTCTGGATGGATGAGACAGAGGTGACGAACTCTGAGTACAAACAGTTCGTCGCCTGGGTCCGCGACAGCATCTTGCGCACCCGTCTGGCCGATCCGGCCTATGCGGGTGACGAGTCTTATCTCATCACCGAGGACAAGAACGGTGACCCCGTGAAACCGCATCTGAATTGGAAGAAACCGCTTCCGCGCAAGATGAATGAGGATGAGCAGCGCGCCTTGGAGAGCTTGTATGTCACCAATCCGGTGACGGGCGAGAAGATGCTCGACTGTCGGCAGCTCAACTATCGCTATGAGATATACGACTACACGACCGCTGCGTTGAGGAAAAACAGAATGTCGCCCAACGAGCGTAACCTTGATACAGACAAAAGCGTGAATCCTGATGAGGTGGTGATGATTTCCAAGGACACCGCGTACGTTGATGACAACGGGCAGATCGTGCGCGAAACCATCAACCGGCCGCGCTCGGGACCGTGGGATTTCCTCAACACCTACGTCGTTAACGTGTATCCAGACACCACCTGTTGGGTGAATGACTTTCAGAATTCTGACAACGAGACTTATCTCCGTAACTATTTCAGCAATCCGGCATACAACGATTACCCCGTGGTGGGCGTGACCTGGGAGCAGGCCAATGCCTTCTGCGCGTGGCGAACTGACTATCTGTTGAGAGGATTGGGTGGCGAGGCTCGTTTCATTCAACGTTACCGTCTGCCGACAGAAGCCGAGTGGGAATATGCGGCTCGCGGTAAAGACGGCACGGAGTTCCCGTGGGGAAATGCGTCGGCGGCCTCTGACAAGGGCTGTTTCTACGCCAATTTCAAGCCCGACCGGGGCAACTATACCAAGGACGGGAACCTCATAACCAGTAGGGTGGGCATCTACGGCGCCAATTCAAACGGCTTGTATGACATGGCGGGTAACGTGGCTGAATGGACGAGTACCGTTTACAATGAGGCTGGCGTAGACGCGATGAACGATTTGAATCCGCAGCTGGAATATAAGGCGGCGCTGGAAGATCCGTACAGGCTCAAGAGAAAATGCGTGCGGGGCGGGTCGTGGAAAGACCCGGAGTCGTACATCAGAAGCGCTTGGCGTACATGGGAATATCAGAACCAGCCCCGCTCGTACATCGGATTCCGTTGCGTACGCAGCTTGGCGAACACAACCAGTACCAAACAGAAGAAAGGTAAGAAATAATGGGAGCATACAGTAAATTCAACGTGATATATCGTCTGCAAAAGTGGTTGGACAGTGTTCCGGGGCAGACGTTCTTGAACTATGCTTACAGTTGGGGTGCGTCATTGGTCATCCTGGGAGCTTTGTTCAAGCTTACCCACTTGGCCGGTGGCAACCTCATGTTGTTCATAGGCATGGGTACCGAGGTCTTCGTGTTCTTTCTCTCTGCTTTTGACCGGCCGTTTGACAAGACGGCTGACGGTCGTGACATCCCGACGAGGGTTACGGAAGAGTATTTGGAAATGGGGCAGGTAACGTATGACCATGAGACGGATTCTGTACAGGCAGTGAATACGTTAAGGCCTGCTGCCTCGGCTCCGCGGCACGTTGTCGTTGGGCATCCGTCTGTCGCAGAGCAGTCTGTAGAAGAAGTATTTGCAAAGGTTCCTTTGGAAAGTCAAGTTCAACAGGTTGAGAATGAACAGCAATTGCAGACCTTGGCCGATGCGCAAAGCAACTATGTCGACGCGTTGGAGCGGCTGACGGAGACATTGGGAAAGGTGTCTGAGCAGAGTGTAAGACTTACGCGGGACAGTGAGGAGATGGAGAACCTGAACCGTACGCTGACGGGTATATCCAAAGTTTATGAGATGCAGCTGAAAGGTGCCAGTCAGCAGATAGGCACCATTGACCAGATCAATGAGCAGACTCGGAAGATGGCACAACAGATTGAGCAGCTCAACAAGATATATGCTCGCATGATTGAGGCCATGACCGTCAACATGCGCGCGGCCAATCCTGGGTTAGAGCCGTCACAAGAGTAAACAACTCTGGAGCTCAAGAACTCATCAACTCATCAACTCAAGAACTCATCAACTCATCAACTCAAGAACTCAAGAACTCACCAACTCAGAATGGCAATCAAGAAAAGACCGTTATCTCCGCGCCAAAAGATGATAAACCTCATGTATGTCGTCTTGATGGCAATGCTGGCTCTGAACGTTTCCACGGAAGTCTTGGAGGGATTCTCCGTGGTGGAGGAGAGCTTGAACCGAACGACGGAAAACTCATCAAGGGAGAATGTGTCTATCTATCGTCAACTCTCGGAGCAGTTCAAGTCAAATCCGGAGAAGGTGCAGGCGTGGTTTGACAAGGCGACGGCGGTGAAACGCATGAGCGACTCGCTGTACGATTTCGTGCAACAGCTCAAGGAGAATATCGTCAGAGAAGCTGACGGTCCCGGTGGGAACGTGCTCGACATCAAACACAAGGATGACCTTGAGGCCGCGTCGCACGTCATGTTGGCTCCCGGAACTGGAAAGGGAAGAATGCTTTATGAGCGAGTGAACCATTATAGGGAGCAGATCTTGAAGATGATAACCGATGAGCATCAGCGCAAGATGATAGAAAGCAACCTCACCACGCAACCGTCAAGACGCGCCAAGGCTATGGGAAAGAACTGGCAGGAGTATATGTTTGAGAACATGCCGGTGTCTGCTGCCGTCACGATGTTGTCGAAATTGCAGAGTGACGTGCGCTATGCCGAGGGAGAAGTGCTTCACGCACTTGTGGCCAACGTCGACGTCAAGGATATTCGTGTCAATAAGTTGAACGCCTTTGTCATTCCCGAGTCACGCACCGTTGTCAGTGGTGACCGGTTCTCTGCGCAGATTGTCATGGCGGCGGTGGATACCACTCGCCAACCCGAAATATTCATTGGAGGACGTAAGGTGAACTTGCGGAACAATACTTATCAGTTTACCGCCGGTGGCGTTGGCGAACATTCGTTCAGCGGTTACATCACGATGCGAAATGGAAACGGCGACGTGATACGGCGTGATTTCATGCAGAAGTATTCCGTGGTGGCACCCAGCGCGACCGTCTCGGCTGACTTGATGAACGTGTTGTACGCCGGTTATGAGAATCCCATCAGCATCAGCATCCCCGGAGTGCCGTTGTCAGCTGTCTCAGCATCCATGACAGGCGGAGGATTCCGTTCAGTAGGCGCGGGTAAGTATGTCGCTCGTCCGGCAGCCGTCGGTAAGGATGTCACCATACAGGTGTCGTCCCATTACAACGGAGTGTCACGACAGGTGGGAAAATTCACGTTCCACGTGCGAAAGTTACCCAATCCTATCGCATACATCGCCATGGGAACCGACCGGTTTAAAGGTGGTGGCTTGACCAAAGCCTCTTTGATGGGGGCCTCGGGTATCAACGCTGCCATCGACGATGGCTTGTTGGACATCCCGTTCAAGGTGGTAGGTTTTGAAACCGTTTTCTTTGACAGCATGGGCAATGCCGTCCCGATGGCTTCCGATGGCGCACGCTTCTCGGCTCGACAGCGCGAAGCGTTCCGTAAGCTGTCTCGTAATCGTAGGTTCTATATATCGCATGTCACGGCGGTGGGACCTGACGGGTTAACCCGCCGACTGCCTGCGTCTATGGAAATCATCGTTAAATAAAAAGGGTTACATCTCCTCGGCAAGCCGTATAATCATAAGTAAAATGAAAAAGAAATTATCATTCATATCCCTGTTATTGTGTGTCGTTCAGTTCACCATTGCACAGCCGCCGGCTCGAAGAACGCTGCAACAACGCGCACATAAGTCAAACGTCAGTACGGTCAGCTTGCGTGCGCAGCTGTCTTATCCAACAGAGGCCAAGATGGGTGAGGATGTGGCATGGCGGCGCGACATCTATCGTGAAATCGACTTGACACAAGATGCCAATGCGGGTTTGTACTATCCCGTTGAGCCGGTGGGTACGCAGATGAACCTGTTTTGCTGTATTTTCAAGTTGATGATGACAGGTAAAATCCGTGCTTACGAATATCGGTTGGATGGTAACGAGACATTCGAGGATTCCGCGAGGGTGAAGCCTTTGGCGTTTTTGGATAACTATCATGTTTACTATGAGCGCACCAGTCGTGGCGTTCATATTGATGATAGTGACATTCCTTCGCGTGAGGTTACCGCTTATTACATCAAGGAGTGTACCTATTATGATCAGGTTACGGCAACTTTCCATACCAAAGTCTTGGCGTTATGTCCCATCCTGAGGCGCGTTGACGACTTCGGTGACGGCGCTACGTCTTATCCCTTGTTCTGGGTGAAGTATGATGATTTGGCTCCTTTCCTGTCCAAGCAGACCATCATGACGAGCAACCTCAACAACGCGGCCGTTATGAGTGTGGATGACTATTTTACCAAGAATCTTTATAAAGGAAAGATTTACAAAACCAACAATATGTTGGGGCGCACGTTATCTCAGGAGTATCCCAGTGATACGGCCATGGCGAACGCACAGAAGCGCATTGAGACGGAAATAAAGCTCTTCGAGAAAAACATGTGGGGAGACCAGGCTCGTAAGGATTCTTTGGACAGCATAGCCAAGCTCAACCCAAAAGATGTAAAGCCGAAGCGTGTGAGACGCAACCGAAAACCGGCTGCTGACAGGCCGGCTGTCCAAAACAGTCGGAAGTCTCGACCCTCTTCTTCGTCAAGCAATTCGCCTGCACGCGTGACCGTTCGTCGGCAGCGTCATTAAAAGATGGATTATTTTTTCTTACTTAAATAAATATATAAAGAAATGAAAAAAAGTGTTTTATCACTTGTCATGGTTTTGGCCATGGTTGCAGTTTTGCCAGTTGGCGCACAAGTAAAATTTGGTGTAAAGGCAGGTGTGAACCTCAGTCAGATGTCGATGGACAAAGATGTTTTCAACACATCCAATCGCGCTGGTTTCTTCATGGGGCCTACTTTAAAGGTCGGCTTGCCAGTACTTGGCCTGGGTTTGGACATGTCTGCATTGTACAACAGGCAAGAAGCTAAGGTTGAAGGCATCAATAACAAGGTCAATACCGTTCTGAAACAGCAACAGCTGATAGTTCCGGTGAACGTCAAATATGGTATTGGAGTAGGCAGCATTGCCAATGTTTTCGTGTTTGCTGGTCCGCAGATTGCTTTCAACATAGGTGATAAGGTGAAGAAAATATCAGAACTTAAAGATCAAGCAGCTGAATGGACAATGAAGTCTTCTAACTTCAGCGTTAATGCAGGTCTTGGTATGACCGTCGCCACGCATTTCCAAGTTACAGCCAACTACAACGTAGGCGTTGGTAAGACGGGTGACATTACATGGGAAGGTGTGCAGAACAGTGCGGTGAGCCGCAAGACTCAGAGCAGCTCTTGGTGCGTGGGTCTGGCCTACTTCTTCTAAGAAAACCACGCATCGGCATGGATTGCTGATAACAAATGATACAAAAAGGGGAAGCTGCTGCTTGGCAACTTCCCCCTTTTGGCGTTTTCATTGTCGCGTCCTCTCAACGCTTCATCGTCTCATACAATCTTATCTATCACACTCTTCATGCGCTCCAATCCTTCAAGCATGAGGCTACGAGGCATGGCAATGTTGATTCGGATGTAATCCTCGCCTGTGGTTTTACCATACATGGTGCCGCGGTTCACGAAGACTTTCCCTTCTTTCAGCAATTTCTCAGTCAGTTCATTGCCACTCATTCCCGTTGCCCGAACATTCACCCAGACAAGGTATGTTCCCTCCAAGTCGATGACCTCGAGCTGGGGGAGGTTGTCTCTGAAGAATGCTTTCAGCGTCAGATAGTTCTCCCAGAGATAGGCATTGAGTTGCTCAATCCAATCCTCGCCCTCGTTGTAGGCCGCCTGCAGGGCGATTACGCCGAACGGGTTCACGTCGCACACCTCGTTGATGTTGATGGCGCGGTTAATCTTTCGGCGGTCTTCCGCCTTGCTGGAGATGATGTTGGCGATTTGTAATCCAGCAATATTGAACGGTTTCGTGGGAGAATTGGCCGTGATGCAATTGTCCTGACACGCTTTGGAAATGGCGGCAAAGGGCGTGAACTCATGCCCTGGCATAACGAGTTCGCAATGAATTTCGTCGGCTATCACCTTCACGCCATGCCTGAGACAGATGTCGTTCATGCGGCTCAG
This sequence comes from uncultured Prevotella sp., assembly GCA_946998205.1. Lineage (GTDB taxonomy): Bacteria > Bacteroidota > Bacteroidia > Bacteroidales > Bacteroidaceae > Prevotella. The sequence goes on along the minus strand of CAMPYJ010000062.1, from coordinate 1,716 downwards.
CTCCTCTGGTTTCCACACCCGTCCGGCCGGGTTGTGCGGGTTGCAGAGCAAGAACACTTTTGTTTTCTCGTCTGCAGCCTGTCTCTCAAAGTCGTCAAAGTCGATTTCATACGAGTTTCCTTTACGCACTAATGCATTCTCGGCGGTGGTACAGCCATTGTTGCGGATAGACGAGAAGAAACAATTGTACACCGGCGTTTGCACCAGCACCTTGTCCCCAGGCTTGGTTAGAGCCTTGATGATGGCCGAAATGGCTGGCACCACGCCAGATGTATAGATAATCCAGTCGCGCTTGATGTGCCATTGGTGCCGCCTGTCGAACCATGAGATGATGCTCTCGTAATAGCTGTCGGGCACGATGGTGTAACCAAACACACCGTGTTCTACGCGCTTTTTCAGTGCCTTGAGAATGCAGGGCGCAGCCTTGAAGTCCATGTCGGCCACCCACATGGGGATGACACCCTCTTCTTTCACCTCGTCCCATTTCACCGAGTTGGTGCCGCGGCGGTTCACAATCTCGTCAAAATCGTATCTCATCTTTATTTGTTGTTTGATGGTTTGTTGCGTATGACGATCTCGCAGTCGTTGGGTTGCAGCACATGTTCGTCGATGGTCACCGAACCGATGGCGTCGGCCACGATGCGTCCCGATGTGGGATTCTTGATGTTGGTCACTGCCCCGCGGATGTCGGCCACGAGGGTGGTCTCCTCAAACATGCGGTCGCAGTCTGGGCCAAACGTGCAGTTCTCCAAGACGAGACCTTGGCAATAGCACAAGGGTTGTTCGCCCGTGATGTGACAATTCACCAGCTTGAGGTTCTTAGAATGCCATCCGAGGAACTCGCCGTTCAGCTCCGAATCATACACCGTGACGTTCTCCGTTTCCCAAAACGAGTCTCTGGTGGTGATTTTGGCGTTGCGTATCACGGCGTCCTTCACATATTGGAACACATACAAGCTGTCGCTTTCCAGTCCGTCCACGTCAACATGGTTGCAGAACATGAAGGGATAGGTGCCGCCGTGCAGCTTCACGTCGCGCAGGGTAAGGTGGTCTACCTTCCAGAAAGTTTCGTCGGCATCGTTGATTTGCACGTTCACCAGCTTCAGTCCGCTCATCTCACGAAACAGCTTGGGTGCGTCGATGACGGTGTCGCTCATCACCATGTCGTTGGAGTACCATATCGCCGAGCGCGATCCGGTCTCAAAATAGCAGTTGGCAATCACCGAGCGCTCCACATGCCACCATGGATATTTGCCGATGAAGCGGCAGTGGTCAGCCTCTATGTCGTGGCATTTCTTGATTCCCGACTCGCCCTCCGTAATCGTTACATTCACCAGTCGCGTGTCGTGAATGCCGAAGAGTGGCCGTTCGCCTCCGAACTCTTTATCTTTTATTAAATCCATTTTCATCTATGATGTTTCGTTTCGGGTGCAAAGGTACTAATAATAAGCCGAACGGCTTTTGGGCGGTTCTATAAATTACCGCCGTAAAGTTTTTTGTATGTTGGACAGTTTACGTTTTGTCATCTTGCGGTTTCTTTTTATATAAAACAGGCTGCGCCTCAACAATTCAAACAAGTTTGATTGTATTCGGCTTGCTCCGTTTTTGGTTCAATTTGTTTGTTTGTTCAGTCGTATAGCCCACTATACTCCTTCACTCACAAGGGCGGTTCTATAAATTAGCTTTGACAGATTGTGAGACTATTTTTGAGGTCAA
>CAMPYJ010000061.1 GCA_946998205.1 uncultured Prevotella sp. | reverse complement strand
TAGTCGTTTTCTGCATATGATTTTCTGAATTTGCCATAAAGGTACGACTTTTTGTTGAAATAACAAAGTATTTTACTGATTATCAGGAACTTAATTTATAGAACAACCCATAAAAACTTTACGGTGGTAATTTATAGAACCGCCCTTATATTCGTGTTTACTTCTTCAACATCTTCTTGCCATCCACAATATAAATGCCAGGTGGCAGACTGTCCCACTCTTTTGTTTGACGCACTCCCTGCAGATTGACGATATGTTGATGATTCGGCTTTTTGTGTTCATACGCCTTTATGTCCGTGGAGGTTGATTCGTTTATTATATGGAACACATGGCGCAATGCCAAGGGATTCCACACGTCTACACGCTTTCCATTACGGTCAATCTCCACATGAACTTCGTAAGAGTGGTTGGCTTGTAGTTTGGAAGTGGGAAATGTGAGACGGGTTTGAGATTTGTCATTTGGTTGTTCACAAGGCAGGTAAACTTGATGAACGACACCTAAATCAATCCATGTGCCAGTTGTTAAGTCTAACAATCTGTAATAAACGTTGCCATGATAGCCATTTCTCAGTCCATATCCCCTCACCATCGATTGCACCTGCAATCCTATTTCGGCTGTTGTGTTCAAATCAAATGTAGTGTAATTGGCTTCTTTACCATCCACAAGGAAGTCAACATAGCTAAACTCAATGGTTCCTTCACTGTTGTCAGTAAGCACCTCAACCTCGAAAGGCTCTTTCATGGTAATGGGGATCAGCACTTCTGTTCCTTTTCTGTTTGCTTTGATAGAAAAGGTTACGGCATATTTTCCCGTTTTTAGAAGTCCTACTCTACCTTCGTTGTAATATTGTGCCAGCATTTTAATGGCGAACGTGGTACTTCCAAGCCGTTGTGCGACAACATTAGGAGTGAGCAGGAAGCCATTAAACACTTCGCCTGTCACCTTGTTTTTAAGCGTCATCACCAAGTCGCCGCGCACCTCTTCTCTTCCTGGATTGTATAAGGTGAGGCTGAAAGCGGCATATTTGCCTGAGTTTTCGTAGAAAGGAGCCAGCAGCGAGGGAGCCTTTTCCATCACCACGACATCTTTTGGATTGTTGGTTTCAATAGTAACTTCATTGTCTGAAAGTTGCACTTGCATCTCATTGATGTGGTTGACGCGAGTCCATTCGCCATTCTTTTTAGTCTTTGCATCAAGCACTTCCGAATAGACTGGTACCAAACGGTAGTTTCCGTTTGCCACTCCTTCGAAATTAAAGTTTTTCACCTCAAAGTTGAAGGTTGTAAAAATGGAAGACCAAGTATAGTTGGCATCTGTTGTCGGATATACTTTAACAAGATGATAGCCGCTGTCATAAAGTGCAAGTCCCACCTTTCCTGTGAACACTCCCAGCTCACCCTTCACTGAACTGTACGATCCGAGTTTGTTGATTTCGGCATTAAACGCATCTGTTCTCGCCCCCTTTGTCTTGTCAATGGTGAACGCTGTGGTGGCCCGGGCGTCCAATCCGCGAGGAATATCTTCAAATTGGGTGGCTTTCCCGTTGTTTGGATGTGCTAAAAGAGCTTGCATGTCGTCCCAGAAAGTACCCGTAATGCCAAAGCCTTTGATGTTCATATAAACGGTGTTGATGTCAAAATAGCCATCGTTTTCACCAGCCCATCCCCAATTGATATGTATAAATCCTCGTTCGTCGTAGCCGTCGAAAACAAACGCATGATTACCTCCTACAACCAAAATAGGATATCCTTCCGACAGCTCTTGTATCACTTTGGAATGAAATTGGTTGGCTGGCAAAAAGTCCTTGTCGAGAAATTTCACGGTATAATCAAAAACATGGCGAAGCGCATTGCACGCGTACTGCAAATTAGAGTTGCTTCCTTGGTAATAATATGTCATGTTGACTGCTTTGCCAATGTCATGCATCAACACGCCAACGGCTTGTGCCGAACGCTCGGAAGTTGTCTCCGCGACAGTATTTTTCATGTCATTCCACCAATAAGTAGCACTCCGTCGGGCTTCATCACCTGTTGATGCTATATAATCTTTAGGACGATTTTTAGGCCATTTATGATAAAACATCATTTGCGCGGTTGCTGTTGCCACGCACCCCGTAGGCGTTGTTTGCCCACTGATAACAGGAGTGTATTTGTTGAAAGGATAGAATTGGCTCCATTTGCAAGTAAGCAATGGTTCTACTTTGCGTTTCACTAAAGATGATGTTCGTGCCGCTTTAGCGGGATTGGCTCGCACTGCCCTCACCACACGTTCATAATCTTTTAGAAACTGTTTGAAGCAATATGAGCCATTGTCGCTGTCTTTCAGTTGCCCACTACCATAAGCAACCACTTCGTTGAGCGTGCTTTCTCCGGATATGATGACAAACTTATGGTCGGCAGAGCCCGTGAAGACGTAGTAGGCGGGCGGGTATGTAGCTTTTGATGAGCGAGTTTGTGGAATGCCGTTCCATGGCTTTGGATTCTTAACGTACTTTGAAGCAATGTCTGAAGCTTGCCGTTTTGTTATCGGTTCTGCATGCGTAAACACAACGCAGGCTAACATTGTCATCACGGAAAATAATGTTTTCGTTTGTTTGTTCATTCTGTATTTTATAGAATCTTTATTTGGGCACTCGTAAAATGAAGGCGTATAGATGCTATCCTCTACCTATAACTACGTTTGCAAAAGTACATAAAATCGTGAGTTGTCAGTTTGCACATTAAGGAAATTTAAGCTGAAATTTTAATCTGAACATTGTCAGCTCTTTCTCGGCTGCTTGTCTTTGTCGCCATGTCAGTAGGCTCTGGTTTGTGGCATGACATGCGAAAGGCCGGACTCCTTGCGAGAAGTCCGGCCTTTAAAGCCCTTGTCATCCCCAGTCATTAAAGCCCTTGTTTCCTAAACCGGGGCGGGGTGAGACGCGAGATAGGGTATGGAAGCCCTCAGGGGCGTCGTGCGACCGTCAGTCCTTGACATCCTTAATCAGCCATACAGCGGCGGCACCCAGTAACAAGGAAATGCCCGCAATGAACATCATGTGGCTCTGTACCGATCCTACAAGACTGAGGAGTGTGCCTCCTATTAACGCAGCTATGATTTGTGGAACGCAGATGGAGCCATTGAACAATCCGAGATAGGCCCCCATGTGGCCATAACCTTGCAGGGCATTGGTGACAAAAGTGAACGGCATGGCCAGGATGGCGGCCCACGCACAGCCTATGAGGAGGAACGGAATGAACAGCAAATATTGGTCGTGCACCACGGTACAGGCTGCAAAACCTATGGCTCCCAATACTAAACTGAGGGCGTAGGCGGTCTTTCTACTGCCGAGTTTGGGGAGCAACGGTGCCCATAGCACAGAGCCTATGGCCTGCACGGCAAACAATACGCCTACCCAGTTGCCAGCCGCCTGTGCACCCTCGCTGGCCATGTCGGTGGTGCCCCACACGTTGGCTGCCACGGTGCCGTGCGTGTAGGTCCACATGTACATGAAGGCTATCCAGCTGAAGAACTGCACAACGCCTACCTTCCAGAAGGTGGAGGGCGCATGCTTGAGCAGACTGATCCAGTTTTCTTTCTTCTCCACGTCGGGCTTCAGACTGCCGTTGTATTGCTCGTACTCCTGCGGTGGCCACTCCCGTACCTTGGAGATGGTGTAGTTGACGCAGAGGATGAGGATGCCGGCGCCCACGATGAAGCTGTAGATTACCGAGTCGGGGATGACGCCCTTGGGTGCCGTGTTGGCGATGCCTAACAGTGCGAAGAAGAATGGAAACAGATAACCCACTAATGAACCTGCATTGCACAGCAAGCTCTGGATGGAGTAGGCCTTGGCTTTCTGCCGCTCGTTCACCATGTCGCCCACGAGCATCTTGAAGGGCTGCATGGCCATGTTGATGGACGTGTCGAGGAACATGAGCATGACGAGTCCGAAAATCATGGCCACCGATGCCGTCATCCCAAACGAGCCGGAGTGGGGCAACAGGCACATCACCAGTACCGCAACCGCTGCGCCGATGAACAAGTAGGGTATGCGGCGTCCGTATCTGGTCCATGTGCGATCTGAACAAGTACCAATGATGGGTTGTACTACGATTCCCATGAGGGGAGGTAATATCCAAAAATAACTAAGATTGTGTGGGTCGGCACCTAATGTGGCAAAGATACGTGAGATGTTTGCACTCTGCAGCGCGTACGCAATCTGTACACCGAAAAATCCGAAACTTAAATTCCAAAGTTTCCAAAAGCTCATGTCGGGCTTTCTCTTTAATTCATTCATATAGTTTTTTAGTTTACGAGTTATTAGTTTACGAGTTTACAAGTTGATAGCTTTATTAGTTTACGAGTAATTAGTTTACGAGTTTACAAGTTGATAGCTTTTTAGTCGACAGTTGATAACTTATCAAGTAATATATTGTTGATATTCGCTTTTGTTAACCATTAACTTGTCAGCTTGTTAATTTGTCAATTAATCAATCTATTGACTCGTCAACTTGTCAACTTTTTGACTTGTCCACTACCAATCTATTGCCTTGTTAACTCGTCAACTCGTCAACTTGTCAACTAAAACTATATCTTACCTCGTTGTTCCTCTGATGATGAGTTTTGTTCTGACTATTCTCTTTTCAATCCTGTCAGGAGGCAGCAATCCTTCCACTTGCGAGATGAGGATGCTGGCTGCTTCTTCGCCCACCCGTACTCCCCGCTGTTCCACGGTGGTGAGCATGGGGTCGCAGGCCTTGGCGCGGTCGCCGTTGGTGAAGCCACAGATGGATATGTCTTCGGGTACCCGGAAGCCCATGCGCTTGGCGGCGTAGAGTATGCCCACGGCCGTATCATCGTTCACGGCGAAGAAGGCATCGGGGGCATCCTCCTGTCTCAGCAGCTCTGGGGTAATCAGCTCAGCGTCGGCTCGGTTGTCGCAGATGCGTACAAAGCGCTCGTCAGCCTTCAGTCCGTATTTGGCGATGGCGTCGCGGTAGCCGTTGTACCGGTTTTTGGAAATCTCCATGGTCATCAGCGTGCCGTAGTAGGCAATGCGGCGGCAACCGGTCTGTATGAGGTGCGTGACGGCGTTGAACGCACCCGTGTAGTCGTCCACCACCACTCGACAGCATTCCACGCCCGTGCAAATGCGGTCGTAAAACACAAGTGGCATGCCGTGGTCCAGCAAATTCTGGAAATGCTCGTAGCGTACGGTGTCCTTGGCCTGTGAGACGATGACGCCGCACACCTTGCTCTCGAAATAGTCTTGACAGATGCGTACCTCACGTTTGTACTTCTCGTTGCTCTGCTCCACCATGATTCGGTAGCCTCGGGCGCTGGCCTCCTCTTCAATGCCGGAGAGAATGCTCGAGAAGTAGAAATGTGACAGTTGCGGGACGATGACGCCAATGATTCTCTGCGGCTTCACCTTGCTGTTGCGCAGCGATTCGGCGATGACGTTGGGATAAAAATTATGTTCGCACGCGTAAGCCTTTATCTTTTCCCGTTGCTCTTCGCTGATGCTCGGGTTGTCTTTCAACGCACGCGAGACCGTTGCAATAGAAACACCCAATTCCTTTGCAATGTCTTTCATCGTGAGTGGTGGCAGAATATCCATTTAGGTCGTTATTGGTGATACAAATGTATGCAAAACCTGAGAATGCAAGAAAACAAGCCTTTGATTTCTAACCAAATCTTTCGTGCAAACGTTTGCATTACTAAAATAACGAATTTACATGCAAAATCGTACATCAAGGGTTAAACAGCACTATCTTTGCATGCAGAGGAGTTGTTAACCAGACGTGCGACAGAAGCGTGAGGTCTCCTCATTGCATTTCCCTGACCTAAACGTGGAAGGCACAACGCCATGAGTGAAGACAAGCCATGAACATCAGGGACACAACCTAAGCGATACACTAAATTTATTGTTACATTATATTAACTAAAAACAAGAAAGATGAAGCAGGTGAATTTTACATTGCCGCTGAGAATGCTAACGCTGTTGTGTGTGTTGGTATTATCAGTCAGTGCCTTTGCGCAGCAGATTGTTGTGAAAGGGTATGTGAAGGATGAGGCCGGCGAACCCATTATCGGTGCTACCGTAAGGGTGGTGGGAAAGACGAACGGAACGGCGACGGATGCCAATGGTTGTTTTGTGCTAAATGCCCAAAAAGGTGATAAGGTGTCTGTCAGCTATATTGGTTACGATGTCTTTGAGGCTCCAGCAGCTGCTAAGATGGTTGTTACTCTGAAAGAAGCCAAAGGTGAATCTATCAATGAAGTGGTAGTAATTGGCTACGGACGAGTGAAGAAAAACGACCTGACGGGTAGCGTTACGGCCTTGAATGCAGAAAAAATGGTAAAAGGTGCGGTTACCTCCGCAAGCGACATGCTTGTTGGTAAGGCTGCCGGTGTGAGCGTTATCACGGATGGTGGTGCACCGGGCGCCGGTGCAAAGATACGTATTCGCGGCGGTTCGTCCATGTCGGCATCCAACAACCCATTGGTAGTTATCGATGGTGTGCCAGTGGATGATGGCGAAATCAAAGGTATGGCCAACCCTCTGAGTACTGTTAACCCTGACGATATTGCCACCATGACCATATTGAAGGATGCGTCGGCAACGGCTATCTATGGTTCGCGCGCATCAAACGGTGTGATTCTTATCACCACCAAGAAAGGTAAGGTGGGTGGCATCCAAGTTGGATATAGCGGTTCTGTAAAGGTAAGCACCCACGCCAAAGAAGTGGACGTGATGTCGGCAAACGACTTCAAGCACTTTGTTACCTCCAAGTTTGGCAAGGGAAGCCTGCAGGCAAATGCGCTTGGCAGCGCCAACACCAACTGGCAGAAGGAAGTGTTGCGCACATCGTTGAGCACCGACCATAACGTCAGCGTGTCGGGTGCGGTGGCTAATCTGCCTTACCGTGTGTCAGTAGGTTACACGAAAGAGAATGGTATCGTGAAGACGTCTGACATGGAGCGTTTCACAGGTGCGATCAACTTGAGTCCGCAATTCTTTGACAAACACCTCAGCGTACAGCTGAACCTCAAGGGCATTTACAACACAAACCGTTTTGCTGACCTTGGTTCTTTGGGCATGGCGACACAATATGACCCCACGCAGCCCATCTACATGAAAGGCTCAAAGTATGGCAACGGTTATTTCATGTATCTCAAGAAGGACGGAAAGCCCATTGACATTGCGTTGGCTAACCCCGTCTCCATACTCACGGACAAGAGCGACAAGTCAAAGGTGTACCGCAGCATTGGCAACATTCAACTTGACTATAAATTCCATTTCTTGCCCGACTTGCGTGCGAACCTCAACGTAGGATATGACGTTTCTAAGGGAACGGGCGACGTGATAACTGTAGATAACTCGCCCATGTCGTGGACTTGGGGCAACTTCAAGAAAGGATTTGGTGAGAACAGCAGCTTCTGGCAGCTTAAACGGAATACGTTGTTAGAATTTTACATGAACTACACCAAGACATTAGGTGCACACTTCATTGACGCCATGGCTGGTTATTCATGGCAACACTTCTATCGCTCGGAATGGACTAAATTCCCCTACTCGGCAGCCAAAGCCAAGGAGTACGGCAAAGAGTTCTACAAAGGTGCGGAAGATCTTGTTACTGAAAACTACCTCGTATCGTTCTTCGGCCGTGTGAACTACACCTTATTAGATCGCTACCTCTTGACGTTCACACTGCGTAACGACGGCTCCTCGCGTTTCAACAAGAACAATCGCTGGGGTGTATTCCCATCGGCAGCATTGGCATGGCGTATCAATGAGGAGTCTTTCTTGAAAGATACACGCTGGCTTGATGATTTGAAACTGCGTTTGGGATATGGTGTGACAGGTCAGCAGAACCTCAATAGCGGCGACTATCCTTACATGGCACGTTACGCTTACTCACAGCCTGGAGCCAATTACTACTTCGGTGACAAGCGCATACAGCTTATCGCACCATTGGCTTACGACGAGAATTTGAAGTGGGAAGAGACCACAACCTACAACGCCGGCCTCGACTTTGGAATCTTCAAGGGCATACTCTCGGGTACGTTGGATTTCTATTATCGTCAGACCAACAACTTGTTGAACACCGTGACGGCACCAGCCGGCACCAACTTCAGCAATGAAATATTGACCAACGTGGGCACGTTGGAAAACAAGGGTGTGGAACTCTCGTTGACAGCTCACCCCATCACAACCAAGAATTTCCAGTGGACACTGGGCTACAACGTGTCGTACAACAAAAACACCATTACCAAACTTACCATCAACGACGATCCCAGATACAAGGGCGTGATTCATGGTGGTGTAGATGGCGCCGTGGGTTACAATGTTCAGATTAACTCCGTTGGCAAGCCATACAACTCATTCTATGTGTTTGAGCAGATGTATGACAAGAAGGGAACCCCTATCGAGGGAGCCTATGTGGACCAGAACAACGACAACAAGATAGACGAGGCCGACCTTATTCCTTACAAGAAATCGGCTCCAGACGTGTACATGGGCTTGACATCGCAGATGAATTACAAGAACTGGGATCTGTCGTTCGCACTTCGCTCAAGCATTGGCAACTATGTGTACAACAACACACAGTCTAACCGTGAGGCATGGGACGGCTCACAGATGTATGACCAGACGGGCTTCTTGAAGAACCGCCTCAACTCTGCCGCCAACAAGAACTTCCACATAGGACAGTTCCGCAGCAGCTATTATGTGCAGAAAGCTGATTTTGTTCGCATGGATAACATCACGCTCGGTTACACCTTCAGCAAGCTGTTCACTGCCAAACAGTCCGCGCGCCTGTATCTCACCGTGCAAAACCCATTTGTCATTACCAAGTATAGTGGCATTGATCCTGAAATCAGCGGCGAAGGAATAGACAACAAGATTTATCCGAGACCTATCTCGTTTATGTTTGGTTTCAATTTCAAATTCTAAATAGCAAGTAAAAAATGAAAACATATCATATTAAAAAATCGTTGTTCTTGCTCCTCACGGGAGCGTTGTTGGGAACGACATCGTGCGTAAACGACTTGGACACTCAGCCTTTGGACAAGGACGAGTTGGTTTCCAACGTGGTGTTCAAGGCCGACATCAACGCTTACACCCAAAGTCTCGCCAAGATTTATGCGGGCATGGTGATAGGTGGAAACAAAGGTGGAGACGCCGACCAAGACGTCAAGGGTATTGACGGTGGCTCGCAGGCTTCTTTCTTACGCGTGCTATGGAACATGCAGGAATTAGCCTCAGACATGGCCCATTGCGCATGGAACGACCCTGGAATCCCCGACTTTAACCATCTTTCTTGGGATTCATCGAGCCCATGGATCAAGGGATCGTATTACCGATTGGCTTACCAAATCAACTTGGCGAATGCTTTCCTGCGTGAGACCACCGACGACAAACTGAAGAGCCGTGGTTGCAACGAGCAAGTAAAGAAAACGATAAAGGAGTATAGAGCCGAGGCTCGATTCTTGCGCGCGCTCACCTACATGTACGCCCTTGACTTGTATCGCAACTATCCGTTCTTTGACGAGAACAGCCCGATAGGCAGCAAGCGTCCCAAGCAAATCATGAAGAAAGACCTCTTCAATTATGTGGAGAAAGAATTGCTTGAAAGCGAGAAATCTCTTGCCGCTCCTGTCGTAGGCTGGAATGAGAACTATGGTCACGCCAACAAGGCTGCCGCATGGGCTGCCCTGTCACGTTTGTATCTCAATGCCGAGACCTACGTGGGACAGAAGAAGTACACCGAGTGCATTACTTACTGTAAGAAGATTATCAATGCTGGCTACGAGTTGGAACCCAAATACGCTGACATGTTCAAGGCTGACAATGATCATTCCAAGGAAATGATTTTCCCACTTCGCTATGAAGGTGATCAAACCATGACTTGGGGTGGTATGACAGCTCTGTTGTGTTGGGGTTCTTCACAATTCCAAGCAGAGACCAATGCCAAGGGTGGTTGGCAAGGCGTGCGTGCCAAGTCGTCACTGCTCAAGCTATTCACCAACGAGAACGAATACAAAAAAGACACTCGTTTCTCTATGCTGCGCTTGGACGGAACCAAGAACGTGGAAATTGTCAAGGAGGGCGACTTCAAGGACAACGGTATTCCCGTAACCAAGTTCTGCAATCTTAACAAGAATGGCAGCAAGCCCGCGTCCAACGAGGCTTACGTCGACTTCCCATTGTTCCGATTGGGCGAAATCTACCTGAACTTGGCCGAGGCTGTTCTCCGTGGTGGAACAGGTGTTACCAAGAACGTAGCCATGGGCTACCTGAACCAGCTGCGCAAGCGCGCATACAAGGACAAGACCTCGGCGCCAATCGACGACAACAACTTCACGTTGAAGTTCTTGCTCGATGAGCGTGGACGCGAACTCTTCTTTGAGGCTCAGCGTCGCACAGATCTCGTGCGCTTTGGAAAGTACACTTCCGGTGATTATGTATGGCCTTGGAAGGGCGGCGTTGCTGAAGGAAAAGGTGTGGACGACAAGTATAAGGTATTCCCATTGCCTTCAGACGACATTGGCTCTAACCTCAACTTGAAACAGAACGATCGTTATTAAGGGCGGTTCTATAAATTAGCTTTGTCAGATTGCGAGGCTGTTTTTGTGGTC
>CAMPYJ010000060.1 GCA_946998205.1 uncultured Prevotella sp. | reverse complement strand
AACTGTCCAACATACAAAAAACTTTACGGCGGTAATTTATAGAACCGCCCTTAAAACAAAAATACAATCATGATAAGACTAAACACATTCTTGAAAGTAGACGAGAAAGACCGTCAACGGGTATTGTCACTTGGTAAGCAACTCGTAGAAAAGTCGCGTCAAGACGAGGGTTGTATCAGTTATGATTTCTTTGAAAGTACAACCATTTCCGGAGTATTCATGTTTTGTGAAACATGGAAAGACCAGGCGTCTTTGGACAAACATTCCAATGCTCAGCATTTCTTGCATCTGGTTCCCGAGATAGAATCTTTTGGCAAGATGAAGTTGGAGAAATTCATGTTTTAAAGCTCGTTCATCGAACCACACCATATATTATTGACAGATAAGAAGTTTATTATTCATAGGTAAGAAGCGACACAAGTCCTAAGAATCGTGGGAGTTGTGTCGCTCTTTTTATCCCATGATATCTGAATGTTTTGTTGTTGAATGTATCAACAACTTAAATATCATTTTTAAATGAAACCAGTGATAATTTTCATAACTTTGTCCATATATCAAAAATCATAATGATATGGTAGAAGGGTTGAATCTGAATAACCAAATTGTACTCTATCAGAGTGAAGATGGCACGACCCAACTTGATGTTAAGTTGGAAGGGGAAACCGTGTGGCTTAATCGTCAACAAATGTCAGAACTCTTCGGAAGAGATGTGAAAACTATTGGCAAACACATCAACAATGCACTAAGGGAAGAGTTGAACGACGGAATTTCAACTGTCGCAAAATTTGCGACAGTTCAAAAAGAAGGGTCAAGACGTGTTAACAGAGAGGTTGAATACTACAATCTTGATATGATAATATCTGTTGGTTATCGTGTGAAGAGCAGGCGAGGCGTAGAGTTTAGACGATGGGCAAATGACATTTTGAAACAGTTTCTTATCAATGGTTATGCTGTGAATGAGCGTATCCGGCAACGGCAAATAGCCGAATTGCGTCAGTTGGTATTGGTGGTTGGCAGAACAATAGAACAGCAACCTGTTGCCACGACCGATGAGAGCCATGCACTATTTGACGTAGTGGTGGATTATACCTATGCTTTAGACACATTGGATAACTATGACTACCAGCGGTTGTATATCAGCAAAACTACGCGGAATGAACTCTTTTATGCTACTTATGAAAATGCCATGCAAGAAATAGAGATGCTTCGAGAAAAGTTTGGTGCATCAACACTATTCGGCAACGAGAAGGATGAATCCTTTAAAAGCAGCATCGGACAGATTTATCAAACCTTCGATGGTGAGGAACTCTATCCCAGTGTTGAGGAGAAGGCTGCCATGCTTCTCTATCTTGTTACCAAGAACCATTCGTTCAGCGATGGAAATAAACGCATCGCTGCCACACTCTTTCTTTGGTTTATGAATAACAACGGCATTCTTTACCGTGAGGACGGATCCAAACGCATCGCTGACAACACCCTCGTGGCACTTACTTTGATGATTGCCGAAAGCCGAACGGAGGAAAAAGACATCATGGTGAAGGTTGTTGTTAACTTAATCAATAAGAGCAATTAAAGGGGGTTATTTCATTGTTAACAATGAAAAACACCTTTCTTTACTTGAAGCACCATAGTAGGAAACGTTAACAATTGACGTCACCATGCGCAGGTTTTCATTTCTTTGTTGTACCTTTGCAAGGCCTTTCATTGGGACGGCATTCGGTCAAATAGAACATAATAAAAGCAAACAGATGATGGAAAATTTGAGATTTCAAGCAGTTACCTCGGCTTCAAAGAAAGCCCCATTGGCTGTGAAGGCTCCTAAGGAACAGCCTTCTGAGTATTTTGGTAAATACGTCTTCAACCGTGAAAAAATGCAGAAATACCTGCCGGCAGACGTGTTCCAGCAACTCACTGATGTGATTGACAATGGCGCCCATTTCAATCGTTCCATTGCAGACGCCGTGGCAACCGGCATGAAACGCTGGGCACAGGAAAACGGTGTGACCCATTACACGCACTGGTTTCAGCCCTTGACTGAAGGAACGGCCGAGAAACATGATGCCTTTGTGGAGTTTGACGATAAGGGTGGCATGATGGAAGAGTTCAGCGGAAAGTTGTTAGTTCAGCAAGAAGCCGACTCGTCTTCGTTTCCCAACGGAGGAATCCGCAACACCTTTGAGGCGCGAGGCTATTCGGCTTGGGATCCAACGTCGCCGGTTTTCATCATTGATGATACGCTGTGCATTCCCACCATCTTCATATCGTATACGGGTGAGGCTCTCGATTACAAGGCACCTCTGCTGCGTTCGCTCCATGCCTTGAATGTGGCGGCAACGCAAGTGTGTCGCTATTTCGATCCCAATGTGAAGAAAGTGCGGGCCAATCTGGGCTGGGAACAGGAATATTTCCTGGTAGACGAGGATTTGTACCATGCGCGTCCCGACCTGATGTTGACGGGCCGTACCCTCATGGGACATGATTCTGCCAAGAATCAACAAATGGATGACCATTATCTGGGTACCATACCAGAGCGTGTGCAGGCCTTCATGAAAGACCTGGAGATACAGGCTCTCGAACTCGGCATACCGTGTAAGACCCGTCACAACGAGGTGGCACCCAACCAATTTGAACTGGCTCCCATCTTCGAGGAGTGCAACTTGGCCATCGATCACAACATGTTGCTCATGTCACTGATGAAGCGTGTGGCGCGCAGGCATGGTTTTCGCGTGCTGTTACACGAGAAACCGTTTGCCGGAGTGAACGGCAGTGGCAAGCACAACAACTGGAGCTTGTGCACCGATACGGGCGTGTTGCTGCATGCACCGGGCAAGACAGCCGGGGACAACCTGCGCTTCGTGGTGTTCTTGGTGGAAACGCTGATGAGCGTGTATAAGCACAACGGACTGCTCAAGGCATCCATCATGAGTGCCACCAACGCACATCGATTGGGGGCGAATGAAGCGCCACCCGCCATCATTTCATCGTTCCTGGGCGCGCAACTCACCGAATTGTTGAACCACATCGAGGTGGCTGACAAGGAAGACTTGTTCACCTTGCATGGTAAACAGGGGATGATGTTGGATATTCCAGAGATTCCTGAGCTGTTCATCGACAATACTGATCGTAACAGAACCAGTCCGTTTGCCTTCACTGGTAATCGCTTTGAGTTCCGCGCCGTAGGCTCAGAAGCCAACTGTGCCTGCTCCATGCTGGTGCTCAATGCAGCCATGGCGGAGGCTTTGACCAACTTCAAGAAACGCGTGGATGCGCTGATTGAGCATGGTGAAGACCAAACGTCGGCTATTATTGACGTTCTTCGTGAGGATATAAAGACCTGCAAGCCCATTCATTTTGATGGCAACGGGTACAGCGAGGAATGGGTGGAAGAAGCCAAGCGGCGTGGCCTTGACTGCGAGAACAGTTGTCCGGTCATCTTTGACCGCTATCTTGACGAAGACAGCATCAAGATGTTTGAGAGCACTGGGGTGATGACACGAAGCGAGTTGGTGGCGCGCAATGAGGTGAAATGGGAAATTTACACCAAGAAAATACAGATAGAGGCACGCGTCATGGGCGACCTCACGATGAACCATATTATTCCGGTTGCCACCCATTATCAAAGCCAATTGGCCAACAACGTGGCGCGCATGTTCGAGATTTTTGACCGAGAGGAAGCGGAAAAGCTGACCTGTCGCAACAAGAAAATCATTCGGGAAATTGCCGAGCGCACAAAGACAATTGAGAAGGGTGTGGAAGATTTGGTCAATGCCCGCAAGGTTGCCAACAAGATTGAGAGTGAGAGAGAGAAGGCCATTGCTTATCATGACAATGTTGAGCCGAAGCTTGAAACCATACGCTATCAGATAGACAAACTGGAACTGATTGTCAGTGACGAGCTTTGGACCTTGCCTAAATATCGCGAACTGATGTTCATCAGGTAAGCAAGGTTGTCGGCATGTGAATCCATGCCAAACTCATTGATGAGGAAGCGTAGTTTGCTTCAGAACGAAAACAGGCTGTCTTGATGCGCAAGACAGCCTGTTTTCTTCATTCAGAGGATAGTACCTCTTGTTTATCTTACTTGTGAAGCCATATTATTTCTTACCCCTTTCATACCCACCAAGAATGCTTTGGCCGAACCAAACCTGAGAAACATGTCCAGGCGTATGGGCACATGATTGGTGTCATCGGTAACGTAGAAGTCAACAATCCGCTTGTTCTTGCCATCTTTCCTCTCCATGTACGACAGTTGCAGACATCTGTATTTTATCCCATTGTCGGCCTTGACGGTGGTTTTCCCCTGAAATTGGAGTAGGGCAGGACTTGACATTTCTCCGTCTACCATCGTGAATCCATAGGCGTGTCCTTTCTTCCATTTAGATGAGTCGAACGACCTGGCGCGCAAGAAGATGTTCAACATGTCGTAAACACAGTCTTTCACGTCATGTTGTTTCCATTGGTGAACGCCTTTGCTGGATACCTGATGTTGCTTGACATGGACGCGTCCGTTGGGATAGGAATAGAATACTTCGTCGACATAGTACCTCCCTCCCTCGTTGGCAGCCTTGCGATAGTATTGCGGAACGAGATTTAATGAGGTGTATGCCTGCAGGGTATCGCGCAGAACAAACAATTTGTCGGCCTTGCTGTTGCTGCGCGTAATGAGCGAACCACGGTAGGCTGGCTGATTGTTGTACCTCGTCTGTACCACTGACATGGTGGCCGAGCCTACCTTGACCCATACGAATTTCCAATTGAAATATAGGTTGTAAGACAAGTACTCGCCTGATTGGAAGGCGGTGTTCGCCATGGTACATCGTGCATGGGACGCGGCAAACTCTCCTAAAAGAAGCGAAACAATTGCTAAGGTTCTGAATAATTTCATTCTCATGTTCTCGTTTTTATCACCCAGAAACGCCTGTATATAAAAGGTTCGACAGCACTATTTGACTGGCAGCACAGACTTATTTCATCATTCCGGGAATGTATTTTTTTCCCAACTCGAGTGCGCGTTTCGCATTCCGGCTTTGTATCTTGCGCTGTTTCTCGCCTTTCTGTTTCGTTATTTCCATAGGCTTCTGTCTGTAAATGGGCGTGCTTGTCAGGTTCCATGTCTCGTTGAAGTCCCACTTGGCCCTGCAGGTTATCTTCTTGGGATAGTAGTATACCACTTCGGGCTGCACGCCCCGGTCGTAATCACCGGTGTCCCATTTGCCGTTGTTGTTGGCGTCTACGAACAGTCGCGCATAGTATTCGCGTGGTTCAACGTAGAAGAATTGAGCCATGCCATTGGAGGTGCGAACCTGTTTGACGGGCTTGTCCGAATTGTCCAGCAATTGCACTACCAGCGGTTTGCCGTCAGCTCCCGTAATGGTGAGTAAGATGGTGCTGAACTCATCGTTTGACTTTACCTTGAAACCTTGTTTGATTTTGTTCGATGCCCTGCCGTAGATGTCTACGAACGCGGCGCTGTCAAGCTCAAGACTGTATTCGATGTTCGGACGCCATTCGCCCTTCAGCACATAGTTTCTCGTGTTTTTAACATAGGCTTCATTGAGCGGCACGATGGATGTGTCGCGCTGTTGTTCTATTTCGAAGGGTGAAACATACCACAGCGTGTCGTGCTTTGAGTAAAGGTGTATCTTTGACTTGTCGAGCACGGCCAATGGCGTGGTGAAGCTGATCCCTACATTCTGATCGGGTGCGAGAGCCGAACTGACACTCAATTTAACCTCAAGAGCCTCTTTCGGCATGATTGAATCGTAAGGCTCACCCCGCTTCTTGGCCCGTTCCTGCTTCTTGGTCCACTCTTCCATGCGTTTCTGCTCTTGCTTGAGCCGTTTGGCATAAGGCTGTTTGGACAATAGCGTGAGGGTGTCTGTTTGCAGGTGTAGCCGACCGGTAGAATCGCTTGCTTGGTATTTGAGCTCAATCTCAAGCGAGTCTTGGTTGATGAGCGTGCTGTCACGCAGCCAGTAAGTAAGGGTGTCACCGCGCGGATTCGACTCCATGATGAAGGCGTCTTTGGCATTAAAGTTCAGGCCTTTGATTCGCGGTACCTCTTTGCTGCCATAGCTGAAAAACAGCGAAAAGTTGTTTGGCTCTTTTCGTTCGGTCTTGATGAGGTGTCGGTCAGATTGTGTTTCCGTGAAGGCTCTCAGCGTGATGTCGTCGGGCAGGAAGTGTGTGTACTTCACCTGATTGATGGCTTTGATGTGCAACGAGTCGGCCCAGAGGGTGTCTTGCCGCACGTCTGGTTTAGCTGTTGGCGTGATGAACTCGTGCGAGAAGGCCACTTTCTCGCTCTTCTGGTTGAAGATATAGTTCCCGTCAGCGTCTTGCAAAGCATACACTCGGTAGCTTCCGTCGGCGATGCCGCGGATGGTGAAACGCCCTCTGCTGTCGGTTCGCGACACGCGCAGCATGGGTTGCTTGCGGAAGATGCTGTCGCTCTGGTTGGCATACAGTCCCACGAGGATGCCCTTGATGGGTTCAAGGTTCTCGGCTTCAAGCACATATCCGCTTACTTCCATGGTGTCTATCTTATCGCCTGTGGAGAAACTATAAGTGTAATTGCCCAGTGGGTTGCCCTCGTTGTTGTCAGAGATGGCGTCACTGAAGTCGATGGTATAGGTGGCATTGGGCTTCAAACTGTCTTTCAGTTCCACGACAATTCTCTTTCCTTGCGACTTGATTTCAGGGGCTTCCAGTTGTGGAGGCGACACCACTACTTTCTCGGTGGCGTTGTCCAACTTGATGAACTCATTGAAATTGATGTAAATTTTCTTGCTCCTTACTTGCGTGGAACCTTCTTTTGGTGAGGTACTGATGACCTTGGGAGGTGTTTCATCGTACCATCCGCCATCGGGTTGACCCATGCGAGCGCACGAAACCAACAACAGAACCGTCAGCAGCAGGGCCGTCGGCCGCATGCCGCGGATGTTGTTCATGGCGTGACGTGCCATGAGCGTGAACTTTTTGTGGCGTTTCTGTTGACTGATGTTCATATTCTTGTGTTTGTTAGCAGGCTATGCCTGATGGTGTTCCGCAGACTTTTGGTTCAGTTCGAGCAGCTCTTCGATGACCTTGCGACTGTTGGACAGTCGTGGAATCTTATGTTGCCCGCCCAGTTTACCCTTCATCTTCAGCCAGTCGTTGAACAGGTCAGGCCGAGCCACAACAACCTCCAAATGCTGTAACGTGATGTCATGAAAGCGTTTAGCCTCATAGTCGCTGTTCAGCTCTTGCAGTCGTTTGTCCAGAATGTGGGTAAACTTTTTCATGTTTTTTGGCGTTTTTACAAACTCAATGAGCCATTGATGACGGCATTTGGCCTTACTGTCCATGTATACGGGTGCGGCCGTGTATTCCTTGATTTCGGCTCCCGTCTGCTCGCAAGCGTAGGCCAGTCCTTTCTCGGCATTGTCCATGATGAGCTCTTCACCAAAAGCGTTGATGAAGTATTTGGTGCGGCCCGTGATGATGAACTTATAGGGTTGGCGGGATGTGAACTTCACCGTGTCGCCGATGATGTATCGCCATAGTCCGCATGAGGTTGAGATGAGAACGGCGTAATTCTTGTCCAACTCCACGTCGGAAAGTGGCAATACCCTTGGATGCTCCGTTCCATATTCGTCCATGGGAATGAATTCGTAGAAAACGTCATAGTCGGTCATGAGCAACATCGACGCGTCACCGGGGTCGCTCTGTATGCCGAAGAATCCCTCACTGGCGTTGTAGGTCTCCATGTAGTGCATGTTTGGCGACGTGATGAGCTGCTCATATTGTGGGCGATAGGGCGTGAAAGCGATGCCGCCGTGGAAGAATACTTCCAGGTTGGGCCACACTTCTTCGAGGTGTTTCTTGCCACTCAGCTCCATGACGCGCACCAGCACCGACAGCATCCATGACGGAACGCCAGAGAGGTTGGTGACGTTTTGGTTCAATGTCTCGTGGGCTATGCGGTCGCGCTTCACCTCAAAATCCTGCAAGAGTGCGGTTGATTTCTTGGGAACGCGCACCAAGTTGACCAATGGGTTGATGTTTTCGATGAGAATGGCGCTCAAATCACCCACCAAAGAGTTGTGCAGATTATAATTAGGAGAATGACTTCCGCCCAATATCAGTCCCTTTCCGTCGAACATCCTGCTGTTGGGATTGTTGCGAAGGTAAAGCGCCACGGTATCTTTTCCGCCTTGGTAGTGAATGCGGTTGAGCCCTTCGTTGGAAACAGGAATAAACTTACTCTTGTCATTGGTTGTCCCCGATGACTTGGCATACCATTTCACTTGTCCCGGCCAAAGCACATTCTCTTCGCCGTGGCGCATGCGGTCGATGTCACCTTTCAGTTCTTCGTAGGTGTTAACAGGTACGTTTTTGACAAAATCACCGTAGGTCTTGGTGCTGCCAAAGAGATGGTTTCGGCCATATTCCGTGTCTTTCGCCCGTTCGAGAAGATGCCGCAGCGCCTGCTGTTGCGTCAAGTCAGCGTGTTTGGCGTGTCGCTCAATCTCCTTTTGTCGTGATGAAAAGAAGTGGGCCGCTATATGTGTTAACCCCATTTTTTATTCCTGTCGTTTATCTATTTATATGAAAGATAGTGCGAGCCGAATGCAATCAAACTTGTTTGTAATTGCTGAGGCGATGCCTATCTTATGCAAAGATAGTGCGAGCCGAATGCAATCAAACTTGTTTGTAATTGCTGAGGCGATGCCTATCTTATGCAAAAACAGTGCGAGCCGAACATAGAGAAAGTTTACTTTCTATATTATGGCGCAGCCTGTTTTATGCAAAAACAGTGCAAGCCGGACATAGAGAAAGTTTACTTTCTATATTAAGGCGCAGCCTGTTTTATGCAAAATTAGCCTAAACTTTTGTAACATAGGCATAATTTACTAATTTTAAGAAACAAGAATGCGGGTGCGCAGCCTTCAAGAAAATCTCCACATACCCTCGTATAAAGCGTATCTTGCAACGAGCAACACGATGAATCCTGTGGACATGGCAGCTGATGAAAGGACCTGGCATTAAGAAAATACAACAAACAAGCTAACTACTCCCCTCCCTTTCGGGGAGGGGGGGGGGGAGAGGCCTTTCTTATTATTCATCGAAAAGTAACAGGTAGGCAAGGTCTGTTCGTGTACTTTTGTTACCTTTGCAACTCAACAGAAAAGACAGCTCAATGAAAATCAAAGCAATTATCCTGGATTTCGACGGCACGTTGGCCGATACACAAACCCTCATCACCAATACCATGCTCGAGGTAATCAACCGATTGGGACTTGAGCAGCGCAGTCGTGAGCAGTGCAGTCGAATGATTGGCTTACCCTTGAAGCAGACGTTTACAGACTTGATACCTATGACTGACGAGATGGGCGACCGCTGTGTGGAAGCCTATAATCAAGTGTTTCATGAGAACAACGTCCCTGGAGCCGTTCCATTGTTCCCCCATGTATTGGAAACCGTATGTGAGTTGCATCGCTTGGGGTATGTACTCACCATTGCCAGCAGTCGTTCCCGTACTTCGCTGATGGGCTTTGTGGAGACGTTTGGTTTAGAAGAAATCATCACTCATGTGGTCAGCGCCAACGACGTGACGCATGCCAAGCCCCATCCCGAGGCAGTCAATCATACGCTCGCACATCTGGGCATTCAGCCATGCCAGGCACTTGTCGTTGGCGACACGGAGTATGATATCAAGATGGGGCAGAACGCCGGCATCCATACCTGTGGCGTGACGTATGGCAACGGCACACGTTGTCAAATGGAAAAGATTCACGCCGAGTTCATCATAGACGATTTCAGACAGCTTCTCCAGATCGCCAAAAAACTTGAAGAGTGATGTCCCTGTGCCAGTTTCTACGCAGTATGTTGATGGTAGCCATGGGTGGAGCTGTTGGTTCGGCCATGAGGTATCTTACGTCTAAAGCCATACAAGACTGGTTTCCCAACGCCTTTCCTTATGGTACGTTTACCGTCAACCTCTTGGGTTGCCTTGTCATCGGATTCCTCTATGGTCTGGTTGACCGGAACACCCTTTGTGACAGCAGTCTCAAACTGCTCTTGATAACAGGGTTTTGTGGCGGTTTTACCACCTTTTCCACATTTTCTAATGAAAGCTTGTCTCTCGTGCAACAAGGTCATCTTTTGTATGCCGTTCTGTATGTGGGAGGAAGTGTCTGTCTCGGAATGGTCATGGTGCTGATTGGAATGAAGCTGTCGGCTTAGTCTCTGCGTCGTTGTTTTTCAGTAATCCCCGCCGCATCCGGATGATGTTTTCGTGAAAAAAAGCGTTAAACAAAAGTTTTTTCTCACATCTTCCTCCGATTATCAATTTTATTTTTTACCTTTGCAGACACAAACTTATTCCCTTACTGAAATAAGTCGGACTTGTAGCTCAGTTGGTTAGAGCAACAGACTCATAATCTGGAGGTCCCAGGTTCAAGCCCTGGCTGGTCCACACTGAAAACCAAGGAGTTACAGAGTAGTAACTCCTTTTTATTTATTCAAAAGTGAACTTTTGGTGACCTTTTTGAAGAAAAACTTTGTATCTGTAATGTTGCTGAATTACATTAAATCACATAGAACACTTATATAATGATACAAAAGAATTATAAACATCTCCAGAGACCATTGAAGAAAACTCACATAAAGAAAACCCGTTGGCGGAATTAATTTAGTGCATACTTAATTCTGCCAATGGGTCTGTTGT
>CAMPYJ010000059.1 GCA_946998205.1 uncultured Prevotella sp. | reverse complement strand
TCTCAAACAGCTTGTCAAAATGAAAGCTAATTGATAAACTTAAAAACTTAAAAACTCAGAAACTCAGAAACTTAAAATCCATGCTCCCTCTTTACGAAGACAATCACATCATCATTGTTTCCAAGCGAAGCGGTGAGATCGTTCAAGGTGATAAAACCGGGGACGAACCGCTTTCGGAGACAGTCAGACAGTACATCAAGGAGAAATACCACAAGCCGGGGAATGTTTTCCTGGGCGTGGTTCATCGCCTTGACCGTCCTGTATGGGGACTCGTTGTCTTCGCCAAAACATCCAAGGCCTTGACGCGACTCAACAAGATGTTTAAAGAAGGACAGGTACATAAAACGTATTGGGCCATCACGAAGGACGCGCCGCCTGCAGAAGAAGGTGTGCTGACCGATTGGTTGGTGCGCAACGAGCGGCAGAACAAGAGTTACGCGCATCCGCAAGAGGTGCCGAATGCGAAGAAAGCAGTACTCAAATATCGTGTCATCGCCCATTCGGATCGTTATCATCTCATAGAGGTGAACTTGCTGACAGGCCGGCATCACCAGATACGTTGTCAGCTTGCCAACATGGGATGTGCTATCAAGGGCGACCTGAAATATGGCGCTCCTCGCAGCAATCCCGATGGCAGTATCAGTTTGTTGGCGCGCCGGATAACGTTCGCGCACCCCGTTTCTAAAGAAAACATCGTTGTTGAGGCTCCGTTGCCGCCCAATGATAAACTGTGGGAGGCATTGGCATCGGCCGTTATACCCTAAATAAGATATGAAGAAAATCGTGATTGCCATTGACGGCTACTCGTCGTGTGGCAAAAGTACCATGGCCAAAAATTTGGCTCGCCAGTTGGGATATGTCTATGTAGACACGGGCGCCATGTACCGCGCCGTGACGCTCTATGCGTTGCGCCATCAGTTGTTTGATGCCGATGGTGAGGCGGATGCGGCATCCTTGCAACAGGCCATGTCCGACATCCGCATTTCTTTCCAATTCAATGCACAGACGGGCAAGCCCGACACCTACCTGAATGACGAGTTGGTGGAACAAGAAATCAGGACGATGCAGGTGAGCGAAAGGGTGAGTAAGATTGCGGCTCTTCCCTTTGTACGCACCGCCTTGGTGGCCCAACAACAGCGCATGGGCGTGGACAAGGGCATCGTGATGGATGGCCGTGACATCGGAACGGTGGTGTTTCCGCATGCCGAACTCAAGATTTTCGTAACGGCTTCTGCCGAAGTTCGCGCGCAACGTCGCTATGATGAGTTGCAGCAAAAAGGCATGCCCGCTCGTTACGACGACATATTGAAGAACGTGCAAGAGCGCGATTACATCGACTCTCATCGTGAGGTGTCGCCTCTACGCAAGGCTGACGATGCCATCGAACTGGACAACAGTAACCTGACGATTGATGAACAGCAACAGTGGCTGTTGCTGCAAGTCGACAAAGTGCTTCAAAAGGGGTAGTGGTGACATTTTTGACAGTTGTCTTTCTCATAGACAAAGCGCTCGTTGGATGCAATGATTCATAAATTGCGAACTCACGTACTCACGCACTCAAAACTCACCAACTTATAAACTCATAAACTCAAAAACTCACAAATGATACATGGACATGAAGTCCTGCAAATGATGCAGGGAAACAGCTATTCAAGCAAAGAAGAATTAGTAAAGGCAATTATCAGTCGTTTCGGAGAAGAAGAACGCTTTTATACTTGTTCGGCAGAAGGAATGACTGCGGCGCAGTTGGTAGACTTTCTCGAGCAGCGCGGCAAGTTTAAACCCGCGCATTCAGATGGTTTTACCGTAGATACGTCAAAAGTGTGTAGCCACTAAAGGGCGGTTCTATAAATTACCACCGTAAAGTTTTTTATGGCTGGTTCTATAAATTAGCTTTGTTAGATTTTGAGCTTATTTTTGAGGTCAAAATGCAAGAGAGTGAAGGAGTGTAGCGAGCTACACGACTGAACGAACTTACATTTTGAACCAAAAAGAAGCCAAAAGATAACAAAACGCATTTCATAAACAATTAATGACTATGTGCGGTGGTAATTTATAGAACCAGCCTGAATTGCGTTGGAGCGTGCCAGGTGCGTCCGGTAGGTTTGTAATTGGGAAAATTGGGCACAAGTGACAAAAGAGATCTCTTGCAGTATTCTTTTGTCACTTGTGTCCAATTTTCGTAGGGTAGTGCTTTATTGTTGAATGCGCCGGAGAACATGGAGCGTACCTCCCGAACGTTGCAGAGCCTCACGGCTGTGCTTGTTCGCAGGCAACTTTTGTATGGAATGGTTCTATAAATATTTAATAAAATAACAATTTGTTATGTAATTGCTATTTTATGATAACTTTCAGTGAGATTTATAAAATATATTGATTATATTTGCAAGGCAATAGCTTGATGTGGTATGTGAATAACTGAATATTAAACATATAAATAATTTATTTATGAAGAAAACAATTTACACGTTACTCTTGCTCATGCTCACAACCATGGCAAATGCCAATGATGGTGTAAAGGCGCAAGATTACATGCTTTACGGGCATTTGGTATCCTCAAGTATGCAGTCCATGGAAGCCGGCATATATGGTTTTAGTACGGAGCGTAATGATGATCTCAAACCCTTGAGCTTGTTGCAGGCAGAACCAAATTGCGGGGCAGTAAAGGCGGATGGCAGATATTTTGTGTTTAATACTCATTCCACAGCTTATGGTAAAGAATCTGCGATGTTCATATATGATGCCAGCGATGGTTTTAAGCTTATAACCAAAGCAATGGTGCCTGCCGATTTTATTGTAGAAGAGCAGGTGCTGGCTTATGATCCCATTACAAAACTGATATATACATTTTATACGAATGGAGGCGACAATTGTTTAGGTTGTCTCGACGTTTCTACGCGCACGAAGCGAAAGATAGCAAACGTGGATTATACCAAATTCGTCTCCATGGCCTTTAATGGCAAAGGGCAGTTGTATGGAATCAGCAACATAGGCGCCCTTTATGAAATAGATAAAGAAAAAGGTACGACAAAATACATAGGTTCAACTGGTGTCAGTCCCGCTGAATACCAACAATGTGCCACGTTTCTTCCAAATGATGACGGCGCGTTATACTGGGCGGCTGCGACAGGTACCGCCGGGGCTCTTTATAAAATAGATACGAACAACGCGAAGGCCACATTGGTGAAAACTTTTCCCCATGAGGAAAAGTTCGTGTCTGTTTGGCCTGGTGACAAAATCGTTCTGCAAGATGCCCCGGCTAAGGCCGAGCGTGTGAATGTGAACTTTGTAGGCGGTGCGTTGGAGGGTGTGGTTACGTTTCAAGCTCCCACGACTACCCATGCGGGAAAAGCTTTGACCGGCAAGGTAGAATATAAAGTGTTGGTTGATAATGTAGAGAAGGGTACGGGTTCGGTCCAGCCGGGAAGCACGGTTAAGACAACCGTAAAGACAACACAGGGATATCATGATTTTTGTGTGGTCATGAGCAATGACGTTGGAGAAGGCGAGAAAACAAGAGCCCAAAAAATCTACATAGGCAACGACACTCCTTGTCCTGTGGAGAACGTGGCGTTGAGGCGCGGTTCTGCCGACAACGCACTTGTGTTAACTTGGCAACCGCAAGCTAAAGGTCAGCATGGTGGATACGTTAACCCCGCTTCCGTTAAATACAAGATAAGAAGAATGCCTGATGGGAAAATAGTTTCAACTCAGGCCACGTCTCCGTTTACCGACACCTATGACATCGATAAGCCTGCGCGATGCTTTTATGATGTTATTCCGTGGGTTGATGAGACAACGGAGGGCGTCGCAAGTTCGTCCAACAAATTACTTGCTGGGAAACCATTCACCATACCTTACCGTGAGGATTTCTCAAAAAACAGCAACTTCTTGCTGTTTACTACGGAAAACGTCGGCAATGACAACCTCTCGTGGGATTACATCAGCGACTATGGTTATTTACGCATATATGGCAGCGACGCACCTAAAGACGATTGGGTAATATCTCCGTTTATCAAGGTTGAAAAGGGTTGTAAGTACAAACTGAAATTTGACGTAATGAGTATAGGTAAGGAAAGGTATGAGGTTAAATTAGGCAAAGAGGATAACTCAAAGTCCATGCGGCAACAGCTGGTACCGGAAACCGAAATTGAAAGCGACTATGAGTGGAAAGCGAAAGAATGCGTTTTCACTTGCGATGAGGGCGGGATGATATTCATAGGCTTTCATGCGATGACTACGGATACGGAGAATTCGCAGGCTCTTTATCTTGATAACATAAGCGTTGAAAAAATAGAAGAAAGTCCCGTGACGCAATCAGAGATAGTGATGACGACGAAAGCTGAGAAAGGAGACCGCATAACGCTTTCGATAGAAAATGACGGTGACGTGCAGGTGGAAGGTGCAGAGCTGAAGTATGGAGGCGTGGCTGTCGTGAAATCTCCCACCATCACGATACGAGGGAAAATAAAACGACTTGACTGTTCTCAAGCTCAACTTTCAAAACTTGATGTTTCTAAAGCAAGAGAACTCACGAGCTTATGGTGCAGCGAGAATGAGCTTACAGACCTTGACGTTTCAAACCTCCCAGACTTGAATTGTCTGTATTGTAGTAAAAACAACTTGACTGCGTTGAACATTGACGCTAACAAACGTATCACGGAACTTGATTGTAGCGAAAATAAAATAGCGGATATAAACCTGTCGAATAACAAAGAGCTTAACAGGTTCTTGGCATTTCACAATAAACTTTCACGGATAAACTTGGAAAACAACGAGAAACTTATCGGGATAGACTTGTCGGAAAATTCCTTAACGCAGTTGGATGTGACAAACAACAAGCTCTTGGAGACAATTTACTGCAATGGTAATCAAATTCATGGTGACGCGATGGTGAAATTCATTAACTCTCTGCCGGACAGGAATGACCGTCAGGAAAAATGCCACCTGTTCGTCATAGATACCAAAAATGGAAACGAAAGAAATGAAATCGCAGACACGCAAGTCAAGCATGCGCGTTCGGTAAATTGGGAAATATTTGATTATGCCGGAGGAGACAACGACGCAAATGGAATAGTGTATGACGGGATGACGGATGGCATTACAGGCAATACCATCGATGACAGAGACCACGACATATATTCTCTGCAAGGTCAGAGAATCAGAAGCAAGGCTGCGGGTGTGGGTAGCTTGCCACATGGCGTATATATCATGAATGGGAAAAAAGTAGTGGTACGGTAAGGTTTCACGAATTATCCTTGTCTGATTGCCATACTTTTTTTTACGGTCAATTTGCTTGTGAGTGAGGACGTATGTGGGTCGTACGTCTGAGCGAACAAGCAAATTGACCCAAAAAGATGGCGGAAGATGACAAACGTAAAAAGACTGACATAAAAAACTTTACGCTGGTAATTTATAGAACCGCCTTAAAGTATTTCAGCAAGAGTGTAAGGCTGCGGAGCTGTTTTCTCGCTCATTCGTCGTTCAACGATGTTGCCCCTGAATGAAAGAGCCGTGGCTTGCCGGCGGAATAAGCTGCGAAATAGTTCCAAGTTTTCGATTTTAATTCGTATCTTTGTCCGATTAATCGCTTTGATTTGTAATCAGCGCGTCTTTGCTCTCATTCATTCAGACAATCAATATCAGAAATGTCGGTCATACTAAAATTAGAATACTTAAAACGAAAGCCTGACAATTACAAGACAATTCTCAAGGCCCTGATGCTTCATGATGGCTGCACGATACCGGAAATCTCCAAACAAATAGGCCTCAGCATTCCCACCACGACAAAGATCATCACAAATCTGATGAGCAAGGGTTTTGTGGTTTCAAAAGGTAAACGCGACCAGACGCACGGCAGGCTTCCCACGGTTTATGGCCTGTCTGCCGGCTTCGGATACTTTTTGGGTATTGACCCAAGCTACGGTTCCTTGTCCATGGCTCTTTGCGATTTCAGCGGAAACATTCTCTCCGAGCAAAACAACGTTCCCTTTCAATTGGAAAACACGCGGCAATGTCTTGACGCCCTGCTCGGCCGCGTCAACGAGTATGTATCCTCTCTCGGCGTGTTAAGGGAGTCTATCCTGCAGGCTTCCGTGAACGTGTCAGGCAGGGTGAATCCTTTCACCGGCGTTAGTTACAGCATATTTGATTTCCTTGACCAGCCTTTGGCCCGGTATGTCTCCGCGCACATAGGCGTTCCGACATGCGTTGAAAACGACACCAGGGCCATGACCCTGGGCGAGTACCTGCTCGGTTGCTGCAACGGTGCGAAGAATGTGCTGTTCGTCAACGTGAGTTGGGGTATCGCCGTCGGCATTATCGTAGACGGAAAGATGTATTACGGGAAGTCAGGATTCTCGGGAGAGTTCGGTCATGTGAAGGCTTATGATAATGAGGTGTTGTGCCGTTGTGGGAAGAAAGGCTGCCTGGAGACCGAGGTTTCCGGCATGGCTCTGCTTCGCGAGACGGTGAAGAACGTGCTGAAGGGCAAGCGTTCCATCCTTTCTGACAAAGTGCTCAAAGAGCATGAAGAGCTCACGCTCCCCGACGTTCTGCGCGCGATACAAAAAGAAGACACGCTCTGCATCGAAACCTTGCAGAAGATAGCCGACCAGTTGGGGCGTAATCTGGCCGGCATGATCAACATCTTCAACCCGGACATGCTGGTCATCGGCGGCGACTTGTCGCAGACCGGAGACTACATCACGCAGCCGGTTCAGATGGCCATCAAGAAGTACTCGCTGAACATCGTTAATGAAGATTCGTTGGTCGTGGCCTCCGCCTTGCGAGAGAGGGCGGGCGTGGTGGGCGCCTGCATGGTCGCCAGGCAGCAGGTCGTCAGGGATTGACGCGCCTTACGATGCCCAATCCGGCATTCGCCCCGCAGGGATACGGCTGCCGCCATCATGCCGGTGGCCTGCCCGTGTCTCGCGTGTCACCCATCCCGCACATGTTAAAAAACGCCGCCAGTTTTGAAAAAATCGCAAAATATCTATAACTTTGCAGCGATTTTTTTAATTAACAACAATGGTAAAAGAACAGTTTAACAAGCGCAATCCGCTGTGGTTCAAGCATTTCAACCGCAAAGGATACTCGCTTTTCGCTGCTCTTGGTAAAGAAGTCTTGATTAGTGTCCTCAGCGTAAGCACGTTGACTTACGCAAAGGCAGACGGTGTAAGCGTACGCCACAGCATGCCGGAGGACAAACTTACAAGCCAAGCAGTGAAACTGAGCGAGGTGGTCGTCACAGGCTCGCGCGCTCCGCTGACCGTCAGTCAGCAATCGAGAATGGTAACTGTACTGAGCCGAGAGGATATTGAAGCGGCTCCGGTACAAAGTGTTAACGACCTATTGAAATTGGCAATAGGGGTAGACGTCCGCCAGAAAGGTCCGTTAGGGGCTGGTACTGATGTAGGTATCCGTGGCGGAACCTCGGAGCAGGTAGCCATTCTGTTGAATGGCATCAATATCTGCGATGCGCAAACCGCGCACAACGTGTTCGACATTCCCGTGGATTTGAGCGAAATCGAACGCATAGAAGTCTTGGAAGGCCCGGCGGCTAGGGTTTATGGCACATCTTCTTTATTAGGTGCTATCAATATTGTCACCAAGGCAGCAGCCCGCACTTCACTCACGGCTCGTATGGAAAGTGGCTCGTATGGCTATCTCTCCACGGGGCTCAGGGGCAACGTGGCCCGTGACAACTGGAACAACCAGCTCTCTCTCTCGGCCATCCGAAGCGATGGCTATTCGCGCAGCAAGGCAGGAAACCTGAACGCCGACTACCGCACGCTCAAGTCGTTTTATCAAGGAACCTACCAAGACGCGTGGGTAGACGTGAAGTGGCATGCGGGCATGAGCATGAAAGATTTTGGCGCAAACACGTTCTATGGCGTGAAATGGGACAACCAGTTCGAGCACACTTTCAAGACGTTCACAGCCATACAAGCCGAGAGCAAACAGGGTAAATTCCATCTTCGACCGTCTGTTTATTGGAACAGGGGCATGGATAGGTTCGAGCTGTTTCGTGGAGAGCCTAACAAATATCCGTTCAACTACCACCGTACCGACGTGTATGGCGTAAATCTCAACGCCTACTTTGATTGGGTTGGAGGTAGGACGGCCTTTGGAGCCGAGCTCCGTCATGAAGACTTGATGAGTACGGTGTTGGGTAACAAGCTGGACAACCCCGAATCCATACACGGGGTTAACCGCATGTACACCAACGGACTGCAGCGCACCAACACGCAGTTTGTGCTGGAGCATAACGTGCTGCTCGACCGGTTTACGCTCTCCGCGGGCTTGATTGCCGTGAAAAACAGTCAGGCCAACATGAACATGCGCGTGTATCCCGGCGTAGACATGAGCTACCGCGTCGGCGATGCCTTCAAGCTCTATGCCTCGTACAACACCTCGCTGCGCATGCCGTCCATGACGGAATTGTTCTACTCGGTGGGCGGACACAAGCCTAATCCTCACCTGCAGCCCGAGGAACTTTCCGCCATCGAGGCCGGCGTCAAGTTGCACAACGCGTACGTCAGCGCCCAAGCTGCCGTGTATTACAATCATTACAAAAACCAGATAGACTGGATACAGGACGGCACGCGCGATGAAAAAAATGAACTGGTGTGGAAGAGTGTCAACTTTGGCGTCATCAATTCGTTGGGCGCCGAGAGCAGCTTCGACTTCAACTTCCTGCGCATCCTGCCGTCACAGCGTTTCCTGAAGAGGGTGTCTCTGGGTTATTCGTTCATCAATCAGGACCACAAGGAGGAGAAAGGCATCGTCAGCAGATATGTCTTGGAGTATCTCAAGCACAAGTTCGTGGCCGACGCGCAGATGCACCTCACGGGCAAACTCGACCTTGGCTTGTCCTGCCGCTATCTCGACCGCATGGGCAGCTACACAGACCGGGTGGGGGCGGCTCACTCGTACAAGCCTTATAGCGTGGTGGACGCGCGTCTGTCGTGGAACGAGAGTAACTGGAAGGCGTACCTCAACGCCAACAACGTATTGAACAAAACATACATGGACGCAGGCAACGTGCCGCAACCGGGCCTCTGGGTGATGGCCGGCGTAGCCTTCACGTTGTAGGCTTCATCTGCTTTTTCTCATTTAGGGGCGGTTCTGTCAATGGGTCTCGTCAGACGGCGCTACTGTCTTCCGTGGCCGGCCTGTCCGTGAGCGTGGGGGCATGGCGAGCCATGCGAGCGAACGGACAGGACGGTTGAATGCAAAAGAGACCGCGGGATGACAAGGCGCGTGCCTGCCGGCATGAAAAACGTCTTGACCCTGATTCGCAGAACCGCCCTGAGATGAACGTGGCCGTCATGCGTGTAAGCCGCGTGAAACAAACGGAACGGCGTACGAATGATTCAGCCCATAGAACAAATCACGATGCCTGCCGTTCGTGAACCAAGGTGTTTTGGCAAAGTCGACAGGCAGGATTGGCTTGACGGCTCGAACGTGAGCACGGTCATGAGCTTGTCTCGTTCCATTCGTTGTCGCGACGAATGGTTGTCTTTGCCAAATACGCTTTCATCGGGTGGGCGCCGGCGTTCATCGGCTTCAATGGCGGGATTTGCCACATCCGCTCCATGCATCGTTGAAACAAGCCGACGTGATTGTTTTTGGCGACAAACCACCTGATAAATGAAGAAGCTGCGGAAAAAAATGATTTTTTCGCCCATTTCCATCCGAATTCAAGATAAAAGTCTTACTTTTGCACCACCAAATAAGGAAAGGTGCTCGAGTGGCTGAAGAGGCACGCCTGGAAAGCGTGTAACCGCCTAAAGCGGTTCGGGGGTTCGAATCCCCCTCTTTCCGCATCATGTAATTGGTTAGATTCCTAAGTTACGACACCATAGGGATTTTTTATTTTCCTTTGTTTATTCCTTGATACACTGTTACTCCGAAGACTTTTAACGTAAAATAATTTTAATCTCACCGATGAACTGCTGCTCCATATTTCTTACGTTCAAATATCATATTAGAGTGTTATTTTTGATATTGGTATCATATTTTACACCGTTAATATAGCGTTTTTATCTCGAAACACGGAATAACCAAAGGAAAAATTGCGTTTGGGAAGTATAAAAATGTGGGAAAACTGTATGATAGGCTACATTTCTATTGATTTTTATAGAATAAAAGAGGATGATTTGCAATCACAGCCATTATTATTTTACCCTTACTAAGACTTTAGACATTTCTTTCTTTTTAATTATTTTATTTATCTGATCTTTTTTATAATCAGAAGGAATACCAAATTGCTGTATCCCCTTATCTAATTGTAAAATATCATATGGCAAATAATTGTAATAGAAAGATTTCCATTTTAGAAGATACACTGTCTTATTACTAAGAATAGAAGGGTGATATTTTCTATCACTCTGTTTTATCCAACACTGATTATTTATTCCATTAAGACACAAATTCTGATTTCCAACATTTACATATATTATTGGTGTGTATGAGTTTGAATAATTATGAGTTGGTTTAGCATTTATTATATCGTCTTTAATTTGTTTGAACATAGTAGAGGTTATAAATATTGTATCATCGTATTCATTGGTCTTACATATGCTATCGAGGTCAGTACAATCAAACTGTCTATATGGTTCTATATTACCACAAAAATAAAAAATAGTAATTTCCTGCTTATGGCGGTAATTGCAACTAAAAAGAAATAATGTGCATATTATAAGCATATAATATATATATCTTTTATTGTTCATATTGAGCGTAGAGTCAACCAGCAAGTGCAAAATTAGTCAATCATTTTATAAAACTCTTGTTTGGTGTTGAAAACTTGAGTTTTTTCACTTCCAATCTGGAGCATAAAGTGCCGAAGCGTTCTCGTATATTCATTTTTCATTGTTTTGGACTACAAATATAGCAAAAGGCAGAGAATCTTTTCCTGCATTTACGCCAAACCATTTAAACATCATATTGATAATCAGATGATTATTTTGATAACTCTCGATTTGGAACATTACAATCCAACAAACCTTTACATATATAACCTACAACATACTCTATAGGCGTCAGTAGTTCAATATCATTGTTATCTAACAAATCGTTTATTAGATTATTCACTATGGCCCAGGTTTTATCCTGCTCGTATTTTTTATATGGGTGTTGCATAATATAACTCGTTGGCGGAATTTATTTAAGTTGATAAGTATGAGTAAAAAGTTGCGCACGTCGTTGA
This sequence comes from uncultured Prevotella sp., assembly GCA_946998205.1. GTDB lineage: Bacteria > Bacteroidota > Bacteroidia > Bacteroidales > Bacteroidaceae > Prevotella. The sequence goes on along the minus strand of CAMPYJ010000059.1, from coordinate 1,056 downwards.
CTTTTTAGTAACTTAGTGGTACAAAATCTATCAGGTTATAAAATCATTGTTATGCACAACCTCATGGCAAAGTTCAAAAAAATACTTGAAATCTGCAAGCAATATGCTGGAAATCAAGTCGGCGGGAAGAGAAAAGTTCTCGATTTGGAGCATTATCTATGAAATTGAGCATATTAAAAATACTCCTCAATTAGTCCACTTAATCCGGAATCAATAACCTCTTTTTCAGTTATTAAATTCATTATTTACTCTTTAGTATAACCACTTATATTTTTTATATACGCCCATTTTGCCTCAAATTTAATTTTATCACAATTGGCTTTATTCGTAAGAATAATGATACGTTTATTTTCTCGTAAACTTTCTATTCTGAAACAATAATTGCTTACATTATCTATATTAAAATTTATAATCCTCACCCCTATAAAATCCAATTCAATTTGAACTGTATTTACCTTGGGGTCTAACCATTTTAAAGGTAATTTTTCTGGAAGTTCTGATGTATCTAATGTTAGTATAAGCTCAAGATCTTCGCCTGGAACTACGATAAGTTTTATTATTTCAACATCTTGGAGTTGAGGTATGTTTTTATATAGTGCTGTTAGACTACGTGCATTTTCAAATAGTGTTATGTCCATCATTTATTTTATGAGATAACTCGTTGGCGGAATTTATTTAAGTTGATAGGTATGAGTAAAAAGTTACACATGTCGTTGGTTTTTGGCAACTTAGTGATGTTCAAAACATTAAGTTCAAACCATCGTATGCACAACCTTTATACAAAATTCGTCAAAATACTTGAGATATGCAAGCAATTCTCTGAAAATCTCGTCAATGAATTGGGTAATGTACTGCTCACATGATGACATCCGAGCGAAACTTGACCAAACGGCTGACACTTTGATAGGAGCTTGCTTCTTCGCTAAGAATATCATGAAGTTCCTAAGGGGACTTCTTTGTTTCTTTTTTGAAAAAACATGGTCAAGAGACTTCAAAAAGAGTATTATCGTCAAATTCGATGGACTTGCGGGAGTTTTTTCTATACCACGAACTTGC
>CAMPYJ010000058.1 GCA_946998205.1 uncultured Prevotella sp. | reverse complement strand
AGTCGTATAGCCCGCTATACTCCTTCACTCACAAACAAATTGACCACAAAAACAGCCTCGCAATCTGACAAAGCTAATTTATAGAACCGCCCTAAACAAAAAGCCCTAAGCTCATGTACCCCATTACAATAGCATGAACTGAAAGAAGAAGATGCAGGCATGGCACCAGATGAACACAAACAAGCACGGAACGGATGATTGTGAACCTGTCGTGAGCCATGACATCGCTACAAATCGAAGTTGATACCATACTTCAGGTTGATGGAGGGCATGACACGACCGTCAATATAATGTATCACGACATCAGCGCCCCATATTCCAAAAGACGGCAGATAATACTCTATACCCAGCACGCTGGCCGCAGAGAAGCCTTTAAACTCGTGTCCTTCTATCTCGGTCACTTTTTTCTGATTCGGATTACCCGTCGTTTCAATGGCTCCCCAGCCTCCTAACAACTGTGCATAGGCATGTAGGTGATCGTTCACAGGGTGAAGATAGCCCACGCCCGCACCCATGAAGGAAGCATCCCGATTGTGCTTTAGGCTTGTCGTCTCGTTAGCATAAACACCCGGGTATGTTCCCCTACTGAAGCCACCATGTATCAGGGCAGCCGCAAACCAGTTGTCTGTCACCATACACCTACCGGCGAGATTATAGCCCCACCCTATCTTTTTGGTCATGCCGGGGAAATATTGCAGGCCACCAGAAAGCTCTATTCGGATGATTTGCGCCTTAACCTTCAATGGGCATGCGCTCATCATCACGACCAGCCAGCAAACGCACCACAGGCGAAAGCTGGCTGACAATTTCTTGCAGGCGCATACAGAGCGCTTGTGACATGTCATACCCCGATATTTATGGATGATAAATTTCAGCAATGGTTTCAAAATCATCCGGGCGGATGTCCTGGTTGTTTATTTTCTTCGCCAAGGCTGCATCGTCATTGAGATATTCCAACAGCAGTTTGCGCTTCTGTCGCTTGCTGATGTCAGATACCGAAATCGTCTTTGGCATTTTGCCGCCTTTCTTTAGTGCCAGAAGCTCAATGCTACCGTTCTGCACGCTGGTAATTTTAAGGTATCCACTCGAGGGAATGGAGTAATCAAAACTGCATGTATAGAATTCGACATACGGTCCTGTTGCAGTCACTGCCATCCACAATGGCTTACGCATCTTTTTCCTCAGAAATTCTGATGGGAGATACTTCAACGTGTGCTTACGCTCAGGATGCGTCTTCTTCCACACGGTAAGCGAAGCGATGTCTTTAGCTTCCACAACGGTCTTCTGCCCGTCGTTGACCACAATCGAGAGACGCTTGGTGTTGACGTTGGGCATCTCTACACGTCCCACATACTCCTTACCATCTTTCATGATAATCTTTCCTTCTTCCTTGTCGGTAGCGTCTTTAACCAGTCCGTAAATTTGACACCCACCAAGGGTCATCGCCACGCATACGGTGGCAATGACGGCAAACAGTGATTTCCTCATATCTGTATATTTAGTTAATAGTCAATTTGTTGGCTACCAAACGTAAGCAACTCCTACTTGGAACAACGTCCGGTCGTAGTTTTTAACATACCGGTATTTTGCCTCGGCAAAACCTTTCAGCGATGGAGTGAAATAATACTCACATCCCGCCCCGAGGTCAAAATTGAGGTTGCCTTCAGAATCGTCCGTATAGTCATCTATAAGGATGTCGATACCCGCGGGCTTCTCTATCACATTGTTCAACTTCATGATGGAATACCCCAAACCTAAAACAGGATAAATGCCCAGCTTAGGCGTCAACGGAAACACATAGTTGAAGTCGGTGCCAAACTCAATAAAACTGGCGTTGTTTTGCTTGAAAAAATAGTTGGCAAAGATGCTGGCACGGAACTCATCTCCAAAAAACTTTTGCAAGGTCAATCCGGCACCGCCATGGTTGTAATCTCCGCTCGTCCCATAGAGGGCTGAGGCACCGAACGCATAGGTTCCAAAGTCGGTCTTAATTTTGGCGTTTGTTGACATGCAACAAGCAACAACGCAAATAAATGCAACAAATAATCTCTTCATACGGTGTTTATTTAGTAAAGAATTTAACATTTCAAGGCCATTGCTTCACGCTTCAATATCCGTCACTTGTTGATTGAAGATGACAATGCAAATATAAGGTATAATATTGATATTCCGCTTTTTTTACATACTTTAACAAGAAAAAAGTTGTTAGTTGACGAGTTGACAAGGTAACGAGTAAACAAGTTGATTAGTCCTTCAACTCGTCTCTCCCCTCCTTCGGAGGGGCCGGGGGAGGCTTCCCCTCCCCTCCTGTTAAATAAAATGACAAAAAAACCGCATTTGATTTTTCATGAAATAGAAATATTTAGCGAGAAAAACAAGCAAGACGGCCGTGTTCGGCACGCTCTACACACCCATGCCACCGCCATGGCATTGAGTTAACGCCGCAATGCGTATCACTTTGGCAGTCTACCGTCATGCCTTTGAACGCCTATAACATCGCATCTGCACGGCAAAAGGGTTATTATTCGACCGAAAAAATAACGGAAAAAGGATAGAAGAAATGGCTTTTTCACATAACACATTGACGCAGTGCACGATAAGATTCCGCCAAATGCTTACGATATTTGCGAGCAACCAAGGACATCACGCATTTGGCGAGAATTATGAGTGGGCTGTTGTAAAGAAAACGGAGAGACCATCTCGCCTCGCTCATACCAAGAAGTGGGGAAACAACAGCTCGACACAGCCCTTTCGTTTGAACATGACGTGTTTTGTTGTTGCAAACTGCGTAGAAAAATTCAACAACGAAATAAACACGAAAATCTGCAAGTGATGTGAAGAAACCAATGAACGCAGGCGTTCTACGAATCAAACGTATTTGGCAAAGCCACTCAGCATGTTTATGTCAGCAGATTTGTTTCATTCGCCGAACGCTTGCGTTCATTGTCTTGTTTAGTATATTTGTTATATTTGTTACATTTGTTGTTCTACCCCCTTCAATGGAAGAGCCGTGTGTTTGATGTGTTTTTTTTGTTCTGCCACATCCGTAATCTTATATTTTTTGTGTACATTTGCCCAGTTATGATAGAAGTCAAGGATGCCACCCTCAAGACAGGTGGTCACGTTGTCTGCAACGACCTGTCGTTCATGGCCATGGACGGTCAGCTTACATGCGTTCTCGCGCAAGACGCAGAGGCCTTGGAGGCTTTGCTGCATGCCTTTTTGGGTTTGCAGCCACTCGAAAGCGGGTATGTGTCGGTGGATGGCGAGTGCGTCACCCCTCTGTCGGCACCTTTCTTTCGGCAGATGATGGCATACGTTCCCGCCAGGTTTGAGTTTGGCGACACGTCCGTGTCCGCGCTTTTCCATTTGCTTGTCGGTATGGAAGCACCTGTGCGGCACGAGCAAAAGACGGCCCTGTTAAGGCAATGGCAGTCGTTGGGCGTTGACGAGTCGTGTTACGAGCGACTGTTGCGCTCGCTACCGGCCGCCGTGCGACAGCGCGTCATGCTCTCGTTTGCAGGCGTTCTCAATCGAAACATCATTCTTCTCAATCAGCCAACGGCTTGGCAGACACCCGAAAGTGTGCCTTTGGTGCTGTCGTTCATGCAGACGATGAAGGCCGCCGGGCATCTCGTACTGTGTACAACCACCGACAGGCAAGTTGCCGAAACGGCTGACGTGGTTATCAATTTTACACCGTAGACAAAATGGACATCACTCTCACGCAATGTATTTTGGGGCTCTTGCTGTTGCTTGTTCCCTGCTATGTTTTCTATGTATTCAACATCCCACTGCTCACGAAGACGCTTCGTTCGTTCCTCAAAATGGCGGGCAGCCTTTTGGTGCTGGGTGTGTTGCTGTACGGTGTTGTCGCTCTTGACAAGCCGCTCATCACGCTGTTGTTCGCGCTGCTCATCATCGCGTGGGGCGCCGCGTTGTCCGTCGTGCGGGCCAAGCTGCCCCTGCGGCAATTGTTTCTGCCTGTGCTGGCCGGCACGTTTGCAGGCGTGCTGGTGGTTGGTATGTATGTGCTGCTGTTGGTTATGGGAGGGGCAAATGTGCTTGAAGCCCGTTATATGATACCGGTAGTGGCCATGCTCACCGGGCATCTCATCCACGCAAACAGCAAAGCCCTGCACGTTTACTATATGGGATTGCGCCATCATGGGCAGCTTTACCACTATTTGCTGGCCAATGGCGCCACCCACCGCCGCGCGCTCGGCTACCTGTTGCGGCGGGCGATACAGCAGTCGGCCCTGCCCGGTCTGTCAGGCATGGGATGGGTTGTCATGGGCGTGTCGCCGTTGGTGACGTGGGGCATGCTGCTGGGAGGCGCCAGTGTGCCGGCAGCCGTGGCGTGCCAGGTGGTACTGTTGGTTGCCATGTTTACGGCAGCGGTACTCTCCATCATCGTCACCGTGGCTGTCTCGCGCCGATATCTGCTGGATGATTATGCCCAGTTGAGAGAGGCTGGGCGGCAAGACGCCGGCTGACGACCGGCCATGCGAATTCCACTCACGCCATTCGTTGTTGGGAAAAAGAGGGTTGCCATTCGTTGTCTAAACATCGCTTGCATGAAATACCCGTCAACCCCATGACACCAATTATGAAAAAACATTACATTTACAACTGTAAGGCGCATGCCCCCGCTTCCTTGTTTTCAGCAAGGCCGCAAGCCCGTTTCCCACACGCTCGCACCATCTTCCATACCTGTCAACTACGGTTTATAATGCAAACATTTTGTTAATAAAACGAGAAAACTCTTTAAAAAACTATAATTTATGGGGGGGGGGGAGCCGGTATATGACCACCATTCAAGAAAGAATTGCTACCTTTGAGTAAGGATAAATTGTTAAAACCAATAATACGTTTAGTGTATGATACTAAAAAAAGAAAGGAAAAAATAATGAAAAAAACGTACGAAAAGCCAGTTATTAAGATACTAAAACTGGATAACTCCATGCAGATGATTTGCGCTTCTGGGGTTGATACCATAACATCTTTCAGCGTAGACGGATGGGACAAACAAGAGGAAATAGACGCAGAAGGAACGTCAGAAGAAATTAAAGAAAAAGACTTACCGGCATGGCTAAAAGATTAGCCCAAAAGCCATCCTGTCTTTTATTACCAAATGCTATAACAAAAACAAATAACACAATGAAAAAACATTATTATAAGGCTATTGGTGCTGCCTCGATATTGTGTTTGGCAGCCATGGCGACTTCCTGCTCTCAAGACCTTGAAGAGGGCAAAGTTCAGACCGACAACAACCCAGCAGCGCTTAACGTGGTAAAACTAAACTTCGCCACCAGTGCCTTGACACGGGGTACCATGTACGATGATATAGCGCAAATGCCCGACGACGCTACCTTTGGCGTATACGGCTATGGACATAAAAATGGTGAACCTACTCCCAACAAACCCAACTTCATCAACAACGGTAGTGCAAAGAAAAAAGACGATAAATATATAGTGCACGTAAGCGGCAAGGTGGCAACATACAAGACAGACATGCCGAAGGTGCAGCTCGCCGCCGTATACCCCCAACTAAGCGATGACAATCAGTTTAAACGGACAGGCGCAAACACCTATACCCTTACCTACTCCCTGCAAAAAGACATGGCACTGCAGAAAGACTTGATGATAGGGCAGACGGAGGAGTTTGAGATAAATGAACAGAACTCTACCGAAAAAGAAATAACCAGCGGAAAGACCATAAACATGCATCATGCCCTTACAGCTATCAACTTTGCCATTGGCGACCGCGTACCTACGGGTTACACCATAGAGGGCATTTTTATAACAGGGCTATACACGAATGGGACATGCCACGTAGACTTGTCTAATACCCCTGGCACGGAACGCTTTACGTGGGATATCCAAAACGCGAAAAAAGACACGGTGCGCATCAAAACCAACCACATCACCACCACACAGGTAAACAGAACCCAGTTTACCGGGCTAAAAACAGGCAACAAGTACGACAACCTTACCATCTTCATGATACCACAACCGGTAGGCGATGATGCTAAAGCAGAGGTAGTTTTGAAGAAAGATGAAAATTATGGTGCTGATGGAAATATTCAAGAAGATTATAGACTTCCACTAAAGAAGATAACCATTCCTCTCAAATTAAAAGATAACAAACCATATAAAGCTGGTCAGGTAGAAAAATATAATATAGGTGATAATACTCAGCAGGAAGATTTGAAACCACTATTATATTTTGTTAAAAAAGACGAAAAACAAGAGGGGAAGTTCGTCCAAGTGTCAAGTAATACAGTATTTAATTTAAAAACAGATGCAGATAAAAAAGAAATAACTAAAGAAGGGGCTACAAAATATTACTTAACTATGTTCACCGCTCGATACGTAGCGAAGACAAAATCTACAAAAGTACCTACCCCTTTAATAGTGGCACCTCATAAGTATAAAATAGTAAAAATTACGTATGACCGTTATTATAATTCTACGTATACGGATAAAAAAGGCAACAAAAGAGAAAAAATACTGCGTGAAAAAGACGTAAAAGTACCTGAAGGAAGTGTAGTTGTCGAAGACATAAAGCAGCCTGATAGCAACGATAAGTATGGGCATTTCACCTTAACTTTTAATCCCAAAAAATATCCAGACCTTCCTAAGGGAAAAAAATTTGATAAGATTCGCATACACATAGAGCTTGATGGTGCTATAGCAACAATTAAACAATCAGTAAGTGGTTTCCCCCAATAATAAGCCCAACAACCCTAATAGCTGACATCAGGCAAGCAGCTAAGCAGTAAAAAAGAGAAAGCGCAACGCCACGTAATGATATACGCGGGGCGTTGCGCTTTAGGGTGTTTCTACAAATCACCACCGTAAGATTTTTTTTGTCAGTTTTTTTTTACGTTTTGTCATCTTGTGGACTCTTTTTATATAAAACAGGCTGCGCCTCAACAATTCAAACAAGTTTGATTGTATTCGGCTTGCTCCGTTTTTGGTTCAATTTGCTTGTTCGTTCAGTCGTATAGCTCGCTATACTCCTTCACTCACAAACAAATTGACCTCAAAAATAGTCTCACAATCTGCCAAAGCTAATTTATAGAACCACCCTTGACAACCATAAACATGAATAAAATACTGTTATCCCTCGCGTTATTATTGGTGAGTTTGGGAAGCTACGCACAAGAACGGCTGCCCAAGGTAATCCTCAAAGACATGGAAGGCAGAACCGTGCAGACAGACACGATAGCCAACAACGGCAAGCCCTTGCTGCTCGCTTTCTTCGCGACGTGGTGCAAACCCTGCAACCGTGAGCTGAAAGCCATTGCCGAACTCTACGATGAGTGGCAGCAAGAGACAGGCGTGCGAATCATCGCCGTATCGGTGGATCAGGCACAGAACATCAACAAAGTAAAGCCGTTGGTTGACCAGAACGGATGGCGATACGACGTGCTGCTCGACCCCAACAGTGAGTTGCGCCACGCGCTGGGCATTCAACTGATTCCCTACACGGTGTTGCTCGATGGACAGGGAAACATTGTTTATCGGCACAACGGTTACACCGATGGCGCAGAACTGGAGCTTTACGAAAAGATAAAGGAAATTGCAAGCAGGTAGCCTTATGAACAAACGGATGATGATGCTTGGATGGCTCATCGGCATGGCAAGCACATGGCTTTGCGCACAAGAGCAACCGGACAAGCCGCGCCTGTCGGGAAGTATTCAGAGCGACATCCTGCTGCCGGAGAAAGACAAGACAACGGGAGCGAGCGCTGATGACGGCCATTTTCTGACAAACACTTATCTTGACCTGAAGGCTACAAGCCGCTATGTGGAGGCAGGGGCAAGAGTGGAATATCTGAAACATCCGCTTCCCGGATTTGAGAACGACATCAAAGGCTGGGGACTGCCTCATTTCTATGTGAAAGGCCGCTATAAGAATGCCGAATTGACATTGGGCAGTTTTTATGAGCAGTTTGGGTCGGGCTTCATCCTTCGCACATACGAGGAGCGCAGTCTTGGAATAGACAACTCCCTGCAAGGCGCTCGCTTACATTACCGTCCCTGGGACGGTGTGGCGGTGAAGATACTCACGGGACGCCAGCGCCGGTATTGGAAGCACAACGACAGTTGGCTGACAGGGGGCGACATCGAGTGGAATATTGAAGAGTGGCTCAAAGTACTGCAGAGGCACGAGACCTATGCGATGATTGGTTTTTCGTGCGTCAACAAGTACGAGAAAGAGGATGTGGTCATGACAGACCCCACACACCGTCTACGCCTTCCTCGCTATGTCAACGCGTTCGACGTTCGCATGCGCGTGCAACACCGTTCGTTGAACGTACTGGCGGAGATGGCGATGAAAACACAAGACCCCTCCAATGACAATGGCTATATCTATCGCAACGGTTATGTGGCAATGCTCTCGGGTTCATACTCCAAACGCGGCATGAGCCTGCTTCTGCAAGCCAAGCGCAGCACGAACATGACGCTGCGCAGCAGCAGGGGTATGGAAGGCATCTCTTCTTTCATCAATCACCTGCCTGCCTTCACCGTAGAACACACCTACACGCTGCCCGCACTCTATCCCTACGCCACACGTCCCGACGGAGAGTGGGCATATCAGGCGGCGGGAGCCTATACCTTCCCCAAAGGCTCTATGCTGGGTGGCAAATACGGGACGATGGTGAAAATGAACTTCTCGCACGTTCATTCCATTTCCAAAAATGAGGATGGCGGCAGAGGAACCGATGGCTACGGAAGTTCGTTTTGGCGTTGGGGAGCATCCACCTATTATCAAGACATTGACGTGCAGGTGGAGAAACGCCTTGGCAAAGACACAAGGCTCAACTTGATGTACATGAATCAGCGTTACAACCAAACGGTGATTGAGGGACATGGAGGCATGTTGAACTCGCATATAGTCGTGGCAGACGTGAAGCAGAAACTGGCACGAAAAACAACGCTGCGTGTTGAGGGACAGTACCTCTTCTCGAAAGATGGCGATAAAGACTGGGCATTCGCACTGGCTGAACTGTCGCTGGCGCCACACTGGATGTTCACCTTGAGCGACCTTTACAACCTTGGCAACACCCACGCGCACTACTACCAAGGCTTTGTGACATACAACGGTGGGGCGCACAGGTTACAATTGGGCTATGGTCGCACCCGTGCAGGTTTCAACTGTTCGGGAGGGGTATGCCGATACATCCCAGCTACTAAAGGTATGACACTTTCCTACAATTATAACTTCTGACAGCTCTGACAGCAATGAAATCTTTATATATCCTCCTTCTGGCTGGCGTTTCGCTCTTAACGAGCTGCGACCCCATTGACGCTGACAAGCGTCTCGTCGAAGTGCCTGCCGCCACCATTCAGCGAAACGTGCTGATAGAAGACTTTACAGGGCAGCGGTGCATCTTCTGCCCCGAGGCCGCAGAGGCCATCAAAGAGCTGCAAGGCACCTATGGAGCCGACAAGCTGATAGCTGTTGCAATTCATGCAGGTCCGCTCGCCGTTAAAACAACATCCACCATCGTGGGATTGCGCACCGATGCGGGGGATGCGTATTACAAGCACTGGGCGATTCCCAACGTACCCAAAGCCATCATCAACCGTCGGGGTGGCGCACTGTCAAAAGACGCTTGGGCAGGAAAAGTCTATGAGGAGTTTACCAAAACTACGAACGTAAACATAGAACTTAAATGTCAATACGACGCCGACACTCGCCTTGTGGAGATAGAAACCGACTTGAGGACCTTGACGACCTTGACGACAGCGGTAAAAGGACAACTGCAGCTATGGCTGGTGGAAGACGATGTTGTCGCACCACAGCTTTTCCCGAACAACAAGTTAGAAAAGAACCACATACACCACCATGTGTTCAGGGCGGCCGTCAACGGAGAATGGGGAACAGCACTGACGCTCTCTCCCGAACATGCGCACAAAGAGAAAACCACCTACACGCTGCCCAGTGGCATCTTGTCTGACAAAGCATGGATAGTGGCTTTCTTCTATAACGATAACGGTGTGCAACAGGTTGTTCGGCAAAAGATTTCCAATTCGTAAACAAATGACAAAAAATAAAAACATGAAATTACGACTGCTTAATTTTTTAGGTATGCTCGCATGCGCGTTCGCAAGCGTGCAGGCACAGACAAGCCCGGATGACGTTGTCTTTGTCAACGCCAAAGGAGATGTGATTGCACCTGACGCCACGCTTAACGTGAGCAAGGTGGAGGACGACGTTTTTACACCTGGACAGAAACAAATGCATACAGAACTATTCATCTCCAACCGCTCAGGCAAGTCACAGAAAGTGAAACTCTCTTATAACATTGAAATGCAAGAAGGACAGTTGGAGGTATGCGCGTTTGAATCTTGCAATTCTCATGAAGAAGCCGGCACTTATCAATTGGAACCAAAGGATATGGCAGCCGCTGGCCGGGAGAAGCTTTCCATTAAACATACTTTCGCCACAAAAGGACATGGCAAGGTTGTTCTGCAAATCATCATCATGGAAGATGAGGGAAACGGCAAGATGACAGAAAAGAACGGGCCGAAGCTGACCATCAACTTCATTCCTGAGACCGCCGGCATTGCGTCCTCACCGATACCAGCAGGTGGCATCTACGATGTCTATGACACCTGTGGCGTGTTGCTCTATCGACAGCTCACCTCGCTTTCAACACTTCCTAAAGGCACATATATCGTTAAGTACAGAAGCAATCAAGGAGTTATTTTCACTCGTAAGTACATTATTTCCTAACGAACATCCCACAACAACACTCGTTACAAGATGATAAAAAGAGTCTGTATTCAACTATTGGCGCTCATCGCCATCCTTTGTTATCCAAACAGTCTTAGGGCGGGCGACTACAGTCTGGCTCCCTCCACTGGACGAAAGGTGTATGTACCTATCCATGCCAAGAGCGCGAAAGCCCAACTGTTGATTACCAATTATGGCAGGGATGAGGTGAAAGATTTTGATTACAAGGTCTTATTTGAAGGTAAAGTGCTGTTGGAGGGAAAATACGTCTTGAAAGAACCACTGAAACACATGTGGGGCACGCATGCGGATATTGACGTGCCACCTCATGACCGGCTCTCGGAAACAGAATTACAGGTAGAGATAACGAAAGTGAACGGTGAGCCCAACAGAGCCTCTTATCCTTATGCCGGTCTTATCAGAGCCACTGTCACGCAAGTGCCTCACCGCAGGGTCGTCGTGGAAGAATACACAGGCATGTGGTGCCGATACTGTTCACGCGGCATTGCCGTCATGGAGAACTTGGAAAAGAACTATCCCGATGACTTCATCGGCATTGCCATTCATCGCCGTCCCGACCCACTGTCCTGTCCTGATTATGCTTGGAACAGCTTCGAAGCAAAAGGCACACCACATCTTGACATGAACAGAAGTCGCCTGCTTTCCAATTTTACGGCTACGACAGAGTTTGAGGAGGAAAGAGCCATGGGTGCCGACATGGATGTGAACGTCACTGCCCAATGGGATGAAAAGAAAGAACGCATCACCGTAACGCCAAGCGTCACCTTTCGTGTTGTTCCCAAAGACACGAAATACAGTGTGGCTTATGTGCTGACAGAAGATGGGATGACAAAGCCCGAATGGCTACAAAACAATCACTATTCGGGAGACAACAGCGTTCTCGGCAAGTCTCCTGAAATGGACAAATTCGTCAACTCGCCATCTGTGGTAAGCGGAATTCTCAACAACTTTACGGCAATCGCAGCAACAGGGGTTTACATCCCGGCGAGAGAAGGCGAAGTGCAAGGTGTTTACACGCCAGGGCCGGAAGACTTCGTAAAGATTCCGATAGAAGTAGACCAAACGCAAAGTTTCCAACATGTGTTTAACATCGCCTACAACCGTCTGCTGCAAGATAAATCAAAACTGAAAATCTGCGTGCTGCTGATTAACAATAATACTAAGAAAATCGAAAATGCAGCCAAATGCACCATCACCGATGCAGGCGCAACTGGCATATCTACCGTGACTGAAGAACACGGCAACAACACAGAGACAGCACGCTACACACTCGACGGCCTTCGCATTCAAGCACCGCAAAGAGGAATCAACATCGTGAAATATGGTGACGGACGCGTGCGCAAAGAAATCGTAACACGCTGACACGGAGAAGACCATTCAACAGGCACACAAAGACAAAAACGTTTCTAACCGTGTATTTTGACCAAAGGACGGTTCTATAAATTACCAGCGTAAAGTGTTTTATGTCAGTCTTTTTTTTTTCGTTTTGTCATCTTGTGGACTCTTTTTATATAAAACAAGCTGCGCCTCAACAATTCAAACAAGTTTGATTGTATTCGGCTTGCTCCGTTTTT
>CAMPYJ010000057.1 GCA_946998205.1 uncultured Prevotella sp. | reverse complement strand
AACTGTCCAACATACAAAAAACTTTACGGCGGTAATTTATAGAACCGCCCTTAATCTCATCGTTCATCCCGGCTATTCATGTCATAAAAAAGCGGCACGACCTCTGCGAGGTCATGCCGCTCTTGCTGGCGTTCTTGTTTTTTCGTTCTGCGTTCCGTGCCGTCATGATGCGGCGGCAGCCTCTTCTGCTTGCTCTTTCTTGATCTTGCGTCCCAACACGAGGTAAGCGATTGGTGATGCCAGGAAGATGGAGCTGAGCGTACCTACGAAGACGCCGATGATTAAGGCAAAGGCGAAACTGCGAATGCTGTCGGCGCCGAGGATGAAGATTGGAACCAACACAATCAATGTAGATACTGAGGTGTTGATGGTACGAGCCAACGTCTGGTTGATAGAATCGTTGAACGTTTTCTGTATATCTTGTTTCGGATGCAGCTTCAAGTTCTCACGAATACGGTCAAACACCACCACCGAGTCGTTGATGTCGTAACCTATCACCGTAAGGATGGCGCCGATGAATGTCTGGTCAATCTCCAAGGAGAAGCCTATCCATCCGTAGCATAACGAGAACAAGCCTACCACAATCACGGTGTCTATGATCAGTGCTGCGACCGAACCAATAGAGAAACCGATGTTGCGGAATCGCAGTAAGATATACAAGAAGATACATATCAGTGCGATCACCACGCTCTTGATGGCGTTGTTCGTGATGTCTTTAGCGATGGATGGACCCACTTTGGATGAACTGATGATAGAACCACCCTCGCGGACATCGGGGTTCTTGAACGCTTCTATGCTGGACTGTTTGACGAGACCGGCTTTCTTCAGCGAGGTGTATAGAATCGTTTCCGCCTGGTCATCCATCTGCGGGTCGTTGCTCTCCAGGTTGTAGTTGGTAGATACGCGGAAGGTCTTGCCATCGGTACCGATGGCAATCACGGTGGTGGTTGCGGGCTTGCCGGCATTCTTGCCTACCGTATTTTGGAATGCATTGTCCAAAGCATTGCGCACTTCCTCCACATGTGTGTTCTTGTCAACCGTCACAACGTAGTTGCGTCCACCCGTAAAGTCAATGCTCTGACTTAGGCCGCGGACAACGAAGCTGACGATGCAGATGATGATTGCGATGGCGTAAACCGTGCCACTGGTCTTGAACATGCTCATGAATTTATAGCGTGTGTTCTGCATCATGTGCTCTGATATGCCCGTCCAGAACTTGAGGTTCAGCCACTTGTCTTTGTTCAACTTATGCTCGTAAACCAATCGCGTCAAGAATACGGCGCTGAAGAACGAACAGGCCAGACCAATCAACCATGTGGTAGCGAATCCCTGAATGGGTCCCGTACCGAATATCAGCAGGATGACACCCGTGATGGCCGATGTCAAGTTGGAGTCGAAGATGGCGCTGAAGGCGTTGCTGTAACCAGCTGCTACCGCCTGTTTCATATTCTTTCCTGCCCGTAATTCCTCCTTGATGCGTTCGTATATCAGCACGTTGGCGTCGACGGCCGTACCCAACGTAAGCACCATACCGGCAATACCCGACATGGTAAGGGCGGCTTGAAACGACGTCAGGATACCCAAGGTGAAGAATACATTCACGATCAAGGCGCAGTTGGCGATCATACCTGGGATGAAATTGTACATCACAATCATGTAGATCATCAACAGCACGAAGGCTATCACGAATGAGATGATACCCTGCTGGATAGACTGTGCGCCCAGTGTAGGACCTACCACCTCTTCTTGTACGATGCGTGCAGGTGCCGGCATACGACCTGATTTCAGGGTGTTGGCCAAGTCTTTGGTGTCTTCAATGGTGAAGCTACCCGTGATAGACGATTGTCCACCATCAATTTGGACTTGGATGCGAGGAGAGGTGTACACCAATCCGTCCAACACAATGGCGACAGCTCTGCCGATGTTGGCCTTGGTGATGGCTGACCAGCGACGTGCGCCGTCGGTGTTCATGGTCATGGAAACCTCTGGCTTACCTGACAAGTGGTCAAACTGGTCGGATGCGTCAACAATCACATCACCTTCCAACGGAGCGCGTCCGGTGGTGGTTGTAATCTTCAAAGCATGCAGTTCATAATAGTTTTTCACTTGCAGTCCATCAGCTGGTTTGGCGCTCCAAAGCAGTTTCAAGTCAGAAGGAAGAATCTGCTTGGCGAGGTCTGAATGGATAATTCTGTTT
Source organism: uncultured Prevotella sp. (assembly GCA_946998205.1). GTDB lineage: Bacteria > Bacteroidota > Bacteroidia > Bacteroidales > Bacteroidaceae > Prevotella. The sequence goes on along the minus strand of CAMPYJ010000057.1, from coordinate 10,679 downwards.
ACTTCTGCGGTATCGCGTACGCTGGCATATCCCACGAGGCTCAGTGCATTGCGTCCTGTGGTACTCAAGATGGCCAACAGCGGGTGCTCTTTCTTGGCGGCGGCGATTTGTTTTTCATTAGAAATTTTTACGTCGCCTTGTTTCTGGTCTTTCTTGAGTTGGAACTTAGGATCTGCTTTTTTAACGGCTTTCTCTTTGCTGCTTTTCGCTAAGGACTTGGCAGAAGAAGTGTTCGCTGCGGTCGTGTCGGCCGTTTGTGTGTCGCCGTTGGCCAGACGAGCGTCCAGTTGTGTCAGGTAAGGTATGATTTCTTCTGCGTTGAATGTTTCCCAGAATTCAAGGTTGGCACTACCTTGCAGCAGCTTGCGCATGCGCTCTGGCTCGCGAATGCCCGGCATTTCAACCATGATGCGCCCTTCTTGTCCCTCCAATTTCTGAATGTTCGGCTGAACGACACCAAACTGGTCGATACGGGTGCGCACTACGTTGAACGAGTTGTCGATGGCCGATTGGGTTTCTTGGCGCAACGCTTTCTCTACCTCGGCGTCGGTGCTTTGTGGGTTCACCTTTCCTTGCAGTTGCTGCGTGGCAAAGACTTCAGCCAATCTGTGGCCAGGCGCATTCTTCTTGAATGCTTTAATAAAGAGAGAGATAAAATCTTCTTGGCTGGTCTCTTCTTCCGCTCTTGCCTCTTTCATCGATTTCACGAATGCGGCATCTGTCTTGTGGTCGGCGAGCATTTCTACTACGTCAGGCACCGATATCTCCAGTATCACGTTCATGCCACCTTTCAGGTCAAGGCCCAATCCGATTTGAGTTTCCAGACATCTTTGATAAGAATAGATGCCCAGATACTTCACTGAGTCTTTGTACTCTTGTTGTGCAATCGGATCTTTCAGCTTTGCCGCTTGGCTATCATAATAGCGGGTGGCGACTGAAAATGACAAATAGAAGATGCTTGCAAGCGTCAGTAGTACAGCCGTTACAATTACAATTCCTTTGTTTTGCATTTTAATTTATTATTATTGATGATTGTTTTTTCATACTTTTAATAGACATGCAAAGATACTATTTTTTTGTCAGTACGAAAAATTTATGGCGTTTAAATGCGCATTTTTAAGTGTTTGGCGCTTTTTTGAGCCAACAATAGATTGGATAGTGGTCGCTCGCTTTTATTCTGTTGTCTACCTTGCAGTTGTAGGGTGTCCAGTCTTTCGAACACATCATGTGGTCAATGCGCACGTAAAACCCGCCTATGTGATAAGATATGCCAGGCCCGTTAGCCGTTTCAACGTAGCAGTCGCGCAGTTGTTTGGCGATGGTTCGTCGGGCATACGAGTTGGGTCCGTCGTTGAAGTCACCGCATACAATCATGCTCATGTTCCGGTGTGCGGCGATGTATTGTGCTACGGCATCGGCCTGTGCGGCTCTGATGCGCGACGCTTCCCCCAGTTTCTTGATGAGTATTTTGGCGCTTGTCTCGGCCAACTCGCCTTTGATGTCACCTTTAACTACGCCTTTGAAGTTGGCTTTGTCTGTTGCTGACAGTCCGATTGATTCCAGATGGTTGTTGATGACGATTACCGTGTCGCCGTGGATGTTCAGGTAGAAAGCCGTTGAGTGGTTGCCTTCAGAAGCATATCTGATGTTTTCCTGTCTGATGATGGGGTAGTGGCTGTAGATGTCCATGGCGTCTCCGCCGTTCTTGGCTTGCGAACTGGCATGGTATGGATATAGAGAGTCCATCATTGCCTTGGCGTCGTCTGCGTGCTTGCCCCATGTGCCAGACTCTTGAAGGCATGCGATGTCCGCGCCTTGCTCTTTGAGATAGTCCAACACGGGGTTGTTTCTTTTTTCAAACCCATCGCCACCAAAGTACCAAACGTTGTAGGAAAGCACCTTGATGGTGCCTTTGGGAGCCTGCGCGGGAAGGTTGATCGGGGAGTAAACCCTGACGGGTTGGTAGCATGCGAGAAATCCCAACAGGGGAATCCACGCGCGCTTTGGATGGACGGTTATCCAGAAGACGAGAAATGCCAGGTTGATGCCGAGCATCACGGGTAGCGCCAGTCCCATGTTGGCTGGTGACGGGTGGAGGGCCGGGTTGATTCGGTCGGCGTAGCCAACCAGCAGCATGGCGGTGATGGTGGCCGCGTTTGCTCCGGCAATGAGCTGGAAGACGATTTTTCCGATGGCTTTTCCCATTCTCCCTATGCTTAACGCCGGTTGCTGCTGTCAAAGAGCTTTTGTTTCTCTTCTGACGTCAGACTGTCGTAACCGCTCTTGCGAATCTTGTCAAGTATCTTGTCTATTTCCTCTTGCTCGCGCTGTTTCCGCGCGTTGTAATCCCAGTCGCTTTGCCGCTCGTCGCAGGCCTCGTGCCTCGCGCCGCCACCCTTCCCGCGCGAGTGCTCCTCCCACTTTTCGCGCAAATGGTCAAAGAACTGCTGCCCGTCTGACCGTGCGGAGCCGCCGTAAGGATGATGCTTCCAGTAGCGAATCATGATGAATCCAAATGCCATGCCGCCGAGATGAGCGAAGTGGGCCACGTTTCCGCCGGTCGTGGTCAACGCCATGACCAGCGAAAGAGCGGCGTAGAAGATCACGAACCACTTGGCCTTGATGGGGATGGGCAGGGGAAAGATAAACATTCTCTCTTCCGGGAAAATCATGCCGAAAGCCAGCAGAAGGGCGTATACGGCCCCCGAAGCCCCCACGGTGGTCCATTTGTTGAGAAAGTCACCCATGGCGATGCGCGTTCCGTCAATCAGCACGCTGTCGTAAGCGCCGAGCCCTTCGACCATGTAGGATGCGTATTGCGCCAGCTCTTGAAGCAGACCGGCCCCGATGCCGCATGATATGTAATAGAACAAAAACTTCTTCGGCCCCCACTCGCGCTCCACCACGCAGCCGAACATCCACAAGGCAAACATGTTGAAGAAGATGTGTTCGAAGGTGGCGTGCATGAACATGTAGGTCACCAATTGGTAAATCCGGAAGTCGGAAGCCAAAAAGAAATGAAGCCCAAAAATATCATTCAGGTCTACCTGTGACCTGAAAACGTACATGGCGGCAAAAGCCAATACATTAATGACAAGCAGGTTCTTGGTAACGGTGGGTATACTGCGCATAGATAATCCGTCGTGTAAATGTTTTTTATGTGCGCAAAATTACGAAAAAACTACGTCATTCGGCATGCCACCCATGATTTATAGGCTTTTTTTGAGCAAATCGTATAATTTTCTTAATTTTTTATTTGTTTTCTGAAATGTTTGACTTATATTTGTCCACAATTAGCACGCATGTGAATTTTTTTATCAATCATTTTATAAACACAAAGGTAATGAATAAAACAGAATTAATCGACAAGATTGCTGAAGCTGCGGGCATCAGCAAGGTTGCTGCGAAGAAGGCTTTGGATGCAACGACAGACTCCATCAAGGAAGCTTTGAAGGAAGGTGACAAAGTACAGCTCGTCGGCTTCGGTACTTTCAGCGTTTCAGAGCGTTCTGCTCGCGAGGGAATCAATCCTTTGACAAAACAGAAGATTCAAATCTCTGCCAAGAAGGTCGCTAAGTTCAAGGCCGGCGCCGAACTCGCAGACGAACTCAACTAATTTTTATCATCAAGACTAACGAAAAAGGTGATTCCCGAAGCGGAATCACCTTTTTCGTTAGTCTTGAGTTTGTTGTCCTAAGCGGATTCGAACCACTACAAACAGAACCAAAACCTGTTGTGCTACCATTACACCATAGGACAAGCGTTCAAGCCTTCTCACCGTCTTGCGAAACGTATAAAAAAGCGTCAGTCGCTGAAAAGACGCTGCAAAGGTAATCGTTTTTTAGTCTTCCGCCAAATTTTTACGATGATATTTTTTTTCTGCGGTCTCGCTGTCCGCCCGCGTCTTCTTACAAACTCCACAATCGTTTATTTAAAATTAGATGGGGTTTGGTGTTGAATTTTCTTGACAACCAACCGCTTCATATTTTGCGTATTTGGTAATTACTCCTCTCTTTGCTTCAAATGCGCCAAATATGAGCGGCATTCTTATCTGTCTGTATTGTAATACATTATGTTTTTTTTATTCTCTATAACATTCGTTTTTATGGTTTTGGCACGACAAATGCATTCATGTTTGATCGCAATCAGCATGCTTTTGTGGTGCAAGGGCATGCAAGTTGCCCGTCAAAGTGATGCGTTTGATGGCGTAATACGGTTGCTTTTGCGGTAGAATTCGTTTTTTCCTAACTCAATCAGCTGCTGTTTGCGTCCTGCCGGCCTATTGATTTTTTCCAGATTGAAAGTTTCACAGTGCCGTTTTAAGAGCGTTTTTTTGAGAAAAAGCAGGACACTTCATGTTGATTCCCTTCGTCTCTCAGAAAGGGTGTAATCTGTGGCATTTCGCTTTAACCGGTCAAACTGTTGGTGGGTAGGCGTTGGCTTTTGGAAGCTAAGCGTAGTCGCACATGAGATGTACACAAACAAATACCTATTTGTGGGTATTGCCGAAAAATGGTGAAACAAGTAATTTTGCACCTCAATTGGTTGCTGTGGTCTTGACTTTGTTTGTTCTTTTCAATTTGTTCCATTCCGTTCCTTATATGAAGAGATTGACTTTTTTTATCTTTTTCATCAGTATCAGTGTGTCGTTGAACCAGGCTTACGCACAGTCGCAAGGCTGTAAGTTTGCAGGTAAGTTGACCGATGAGCATGGCCAGGCCATCGAGTTGGCCTCGGTCAGCCTCAACAACAGCTTGGTGGTATTTACGAACAAGGATGGCCTGTTCGAGTTTCTCAACGTTCCGGCCGGTCGTTATGATTATCGCATCACGTTCGTTGGGTACGAAACGGTCAGTGGAACGGTGGCGATAAACGCCCATACCCCACAGCTCAAGGTGCAGATGCGTGAGTTGGGCTTGCAGCTTAAGACGGTAGAGGTTACCGCCCGACAGCAGGCAATGGGTTCGAAGTCGCTCATCGGGCAAGATGCCATCAGGCACATCCAACCCAAGAGCGTGACCGACATCCTGCAACTGGTGCCGGGTAATCTGATTGAGAATCCCACGCTGAACAAGTTAGCGCAAGCCCATATCCGTGAGATAGACGGTGACAGAAACAACGCGCTTGGTGCTCTTGTGGTGGTGGATGGCACGCCGGTAAGCAACGACGCCAACCTGCAAGTGTTGGGTACGGCCCGGTTCAGGGCTTCTTCGGGAGCGCAAGCTGACGGTATGGGCGACCAGACCACGGCCGGACGGGGAGCCGACTTGCGTACGGTGAGTGCCGGGAATGTGGAGAGCGTGGAGGTGATTCGGGGCATTCCGTCAGTCGAATACGGCAACCTTACGTCGGGCATGCTCATCGTGAAGACCAAGATGGGGCATACGCCGTGGGAGGTGAAGGCGCAGGCTGACCCGTTTTCCAAGCTGCTTTATGTTGGAAAGGGCTTCAACTTGAAACGCGGAGGCGCAGTCAACTTCAGTGCAGACTGGAGCCAGTCGTGGGCCGATACGCGCAAACATAGCAATGGATACGACCGCCTGACGTTCACGGGAGGGTATTCAAAGACCGCCGGGCGTAATACCTTTAGTATTAAAGGGGCTTTCTACAGCAACGTCAACAATCGTAAAGACGACCCACAATACCGGGAAATGCAGCTCCGTTTCACCAATAAGAACATTGGAACGCGCCTGTCTGTATCCGGAAAATATCATGCGCGCAGTACCTTTCTTTCGGCATTGTCGTACAATCTGTCGTTACAATATTCCAAAACCACTGACCAACACGACAATCTTGTGTCCAATCCCGACGGTGTCATCACGGATGTCCGCACGCCGGGCATCCATCCTGCCATCTTCAAGAACAAGAGTTATTTCTCCAAATACGAGATTCTTGGGGCCCCACTTAACCTCTATGGTCAGGTTGTGGGCAACAAGTATCTGCAATTGGGAACCGCCAATTATACCAATGTAAAGCTGGGCGTGGAGTTTGTTCATAGTGCCAACCATGGCAAGGGCTTGCTGTTCGACATGCAAAATCCGCCTCAGTCAATGGGAACGCAGACCCTTCGCCCCCGTGCTTTTAAGGATATTCCTGCGCTGAACACCCTGTCGGCATTCGTCAGTGACAAGCTGTCGTTGCAGGTTTTTCAGCGGCATCTGACGGTGGAAGGTGGCCTTCGGGTAAGCAACTTGTTCCTGAACAAGCGAAAGAGCGGCGGAAAGCGAGGAATGTTTGTTGCAGAGCCTCGACTGAATGCTTCGTATACGCTGCTGGACAAGACGTGTAATTCATGGATAGACGAACTCTCTTTGACGGGTGGTTATGGCATTTCCAACAAAATGCCCACCTTGATGTATCTCTACCCCGACAATGTTTATTATGACAACGTGTGCCTGAGTAAATACGGTGAGCGTGAGGAAGACCGGTTGGCCCTGCTGCAGACAGATGTGATAGAGCAGGTTGGCAACCCCGACTTGATGCCTACGCATACTCAAAAATGGGAGTGTGGGCTTACTTTCCGAATCGGGAAGGTCAGAGGTTTTGTGACTTATTACAGCGAGCGTCATCATCATGAGTTTGGATTTGAAAGCAGATTGTATTGGAATAGATACCCCAAATTCAGCCTGCCGGTGGAGGCTACCCTCCCGAAATATCATGAAGAGACAGGGAATGTGAGCTATCTGCACAATGGTGTGCGCCTGATGGCCGGCAAAACTGAGCAGGTGGATATGTCTACTTGGAGCCGACCGACCAACAATACACGGTCGCACAAGCATGGAATAGAATATGGCATAGACCTGGGTTCGCTCAGTCTTTTGCGTACATCCTTGAGCATCAACGGCGCTTGGTTCCATACGGAGCGTACTGATGAGAAAGACCAGCTTAGGTATGTTGACTACAACTACGACTATGTTCCTGTCATGCCAAGCGGTTCAGGGTACATCCGGGACCGCGTCAACTCTACCTTCCGCTTCGTTACCCATGTGCCGGCTGTGAAAATGATCTTCACCACGGCCGTGCAAGTGGTGTGGTATGAAAGCGAAAGGGAGGTGTATAGACAGCCGGATGGCAAGAGTCGCTATCATCAGTTCACTTATGAGGGGCGTGAATATCTGGGCGTCTCGCCTATAGGATATTACACACGGGACGGCCATTACTATCCCTGGTCGGCCGATGCAGAGCGCGATGTCGTGCGTCAACGCATGATGGGACGTTATTATCTATACGACTTTGAGAAAGATGTAACGCATCCATGGGTGTTGTTGAGCCTGCGGTTTACAAAAGAAATAGGCAAGGTGGCCGAACTTTCATTCACGGCCAACAACTTTCCTAATGTGTCACGATGGCACACCAATCCTCACAGTCTGTCACGAACACAGTTGTACCCTGCTCCTTATTTTGGTGCGGAAGTGAAAATCAAATTATAAAAAACAATTTAAATCAGTAATAAGTATGAACAAATGTATTGGGAAAATGGTGTCGGCTCTGTTGCTGCTGACCGCTGTTTTAGGCTTCGTTTCTTGTAACGAAAACGATGAGCCGAGTATTGCGAACTACGAGTTGACGCTGTCTTATCAACTTCCTGACGGATTGAAGGCAGACAACGTCAGCGATGCCAAGCTGGTATTGACAAAGGGAACGAAAGAGGATACTCTGGTGTTGAAGGATATGAAGGACTTATCAACAACGCTTCCGCAGGGACAGTACAACTTGCTGCTCACGGCAAAGGTCAAGGATGAGGCCAACGCTTACCTCACAGGGACGCTCTCAATAGACCTCTATGCGAACAAAAAAGCCACTATTGAGTTGCAAAAGGTGCGCAAGTCGACGCTCATCTTCAAGGAAATCTATACCACAGGAGGCAAAAAAGGCTATGTGTTGGATAACTATTTTGAGATTGTGAACAACTCTGATGAGGTGCAATATCTCGATGGTGTTATCCTGATGACTAATCTTGGAGGACAAAAGAAGGAGCAGAACGTTTGGCAAGCCAACGGCTACAAAGACCGCTATGCTTGTGGACAAGGTACCGTTATCGCCTTCCCCGTAGGTAAGGACGGTAAGTCAATTGCCCTCAAGCCTGGCGAAAGCACCGTGATTGCCAGTGACGCTGTGGACCATGGCAAGATGGCTCCGGAGGGAAACCATTGTCCAGACCTGTCGAAAGCACAGTGGGAGGTATATATAGATAATGTAAAAGGTGAGGTGGACTATCCCGCTCGCAACATGGATATCATCTTCCAGAACAATAAAAACATGAAGGGCTTTGGATTAGGCTTCTTCCATGCAGGTTACATCTTGGCCAAACTGCCTGCCGGCATCACCCCAAAGCAGTTTGCTGCCGACCAGAATAATTTAAAGACTACGCCAGGAACCAAGTCAAAGACGCAATTCTTGCTGATGCCAAGCAAGTATGTGCTGGATGCTGTGGATATGTCAGAATCCGATGCAGAGACATATTTCCCACAATTCTTACCTGTTGACGATGCCAAAGCCGTCAAGGCCAGCAAGGCTTGGGAGGGCAAATGCCTGCGTCGCAAGGTGGAGAAAGTGGTGAACGGACGTGCTTATTTCAAGGATACCAACAACTCATCGGTCGACTTCCTCAACAACCAGCCACTTCAGCCGGGGCGTGTTTTCACGGAGGTTGATAAATAATCCAATTCATTCAGCTATCATTTCCGCTGCCAAGACCGTCGTCGTGAGGTCTTGGCGGTGGAACCTTTATTCAGTCATTTATGATACATGTTCCATCCTTTCGCATCTTGTGCTGCCTGTCTTGCGTGTTGTTCGTGCAGGCTGTTGTTGCGCAAACCGTCTTTATCCATACCGATGACCCATGGCATGAGGACCATCTGAACGAGTTGACGAATGTCAGATATTCCGGCAACAACCCCATTCGCATCGCCTATAATCAGCGGTTTACGACAGGAACAGCGAGGGTAGCCTATGGCGAACATAATGGATTGTTCAAGGCTGTGGATGCTGCCAAAAGGCAACGGCAGCTGGATGTGTATGTCGGGGGGCTCAAAGATTTGAATCAGGTCAAGCTTAGTGGACATCTGCAATATCAAAACACGCAGGAGACAGACCGTCGATGGAACTCATCATTCTATCTCATGCCGGACAATCCCTTTGTGTTGGGCGATTCTGTTTGGAGCGAACCTTCCTCCGAAGTGTTCCGTATGAGCGCCGAGTTGGCATGGCAATGTTCCAAAAGATGGCTGCTGGGAGCCGGTGTCGGTTTGATGATGGGCAGCTCTTCCGACCAGGATGACCCTCGTCCCAAGACGCTCTCATCCTCCTTCCCCGTTTTGCTTGGCGCCGAATGTCAACTAAACGCAGCCTGGCATTTGGGCGTATCGGTGAGAATGGAAATGGTTCGTACAAACATAAACTATACGGTTGTCAATCCGCTTAACAATCATCGTTTCTTTCTCATGAAAGGACTTGGCGAATATTTCAGGCGGTCTACAGCCGGCAATCCTGGCTATCAGCGCAAATATGACGGTCAAACAGCACAAGTTGGTACCCAACTTATCTATACGCCCACGGCCTCTCGATGGAGCGGTTTCACGGAGATAGCGTTCTCACATGGGTATGAAAACGCGGTAGATGGTGGTGAGGCTTACGTCTTCAAGGGTGGGGATTATCAGTTTTCAAGCCTGAAAGGACAAGCTCGGCTTATCCTTCATTCTGGACGCAGCACGACCCATCAGCTTTTAGTACATGCACGTTGGCATCAGGGCGACGGCTATTGGTACGACCAGAAGGCAGTAACAGACATCGAACATGGCAATCGAACCGATTACAAGGTATTGGGAAAGGCGCGCGTACACCAAGACTATCGGTTGTCAACCGACTTGGGTTATCGGTTGGACATGCCATTTTTTGTGGAAGGCAAGATAGGAACAACACAGACATGGATTAAACATGCCAGTGATTTAGGGACACAAAAACAGGCGTGGATGCTTGCTTTCATGCAGACAACAGTGGGTACAAGCGTGCAATGGAGGCATTATACGCTCAACACTTCAGTCCATGGAGGGTGCTATCTCCCATTGTCAGAACGCCAATTTGCATCAGCATCCGAAGAAACGGGTAACATCACCGACCGCTATGTCGCTCCTCAATTTGAGTATTTGAGTGCGAAGCGTGTGCGCATGGGCGGCATGTTGGACGTGCAGCGTACCCTGAAACGGATGAATGTCGGACTGAATATCAAGGTGGATGCATGGCTTCATGCGGACGATGCCGCATTCGCTCGTGCGCTGAGGCATACATCGCGGGTGGGTATCAGTACCGGTCTTTACATGCAATTTTGACATGTTGAAATCCAAGAAGACTGAATGAGCGTGCGTAAGGCAACCGTCAAAAAACGCCTAATGAATACTTTTTACATCTCCTTAATTCCGCAGTATTTTTTCTTGTGAGAAAATTTTATATGTTGAGGTGTCTTTTTGGGACTCTATATGTTGATATGAGGTGCTTTGGTGTTTCTTGGGTCTTTTCTAAGCATAAAATCCCCCACCCAAACCAATGGGGAATATTAAAACCACAAAGAAATACTGTTTATTCAAGGAAGACTTCTGAGTAGTAGGTTTTATTTGTATACAGGTTCAGAACGTTCTGCCTTCCAGTGCGCACCCATTTTGCTGGCACGCTGACAAAATGGA
>CAMPYJ010000056.1 GCA_946998205.1 uncultured Prevotella sp. | reverse complement strand
CGTAAACTGTCCAACATACAAAAAACTTTACGGTGGTAATTTATAGAACCGCCCTTAAATACATCGTACAGCATCAGATAAAAGCGGGATCAACTTTGTTTGATACCCGCTTTCTTTTCAAATACTTGCAAGTACTCTACTATAAACAAATAAATCCATTATGGCCGGTCATATAAATTACCCGCGTATATGACAATCTATCAAATACGTTTTGTTGTCTTTGGGCTTCTTCTCATGGAAAATAAGCGCAGAATGCAACAAAAGCTAATTGATAGAACCCGCCTTATCATGCCGTGAATGATGATTTGATTGTATTCTAAATATGGTACGCCTTATTTTCCTATCCGATTTCACAGAAGCCTATGCCCACCATCTTTTGCAGGGCATTCTAACCTATGCCAAACAAAAAGACCAAGAAGCATGGGTAGTTTGCCGCATGCCCCCCTCGTATAAAGAAACCTATGGCATCAAAGGCGTTGTTGAATGGGCAAAGAAATGGGATGCAAATGCGATTATCGGACGTTTCAACCATGATGACGACATTGACTTGTTCCGTAGAAACGGAATCATTGCAATAGCACAAGACTTTAAGCGCAGATTTAATAACATTCCAAATATCACCAGCAATTATCACGATACAGGAAGATTGGCTGCCCGGTTTTTTATTGAAAAAGGCTACAAGCATTTTGCATTTTACGGTTACAAAGATACGGTATGGTCTGACGAACGATGCGAAGGATTCTACGAAGGCGTGAAAGAAGCCGGATACGGCCAGAACTTTCATACATACACCAACCAGCAATTGGAAACGCTCTGGTATTACGACACTACCCCATTATTAAATTGGTTAAACCAACTGCCACGACAAACGGCCGTGTTTTGCTGTGATGACAACCAGGGAAATAAAATCACTGAAATTTGTAAAAGTAACAGAATCCAAATCCCAGAACATCTTGCCGTATTAGGAGTAGACAACGACACGACTCTTTGCGAACTGTCCGACCCTCCCCTGTCAAGTGTCCATTTAGATATTGAAGCTGGTGGCTACGAAACCGCAGAGCTCATCATGAATCTCATGACGCAAAAGGATTTTCAGCCACAGGATGTAATCATCAAGACCACCTCCATCATTAACAGAGCATCGACCAACAGCTTTGCAACCAATGACATGTACATCAATGAAGCATTGGAATTTATTCACAGCAACTTAGATAAAGCCCTGAATGTGACAGACTTGGTTAAAAAGCTGCCACTATCAAGGAGATTGCTTGAGATGAGATTTAAAAAGGTAACAGGAAGATCGGTATATAATTATATCATCTATAACAGAATAGAAGAGTTTGCGCGAAAAATTCATGAAACAGACAAGCCCATCAATGAAATAGCCACAGAGATGGAGTTTTACAACTACAGTAACCTGGTACAACAATTTAAGCAAATCAAAGGTTGCACGCCTACTGAATTTCGCAAAAGGAACAAAGCATACGACTTGTAACAAGTTACATTTCATTGCATAGACACCCATGACGACCACTTATTTGCACAACTATTGCACAACGAACAACACAAAAGAAACAAAAACATAGTTTGTTCAGAGTGGTAGAACCATTGTATCTTCAGTAAAGACATAAGTCACACTTTTATCCTATTATTTTACCGAAAAACGGTCATTGGAAATCTTCAAAATAGAAAATTTCAATAGGCAAACCGCCAACAAAAGCACGCTGACTTGCACAAAAAAAACGTCTTTTCAAGTTAGAATATTGATTTAACGCTCTTGGAAACACTCTTTAAGGATGCCATTCACATGCTTCAGCAGCATTAAAGCATGCAAATTGGAGGCTTATCTCAACGCTTTAGCCGCCAAAAAAGGGTAAAAAAGGTCATAAAAAGAGGCGTTCAAGACATAACATCCTTAACACCAACGAATTACAAACACCGCTCATTTTCAGCGTATTTGCAGTCAACTGAGACGTTGGTTGTTTACAGGCGAGTTATGAGAGGCACTTTGTAAAGAAAGTTCAGCATTTATCATCCTTCTTTACAGCATGCCACCAATGGTATACGAACATCCTTTTTTGGGTTTTTCGATGTAAAAATATCATCCTTCAATGAGTGAGCCGTACGTCATTGGACGTATTTACGCATTTTCGATATTAAAATGCGCGAATGCATATCTAAATTCAACAGAAAAGTGCTAAATTCGCAATGTTTAACCAAAGATCTTAAAATCTAACAAGAAGTTTTCAACAATAGAAGAGAAATACAAGCAACTCATTTATTACAAACAGATTATAAAACTATGAAAAGAACGGGAACCGTATTTACTCATACCCTCTTATGCTAAAAACATAAGCTATGCTAATTATCTTTGCATGGCAAAAAGAGAAAACTAAAACAAAAATACTATTACTATTAATTTCAACTGCATGAAGAAGTTTATTTTTTCAACTGGCAACCAAAGCAAGCTGTTCAAGGCAACTGTTTTAACAGCATTGACACTGTGTTTGCCTACAATGGCATCTGCGTATAATGCAAATGAAAACAAGGTCGAGATGGGTGAGCAGAAAGCTGATCACATTACAGGCACCGTAACCGATACTAACGGAGAACCAGTTATTGGTGCTACCATTAAAATTGTAGGTAGCGGCAACGGTACTGTCACAGACGTGAATGGTAAGTTTACATTAAACGCCACTCAGAACACAATACTACACGTCTCGTCGGTCGGCTTTGCACCAAAAGAAGTGAAAGTTGTTGGTAGTTCACTGAATATCGTATTGAAAGAAGATACCAACATGTTGTCTGAGGTGGTCGCCATAGGCTACGGAAACCAACGTAAACAAGACCTCTCAACAGCTGTCGCATCTGTAAAGATAGATCAATCCATGAAGAGTCGTCCTTCAAATTTGGCATCCATGTTACAGGGAGCAATGCCAGGAGTAATGGTCCAGAATAATGGTGGAGACCCTCTCTCGGAAGCCTCTCTATCTATTCGAGGACGAGGGTCGCGAGGCACCGACCATAGTTATAACAGTGGTGATGGCGTATTATACATTGTAGACGGAGTTCCCGGCGCGCCTTACAACATTGAGGACATTGAAACCGTCACTGTGTTAAAAGATGCGGCATCAGCAGCCATCTATGGTGCAAGTGTAGGTTCGGGTGGCGTTGTCGTTATCACGACAAAGCAAGCTAAAGAGGGAAAGGTAAAGGTGAACTTTAACATATCGAAAAGTATAAAAAGCGCCATCAACCTGCCAACCACGCTTACAGCCGAACAATACAATAAAGTATGGGCTGACGCTGTTAAAATTTACGGCGGGAAACTTCCCTCTACTGCTAACCCTGCCATATATCCATACGGAAATGTAACACGAACAGATTGGGTAGATGCTATCTTTAGAAAAGGATACCTCGAGCACTATGCCATCTCTCTTTCGGGAGGAACAGGCAGTCTAAAAGGATTTGCATCAATTAGCTATGACAAGGATACAGGTATTTTGAAAAACACTTTCGCCAACAAACTGGGAAGCAAGGGAAACATAGACTTTCAAATAAACAAATGGCTGAAACTCAGTGAGCAGGTTACATACCAGCTGACGGATGGACAAGGAAACATAGGAACGGGACACGAGGGAGTTTTGCCAAATGCCATTTTCTTTCCACGTTCTGCCACACTCTATGACACCGATGAAGAAGGTAACATCCTCTACGATGAATATAAGCATCCCCTGTATCATGGAACCACGCCAAGATGGGCTGCGGCAAAAGGTATCAGTGGCTACGGCGAATTTAGAAATCCTTTAGCTATGCTGCAAAGGTTAGACCAGAAACGTCCAACACACAAGCTATTCTCCACCACATCACTGGAACTCAAGCCTATCACTGCATTAACATTAAAGTCGCAGTTTACATCCGGTCTCATAGACACTGAATTTGATGAATTCATACACAAAATACCCGAGCCGGGAAACCAATCGGAAGAGAATAGGCACAACATCGAGCATAGCCGTCTGAGCAACTGGCTATGGGAGAATACAGCCACCTATGCAGAGGTATTCGGCAAACACCATTTAAGTGTCATGGCTGGCTTCACCATGAAATATGACAATTATAAATCTTATGGCATTTACACTACGGGATACGTTCAAGAAGACCGTCACTCCTCGACACTCGGACAGGCAAGCGACTGGAGTAAATATAAACCCTCTGAAAACTTATGGGAAGAATCTATGATGTCTTTCTTTGGGAGAATAGGCTACTCGTGGAAAGACAGATATTTTGCAACTGCCAGCGTGAGAAGAGATGCCACGTCTAAGCTGTATAAGAACAATAACTCTGGTATATTCCCTGCTTTGTCTGGATCATGGAAAATCTCATCCGAACCTTTCTT
This sequence comes from uncultured Prevotella sp., assembly GCA_946998205.1. GTDB lineage: Bacteria > Bacteroidota > Bacteroidia > Bacteroidales > Bacteroidaceae > Prevotella. The sequence goes on along the minus strand of CAMPYJ010000056.1, from coordinate 8,665 downwards.
CGCACCGATAAGAAACATCGTTAGTCTCTTTAAGTTACGAGCAAGCTGGGGGCAGGTTGGTAATGTCGCATTAGTACCCAGATATTCATGGAACGTCCCGTTAGGAACAACAGAATGGCCGATTATCTATGGCAAGAATTTGGACAACATCGTGTATGGAACTTACGCTGAATCTATAGGGACCAAAAACTTAAAATGGGAAACCACTGAACAATGGGGTGTAGGACTGGACTTAGGCTTATTCAACAACGAGCTGAGCTTAACCATTGACTATTTCAACAAGCACACCAAAGACTTAATTGAGAAAGTGCCAGTCACCTCTGTTGCGGGTATTGCCGTGGAACCTTACGGAAACGTAGGTAATGTTGTTAATAAGGGTTGGGAATTCGGCGCCAACTACCAAAAGAAGATACACGGATTTGCATTTGGGCTCAACGCCAACCTTGCTACCGTCCATAACGAAGTGCTTGACTTAGGAGCAAGAGGCACATTGGAACACGATGTCGTGGTAAACAGCCAACGTCCACTTCGCTCCACGGTGGGTCATCCTTGGTATTCGTTCTATGTTTTGAAGACAAATGGTATTTTCCAGACGCAAGATGAAATAAACAACTACAAATGGACAGACCCAAAAACAGGCATAAGTAACATTATACAGCCTAACGCTAAACCTGGAGATTTGAAATATGTTGATTTCAATAACGATGGAAAAATTAATGCAGATGACAACCAATATATGGGGAGTTATATGCCAAAAATAACTTTTGGCTTTGGAGGCAACGCGTCCTACAAAGGCGTAGATTTCAGCATCCAATTCCAAGGAGTAGGACTATCAACAATTTATAACGGATTCAAGCAAATGGCACTCACGGGAAGACAGCAGGGAGGAAATATGTTGAGTTCTATATTAAATGCATGGGATTACGATAAGACTTCAGGCATTCCACGTTTGGCATTAATAAGTGACCCTAATGGTAACTTCACCAATCCGTCGGACTTCTATTTGGAAAATGGAAGCTACCTAAGATTGAAAAACATTACCGTAGGCTACACTTGTCCAAAGTCTATCACGCAACTATTGGGGGGCACAAATAGCACTATCAGATTCTATCTAAATTGCGAAAACCTCTTAACCATTACAGATTACACAGGTATAGATCCTGAAGTTGGAAACTTTGGCATTGATGCTGGTACGTATCCTATTTCACGATCATTTAATTTCGGGATTAATTTTAATTTCTAACCTTACAAAATCATCTATAAAATGAATATAAGAAACATCACATCTGCAATATTACTTACTATACTTGCAAGTAGTTGCAATGACTTTTTAGAATTCGAACCATATGGACTGCAGGGTTCTGTCAACTTTTGGAAAACAGAATCAGATGTAGATAAAGCTCTTAATGCGTTCCACGAATTTACATACAAAGAAGGAGTCACTGGACGTGGATTTATGTGGTTTGAAAATTGCAGCGATAATATAGTGACAGGACGTCCCCAAGCAGAAGCCGCACAAATAAAAAACTTTCAAATGTCCGCATCTAATGGACGCGACGCTAAAGACAACTGGCCTTATATGTATCAATTAATAGCAAAGGCAAACGATGTCTTGCGTAATGTTCCTGAGATGAATATATCCAAGACGAAAAAAGACAATGCGATTGGACAAGCCCTTTTCTACCGTGCTTTTGCATATTTGTGGTTGGCTCCCTTCTATGGAGACAATGGCCCTAATGGTGGAATTCCTATTGTTACAGAAAAAACGCCAACGGCAGAATTAGACCAACCTCGTCCTTCTTCTGTATTGGCAAACTACGACATGATAATTCAAGATATGGAGCAGGCTGCAAACCTTCTACCCTATTTCTCCGAACTGCCAGAATCAGAATACGGTCGCCCACACAAAGCTGCGGCATGGGCCTTTGCTGCACGTGCGGCACTATATGCGGCACAATTCAATTCTAAGTATTATGATAAAGTAATCGCACTGTGTGACAAAGTCATTAACATGAGCGGAAAAGACAAACGGGGTTTATATCCTAACTATGCTCAGCTATTTCGACCAGAAAACAATTTTTGCCAAGAATACATATTCTCATTGTTGGGCAATGCCAAAGAAGGACCTAAATTCCATGGAATGTCTTTCCAAAATGGAGGTTGGGGATATTTCAACACATGGGGGTACTTTCAGCCAACCTTAGAATTGTATAAAGCTTACGAAAAGAACGACCAGCGGAGAGATGCTACAATATTATACCCTGGACAACACATTCAATTTATAGGTCATGACATACAGTTAGGCGTTAATCCACGTGAGATATCAAGCACCTCTGGTATGCTCTTCAAAAAATTTATGGCACCTTTTGAATCGGCTGACTGTATTGGAAAGACACTTAATCCAAGTGGCAACAACGCCAGCAACACTCTGGGCGTGACACTTATACGCTATGCAGATATTATTCTGATGAAAGCAGAGGCACTTATTTGGACTAAAGGAGAAGGAAATTCCGAGGCCATTGGGTTAATAAACCAAATACGTCAACGAGCAGGACTACCTCTTAACTCGCATGCAACAAAAGCCCAATTGAAAAATGAAAGAAGATGTGAACTCGCTTTTGAATTCCAGCCAAGTCGCCATCTCGACCTTGTAAGATGGGGAGATGCGAAAACAGCATACGCCAAGCCTTTACATGGCATCATCTCTTCTACTGATGGAATGAAAATTACAAGTATTCAAGAATGCGAAATATGGCCTGCCAGAAACTTCGACCCCGTCAAGAACCAAGTCTTCCCTATTCCAGATTCGGAAGTAAAGAAAAGCAATGGAGGAAATTTAAAGCAAAATAAAGGTTATTAACACATACTGACATGAAAAAGATACTATTAGGAATATTATTATTGTGCGTCATTCCTATTTACGCGCAAGAGACAGTGAAGGTAATCACATTCAACGTCAGGTCATTTGAACCTGATTTTGATACAAAACCTTACGCTGATTTACTAAAGGGAGAACAAGCCGACTTCATCTGTTTAAACGAAGTGGAAAACCGCAGTTCCCGACAACAAAAGAATGGCAAATTCAGGGATGTTGTTCAAGAACTCGCATTAAATCTTCATATGTTTGGAACGTTCGGTTATTCTTATAATCTTTCTAACAAACAAGGTGAATATCCTGAAGCAAATTACAAGTATTGTATGAACGAATTGTATGGCAACGCCATTCTCAGCCGTTATCCCATCATGAACGTCATAAGCAAACAGCTACCTCGCCCTAAAGGTTCTGCCGACCAACGCAGCGTTATCGCTGCAGACGTATTGTTACCATCGGGTAAAACAATCCGCATCATTTCGACGCACCTTGACCATATTGGCGGACAATTGGAACAAGCAAAAGTAATCACGTCTGACGAAATAACAAGTTCTACCCTCCCAACCATCCTAACTGGCGATATGAATCAGGGAGTTGGTTCTTCAGTCATCAATCAATATCTCACTCGTTACGAAAGAATGGATAACGACAATGGTACATATATGGGAATGTCCAAAATAGATTTTATCTTTGGATCGAAAGGACAATGGAACTTACAATCATGCAAAGTTCTTGAGAGATTTCTAAACCAAAAAGAATTATCAGACCACTGCCCTGTATTGTCAATTTTACAACTTAAATAATCATATCTTATGAAAATTCAATATATCGCAATTACTTTCGGTTGTCTACTTTTATCCTCATGCATAAAAGAAGAATGGGGAGTAATACCCAACAATCAGTCCATAGAAGAAAAGAAGGGATGGGACAAGAACAAAACTGTTGATTTTTATTTCATTTCTGAACTTAAAGATAAACCCATAGAAAGTTATGGCGAAGTGTCAAACTATATAAACTCCAACGACAAGAAGATATCCATCGCTGTCGTTGACCGTTCAGATGTCATAAACTACCCGCAAGTCTATAATGCTCAAGTAGGTACGACAATACTCGCCGTAAACACCAACCGCTTTAGTAGCTTTGCTTTCCAAAGATATGCAGGAGTGAACATAGAGGGGAGTACAATTCTTTTCAACCATAAGATTAATGAAGAAAAAAGCATCCATATTTCAAGTGAATGCAACCTGAAGTATATTCCCGTCATGACAAAAACGAATGTTGAAAAACCTCTTGACATATTGGTACCATTTTCAACTATACGTTTCAATACTTCTAAACAGATCCGGACGGCTGCTCCTATTCTCAACCGTTTTGCCTCAAAAGAAAAGAATATTATAATAGGAACGGTAAAGAGCAATATTGTTGACGAGTTAAATGGATTGGCAAAAGACATAGTGGGATATAATCTGTCAATTGTCTGCAAAAATATGGATTATGCTATTTTCGTCCTTGCCCCTGCATCTTGGGTCTTAAGAGAAACCGTTCCTGAGAACATTGGGAAGCTGACCGCATACAAGATTTCCATAGAAGCAAGTGTAGAGTAAAAACCTCAGGACAACCTGACTGCTACAAGTCTACGGTCAAGTTGTCCTTTCCTATTTGAAAAAAATGAAGATACAGCTGTCAATCATATTATATTTACTTCTTGGAGGTATCCATCATGGATTTGCACAAAATACCAACATGCAGACATACACCATGGAGCACCCCTACAAGGTAGAAAAGCTCAAGGCTCCCAGAGGTAAGAAAGTAAAAAATATTATCTTAATGATAGGCGACGGCATGTCGCTGATGGATGTCTATGCCGCTTGGGTGTGCAATCGAGGACGTTTATGGCTCGACAATGCACAATACATTGGACTGTCGGCTACTCATTGCACCGATAAGCTCATCACCGACTCGGGCGCAGGTGGCACAGCATTGGCAACAGGACACAAAACAAAATACCATGCCGTAGGGGTTGACCCAGAAGGGAAACCACTTACAACAATCATAGATCTTGCAAAACGAAAAGACAAAGATGCGGGAATTGCCGTGACATGCCGCTTGTGGGATGCCACGCCTGCCGACTTCTGCTGCCATAACATCAACAGGGACAACGAACAGGAAATCGTAGCCGACTATCCAACCAGTGGTGTTGACTTTGCTTTTGGTGGTGGAGCCAAGTATTTCACAAACAGAAAAGACGGTCGCAACATCTTCGAAGAGTTGAAAAATCAAGGCTACTACATTGCCAGGACGTGGGAGGAATTGGAAAAATGGAAAAGCGGAAAGGTGTTCTGCGTGCCTTACGAGGTGGATACTCCCCTGCCTGATGAGCGTGGTGACTTGCTTGCCCGCGCCACCATGAAAGGTATCAGCTTGATGAATCAAAACAAGAACGGCTTTTACATGATGGTTGAAGGGTCACAATTAGACGACTATGGACATTTTAACCAATTGGATATGCTCATGAAAGAATTGCACGACTTTGACCGCACCATCGGTGAAGTCATGAAATGGGCTGCCAAAGATGGAGAAACGTTAGTTGTCGTAACTGCTGACCATGAAACGGGAGGGCTTACATTACACGGGGGTGACTTAGCAACTGGACGCATTGAAGCCAAATTTGCAAGCACCGGTCACACTGGCGTTATGGTTCCCGTATACGCTTTCGGCCCCGGTGCGGAAGAATTTACTGGATTCATGGACAATACGGAAATCTTCTGGAAGATTAAAAAACTGATGCGACTATAATTGTGGCTTGCACAATTTTCCTCTGAAGCCTGTCAACACAGAAAGACTTGTAATGTTTGAAAAAACGACAAACCATGAACGGAAAACATGCAAAAACGCTTTTTACGCATGCAGGAAAACATAGTCCCAGACTTACCCCCTTGAGTGAATGCGACGAAAGCATGGGGTTAAGGCGACAAAAGCATGGGGTTAACAGTTCAATCTGCATGACTTTGCAGCCTTATCTCAACGAGTTGACAATTCAGCAAGAAACCTCCTGACTACAAACACATTACATCAACCAGTCACACTAAATGGCGGTTCTATAAACTACCACCGTAAAGTTTTTTTATATGTCAGTCTTTTTACGTTTTGTCATCTTGTGGACTCTTTTTATATAAAATAGTCTCACAACCTGTCAAAGCTAATTTATAGAACCACCCTAAATACAAAATTCGCGGCATATACTACTGACACCTTCTTTTACAAAACAACTTATCAATGCTTACATCATCAATCATGCTAAAAAAAACATTACAACTTCTTCTCTCCCTCGGTATCATGTCGCCACTGAACATGACGGCGCAAAACCTAATATCGTCGGGCTCGCCTCTGTATAAACTTCCTTACAAGAACACCTACGTCATGGAAACGTTAGTGGCTGAGAACACTTTCCGTACGGCTAAGGTAGAGAAGACCCAACCCGGAACCTTTGCACAAGCCAAGAAAGTGTTGCCATCCCCCTATTGGGAAGGACACAATAAGGAAATAGAGATGTACTGGAAGGCATGGGAGATAGGGATTAAAAACATCTGTCAGCCGTTAGATGACTCTGGATTTGTAACCAGTTATATCGCTCCAGCCTACAACGGAAACATCTTTATGTGGGACAATGCCTTTATCACAATGTTCTGCCGATATGGTAAAAACTTCTTCCCATTTCAGAAAAGCTTAGACAACTTTTACGCCAAGCAACATCCCGACGGCTTTATTTGTAGAGAGATACGTGCCGATGGTAGCGATTGTTTCGGCAGATACGACCCTACCAGCACGGGTCCCAATATTCTGCCATGGTCCGAATGGCTGTATTATACGCAGTTTGGCGATGACAATAGGCTGAACAAGGTCTTTCCCGTTCTGGCGGCATACTACAAATGGCTAAAGCTAAACCGTACTTGGCGCAATGGTACTTATTGGTCGAGTGGCTGGGGAACGGGCATGGATAACATGCCACGAGTACAAGACGGATACAACACCATCTACAGTCATGGACACATGATATGGTTAGATGCCTGCTTGCAACAAATCATGGTGGCTAACATTTTGTTGAAAATGGGCTTCTACTTGGAACGCTGGCAAGAGATAGAAACCTTCGAAGATGACATAAAGCACCTTTCACAATACATTAACGACAATATGTGGAGCGACAAAGATGGCTTTCTCTATGACCAATACGCAGACAACAGCCTTAGCACTACACAAGGCATCTATGCCTATTGGGCGATACACACCGACGTGTTGTCCAAAGAACGGTTGAACAAGCTGGTTGCTCACTTGACCGATACCACGAAGTTCAACCGTCCGCATCGCGTCCCTTCCCTCTCGCATAGTCATCCTAAATACAAGGCTAATGGGCGTTATTGGGTTGGAGGCGTATGGCCAGGCACCAATTACATGATTATCTCCGGGCTCGTAGACAAAGGATATCGGCAGTTGGCATGGGATATTACCATGAATCATTATAACAACGTGCTGGAGGTATACAAGAAGACGGGTACTTTCTTTGAATATTATGCACCCGAAAGTAACAATCCCGGCTTCATGGCTCGCAAGGACTTTGTGGGTTGGACGGGGCTTCCTCCCATTGCCGAGCTCATCGAATACATCTTTGGCATTCGAGCTAATCATGAACAGAACACCATTACTTTGGACGTCAACCTGTTAGATGCTTATGGCATTGATAAGTATCCCTATGGCAAGGATGGACTTATTTCCTTCAAAGTACAAAAGCGTAACTCTAAAGAGGAGAAGCCTAAGGTCACGATTCAAACGAACGTTCCCTTTAAAGTCATCTTACTTTGGGGTGACAAAAAATTAGAACAACAGGTTGGGATTGGTAAACATTCCCTCTAACACTTTTATTGCTATAAAAAAAATCGAGCATGTATCAAACAAAGACAACATGTATAGCCATCGACCTTGGTGGCACCAATCTTAGAGCTGCGAGAGTAAGAAACGGGCAAATTGAAGTCTCCTTGCAAGAGCCATGTCTTGCCAACGGAACTCAAAATGAGGTGTTAGAGCAAATCGCACAAATGATAACACGGCTCAACCAGTCATCAGTTGAACGCATAGGCATAGCAGTACCCTCCATTGTAGATTACAAGAAGGGCATTGTGTACAACGTGCAAAACATACCTTCGTGGACAGAGGTGCATCTAAAGGATATCCTTGAACAACGCTTTAACTTGGAAACAAGGGTGGACAATGACGTGAATTGCTTTGTTGCTGCTGAGTATGTGCTGGGAGCGGGACAACCTTTCAGAGATTTTGTAGGCATCACTTTAGGAACAGGTGTCGGTGCCGGCATCGTTATCAACAATGAGGTGTACCGTGGAGTTCATACTGGTGCTGGCGAAATCGGCTGTATTTCTTATTTGGATAGCATCTACGAAGACTACACCAGCAGTCAGTTGTTCAACAAATGGCACACAACGGGGCAACAAGAAGCATTGAAAGCCGCACAAGGAGACCAAGCTGCACTCGAAAAATGGCAAGAATTAGGCTTCCATTTAGGAAAGTTATTGCAAGTAATTCTGTACGCATACAACCCTGAGGCCATCATCATCGGAGGGGGTATCTCTTTGTCACACCCTCTCTTTGAACAATCAATGTTTAAGTCAATGCACGAAAATTTCTCGTTCCCGAAAGAAGCCGAAGGCGTTCAAGTCATCTTTTCTAAACTATTACTGTCCGCTAAACTTTTGGGTAAGATACAAATTTAGGGCTGACACTTCT
>CAMPYJ010000055.1 GCA_946998205.1 uncultured Prevotella sp. | reverse complement strand
ACCATCAGTCACAACTCAATGCCATCAGCACCATCCTATCATTGTAGGATGGGAGATGGCGTATGACCTATGACCATTGCTGAATAGTTACCAACTTCGGTGTGTTCTGTTAAAAGATATTATTTTCGTAAAAAAATCGTGCTTGTGTGTCTACAAATTCTTACTTACGTTGTCTTACCGTTAAATTTTTGAGTAACCATGGATACTGAAGAACAAATGCCTAAGTCTTACGAAGACTTCTTGCTGGCAGAGGATGGCAGCTTTGTCATTTGGCGTCTCACGGGCGATTCTGAATTAGGCGCCCATTGGGAGGAGTACAGACAAAGTCATCCTGAGTTGGAGCAAGAGATACAGAAAGCTATACGTGTTGCCGACAGCATACGCCTTAACGATTTTGTGTACAGTGAAGGCGAAACCTTGCTGCAAAACATTCAATGTAGCATTGCCCAACAGCATAAGCGGCAGCAATGGTATCGTTGGGTGGCTGTTGCAGCCATGTTGGTGCTTTTGGCTCTTCCATTAGGCTATTTGGCTCTTGGACGATGGGGTGCGGATCAGGCTTACCAAGAAAACCTTGTTGCCAAAGCGCAGGGTACAGATGTCGTGCTAACTGTTGGGGGTAAAAGTGTGTCCGTGTCCTCTGCGGCTCCCATAGTCGTCAGCAAGGGGTGCGTGTATGGAAGAGACAGGATGAAACCACTGTTGAGCGGTGATAGGTGTAATATATCCGTTCCTTATGGGAAGCATGTTACGATGTTGCTGGATGATGGTTCACAATTGTGGGTGAATGCCAATACGCAGGTGGAGGTGCCCACTCGCTTTGGTAGAACAGCGAGGGATATAAGGGTGAATGGCGAGGTTTATGTTGATGTGGTGCATCAGCCATCTCGACCTTTTACCGTTTACACAAAGGACATGAATGTGGCGGTTCATGGTACGAGTTTCGGTGTGTCAGCATACCATGATGACAGTACGCCATCGGTGGTGCTTGTTAAAGGAAAGGTTACGGTACAATCGACTACCGGGCAAGCGGTTGCCATGTCACCAAATGAGCAGGTCCGGCTCGTTGGCAACCGCATGGAGAAGCGTGATGTTGACGTACGCTCCTATGTAAGCTGGAAGGATAACTACTTGTTGTTTGACAACACCCCCATTGCGGAGGCCTTCCAGCAGGTGGGTAAGTATTATGGAATTGCGCTTACAGCCGTTGATAGCCATACCATGCGGCAGAATATTTCAGGTAAGCTGTACCTATCTGACCGTGTCGAAAGCGTGCTTGATGCCATTGCCTTGCTCACCCATGCTACATATACCACACGAGGTAGCAAGGTAGAGTTCTCGAAACGTGCAGAAAGAGAGTCGTCCACGCAATGAGGTGAATAGCTTTTAATGCCAAGAAAATCTAATAATATCACTAACCTAAATTTATAAACTAACATGAATCTATTTAAAACTATGTCTCACAATTTGTCGCCTCAGCCTTACCGGCTGTCAGCAAAGGTCATGGCTCTTGCAGCCATCCTGTCGCTCTCTGGCGTGCAGGCCGTTCCTGCGGAAGCCATGAATGACCAAAGTTTAAGAGTTACGCTCAATGTGGCAAACATGACTGTTGCTGACGCCATCAGTAAGATTGAGCGTTCTGGCGGTTATGTTTTTGTGTACAACGACGATGTCAGGGGCGAGCTGCGCAACAAGGTAACGCTTCGCAGCCACAACCGGCAGATAGACGATGTGTTGCAGCAGCTTTTTGCCAGCACCAACATTGCTTATCGGCGTACGGGAAGGCAGGTTACGCTCTATAAGGATGGGCAGCGAAAGGTGTCAAAAGAAAGTCCAGCCGGTCGCCATGACCGCGAAAAACAGGCCGTGGGGTATGTGGTGACAGGCAAAGTGGTTGACAATGCTGGTGAACCTGTTGTAGGAGCCACTGTCAGAGTAAAAGGTCACAACATAGCCACGGTGAGCAATGTAGATGGCTTCTTTACGATAGACATGCAGGATGGGACGGCGCTGGATGTGTCGTATGTGGGCTATCATTCTCAGACAATCAACAAACCCAAAGGAAAAATCACTGTCGTGTTGGCAGAAGATAATGCAGACATTGCCGAAGTGGTGGTGGTAGGTTATGGTGTGAAGAAAAAAGCCAACCTCATAGGTGCTGTAAGTACGGTGACGGCAGATGAGCTGAAAGACCGCCCTGTAAACAGTGTTGGACAAATGCTGCAGGGACAGGTACCCAATCTTACCATTACCTTTGCCTCGGGTACACCAGGAGAAGCAACACGTATGAACATACGTGGAGCCACATCTATTGTCAACAGTGGCGCACCGCTGGTGCTTATTGATGGTGTGGAAGGTAATATCGACCGTGTCAATCCCAACGATATAGAGTCTATATCAGTACTAAAGGATGCCGCATCGGCTGCCATTTATGGCGCCAGAGCAGGATTCGGGGTGATTTTGGTAACAACAAAGTCAAACAAGGACGGGCAGGTTCATATTACCTACAATGGGCGCTACAGCTGGTCGGCACCAACCACAAAGACATCCTTCATGACCTGCGGTTATGACGCTGCACGGCTGGTAGACCAGTTTAATATGGCCACCAATAACAATGGGTATACTAATTTTACGCAGGAAGATTATGCTGAATTGAAGGCTCGGCGAGATGATGTTACAGAAGTTCAACAGCGTCCTTGGGTAGTTACTGGAAAAGACGGTCGCTATCACTACTATGGCAACTTTGATTGGTATAATTATCTATTCGACTACAAGCAGCCTACATGGAATAACAACTTGAGTATCAGTGGTGGTAATAAGAAATACAACTATATGGTAAGTGGTAGTGCTAACGACCGTAAGGGTATTTATGCTATCAATACCGATAAATACCATACACGCACATTGATGGCCAAGTTCAATGCAACTGCAACTTCGTGGCTTGATATTTCGTTTAGTGCCTTACTCTTCAAATCTAAATACAAGCAGCCAGGATATGATTATGAGGATGGTGGCAACATTGGCAACCTCACCTTTCATGCCATGCCTTGGATAAGTCCTGCAAATCCTGATGGTACAAATGTATATACACTGCCAAATTCTGGCAATCGGCCCGCAGACGGATTTGCTGCCATGCTTAGAACAGGTAATGGATTTACGAACGTAGCGAAAACCCAACACACGTACTCTATGGGAGCTACTGTGCATATATTGCCAGGGCTCGACGTTACGGGTAAGTATACCTATCGTACATATATAAAAGATAAGCAATTTCGGCAGGCTAACTTTGAATATTCAGAGCGACCAGGAGTGGTGCTTACTGCCAACTCGGGCTTTTTCGCCAGTCGGCTGAAGGAAATACGTACAACCGAGGATGTTTCCGTTTATGACTTGTTTGCATCTTATCATAAGACCTTCTTACGAGCACATAATTTAAATGTAGTGGCTGGTATGAACTATGAAACCGAATTTTACAAAAACGTAGAGGCTTCATCATACGGTATCCAGTCGGACGTATTGAATGATTTGGCACTCGGATCGGGGAACAAAGGCGCCAAGGGTGGAAGACATGAGTATGCGCTGTTAGGCTATTTTGGTAGGGTAAGCTATGACTATTTGGGCAAGTATCTTGCCGAAGTCAACATGCGATACGATGGTACATCTCGTTTCTTGTCAGGTAGTCGTTGGGGGTTCTTTCCCTCTGTTTCTGTCGGTTGGCGCATGAGTGATGAGCGTTTCTTCAGTCCTTTGCGTAGTGTGGTAAGCAACCTGAAGATACGAGGCTCTGTTGGTTCGTTGGGCAATCAGGTTACTGATGGATATGCTAATCCTTATTACCCGTTTATTCGTCGTGCATCTGTAGTGGGTACAGAAAACATCCACTATATCTTTGACAATAAGCGCGATGCCTATACCAAACTTGATGCTCCCGTTTCGGGTAGCCTGACATGGGAAACTATCGTAACTAAGAATGTCGGCATAGACGTAGGTTTCTTTAACAATAGGCTTACAGGTGTTCTTGATATTTACCAACGCGAAACCAAAGAAATGTTGGCTGCATCGCTAACCTTGCCAGCTGTGTATGGATATAATGCTCCTTTGGAGAACAATGGGCAGCTCAGAACACGTGGATATGAGTTGACTCTTAGCTGGAGCGATATGTTCAATCTTGCAGGGCATCCTTTTGTTTATAGTATTTCTGCCTCTTTGGCTGACAGTCAGGCTAAGTTGGTAAAGTTTGCTGGTAATGAAACTAAAACGCTGGGAAAGAACTACGAAGGTATGGAATGGGGAGAAATTTGGGGCTATCATGTAGAAGGCATATACAAGACTGATGATGAAGTTGCCAAAAGACATGTAGACCAAACTTTCTTGGGAGGAAATCGTTTCACCTCCAATGCTGGTGATTTGATATTCTCAGACATTGATGGTTCTAAGAAGATTGACAATGGAAAGGGAACGCTTGATAATCATGGTGATTTGTTGAAAATAGGAAACAGGATGCCAAGATACCTCTATAGCTTTACGGCAAACCTGTCATGGCTGGGTTTTGATGTTTCTATGTTTTGGCAAGGGCTTGGCAAGCAAAATCTATATCCTGGTGACAATAATATGCTATTTTGGGGGCTCTATTCACGATCTTATAGTTCTTTCATTCCATCTGATTTTGCAGGAAAGGTGTGGACTCCAACAAATACAGATGCTTATTTCCCAAGGGCAGGGGCAGACCAGGCTCGTTGGTTTGCCATGAAGCGAGTAAATGACAGATATCTGCAAGACTTGGCTTATTGCCGTCTGAAAAACCTTACGATAGGATATACCATTCCCGCCTCTTTAACCCAGAAACTGAACTTGAGCAAGGTGAGAGTTTACTTCAGTGGAGAAAATTTATTTACAACAACTAAGCTGAAGAACGACTACCTCGACCCAGAGCAGATGACAAGTGATGCCAATGGACGTGTGTATCCATTCTCAAAAACTTATTCTTTTGGTCTTGATATTTCATTCTAATAATACTGATAATCTATGAAAACAATAAATTATATAACAGTCGCATTGTTATTTGCATCTCTATGTAGTTGCTCGTTGGACAGAGAGCCAATGGATGCCCTTGGTGCAGAAAACTATTTCAACAATCGTTCCGAGTTGGCAACTTTCACAAATGGCTTTTATGCCGATTTTCCCAGTGCAGATGCTTTGTATGGTGAAACAGCCGATCTAATCATACCCACCAGTCTAACCAATGAAGTAATGGGAACGCGTGCCGTACCCAGTTCTGGAGGTGGTTGGTCATGGAGCAGTTTGGTTAATATTAATACTTTCATGGACTGTGTAGCAAAATGTCCTGATGCTGCGGCTCGCAAAGAATATGAGGGAGTTGCTCGCTTTTTCCGTGCGTATTTCTATTTTAATAAGTTAAAGCGGTTTGGGGCTGTCCCTTGGTTTGAGACACAGTTAGGGTCTACTGATGACAGACTGTACGCTCCACGAACGAGTCGCGACGAACTTCTCGAAAATATCCTCAAGGATATAAACTGTGCCATAGAAAGTTTACCAAATGCTGTTAATGCGTACAGGGTTACTAAATGGACTGCGTTGGCTTTAAAGTCTAGAATTTTCTTATATGAAGGAACGTTTCGTAAATACCATGGCATAGCTGGTTACGAAACCTGGCTTAAGGAGGCTGCCAGTGCAGCCGAAGCTTTTGTATCTGACAGTCCTTATACATTACACACAGGTTCTGCAGAACCCTATCGCCAGCTTTTCGTTGCAGATAATGCATTGAAGGACGAAGTGATACTGGCGCGAAACTATAACTTGAAGCTGAACATTGTACACAGCGTAAACCAGTATTTTCTTACAGGTGGAGCCAAACCGGGAATGAACAAGAAGATAGTGGATAGCTATTTGATGATGGATGGGACTCGTTTCACGGATAAAAAGGATTACCGTGAGTTGGATTACTACGATGAGATGCAAGGACGCGATCCAAGATTGTCGCAAACAATTGTAGCACCAGGACACAAACGTATAGGGTCAAATACGGTGGTTTCTCCAAACTTTGCTTCTGCAACTACTGGGTATCAAATATCGAAGTGGGTGAGCGATGGAGGACAAGACAGTTATAACAAGGCTCATACAGATATCATATTATTCCGTGCTGCAGAGGTGTACCTCAATTTGGCGGAGGCAAAGGCGGAGCTTGGAACGCTGACACAAGCCGATTTGGACCGCACGATATCTAAGTTGCGGGCAAGGGTTGGAATGCCACCACTCATAATGGCAGCGGCCAATTCCAATCCAGACCCCTACTTGATGAGTGCCGAGACAGGGTATCCACAGGTTGATGGACCCAACAAAGGCGTGATATTAGAGATAAGACGCGAAC
Source organism: uncultured Prevotella sp. (assembly GCA_946998205.1). Classification (GTDB taxonomy): domain Bacteria; phylum Bacteroidota; class Bacteroidia; order Bacteroidales; family Bacteroidaceae; genus Prevotella. The sequence continues at coordinate 8,139 of CAMPYJ010000055.1, read as the reverse complement.
GAACCATAGAACTCTTTGGAGAGGGTTTTCGCTATGATGATCTGATGCGTTGGAAAGAGGGAAAGGCTTTTGAAAAGCAGTTCAGAGGAATGTATGTTCCTGCACTGGACCCGGAAAAGAAGTTTGTCGTGCTGGATCTCAACGGAAACGGGAAAAGTGATGCACTGGATGTTTGTGTGTACGATGGTGAACAAGTGCCAACAGAAAATATGTATCCAGAACTTTCTGGTATTTCTACGTTCCTTAAGCTGGGCGACAATATAGAGTTGGAACATGGAGCTAAAGGGGGAAACATCATTGTGCATGACATCAGGAAGAAGCCGAGGAAATGGAACGAAGGGCGTGACTATCTCTATCCCATTCCGCAAGACCAGGTGACGCTCTATGGAGGAAAGCTTACGCAGAATCCAAATTGGTAACCGCTTGCGTATAATCGTAACAAATATTCACCGCATGTCTTTGTTGAGATGCGGTGAATGCTAACCATTTTTTAACATGAATTATAAAACAATATTACACACTATGATTTTCAATTTACTCTTGGCTTTGACTCTTTCGGCATGTGGCGGTGCAGACAACAATCATGCAAATGTTGTGATTGATGACGGCTCGGAAATAACAACAAACGATTATAAATATGTAAAATCGTCAGGCGACATACGCATCATGACCTATAACTCATTCTACTGCAAAGGTAATAACGGAACCCCCACCTTTTCGGATGAGAACACGCACCGTTTTGCTTCTGTAATAGGAGCTTTGGCTCCCGATGTGGTGGCTATTCAAGAACTAGATAGTAGTTGCGTACATCGCAACAAACGTTATCTCTTGGAAGAGATAAGCAAGTACACGGGTATCGATTATGAGCTGTTTTTTGGGTCGGCAGCCAAGTTTGATGGAGGACGTATAGGATGTGGCTTATTGGTAAAGCGCAGCATGAAAGTTGACGATGTGCAGTTTACACCTCTTCCTGGGGATGAGCCTCGTATGCTTATTGAGGCGAAGTTTCCCAAATTTACGGTGTTTGCCACACATATGGATCTGAATCCCATGAACCGAAAGGCAAGTGCAGAACTTATTAACCGCAAAGCCAGGGAATCTGGCGTGCCACTCTTTTTGATAGGCGACCTTAATGATTCTCCAACATGGAAGCCCGAACAGTCTGCATTCCCAGAGCTGATGCAGAAGTTCAAGATAGTAAGCGATGTGTCGGGTAGTCTGCCAGAACAGCCTGGTGTGACGATAGACTATGTACTTCTTGGACAGCAACATGCGGCAAAAATTACGGTAACAGGTACTCACGTGGTAAGGCGGCTGTCCGTAAAAGGTGAGCAGCTCGACCTTTCTACTGCATCCGACCACTATCCTGTATTTGCTGATATACGCCTTAAATAAGCAATCGTTATGTTACAAATATTTCTTAGGTTTTTAGGATTTTTGTCGGTCTTGGGGTATGCGTCGTCTTGTCTCGCTCTTGACTTTAGCGGAGTACATGAGATGGTGCATCGCCAAATACCATCTCTTTCTAACCATGTCATTTTTAAGTTGTTGCCACCAGAGCCTAAGGAAACCTTCGAATTATCTACGGAAGGAGACAATGTCGTTGTGAGAGCTAATTCGCTGTCTGCAGCATCGGTAGCCGTCAACTATTACCTTAACCAGGTGTGTCACCAAAGCATCTCGCATTGTGGCGACAATCGGAAGCCTATAGAGCGTGTTGTGCCTATCGCCAAACCCATTCGCATATCCACGCCTTTTCGTTATCGCTACTCGCTCAACTATTGCACATATAACTACAGTTATGCTTTTTATAAGTGGAAAGATTTTGAGCGCGAGCTCGACTGGATGGCTCTTCACGGTATCAATTTAATGCTTGCTCCTTTGGGTATGGAAAAGGTTTGGCAGGAAACGTTGCGAGCCTTTGACTTTGGTGACAATGATATCGCACGTTTTATCCCAGGACCTGGTTATACGGCTTGGTGGCTAATGGGCAATCTCGAGGGATGGGGTGGTCCGATGAGTCAGCAGATGATTGACGACAGATATAAGTTACAAGTCAAAATCCTACGACGAATGCGTCAGTTGGGCATTGAACCTGTCGTGCAGGGCTTCCCTGGTATTGTTCCTTCTTTTTTGCACGACAAATATCCCAAGGCTTGTGTCGTGAGTCAAGGAAAATGGAACGGATTTCAGCGTCCAAGTATTCTGTTGCCACAGAGTCAACTCTTCTACCGTATGGCCAAGGCTTATTATGATAATATGAAAAAGTACTACGGTGCTGACTTGCGTTACTTTGGGGGAGACCTTTTTCATGAAGGGGGGAACGCTAAAGGGGTAGACCTTTCTTCCACGGCATCGAAAGTACAAAAGTGCATGTTGTCGCATTTTCCAGACGCCAAATGGGTATTGCAAGGTTGGAATGACAATCCAGCCCCAGCCTTATTGGCAGGATTAGACAAAAAGCATGTGTTGTTAATCAATCTGGCGGGCGAGATAGACGCATCATGGAAACAATCAGATGAATTCGGGCAAACACCATGGATATGGGGAAGTGTCAACCATTTCGGAGGGAAAACCGACATGGGCGGACAACTGCCTGTATTGGTAGAACAACCGCATCGTGCATTGGCAGCCTCGCAGCATGGTAGGCTTAAAGGCTTGGGCATCCTGCCCGAAGGCATACACACAAATCCTGTTGTGTACGACTTGGCTCTGCAAACAGCATGGAGCGATACCGTTCCTTCTGTCGACCATCTGCTGCGTCAATATATATGGTATCGTTATGGAACATGGAACGATGATTTGTACCGAGCATGGCAGTTGTTGGCGAATTCGGTGTACGGTGAGTTCGAGGTAAAGGGAGAAGGCACATACGAGTCTGTGTTTTGTGCACGTCCTTCGTTGCATGTAAGCAGTGTCTCCACATGGGGACCAAAGAAGATGCAGTATCAGCCAGAGAAACTCCTTCAGGCTCTTGTCTTGTTCAGGAAAGCGGCAGTACATTTCAAAGGCTCAGAAACATACGAATATGACTTGGTAGATTTGGCAAGGCAGGTAATGGCAAACAATGCACGCAATGTGTATAACCAAGTTGTGCATGCCTACAATGAAAAGGATTCCTTGGCTCTTAACAGGTATAGCTCGACATTTTTACACCTCATTGACCTGCAGGATAGCTTGCTGTCCACCAATAAGTTCTTCTTGTTAGGCAAATGGTTACAGGCAGCCAGACAGTATGGGAAGAATAAGCAGGATCAAAGGCAGGCTTTGGTGAATGCTCGTACCCTCATTTCTTACTGGGGACCCGAGGATGCGACAACAAGGCTTCACGATTATGCCAACAAGGAGTGGGCAGGACTGTTGAAGCAGTATTATGCACCTCGTTGGCGTGCCTTTTTTGCCATGTTGGCAGGGCAGCTTAGAGGAGAGGAACCTCAGACACCAGACTTTTTCTCCATGGAACGAACATGGGCAATGAATGGTGGCGATGAAATGATGCAACCCAAAGGTGATTACCTACTGATGGTGGATAGTGTCATAGCAGCTGTGACAGTGAACCAATGATGCAATGGCAGAGAGAGGCGCAGTTTGCCAAGAATCATATTGATAAATGACAATCATTCTATATTAAACAAAGAAAAATGAATTATTTACGCAAAACTTTATATATTGTTGTTGTAGCTCTAATTTCTCCATTGTGTATGTCTGCACAAACACTACCGTTTCAACAGAAAACACTCTCTCCACGTGAGCGAGTGAATGACTTGGTAGGGCGAATGACATTGAACGAAAAAATATATATGTTGCAGAGCGACTTCTTTTATCGAGGATGCGAACGTTTGGGAATTCCATGTCTGGAAACAGCTGATGGTCCGTTGGGAATTGCCTCATGGGGACTCAAAGGCCGAGCTACGGCATTCCCCAGTCAGCTTTCCTTGGCAGCTTCGTGGAACAGGGATCTTGCTTATCGCATTGGTGTCATTTATGCAAAAGAATGGAAAGCACGTGGCATTCAAGTCTTTTATGGACCTGGGGTAAATATCTACCGTTCATCCAAAGATTCTCGAAACTTTGAGTACATGGGTGAAGACCCTTATCTTGCTTCAGAAATGGCAGTTCCTTTCATACAGGGGATTCAGCAAAATGGAATATTGGCAACAGTAAAGCATTTTGTGGCGAACGACCAAGAGTTCGATAGGTATCACGTCAGTAGTGAAGTCTCCGAACGGGCTTTGCAAGAAATCTACTATCCTCCGTTCAAGGCCGCTATACAGCGTGCTGGAGTAGGGGCTATCATGATGGGGTATAATTTGGTCAATGGAGTATATTGCGCCCAAAACAAACAGCTCATGTCAGACGTGTTGCGACGTAAGTGGGGATTTCAGGGAACTATTATGTCGGATTGGGGTGCCACTCACAGCACATTGGAATCTGTTCGGGCTGGATTGGACATGGAACTGGGAACGTTCGATTACCTCAACCAACGACAACTGCTTCCGTTAATAAAGTCTGGTGCGATAAAGACGAGTGAAATAGATTCTATGGTTACCCACATTCTACTGCCTTGTTTCAGATTGGGTTTGTTTGACAAGCCAGTGAGTAGAGATGTTTCCGTACCTACTTATAATGATGAGGCTAACCAAACTGCTTACGAAGAGGCATGTGAGGGAATTATCTTGCTCAAGAACAACGAAGGAATTTTGCCACTCAAGTCACCAAGTTCTATTGCTGTGATTGGACCTAATGCCAACCCTAATGTCGTGTCAGACAATTGTTACGATGTGAAAGGTTGCTCGTATGGTGGTGGTGGAAGTTCTAAGGTTAACCCTTGGTATGTGGTGACTGATTTGGAAGGTATCAAAAAAGCTTTTCCACAAGCACAGGTGTCATACCATGAAGGAGTATCCAACGCATACAAACGTAGATTGTTTAGCAATAGCGTGTTTACAACATCTCAAGGAAAGCGTGGCTTACAGGCGTGCTATGTGTCGTTGGTTGATTCAGGTAAAGTATCGACTGGTACCCATTCTATAAACCAAATAGACAAACAGATTGACTTCAGGTGGGAGGAAGGTGCCTCAGCGGTAAGGTCTTTAGGTGCTGCCTATCAGGTAGAGTGGAAAGGAGTCATCGCATCAGAACGCAACGATTCTATTCTTATTTTTGTTGATGCACAAGGAGGTTATAGGTTGGATGTTGATGGCAGCACTGTCATAGACAAGAGGCATAGTCAGACGTTTGCCAACCAATGGGTAAAGATTCCTTCGCAAAAAGGACGAAAGCATACAGTGTGCCTCACTTATTGGAATCGCAACTGTCACCCAGCCGAGATAAGGATGGGGTGGGATTATGCGCATGCAGTTGACTATTCTGAAGCCTTGGACTTGGCACGGAAGGCAGATTGTGTGGTCTTCTGTGGTGGACTGGATGCCAGCTTGGAGTTTGAAGGGACTGATAGGTCTTTTGAATTGCCGTATGGACAGGATGCACTTATTCAGGCTCTCATCAAAGCCAACCCTCGTACCATTGTGGCAATGCATGGTGGAGGTGCCATGGATATGTCTGCATGGATAGACAAGGTGCCTGCACTTTTGCACATGCTATATCCTGGACAAGAGGGAGGTACAGCTTTGGGACAGATTCTTAGCGGTAAGGTGAACCCCTCTGCTAAGTTGCCGTTTACCATGGAGCGTAAATGGGAGGATTCTCCTGCCTGTGGCAATTACGATGAAACGCGAATGTTGCGTAAGGTGTTTTATCGAGAAGGTATTTATGTAGGATACCGCGGATATGAGCGCAAGGGCATCAAACCTTTGTTTGCCTTTGGACACGGATTGTCTTACACGACGTTTGCTTACGACAATCTGAGCTTAGTTGTTACAGACAAGAAAAAAGGAATGGTAAAGGTTGCTTTTGATATTACCAATACGGGAAGACAAGACGGAGCTGAAGTGGTACAATTGTATGTGCACGACCCCGTTGCTATGGTTGACAGACCTTACAAGGAGCTAAAGAATTTTGCCAAGGTCTTCCTGAAGGCTGGTGAGACCAGGCATGTGGAAATGCTTTTGCGAGATGACGCATTTAAGTATTACCATCCCAAGCGTCATGCATGGGTGTTGGAACACGGAAAATTTGATATTTTAGTTGGGGCTTCCTCGGCAGATATGAGGCTTAGGGGGTCAATCAAGCTTTAGACAATTTTATGGCAGCCTGATGGCAGGATTGCCTGTAGGTATCTTTAAGGGGATTGTTGTAGGGCTTGCTTACGATGTGGCAAGCCAATAGGTAATGAGGGCGGACAGCAGCGGATTGTGCAGCTGTTTGCCCTTTTCACGTAATGTAGTCATGGCTCTATACACAATTTTTCGTACGGAATCGGGATGCATGTTCATCAGTAGGGCAATATCATGATAGTCCATGCCGTGCATGTAGCGCAGGTAAATGGCTTCGCGCTGCCGGTCGGTAAGTCCTTCTAATAGCTTGGCAACCGTTTTTGACACGTATTGGCGTTGCTCCTCGCTTATCAATGTGTCCGTAACGCTTACCTCTGTGGAAAAGTGTATTTGGGTAGTCTCCATGTCGCTTATGTGTGCTTTCTGCTTATAGGTGTTCAGTAAAGTGTTCCTAAACGACTTGAATAAGTAAGCTGTAATGTTGGTAACGTCTTTCAGTCGTTTGCGGTGTGAGTAAAGAGTACAAAATACATCGTGAACGCCATCCTCACAACTAACAGTTTCAAAACCAAGACCTCGCCCATATGCCATTAGTTCGTTTACAAAAAGGCGGTACAGCGAGGAGAATGATTCTGCACGATTCTCCTCGCTGTCACTATTCACAAATAGACGCCAATAGTGTTCACGCTGAAAGTTTTTACCGTCTTTGTGCATAATAAGAAACACCTGCCATTGACAAGAATTCGGTAGGTTGTAGCAGGTATGTTTTGAGGAATGCTGCTCGCTTCCCGTAATTCTTATGCCTTAGTCTCTCTTTCCAAAAATCCTCAGCAAATACAAGAACAGGTTGATAAAATCAAGGTACAATGACAGTGCACCCATGAGTGCAATCTTCTGTGCGCCCTCGCCCATGTCTGTTTGTAGGGCAAGCATTTGCTTAATCTTCTGAGTGTCATAGGCGGTCAGTCCTACGAATATCAAAACACCGATGTAACTTACAATCAAGTCAAAGCCACTACTCTTTACGAAGAAGATATTTACCACGCTGGCAATGATAAGCCCAATCAGTGCCATGAGCAATAACTTTCCTAATGAGGTAAGATCACGCTTGGTAAAATATCCATAGGCTGCCATGACTCCAAAAGTACCTGCCGTGATGAAGAACACACTGGCTATCGATGTAAGGGTGTACGCCATAAAGATGAGTGACAAGGTGACACCATTGAGTACCGAATAAAGCACAAACAACAGGGTGGCTGTCGTCAGCGAGAGTCGGTTGATGGCTGCGGATACCGTTAACACTAATGCCAGTTCAGCAATAATCAGTCCCCACAAAATGGCAGGCTTCTGTACCAGCCACATCATGATATTGGGCGATGATGCCACTCCGTATGCCGTTATGCCAGTGATGACCAAAGCCAATGTCATCCATACATATACTTTGCGCATCAGGGCAGGGAAAGCCAATGACAACGAACCTTCCTTTTCTCTAATTAGTTTTTCTAACTCTTTTACTTCCATAAATAATTTACTTCTTGAATTTTTTGCTAAGATAAATGATTTATGACAAACATGCAAACGCCATGCCATTTTTCCATCCTCAAATCCACGGCTCTTTCATTTAAAAAGTCTTGGTTCTTATTCTAAATATCATTATTTTATAGCACACCGGTAACACAGAGAAAGCTGTTCTTTTCTAAAAATGCTACCATAATCGTATGGTATTTAGCTATTGATATTCGTGTGGTATAACAGGCTCAAATTTTAATCTAACTTTATGAAAATCAACAAAATAAGTACTAATAATAAAAGTTGGTCAGGTGCGCTGTTTTTTGTACCTTTATAGTAAAAAAATAGATAATTATGATAAGAAAACAGCCACTCGACCAAACTAATGGGATTGCCGCTAACACAATCAACCACACCGCTAAGGTATTAAAAAATTCAAAATTAGAAGGTAGTA
>CAMPYJ010000054.1 GCA_946998205.1 uncultured Prevotella sp. | reverse complement strand
TCTATGACCGTGAGTACAGCAAAGGCAAGGACACTCTTAAACGTGAGTCCACACGAGCCATCCACAATTACTTCTTTGTAAAGGGATTGGACTGCATCAAGGAAGGCGGACTTCTTGCGTTTATTACCTCGCAAGGTGTATTGGACAGTCCCCGCAATGAAGCCATCCGCCGTTATCTGATGCAGAACAGCCGACTAATCTCTGCTTTACGCCTGCCATCGGGTATGTTTTCAGACAATGCAGGAACGGACATGGGCAGTGACCTCATCGTCTTGCAGAAGCAGACAGGTAAAGAAATCAGCGAGGGGATTGAGCAGCAGTTCGTAGAAACCGTTTCCGTTCCCAAAGAAGAAGGCTCTTCTGTCGTCTTCAAGCACAACTCACTTTTTGCAGGAGATTGGAAAGACATTGCCCACCGTATCATAGCCACAGAACGCATAATGGGCAAAGACCCATACGGCAAGCCTGCATGGGAGTATCGCTTTGATGGCAGCATTGATATATGGCGGAGAGTATCAGGACACAGCTCTCCTTGGAAGTTGAGCAACGCTTTGACCGCAAACTCTATGAAACAGGCATACCTATGACGGAGGAGGAACGGCAGAAAGAAGCCGAGAAGCAACTGCATAAGTTAGGGATAACGGTTGATTTGCCCAAAGAGGACCCAAAAACGGACAAGGAGGCGGAGAATGCCTATAATTTGATGCCCGACAGTATCAGGAAGCAACTACCTAAACTTTACAGTACGGAAAAGGAACTTATTGGTGATAAGGTCGCCTACGCACGTTATTTCTTCCCGATGGGAGCTTACACGGCTTATCTCTTAGAATATGACCCTAAAACTCGCATTGGTTTCGGTGCTGTCACGATGGGCTACGGCTGGGAGTTGGGCAATATGTCGCTTGACGAGATGGAGGAAGTGAAGATTCATGGGCTGGGCATCGAGCGCGACCTGTACTTCTCTCCTAAGAAATTGCACGAGATAGCCGAACTGGAAGAAATCGTTAGGGGACAATATACCAAAGAAGAAGTGGTGACAGAGGAAATCAAGGAAAAGGCTGCACCCGAAGTTCAGACTTCGACAATGGAAGATAACCTTTCCACGGAAGAACCCAAAGAGGAAGTTCAAGTTGAAAAAATCAGTGAGCAAGTTGATAAAACGGGCGGTGAGCAGACAGTACAGATACAAGAGGCAGGCTCTACTATTGAAGAATCAGCCCCAGAGGGAGTACCTGTGCTTAACCTTCACCGCCAATATGAGCAGGAAGTGAAAGAAATCCGCACCGATGTGGAAGCTCCACGGGAGATGAACGGGCAGACTGTCTATTTTGATGATGACCACCACCCGGTGATGGACAGCATGGACGAGCGACAGGAAACGGAGCAGCCTTCACTATTCGCTCCGGAGGAATACAATCTCTGGACGCAGGAAGTAACGCGCGTGAATAGCGAGATTAAGGAAACCCCCAATCCACAGATACAGTCTTTCAAGGAACAGAAGCAGACAGGAAATAAAGGAAGAAACGAGAATAAGGAGAAACAGCCAACAACTGCAACGCAGCACAGACTCAAGGGCAGAAGCAGCAAGAAGACTTCCTCTCAGTCATATCGTGAACCGTCTCTCTTTGATTTCATGAATGAAGCCGAAGAGGGCAAAGCACAACCGATAGCGGAGGTAAAAAAGGAGTTCGATGCTTCACCACGCCCTTTTCTATCATTGCCGGACTCTCACCTAAGAGATGGTTCCATTGTCGTGCAGAAAGGTCAGGTGGGGTTTCTTTCTGACTTAAAGCGACATCCAACCTTTAATCCGATGGACTTGCCGTATGCCCAGCTTTCCCGACTAAAAAGCTATATCGAGATACGGGAGTGCTACCATCGTCTCTATGACTACGAGGCAGAGAACCATGCAGAAGATAGGGAAGATCGAAGCAGGCTCAATCACCTGTATGATCACTATGTTGCACGTTGGGGCTACTTTAATCAGAAGACGAACACAGACATCATCAAGATGGATGCTACAGGCGTGGAAATGCTCTTTTTGGAACGCTCCGAAAACGGCAGGTACGTCAAGGCGGACATCTTTGACCATCCAACGGTTTTTTCTACCACAGAGCTGACCGTTGCCGCAGACCCGATGGAGGCACTGGGTGCATCGCTCAACAAGTATGGTACAGTCGAACTTGACTACATGAGTTCGCTTTTACCTGATATGGAGGAAAGCGACATTATTTCTTCCTTAGAAGGCCGCATCTATTTCAACCCCGAAGCGAATGCCTACGAGGTGGCGGACAAGTTCATTTCGGGCAATGTAATAGAAAAGGCGGAGCGTATCGAGTCATGGCTATTGGACCATCCCGACCACGAAGAAGCAAAGCAGAGCCTTGCTGCGCTGCGTGCAGACACGCCAACACCCATTCCTTTTGCAGACCTTGACTTCAATCTCGGTGAACGTTGGATACCTGCCAAAGTCTATGGTAGGTTTGCCTCAGAGTTCTTTGGGACGGAGATAGGCGTGTCATATCACTCCAATATGGATGAGTATAGCATTGTCTGCGACCGAAAGAATGCCAATATCTGGCACAAGTATGCCGTACAGGGTGAGTTCCGCCGCTATGACGGCATCAATCTTCTGAAGCACGCCCTGCACAACACCATTCCCGACATCAACAAGAGCAAGGAGGTGACGGACAAGGTTACGGGAGAGGCCAAGACCATTAAAGTAAGGGACGGACATACCATACAGATGGCAAATGCCAAGATTGAGGAAATCAGACAGGGCTTTGTCGATTGGCTCGGACGGACACCAGGCACGTTCAAGCAGCAGTTATCCGACAGGTACAACCGCCTTTTCAACTGTTTTGTACGACCAAACTTTGACGGAACGCACCAGACGTTTCCCGACCTTGACCTCAAACGGTTGGGTATTGCCGACCTCTACAAGAGCCAGAAGGATGCCGTGTGGATGCTCAAAACCAACGGCGGCGGAATCTGCGACCACGAGGTGGGAGCGGGCAAAACGCTCATCATGTGTACGGCTGCCTACGAGATGAAGCGATTGGGACTGGCAAACAAGCCGATGATTATCGGTCTGAAGGCAAACGTATTCGACATTGCCGACGCCTTTAGGAAAGCGTATCCCAATGCCAAGGTGCTCTATCCGGGTAAGAACGATTTTAATAAGCAGAACCGCCAGCGTATTTTTAACGACATCAAGAACAACGACTGGGACTGCATCATCCTCACGCACGAGCAGTTCGGCATGATACCGCAAGCCTTGGAAATACAGGAGGCTATTTTGCAGAAGGAGAAGGACTCTGTGGAAGAAAACCTTGAAGTCCTGCGTATGCAAGGAGCGGAGATTTCCCGTGGGATGCTCAAAGGATTGGAGAAGCGCAAACAGACCCTTGAAGCCAAGTTGCAGAATATACAGGACAGCATCGCCGAGCGTAAAGACGATGCCGTAGATTTCAAGATGATGGGTATCGACCATTTGTTCGTGGATGAGAGCCACCAATTCAAGAACCTGATGTTCAACACCCGTCACGACAGGGTTTCAGGCTTGGGCAATCCTGATGGTTCACAGCGTGCCTTAAACATGCTCTTTGCCATCCGCACCATACAGGAGCGTTCGGGCAAGGATTTGGGAGCCACTTTCCTTTCAGGAACGACCATTTCCAATAGTCTGACGGAACTGTATCTTCTGTTCAAGTATCTGCGCCCGCAGGCTTTGGAGAAGCAGGGTATCAACAGTTTTGATGCTTGGGCAGCCGTTTTTGCCAAGAAATCGACTGACTACGAGTTCTCCATCACGAACGACATCATTCAGAAGGAACGGTTCAGAACATTTATCAAGGTGCCAGAGCTGGCTGCCTTTTATGCGGAGATTTGCGATTTTCGCACGGCAAAGGACATCGGTATCGACCGACCAGAGAAAAACGAGATATTGCACAACATACCGCCCACGCCAGAGCAGGAAGAATTTATCGGCAAACTGATGGAGTTCGCCAAGACGGGTAATGCCACGTTGCTCGGGCGCGAACCACTCAGCGAGAGCGAGGAAAAGGCAAAGATGCTCATTGCAACTGACTACGCCCGCAAAAGGTTCAAGAAACTTGTATCTTTCAGATAATCAATAGAGCAGGAAAGAGTGTAGGGCAAAAGGGTTACGAGTTGGAAACGAGCAAGTTTCTTTTCCTATCTTCATTCTGCAGTGCTTCAAAGAACTCTCTATTCAATATCTGCAAAGATATAAAATCTACTCAAGATGGTATGCTAGATTTCGAGTTCATAGATTCAAATTTCACTGCATAAAAAGGGTAAAACTATGAACGTCAAGTGCGATTTCCAGTAGTAAGCGCAAAACGAAGCGTACAAAAGTACCCTCCCTTGGAGGTAGTTCCAGAGGTGGGTCAAAAGATTTAAATGGAATGAGCTAACTCCCTACGAAGTTTTTTCCCTACATTTGTAACTGTGTTGCACTTGACACTGGAAGGTGCCGAGGCAAGAGCGGGTTGCTTAACATTTTGCCATGTCACAAATATGAACTATATTTGTGACATGGGAAAGCAATTAAAAAGTACACATCAGCTTATCAAAGAGGCTGAATTTGATAAGTAACTTGCTACATACTCATAATAAGGAGCTAAATAGAACACGAATGGGAAATACACAAATGCTAAACTAAAGAAGATATTGGCCAAAATAAACGCTATACCGAGAGAGAAACTTGATTTTTCAACTTCCTAAAACGGTGTTGTTCAAACATTTCTACTTATTTGTACTTGCCAGTTGAACCTACGCTTCCCTAATAAAATGTCTATGGTAAAAAGTTAAAAAATCCTCCCACTTTTGTTAGATATATTTTTTTGTGTAATTTTGTAATCGTTATGCGGCAGTAATAATATACATATTAATACGAGTTAGTAATCCTGTAGTTCTCATATGCTACGAGGAGGTATTAAAAGGTGCGTTTCGACAATGCATCTACTGTAGTATATTATTGCTTAATCCAAATGAATATTATAAATTTAGGAATTCTTGCTCACATTGATGCAGGAAAAACTTCCGTAACCGAGAATCTGCTGTTTGCCAGTGGAGCAACGGAAAAGTGCGGCCGTGTGGATAATGGTGACACCATAACGGACTCTATGGATATAGAGAAACGTAGAGGAATTACTGTCCGGGCTTCTACGACATCTATTATCTGGAATGGAGTGAAATGCAATATCATTGACACTCCGGGACACATGGATTTTATTGCGGAAGTGGAGCGGACATTCAAAATGCTTGATGGAGCAGTCCTCATCTTATCCGCAAAGGAAGGCATACAAGCGCAGACAAAGTTGCTGTTCAGTACTTTACAAAAGCTGCAAATCCCGACAATTATATTTATCAATAAGATTGACCGTGCCGGTGTGAATTTGGAGCGTTTGTATATGGATATAAAAACAAATCTGTCGCAAGATGTCCTGTTTATGCAAACTGTTGTCGATGGATCGGTTTATCCGGTTTGCTCCCAAACATATATAAAGGAAGAATACAAAGAATTTGTATGCAACCATGACGACGATATATTAGAACGATATTTGGCGGATAGCGAAATTTCACCGGCTGATTATTGGAATACGATAATCGCTCTTGTGGCAAAAGCCAAAGTCTATCCGGTGCTACATGGATCAGCAATGTTCAATATCGGTATCAATGAGTTGTTGGACGCCATTTCTTCTTTTATACTTCCTCCGGCATCAGTCTCAAACAGACTTTCAGCTTATCTCTATAAGATAGAGCATGACCCCAAAGGGCATAAAAGAAGTTTTCTTAAAATAATTGACGGAAGTCTGAGACTTCGAGACGTTGTAAGAATCAACGATTCGGAAAAATTCATCAAGATTAAAAATCTAAAGACTATTTATCAGGGCAGAGAGATAAATGTTGATGAAGTGGGTGCCAATGATATCGCGATTGTAGAAGATATAGAAGATTTTCGAATCGGAGATTATTTAGGTGCTAAACCTTGTTTGATTCAAGGATTATCTCATCAGCATCCCGCTCTCAAATCCTCCGTCCGGCCAAATAAGCCCGAAGAGAGAAGCAAGGTGATATCCGCTCTGAATACATTGTGGATTGAAGACCCGTCTTTGTCCTTTTCCATAAACTCATATAGTGATGAATTGGAAATCTCGTTATATGGTTTGACCCAAAAGGAAATCATACAGACATTGCTGGAAGAACGATTTTCCGTAAAGGTCCATTTTGATGAGATCAAGACTATCTACAAAGAACGACCTATAAAAAAGGTCAATAAGATTATTCAGATCGAAGTACCACCCAACCCTTACTGGGCCACAATAGGGCTGACTCTTGAACCCTTACCGTTAGGGGCAGGGTTGCAAATCGAAAGTGACATCTCCTATGGTTATCTGAACCATTCTTTTCAAAATGCCGTTTTTGAAGGGATTCGTATGTCTTGCCAATCTGGTTTACATGGATGGGAAGTGACAGATCTGAAAGTAACTTTTACTCAAGCCGAGTATTATAGCCCGGTAAGTACACCTGCTGATTTCAGACAGCTGACCCCTTATGTCTTCAGGCTGGCTTTGCAACAGTCAGGTGTGGACATTCTCGAACCGATGCTCTGTTTTGAGTTGCAGATACCCCAAGTAGCGAGTTCCAAAGCTATTACAGATTTGCAAAAACTGATGTCTGAGATTGAAGACATCAGTTGTAATAATGAGTGGTGTCATATTAAAGGGAAAGTTCCATTAAATACAAGTAAAGACTATGCCTCAGAAGTAAGTTCGTACACTAAGGGCTTAGGCATTTTTATGGTTAAGCCATGTGGGTATCAAATAACAAAAGACGGTTATTCTGATAATATCCGCATGAACGAAAAAGATAAACTTTTATTCATGTTCCAAAAATCAATGTCATTAAAATAATGGAGCGGTCAGGAAATTTCTATAAGGCAATACGGTTGGGATATATACTTATCTCCATTCTTATCGGATGTATGGCATATAATAGCCTCTATGAATGGCAGGAGATAGAAGCATTAGAACTTGGCAATAAAAAAATAGACGAGCTCCGAAAAGAAATAAACAATATCAATATTCAAATGATAAAATTTTCTCTATTGGGTGAAACAATACTGGAATGGAACGATAAAGATATCGAGCATTACCATGCACGGCGTATGGCAATGGACAGTATGCTCTGCCGTTTCAAGGCCACCTATCCAGCAGAGCGCATCGATAGTGTGCGCAGTCTTTTAGAGGATAAGGAACGACAGATGTTCCAGATAGTCCGGTTAATGGATGAACAACAATCTATTAACAAGAAGATAGCCAATCAAATTCCGGTTATTGTACAGAAAAGTGTGCAGGAACAGTCCAAAAAGCCAAAACGAAAAGGTTTCTTAGGCATATTCGGCAAAAAAAAGGAAGTAACTCCAGCAGTATCAACCACTATCCTTCATTCGGTCAATAGAAACGTAATCAGCGAACAGAAGCGGTAATGCTTCAGAACAGAACGAGCTATAGATGCTACCTGCTCTTTGATATTTCCTTTTGCCATATCCACCTTTGAGAGCTCTTGTAGCTATTTATCTGTAATCTCTGTGCTGGGAATTAGATGGTACTTTTTCTCCAGCGCATCCGTAATTTTCTTGCTTCGTCTACCTTCAAACTTATCATTGATCTTTCGACCATCACCGTCTACCCTTAGCGATACGATGTGGATATGCTCACGGGCGATATCATTGTGCTTGAACAAACACAATGTAGGGTTGCTTGCCATAGCCTAGAGCCTCCATATACTCCTTAGCTATCTGCGAGAGCGTTTCATCGGACAGCTTCTCGTCTGGATGGGGATTGAGCGAGCAATGGAAGACCGTTTTCTTTGTTCGACACTTTTCGGGTATCAATGCCTGCATATCTGCAAGCACCTCCGACATCGTATATTCGCCCGCTCTGTTTTGGTACAAGCCATGTGCCAGCAGAAGTGTCGCTTCCTTCTTATTCACCTTCTTGAAGTTGTAGCCGAGTGCACCTCCGAGGTTCTCCGTTGCTGAAATCTTGGCAATCATTACTTGCGGTAATCAATGGTCAGAGAGACAGCCTGCTCCTGCAAAGCAATAATCTGAGCTGATAGTTGCTCCAGTTTCTCAAGCAGTATCTGAGCTGTCTTCACGCTATGATAGCTGTTGATGGCTCGTACAGCTTGGTTATACAGCACGCCTATCTTATGTATCTGGGCAGTCAATTCGGAGAGCTTACGATAGTACTCCACGGCAGACTTATCTACCGTTATCACCTTGAAATGCTCTCCCAATATCCTTGCCCGCACGAAGTCGGACTTCGTTTCCGCCCCTGATTTATGGAACAACTCAATCGCCCGTCGCTGGTCTTTCGGGTCAGGCAAGCGTACATGCCAGTTGTCCCAGCGAGGTTTTTCTGCCGCTTTTCGTTCAGAACGATGCTCCTCTTTCTTATCCATATCTATTTGTTTTCTAATTACGACTTTGGAGTAATTCATCTCCCCTTCGGGGCAAGGGTCTTTGTGCTACAAACTGCGGTTTGTGTTACAAAGACACACCTTGCCAATATCAAGAATTGATGCCACCCACTTAGGGGCGATTGGAAATTAGCTTTTGACTTTCTGAGCTAAGTTTTGAATCTGGTTAAGATTTGACTCAGTTTTGACTTGGCTCAGTTTTGACTCAACTCAAAATTGACTTAGCTCAAGAGTTAGGTTTTGACTCAACTCAATTTTGACTCAACTCAATTTTGACTTTGGTCAATTTTGACTTGAGTTAAAACCCACTTCTTGACCAGACCAAATCTTGACTTACCCAACTCTTAACCGAAATCCCCTATGGCTTACTCATTTGACCGTAGGTATTTGTAAGCTCAGATTAAACGCTGAAAACGCACCGATGAAGTCAATCATCCCCAAAGAGGGACAAAAGCACGCAGTCCGATGGAAGAATTGACACTCCCCGAGAGATTGTATGCCCCTGACGTCAGCGCACCCGAGTTCAAATGAGTATCCGCTAAACCATATCTCAACTCACTTCTTTTACCCCGCTGTTCAATTACTTATTTCTCTTATATATAGGATTATAGCACCTTTCAAGCATAGCTTGTATATCGCTCTGTTTGTAGAGTATCTTGCCTCCGATTTTGTGATAAGCTATTGTTCCACTGTCTCGGTACTCTTGGAGCGTGCGACTGCTCAGACGTAACAGCTTGCAGACTTCCTCACTTGTAAGGTAAACCTCTCCGCCCAACATAGGACGTGCAGTAGCGCAATAACGCTCCAGCTTCTTCAAGACACCCTCCATAAGTTGTGCAAACATCTGCATTTGAGGGTCTTGCTGTGTAATAATTTCGTTCTCTGACATAGTTCATTAGGTGCTTGGGTTCAGTCTTTCTGAGCATTCAGTATCTCAGTGATGTCGCTCTCTTTATAGTAGCACTTATGCCCGACCATAGAGAACGGTATTTTACCCGTATCCCGATAGTGTTGCAGGGTGCGCTTGCTGATTCCGAGCCTACGGCATACGGCTTCATTGTCAAGCCATTCTTCCGTTTCGGGAGGACACCCGATAAGCCGTTCGATACGGTGGATGAAATCTGCAAAGGAGGAGCAGTGCTGCTCCCATGCCTTGCGGTCGATGATGATAAGTTTCATTGCATTGTTGTTGATTACGTTGTTAATACTCAGCAAACGAGCAGTTTTTCTGTCGATTGCCCTTCTTGTCGGATGCAAAAGTAACCCCTCTAAAGCGGAAAAAGAAAGAGTGAGGAAGAATAAGGAAATAGTTAGGAAACAAGGGAAATGGTGAATACAAAAGCCTAGGCTATTGCGGTAATGAGATGAGGCGCTGGTTCGTTCCGTACTAGCGAAAATAAAATCAGATCACTCTCGAGTGTTCGATTGCTTCGACCTCTCTCTCAATTGTCAGAGCGAGAGCACACTCTTTGGCTTGATTGATTGGTGGAGTATTTGTTTTGTCGCTTCTTGCGTCCAAAGAGCCTGAGTATGCCGTATTCGTTCGGGCTTATTCTTTTGGCGGTTAGCCTATTGCTGCAAGGTTGGAGCGAAAAATACGACCGCACTAACAATCGAGTTTTTGCAAGTATGATAGTCCCAAAGTACAGAGAAAAGCCCTGCGGTGGAGATTTTTCACTCCATCCGCAGGACTTGACCTTGCAAGCAATCAAGGCAACCGCCATACCTTTGCCCGACCGATTACGGCTTCAGGTCTTTGAGGAAAGTTCACCTATAAAGGTTCAGATTGCGTTTTATCTTGCTGTGCTATTGACTCACAATAACCCTCAAAGGCAGAATGCTCTCTGTCAGTGAGTGCAGTCATATCCTCTTGTATCTTGTGATCGGTTATCTTCCCGTAGATTTGTGTTGTGTCAATATTGCTGTGTCCGAGCATCTTGCTGAGCGTTTCCATTGAGATCCCGTTGGATAGGCAAATTGTGGTTGAAAATGTATGGCGAGCCATATGAAAGGTCAAACCTTTCTCTATTCGGCATATCTGACCAATGTTCACACAAGCTAAAGACGCCTTGCGGGTGGTTAGGTTAGGGAATATCAAGTCGTCTACTTTCTTGTCTTTGATATAGAGTGAAAGGATTTGCTTGGCAATAGGCAAAAGTGGAATGATAGCTTCTACGTCCGTTTTCTGCCTTTTGATACGGATTTCCTCCGTGCCGTCTGCATTACGGATGATATGCTTTAGCCTGAGCCGTTGCATGTCCACACGTGCCAGACCAGTAAAGGCACAGAAAAGAAAGAGCTGCCTTGCCCGTTCGAACTGCCTGTCAATGATGGGTGTTTGCAGAACCCTCTGCAATTCCTCCGTAGTGAGATACCTGCGTGTGCGATGTGGCAGTTCTGCCTTATAGTCCACAAAGGGGTCGATGCGGATATACTTCTTTTGCTGCCCAATGCCGATGAGCTTTCTTAGGAAGATGACCACAATCTGAATAGTGGCAAGGGAAAGGCTGCGCTCAGATTTGAGATAGAAGTCCATACCTTCGATAAAGCCATAATCCAATTGGGAGTAGCGAATATCCTCCAGACCCAATCGTTCACGCAGATAAGCCTCTATGAGTTGTGTGGCATAGATGTAGTTGGCAAAGGTCGGCTTGGCAACCGTTACCTCCACACAGGGATGCTTTTCTTCAATAAAAAGTCGGGCTTCCTCCAAAAGAAAACCTTTGGGCTTGTCCTCTTCCATGAGTTCACATTTCAGTAGCTCGGCTGTGATATAGCCACGCTGCCAGACTAATTCTTGATACTTCGCTTTGGCTTGTTCCTCTTTGGCTTGGAGATAGCGGTTGATTTCCTTTATCTCTTCGCCCGTTCCCTTGCATCTTCCCTTACGACTATCCCAAAGTTCGGGAGCAATCTCCTTGCCCGTGCTGTATTGCACCTGCTTTCCGTCTATAGTGATGCGCCCCATAATCGGACATTTGCCGTTCTTCTTCTCTTTGGACCGATTGATATAGAATAGTGTTTTGAATGTACTTCGTGCCATAATATCAAAGCTTCAAGGTGAATGTATCTTGTATGCGTTGCTGCACTTTTTGCATCTCTCGATGGATTCTCTCGGAGGAAACAGCTGCATATACTTGTGTAGTTCTCAGGTTGGTGTGTCCGAGCATACGGCTCACCGTTTCAATAGGCACTCCTGCTGAGAGCGTGATGAGCGATGCAAAGGTGTGGCGAGCCATGTGAAAGGTTAGCGGGCTTTTCATACCGATACTTCTCTGTATGTAGTGCATGCCGTTGTGGATGATGTCGTTAGTCGGTACATCAAAGACAAAACCAGCACGCTTACCTCTGTACCGCTCCATTATCGCCCAAGCAGGTGGAAGCACCTGTACACGATACGGGGTCTTGGTTTTCATTCGCTTGCCCTTGATGCAGAGTTCACCTTCTTCCAAGACAATGTTTTCCTCTCTGAGATTGCGCACGTCTGAGATTGCCAAGCCTGAAAAGCAGGAGAATACGAACAAATCACGGACAATACGGTAGTTCTCCCATTCTATCTCCAAGTCAATGATGCGTTGCAGCTGGTCTTGTGAGATGCTTCTCGGCTCACCTTTGGGACGTTCATAACTGTAGCCCAAGAACGGGTAGAAGTCCAGCACGCCTTTCTTCACCGCCATGCGGACGATGCTCTTCAAGGTGGATAGAGCACTTGACACGCTGCTACGTTTCAGTTTTCGGTCAATGGAGAGGTAGTACTCGAAACCCTCAATAAAGGCTTTGTCTAATTGTGAAAGGGGAATGTCGCTTACTTTATACTTCTTCTGCAGATACTCACGGAGCAGGGATAGCTGATAGGTACGGAGCTTGAATGTCTTCAAGGCTCTATCAATGCCTATGCGTTCCTTTGTCTGTCTGAGATATTCCTCAAAACTCTGCAAAAGCAGGGCTTGACGGTGGATTTGCCCCTGATAAGCATCCCTCACATCGGTGGCGGTAAAGGATTCTTCTCTTTCACTGAGTTCGTGAAAGCGTGCGTGGATGAGTGCGGTGCATTCACCGAGTTTCTGATTGACGGACACCGCCATAGCACTCTTGCCAGTGAGTCGTTGCTTACGGCTATCCCATAGGGCGAGCGGAGTCTTACACTTGGTGGAGAACCCCGAATGGGTTCTGCCTACGGAGATGCGCCCGATGATAGGCACAAGTCCTTTCTTGTTGGTTCGTCTTGCCTGAATGAAGAATGATACTTTCAGTTTGTTTTCTTTCATTTTTCTGTCGTTTTTCTCAATTCCCTTTGCTTGCAAAGGTACAGTGAAACAGGTGCTTCTGAGCGATGCAGAACGATGAAAGATGATGAATAAAAAACTGTGGAGCAGTTGTTTAGCTTCAATTCGTAACCCCTCTTTGCTCTTTCTTCGATGGGTTACGATTTGGTAACGGAACTCCTGCCGTTTTATGCTCGTTTTCGCTTACCCTCAAAATAGCAAGAAAGCCTAAATGATACTATTCCAAATAGTTACATCCATTGCATATCCCGCTATTTCCCTTAATTCTTAACTGCCGATTATGCCCGGAAGATGAGCCTTGATTTATGTATGATAGATGAAAATGGGTACTCAGACCATATAGACAACAAGGCAAGCCATTGTGCGAAACTCTTGAATGACTATTACCAAAAGTTCGATGCACAAAAGGGAACGCAGTTCGTGTTCTCTGATTTAGGAACTTACAAGCCTGGCGGAGAGTTCAACATCTATTCTGAAATCAAGAGAAAGTTGGTAGAGGATTATCATATTCCATCCTATGAAATACGCTTCATTCAGGAATGTAAAAACGAGAAGGCAAAGAAAGCGATGGTAGATGCGATGAATCGTGGTGACATTCGCATTATCTTCGGTTCTACCTCTATGTTGGGAACTGGAGTCAATGCCCAGCAACGGGCTGTGGCTATCCATCATTTGGACACGCCCTGGCGACCATCAGACTTAGAGCAACGCAACGGACGAGCCGTGCGCAAGGGAAATCTTATCGCCAAAGAGTTTGCGGACAACAAGGTCGATGTGATTATCTACGCTGTAGAACGTTCTTTGGACAGTTATAAGTTCAATTTGCTGCACAACAAGCAGCTGTTCATTAATCAGCTAAAGACAAATACGCTTGGTAGTCGTACCATCGATGAGGGTTCAATGGACGAGGACAGCGGCATGAACTTCTCCGAATATGTAGCGGTGCTTTCTGGTAATACCGATCTTTTGGAGAAAGCCAGATTGGATAAGAAGATTACCGCCTTGGAATCAGAACGTAAGAACTTTCTTCGTGAGCGTGATGCAGCGACGGGGAAATTGGCGGAGATTGAGAGTTCCGTATCTTTCCATTCCGACAAGATTAAGGAGGCTAAGGCGGACTTGACTCTCTTTGAGCAGCGTGTGGAGCGTGACAAGGAAGGGCTGCCCGTCAATAAACTGACAATCAAAGGTGTAGAGGACAGCACCGACATAAAGGTCATCGCCGCCCGTCTGCATGAAATAGAGGAAAAGGCTCGTACCAAGAGCGAGTACAACAAGATTGGCGAGGTTTACGGCTTTTCCATCATGGTCAAGACGGAGAGCACTTCCAAGGACTTGTTCGACTGCTCGGTGAACCGCTTCTTTGTCAAGGGACAGGAAAGCATCTACTATACCTATAATAACGGTAAGTTAGCGGCAGACCCAAAACTTGCCTGCGAGAACTTCGTAAATGCCTTGGAGCGTATCCCTAAGGTGATAGAGTCGCATGAGAAGGAAATGGCAAAGGTTGTTGCAAATAAAGAAGTTTATACTAATATTGCTAACAGTTCTTGGAAGAAAGAGAATGAGCTTCGCTCACTTAAAAGTGAAGCTGCTGAATTAGACAGAAAGATTGCGCTTACCCTTGCTCCACCAGAGGGGGAAAAAGAGGAAAAAGAGGAAACAGAAGAAATGAAGCAAGGAGAGGATTTATCCGACCATTATCATTCTGGAGGAGTAAAGAATGAAAGCTATCTTGTCCAAGACAGAGAAGATAATAGCCGTTTACAGAGTTTTAGACCCAAATGGAGGCACTAAACACATGCCGAGGGGCTAAATAAAAGTCAGACATTCAATACGGATGTCTGACTTTTATTATTATACCTGCAAATAACCTTTTAGCTTATCTATTCCTTCTTTGTGCTTATCGGGAGTCTGTTTCTTAAGTTTACCTATATTCAGTAGTTTCCATTGTACAGATGGATATTGGCTTAAATCACCTGCGCAACATTTCTCCCAC
>CAMPYJ010000053.1 GCA_946998205.1 uncultured Prevotella sp. | reverse complement strand
ATTCGGCTTGCTCCGTTTTTGGTTCAATTTGCTTGTTCGTTCAGTCGTATAGTTCACTATACTCCTTCACTCACAAGCAAATTGACCTCAAAAAAAAAAGTCTCACAATCTGTCAAAGCTAATTTATAGAACCGCTCTTAATTGTTGACCGTACCGCCTACGATATCCAGCAGTTCGTTGGTGATGGCCTGTTGCCTGCCTTTGTTGAACTGTAGATTGAGTGAACGGAGCAAATCATCCGCATTGTCCGTGGCAGTCTGCATGGCAACCATCCGAGCTGCATGCTCACTTGCGTTGCTGTCAAGTAATGCCGTATAGAACATGAGGTGTAATTGATTGGGCACCAACGTACCCAACACCGTCTTCACGTCAGGTTCTACTATGAAGTCATCGTTCAATGGCTTGGCATCAATCTTTTTCGTCTCCACCTTAAGATTCTTGCTTTTCAGGTATTCCTGTGCGCGTGCCGTGGTGTAGGAAGAAGACAAATCCCGGTCATTGCCCCATCCTATCTCTGTTGACAAGTCGATGGGCAAGAATGTTTTACGCGTCAGAATTTGAGAGCCAACGCTTTTAAAGTGATGGTAAATCATTTCAATCTTGTCGAACTCACCGTCGAGGAACTTCTGAGAAATCTCCTGCGCAATCTTTTGGCATGTTTGCGCATGTGGCTTGTCTGCCAATTCAGTGAAATTTCCTGCAGACGCATACCCCATCTTTGCAACGAACTCCGCCACCTTTCTGCCAATAGGATAAATGATGATGTTGTTCTTGTCGATACCCATGTGACGATAATCTGCCACGGCCTGTTGCATCATTTTCAATACATTGGCATTGAAACTACCGCAAAGACTGCTGTTTGAGGCAAAAACCACCAACGCCACCCTTTTCAAGTTTGGGCGTACGGCATCAAATGGCGTGTCGGTAGTCGGCGTTGAAATAAGAAAAGCCTTCAGGATATGTTCCAACATATCCTCGTATGGGAGCATATTCTCAACCCTGACCTGAGCATGATGAAGTTTGCTCGACGCAACCATCTTCATCGCACTAGTAATCTTCCGGGTATTCTTGACGCTATCAATGCGTGTCTTTATCTCTTTGAGTGACGGCATAGGCTATGAAACTTTGAAGGAAGCGGTCACTTCACCAATGGTTTCCTCGATTGTATGGATTACATCGTCTGACAGCTGTCCAGACTCAAGAACCTTCAGCACGTCAGCGTGCTTGGTACGCATGGCTTCCAAGAAGGTATCTTGACATGCACGAACCTCTTCGAGCGGCACATCATGCAGCAAGCCATGCACGCCACAATAGAGAATGGCTACTTGCTCACCTACCGGCACAGGACTGTATTGCGGTTGTATCAACAACTGATTGTTTTTTCTACCTCGGTCCAACGTCATCGCCGTAACGGAGTCCATGTCGCTGGAGAACTTGGAGAATGCTTCCAACTCACGATACTGCGCTTGGTCAATCTTTAATGTTCCGGCAACCTTCTTCATGCTCTTGATCTGTGCGCTGCCGCCGACGCGTGACACAGAGATACCCACGTTTACAGCGGGTCGGAAACCTTGGTTGAAAAGATTGGTCTCAAGGTATATCTGTCCATCTGTGATAGAGATGACATTGGTAGGAATATAGGCCGACACGTCACCTGCCTGAGTTTCAATAATTGGCAG
Organism: uncultured Prevotella sp.; assembly: GCA_946998205.1. Taxonomy (GTDB): domain Bacteria; phylum Bacteroidota; class Bacteroidia; order Bacteroidales; family Bacteroidaceae; genus Prevotella. Next base: position 14,229 of record CAMPYJ010000053.1, on the reverse strand, counting down.
GGCAGTCAGCGAACCACCACCCTTGACATGACCTTTCAGGCACTCTGGCAGGTCATTCATCTGCTCGGCCACCTCTTGCTGGTCATTGATGCGCGCCGCGCGTTCCAACAATCTTGAGTGTAGATAAAAGACATCACCCGGATAAGCTTCGCGACCAGAAGGCCGGCGAAGTATCAGTGAAATCTCGCGGTAAGCAACGGCCTGTTTAGACAAATCATCGTATACCACAAGTGCAGACTCACCGCGATCGCGGAAATATTCGCCTATGGCAGCACCGGCAAACGGCGCATAATATTGCATGGCAGCCGGATCGGCCGCAGTGGCAGAAACAATGATTGAATAAGGTAAGGCTCCGTGTTCTTTCAGCGTCTGAACAAGATTTGCCACAGTAGACGCTTTTTGGCCAATGGCCACATAAATGCAATACACGGGTTTGCCCGCTTCATAGAAGCTTTTCTGGTTGATGATGGTGTCAACCGCTATGGCTGTTTTACCCGTTTGGCGGTCACCAATAATCAACTCACGTTGTCCTCTGCCGATAGGAATCATAGAGTCTACGGCTTTCAATCCTGTTTGCAGAGGCTCTTTCACGGGTTGCCTGTAAATGACACCCGGTGCCTTACGGTCCAAAGGCATATCAAACGACTCGGTCATATCGAGTTCGCCTAATCCGTCAATAGGCTCACCAAGAGGGTTGATGACGCGTCCAAGCATGTTATCATTCACGCGAATGGATGCTATACGATGAGTACGTTTCACAACCATGCCCTCCTTGATGGTAGAAGAAGCTCCAAGAAGAATGCAACCTACGTTATCTTCCTCCAGGTTCATCACGATTGCCATCACGCCATTCTCAAACTCCAGCAGCTCGTTTGCTTCGGCGTTCAGCAAACCATAGACGCGGGCTACACCATCCCCCACGTTGAGCACAGTACCAGTTTCTTCAAACTTATTGCCCGAGCTGATGCCTCGTAATTGTTGGAGAAGTACGTCTGACACTTCACTTGGTTTTATTTTGTCTGACATTTTATCTTTTCTTTTAAATTTATTTCTTAAGCTCGTTCAGGATGTTGTTCAATTTAGTCTGAACACTGGCATCCATTCTGTAAGAATCATATTCAAGTATGAAGCCTCCGATAATGTCTGGGTCGACTTCAGTCTGGAATTCAACCTCACCATGAGACTTGCTTTGAACCATCTGCTTCATCTTCAGCTCCACCTCCGGTGAGACTGCCGTTGCGGTAATCAACCGCCCACTGATGATGTTTTTCAGTTTTCGATAAAGAGTAATGTAAGATGTAGCCATCATCTGCATGACGTTCTCTCTGCCTTCCTGCAGTACCAAACGGATGAATCTTTCTGTCAATTCCGAAGGATTCTTCCCGCAAGCAGCCTGCAGCAGCACTTGCTTCTCGTTCTTCTCAAGCATCGGATTGTCAATTGTAGAACGCAGTTCGGGAACACGGTCATACTGGTCGGCAAGAGTAATCATCTCCTGATAAACCCGGTCTTCCAGATTCTTCTGCGTGGCACATTTTAAGAGTGCTCTAGCGTATCTGACAGATATCACACCTATAGCCATATCCTTCTACACATTATTTTTATCATCAGAAATGTCATTCAGCAGTTTGTTGATTAACTGCATTTGACTCTCATTTGAAGAAAGTTTTTCGCGGACAATCTTTTCAGCAACCTGAACGGAAATCTCAGCCACCTGTGTGCGGATGCCGCGAATGGCATTTTGCGTTTCCGCGTCTATCTCCGCCTTTGCCTCTCTTAGCAATCTGGAGCCTTCATCAGCAGCTTTCTCCTGAGCTTTCTCAACGATCGCATCACGAGTATCCGCCGCATCCTTCAATATTTGAGCCTGCTTTTCTCTCGCATTCCGGAGCATGGTTTCGCCTTCTTTCTGAATGTTTGCCAGTCTCTCATTGGCCTCATGAGCCTTTCTCAAGCTGTCGTCAATGAATTCCTTTCGGCTATTCACCATATTGACAATCGATGGAAAGCCCCATTTCCACAAGATAGCCAACACGATTAGAAAGACGACGGCCATCCAGAAAAACAATCCAAAATCAGGAGTTATTAATGACATAAGCTATTATAAATTACTTGTTAATTTGTTGAAAGAGTATACAAAGCATAGGCAGATGGCGAGAAAAGTGGCATCTGCCCCATTCAACTCTATACAAACAATGCAAGCAGAGCGATGATGATTGAGAGGAATGCCACACCTTCAATCAACGCGGCTGCAATAATCATGGAAGAACGCAAGTCGCCCAACTTCTCAGGCTGACGCGCCATGGCATCCATGGCATTACCACCAATGCGTCCGATACCGATACCAGCACCAATTACAGATATACCACCGCCAACTGCGGCACCTAATTTTGCGACAGCATCTGCTGCTAATAATAATGATAACATAATCGTTTTAATTTTAAGTTATTGTTTTAATATAATTCAATTCTTACTTCATGGAGACCTTGTGTTCCTTGACATGCGCGAGCGAGATGAATACCGCACTCAACATGGTAAACACTAAAGCCTGAATATAGCACACCAACAGTTCAAGCAACATCATGAAAATGCTCATCAGGACACTGACTACGGTCATCAGAGTACCAGACACCGGATTGATGGCAAACATGATAAAGATGATGCATGCAAACGATATGGCGATAGCGTGTCCAGCCATCATGTTGGCAAACAATCGAATCATCAATGCCAGCGGCTTCGTAATGATTCCAAAGAACTCGATGAAAGGCACCAAAGGAATCGGAGCCTTCATCCACAAGGGTACATCCGGCCAGAAAATTTCTTTCCAATACGCCTTCGTTCCCGTAACATTCGTAATCAAGAAAGTGCAGAGAGCCAAGAAAAGCGTACAGGTTATGTTACCCGTAAGATTACCGCCTCCTGGAGGAAATGGCATTACACCCATGACGTTAGAGATAAGGATGAAGAAAAAACAGGTCAACAGATACGGAGCGTACCTATCTGCTTCTCCACCCAGTGTCGGTCTAATCACATCATCGTATACCGACATGACAAACATATGAACTAATCCGGTAAAGCCTCCGGGAGCGGGATCACTCGGCTTATGTTTGCGACACCATCTGGAAGGTATGAGAATACAGAGAAGTAGTACGATGGCATTGATAAACAGGATGACCGCTGTCTTGGTGATTGATATGTCAAAGGGGCGTACCTCTTTCCCACTCACCTTCTCACAAATCTTATTTTCATGTACCTTATTATTTGCGATATACAAGCCGTAAGGCCCCGGTCTCTCACCTTGTTCGTTGGGTTCATGGGCAAACTCATCACTACAAAAGACATGCCATCCGGTAGAACTTTTGACTATAACCGGCAAATACAAGATAATGTGCTTGCCCATAAAGTCAGTTATGTGCCACTCGTAGGAGTCTTTAATATGTCCCATCAGAATTCCCTTCAAGTCAATGCCTTTCTTATCCTGATTAGCAGCCATCGCTGGAGAAAGAACCAGAAACAGGGTCAACAGACAGAAGATATGTTTGATGTATTTCATTTCTTAATGTTTATTAGATTCTTCTTCTCTACTCGGGAAAAATAGGTTGCGTCATAAATGACCATCACTAAATAGTAAATCGAGAACATGGATGCGAATGCGATGATTTGTGTTCTTGCTCCGACAATGAGACAATACGCCAGGATGACCAGTATTCCAACCAAGAGCTTGACTGCCATGGCAACCAAGTAGAAGCCTGCCAGCCTCGTCGGACATGTCTTAGCCGTTTTTTTCCACAAATCCGCATAGACCATGATTGATGTTAAAAAATACAGGACACAAACCAGCAGACCTGCCAGCATTGGTGTGCAGGAAGTGAATCGAATGGCTAATAAGAAAATCACAGCAAACCCTGCAATAATCCATAAGCCAAATTTCTTGTATCGTTTAACCACAGAATCAATCATGCTCATTACGCCCGTCATACTTCCACGCAAAGTGAAACATCGTTCTGCTTAACCTCGACGAAGCCACCCAGAATGACTATTGTTTGCCTTTGCTGATGCGATTGATACACTACCACACCCTTTTCCAATGAAGAGATTATCGGAGCATGGTCTTTCAGGATTTCAAAACTGCCCAGTGTTCCTGGTACCAGAACGCTGTCCACCTTTCCGTCAAACACCACCTCTTCAGGAGAAACAATTCTTAAATGCAACATATTTCCCTTACTTTTTGTGATTATCCCTGTGCAGCCGCAAGCAGTTTCTTACCTTTCTCAATGGCGTCGTCTATGGTACCCACGTTCAGGAACGCCTGTTCGGGCAGGTCATCAACCTCACCGTCAAGAATCATATTGAATCCCTTGATGGTGTCTTCGATGGAAACCATCACACCTTTCACGCCCGTAAACTGTTCGGCCACCGTAAATGGTTGTGACAAGAAGCGTTGTACGCGACGGGCGCGGTTCACTATCTGCTTATCCTCATCAGACAACTCGTCCATACCCAGGATGGCAATGATGTCTTGCAACTCCTGATAGCGCTGCAAAATTTGTTTCACCCTTTGCGCGCAGTCATAATGCTCTTTTCCCACAATCAACGGATCGAGGATGCGCGACGTGGATCCCAAGGGGTCTACGGCCGGATAGATTCCCAACTCCGTGATCTTTCGGCTCAACTCCGTCGTGGCATCCAAGTGTGTGAACGTCGTGGCGGGAGCAGGGTCAGTCAAGTCATCCGCCGGCACATAAACAGCCTGCACGGATGTGATAGACCCTTTCTTTGTTGATGTAATGCGCTCTTGCATCACACCCATCTCAGAGGCCAGGGTGGGTTGATAACCCACGGCCGAAGGCATGCGGCCCAGCAAGGCAGACACTTCAGAACCAGCCTGCGTGAATCGGAATATGTTGTCTACGAAGAACATGATGTCCGCATGCTCACCATGGCCGGAAACGCCCTTGTCACGGAATTCCTCGGCAACGGTCAGTCCCGACAAGGCAACCGAGGCGCGTGCCCCCGGCGGTTCATTCATCTGGCCATACACGAGCGTGGCCTGTGATTGTTTCAGAGCCTCAGAGTCCACCAATGACAAATCCCACTTTCCTTCATCCATGGCCTTGCGGAATTTCTCACCATACTTGATAACACCCGACTCTATCATGTCTCGAATCAGGTCATTACCCTCACGCGTGCGTTCACCTACACCGGCAAAGACAGAATAACCATTGTGACCTTTAGCAATGTTGTTGATCAATTCCATGATCAGCACCGTCTTTCCCACGCCGGCACCACCGAACAATCCGATTTTTCCGCCTTTCATATACGGTTCCAGCAAGTCGATTACCTTGATGCCGGTTGCCAGTATCTCTTTGTGGGTAGACAAATCCTCAAACTTCGGAGGTTCCCTGTGGATAGGATACGGGTTGTCCATGCTCAACGCTCCCATACCGTCAATCGCCTGGCCTACCACATTCATCATTCTGCCCTTGATTTGTTCTCCAGACGGCATGGTGATGGGACTCCCCGTGGGCACTACTTCCATTCCGCGCTGCAGGCCATCTGTGTTGTCCATGGCTACGCAGCGAACCGTGTCTTCACCTATGTGTTGTTGAGTTTCGATGATCAGCTCTGTTCCGTCTTGACGTTTGACTTTTAGAGCATCATAGATTTTTGGGAGCACTTTGTCTGAATCTTGCCCTTTGGTGTCGAAATAAACGTCAATGACTGGCCCAATAATCTGAGAAATACGTCCGGTTATCTGTGACATGATTTTACATTTTATATCAATATTTTTCTAAATCAGCTTTAAACCTAACTACTGCAAATATACAAAAACATTTCTGCATTCCCATCGGTTCCGCCGGTTATTAACAAAACGAAATACGATATTAACATATATTACAGCTAATGGCTTTCACTAAATGCTCAGTTCGTCGAGCACCTTGATGAGTTTTCGGTCAAACGGCTTATCACTTCTGATGGCTTCCACCAGCGGGATGTAATCAATCTCGTTGTTTTTTATACCTATCATGATGTTGCGTTGTCCTTGCATGATAGCCTCTATGGCAGCCACACCCGTACGGCTTGCCAATATCCTGTCGTGAGCCGAGGGGCGGCCGCCGCGCTGCAGATGTCCCAAGATGGTCACGCGGACATCGTATCCAGGAAACTCTTTCTTCACGCGGTCAGCGTAGTACAACGCGCCGCACTTCGGACTCTCGCTCACGATGACGATGCACGAGCGTTTTGACTTGCGTATGCCCCGCTCCATAAAATTCCCCAACTGGTCAACGTCTGTCCTGTCCTCGGGTATGATGGCGGCCTCAGCACCTGATGCGATGGCGCTGTTTTGCGCCAAGAAGCCGGCATCACGGCCCATCACCTCCACGAAGAAGATGCGTTCATGGCTTTGCGCCGTGTCCCTGATGCGGTCCACGCATTCGACAATGGTGTTCAGGGTTGTGTCATATCCAATGGTCGAATCCGTTCCATACAAGTCGTTGTCAATCGTTCCGGGCAACCCGATGCAAGGGATGTCGTATTCGTTGCCAAAGACCATGGCGCCCTTCAGCGAACCGTTTCCACCTATTACTACCAACGCGCCGATATGATGTTTCTGGACATTCTCATACGCTTTCTTTCTACCCTCAGGCGTCATAAACTCTAAAGACCGCGCCGTTTTCAAGATTGTTCCTCCCGACATGATGATGCCGCTCACGTTTTCTGTCGTGAAATCCTTGATTTCATCGTTAATCAAGCCATCAAATCCCTTGTAGACACCTTTAATCTTAAAGCCATTACAGATGCCGGCGCGCGTTACCGCGCGAATGGCCGCGTTCATTCCAGGAGCATCTCCACCGGAGGTCAAAACCCCTATTGTTGTTATCTTTTTCATATTAAAAAAAAAAAATTTCATACAAAGACATAAAGGGTCAGGTATCCCAAAACGGTTCCCACCAATGCTTTCAATCCTACATTCCGGAAATACCACCCCACACGGACACGTTCAGTCTTAACCAAGGCCAGCCCACTCATTGAGCCAACGGCCAATATGTTACCGGCAACGGCTGACGCGTACCCCACTATTTTCCAATATTCTCCGTCTTGTGCGAATGCCGAGAGGGAAGATGAAGCGTGGAAACCTTCCACTTCATGAAGCGACAGCATGCCCATTCCCGTGGCGAAGTTGTCTAAGATGGCGCTCACCAGTGCGCCCGCCGCACCCAACATCCAAACATTCCGCACGCCCTGATTCAAGCAAAGCGCGTACCGCTGCGAGAATCCCGTCTCGGCTAAGACTCCAGCAGCCAGCATGATGCCCATCACGAAAAGCATCATCTGCAGCACACCATACTGAAACGCGCGCGGCACGCAGCACGGCATCGCCTGTTCTTCATTCATCATTCGGTGATTGAACATCTCGTCAACCACCCATAGGACGGATAGCACGCAAAACGCACCCAGAAACGGACTCAAACGTGTGATGCTGCTAAACGAAGGAATGAACCACAATCCGCCAATGCCAACGAGCAACATCAACAATCGCTGCCATGCGTTGAGCTTGGTGTCATCGCCACGATAAGGCATCACACTCCACTGAGTCTGCATGTGCTCGGGCAACATCCTTCCCAACCAATAGGTTGGCAGGGCCCATGCGATGAGGCATGGGACGAGTAGCGACAGCGAATAGTTGGTTGGCGTAACGGCACCCTGGTTCCACAGCACCAGCCCCATGGGGTCGCCAATAACCGTCACCGCTCCGCCACAATTAGCAGCCAAGACGATGGCCGAGCCATAAATCACACGGTATCTCCTGCCCGGGATGAGCTTGTGCATGATGGACAGCATCATGACGGTCGTGGTGAGGTTGTTTAAAATGGCCGAGATGACGAACGTCACGGTAGACAGCATCCACAATATTTTCTTGCTTCCGCGCGTCTTCAACAGCTGGCTGACAAAATCGAAACAACCATTATTACTCAAGATTTCCACAATGGTCATCGTGGCCAACAAGAAGAGAACAACCTCTGAGGCATTGCCCACATGCTTGAGAAACACATGGCTGGCAATAAACTCTTTGACGAGTGTTCCCGTAGACTCCGCTCCGTTCAAGAAGTGAGCATAGTCGGCAGCGTGGCGGCTCATTACGAAATCAGTACCGTAAGCGACGTACAAGACCCATCCCACTGTTCCTGCAAATATGGCAACAGCAGCTTTGTTGACGTTCGTTTTGCTTTCAGTAGCTATCAAGAAAAAGCAAACCGCTAAGATACTGACAATGATGGGTGTCATGATAATTTAACTTTATCACCGCAAAGATAATAAATATTATATGAATAGAGCAAAACAACCGCATGATTTTTCCGTTAAGGGCGATTCTATAAATTAGCCTTGACAGGTGGTGAGACTTTTTATTGAGGTCAATTTGTTTATGGGTGGTTCTATAAATTACCACCGTAAAGTATTATTATGTCAGTCTTTTTATCAAAACCGTTTTGTGTTGGAAAACATGTTTGCCGCCGTCGTCTTGAGCACTGCCTGTCGCGGATTCTTAGGAGCCGGCTCGCCATATCGGGTTGGCGCAAGCTCACTTGCCGGCGACAAACATTGCCCCAATGAGCCAAATACGTCACCCCGTCAGCAGTCGTTTCAACCTTCATGTTTACGCATGTTGGGAAACGTCACGCCATGCTCCGTGATTTCTGGCTGGTGAATGCATGGAGCATGTATGGCAAACGCGTTGACCTTGGATGGCGACTAATCAATGAAAATGAAGAAATATCGAAGTTGGTGTAAACAGACTGATAATGAGCAGGAAACGGAATAATTTGCATAGAAGTGCTCTTTTCAAAAAGGGCAGGAATATGCAGATTTAGGTAGAAGTTCAGTTACCAAACCGTTACCCGATTTCGTCATAGGTAACGATGGAGTAATGTTCGGTAACTGAATTATGTTCGCTCGTGTGGCTGTTGCTACGGTCGGCAGTTTTCTGCATAAGTGAGGAACGCTTTGAAATTGGTAATTTTGCCACAAAACATCAAAGCGTATGAAAACAGAAAAAATGAAGGTGTTGCTCTACCTCAAAAAGAGCGGTATGGACAAGTCGGGCAAGGCTCCGATTATGGGACGGATAACCATTGGGCGTTCTATCGCTCAGTTCAGTTGCAAGCTCTCCTGCAATCCTGACTTGTGGAATCCCCGTGAGAGCAGAATGGATGGCAAGAGCCGTGAGGCGGTGGAGGTGAATGGCAGATTGGAGAACTTGCTGCTGTCCATCCAGTCAGCCTATCAGTCTTTGCTTGCAAGAGGTTGCCCATTTGACGCAACCGACGTGAAGGAACAGTTTCAAGGCAGTGTGCAGACACGGTGCATGCTCATCGAAAGACTTGATATGCTCATCAAAGAGAAAGAAAGTCATATCGGTATAGACCTCAGAAAAGAGTCAATGGCAAGCTATCACTCCACGAGAATCCACTTGCTGGAGTTCATTCAAAAGAAGTATAAGGTTTCAGACTTGGCTTTCTCACAACTGACAGAGAACTTCATCCATGAGTTTCAGCAGTACTTCTTGGGAGAGTGTGGATTTCAGGAAAGCTCATTCTACAATGTCGCCACCCATTTGAAAACGGTATGCAGGCTGGCTTACCGTGAGGGGGTGGCAGACATCCTGCTTTTCGACAAAGTCAAAATCAGCAAGGGTAACAAGAAACTCCCCAAAGCACTTGACAGAGGGGCATTTGATAAGTTAAAGACTCTCCACTTTGAGGACTTGGAGGAGGAAATGGAAACGGCAAGGGATATTTTCCTCTTTGCCTGTTATACAGGTGCTGCATATTGCGATTTGATGGAACTGAACAAGTCCCATCTTGTGCGTGATGATGAGGGTTGCCTTTGGCTGAAGTTCAACCGTCAGAAGACAGGTGTGCCTTGTCGTGTCAAACTGCTGCCCGAAGCCATACGGCTGATGGAGAAGCTCCACAGCGATGAAAGGGAAACATTGCTCCCTTTCATGGGATATGCCACTTACCAATCTTATTTGAAAGCCCTGCGGCTTCGTGCAGGCATCTCGTTTCCTTTTACCACACATACGGCAAGGCACACATTTGCCACGCTCATCACTCTTGAACAGGGTGTGCCCATTGAGACCGTGAGTAAGATGCTGGGGCATTCCAACGTGAGCATGACCGAGCGTTATGCAAAGGTAACACCGCAGAAACTCTTTGAGGAATTTGACCGTTTCCTTTCTTTCACCGAAGAGATGCAGTTGGCTATCTAATCCTTATTAAGTCATTTGATTTCTTATCTATTCATTTAATTAACTTCAAACCACCAAGACAATGAGAAGTACATTCAAGATACTGTTCTATATCAACAGACAGAAGACAAAGACAGACGGCAATACCGCCATTATCTGCCGTATCACCATAGACGGAAAGAACACAGCCATTAACACGGGCGAAGAGTGCCAGCCCTCTGAGTGGAACACCAAGCAGGGTTTGACAACCAACAAGAAGACCAATCAAAGAATTAATGAGTTCAGGGATTTGGTGGAAAAGACCTATCGGGATATTCTTGTAAAGGATGGAGTGGTAAGCGTGGAACTTATCAAGAACCGCTTGCAAGGTATTGCCACCAATCCGACCACGCTCCTTGCCATGAGCAGGGCGGAACTGCAAGCAGTCAAGGAAAGTGTTGGCAGATCAAGGGCAGAGGGAACTTACCTGAACCTGTTCTATTCTGACAGAAATCTCCGTGAATTTGTAGAAAACAAAGGAGTGCAGGATATATCCATCGGAACAATTACAGAGGACTTGTTCGAGGAATACCGCTTCTTTCTCAAAAAACGTGGGCTGAAAGCATCCACCGTCAACAGCAACCTCTGCTGGCTGAGCCGACTAATGTTCCGTGCGGTCAGCAAGAGAATTATCCGCTGTAATCCGTTTGAGAATGCCAAGTTTGAGAAAGAGGAAAAGAAGATACGCTTTCTGCAAAAGAGCGATGTGATGAAACTTATGGCAATGAAGATGAACGACAAGGAAGCGGAGCTGGCAAGACTGATGTTTGTCTTTTCCTGCTTCACAGGCTTGGCTATCTCAGATATGGAGAATTTGGAATACAAGCATATCCAAACGGCAGCGGACGGACAGATGTATATAAGAAAGGAACGTCAGAAGACCAAGATTGAGTTCATCGTGCCGTTACATCCCATAGCGGAAGCTATCATCAGTCATTGCCAGAAAGAGCAGGAAAGAAGTGAAGAACAGCAGACAGCAAAGGCAAAAGGCGACCACCTTGTCTTTCACCGTAATTGCAGCCGTAGTGTCATGGATACCAAACTAAGCATCGTGGGAAAGGCTTGCGGTATCCGCCAAAGACTTTCCTTCCACATGGCAAGACATACATTCGGCACGATGAGCCTAAGCGCAGGAATACCTATTGAAAGCATAGCCAAGATGATGGGGCATGCCTCCATATCAAGCACTCAAGTCTATGCACAGGTGACGGATAACAAGATATCAGAGGATATGGACAGGCTCATTGCCAAGCAATCGGCAAAAGAAAAGGAAACTTCGGAGAGAGAGGCTTGTGAATCTTCGGATATTGTAACCTGTAAAATGGAGGAAACGGCATGAAGACAAACAACAACCTAAAAATAAGAACAAACACTGCCAATCATCGCAGCTATTTTGATTGGGACAGCAAAATGCAAGTCATTCGCAAAGGAAACGGAGAGAAAGCCATGACAGAGAGTGAACTTGTGAAGTTCTTCCGGGTAACATGGAGATAACTCAACCATAGGCTGAAAACGATTATAAAATCCTCCAACCTGCATCCCGAAGAAAGAGTTGCTGACGAGGAAGAAGTCGTTATCAATGGACCGCTCAAAGGCTATGCACCGCTCTATCCGCTTTCTATCATCATCGCTCTGTCCTTTCAGTTAGACAACACGGAAGCGCATTTGTTCAGAAAGTACATCTGTCAGAAGCTGCAGAAACCAGTATCCATAATAACACCGATATTCCTGATAGGCAACATGGATAACTGATGGTAACACGCTTTTTTCTTTTACTGATTATATCTTACTACATAACTACAATAGGGTATAATACGGTGAAAGAAAAAAGCTTGTAGCGTAGTTAGTAAGAGAAGCATCCTGTTACTACTTAAAAACTACATACTACTTCTATTGGTAATCTTCCAGTAAGAACACACACTGCTTGCCATTATATTCGTATCACTTGCAAAATGATATTCTGAAATGGAATGGAAATGAACAACCCAAATAAAAATAACTTCAAAGAATTTGGGTGTTTGGAAAATACTCGGTATTTTTGCAAAAATAACCGACTTAATAGATGTTAACTTTTGGTAAAGACAAGAAGGTTGTTGATGTTCTAAGGAGGGATATTGAAAAGGCAGAGACAGGTACGCTGTTCTTTAATAATAGTTTTCCAGAATACGACGACGAGTATGTTGGCAAAATTTTGTCAGATTTTGTCCGGCAGGGATTGTTATTAAGGCTATCTCGTGGTATATACCTAAAAACAAAGGAAACCAAATTCGGTGTTGTTTATCCAACTACCGAGGATATTGCTCGTGCTATTGCAGAAAGAGATAATGCAGAGATTCTCCCTACTGGTAGCACCGCGCTGAATATGCTCGGATTGTCCGAACAAGTTACCATGACCCCTGTTTTTCTCACCAGTGGGTCTGCAAGAAAAATTAAGTGTGGTAATAGAATCCTCACATTTAAAAGGGGAGTACCTAAAAACTTCTCCTTGAAAGGAAAGGTCACACGCCTATTGGTACAAGCTATGAAGGCTATTGGGGAGCGAAACTATAATGAAGAGTGGGAAAGTGCAATTAGTGCAATACTTCGCAAATATCCAGAGGACAGGACCATGTCTGATGATCTAAAGGTCATGCCTACATGGATACGGCGAAATATAATAAAAATTTTAAGCAAAAACAATCATGAGTAGTTGGCAAAATCATAGTAGTGACGAACGAATAGCAATGATACAAACTGTAGCCCAGGATCATAATATCGAAGATAATGCGATAGAGAAGGATTGGTGGGTGACAGTAGTCCTCAAAGCTTTGTTCAATACATCTTGTGGGAAATGGCTTCTTTTCAAGGGGGGAACTTCATTGAGTAAAGGATGGAATCTCATCAATCGATTCAGTGAAGATATAGACATTTCCATTGGCAGGAACTTCTTTGGGGACGTCCTTAACTTGCCATTTGCAAAGTGCGAGAACAACAATCAGGTGAAGAAACTAAGAAAAGCATCACGGGATTATATTCATGGGACTCTCTCTTCAGAACTGGATGCAGAACTCCTTAAAATGGGAGTTAAAGGGTATACTATAATGAATGAAACGGTGACAAGGGAACCTCCAAGGCCTATAGACCATGATAGCGACCCGACTATAATATTCGTCAATTATGAGAGCATTTTGCCGTCCAGCATGAGACTTATTGATGCGAGAGTTAAAATAGAAATCAGTTGTCTGTCTATGTCAGAACCCTATGAACAATGTGAAATTCGTTCTCTTGTCTTTGATAAGTTCCCAGAAGAGGATGATGAAATGGCCGCATCAATTAATACAGTAACGCCATCAAGGACATTCCTGGAGAAGGCACTGCTTCTTAGTGAGGAGCTTCAAAAGGAAGAACCAAGAACATTGCGTATGTCCCGGCATCTTTATGATTTGGATAGATTGATGGATACGGAGTTTGGTCAGAAAGCACTGAATGATGGAAAACTCTACAAGGCCATCGTGGAACATCGTCGCCGTTTTTATCATTTGGGATATGTGGACTATGACAAAGACTACCCGGCCAAGATTGATTTTATCCCCCAAAATAAGGTTATGAATGCTTATCGTCTTGATTACGAATCGAATATGGTGGACGGCTATATATATGGCGAAGCAAAATCCTTCGATGAATTGATGAAAAGAATGGAGAAATTACTTCAAGACTTCCGGCAAATTGTAATTTCTTAGGGCAAGAGTAGTTTTTGCTTGTTATGGGTATTTCTATACAGCATGAAGTTTTTCTATAAAAAGTTTGCAATAATCTCATGCAGATAACGAATCTGTCATTAAGAATACGTCTGTAATCATAGATTTTTAATCTTTTTCCAAGTTTCTCAAAAAAAAGTTCCTAAATCCGTGCAGTCTTTTAAACAAAACACACTCCCTTTAATAAAAAGGTATGGTATA
>CAMPYJ010000052.1 GCA_946998205.1 uncultured Prevotella sp. | reverse complement strand
ATCGCTCACGAGTGTTTCATTCTCGAAAGCGGATGCAAAAGTACACACTTTCCCGGCAACTTCCAAATGTTTTCGGAAAAAAGTTTGATTTTTAAGCGAAACTTGATTTATGTCAAGCCAAAGGGGCGTTTCACAAGGAGCGGGCGCCGCCACCGGCCCCCTGGACATCCGCACGCCTCACGGAGCCGCGCACCCCAAGGCGGTTGACGCCGGCGAAAGGCACGCCGTTGGCAGGCAAGTAACATGCTGTTGAAAGGCAAACCCCATGCGATGGACGGTCGTACCCATTGCCATTGCGCAGGGCTCCCGTCGCGAGACCTTTTCCCTTACCCCTCAAAAAAAAATACGACGACGACGACGTTTCTCGCACGCACGTTCGACGACGGATAATCAGTATTGTCAGTATTATCAGTATTATCAGTATTATTAGTATATATAGGAGTCATGCTTGATTATCAAGCAGTTAGGAGGGTGTAAATTGATTGTTCGTTCAATGTTCATTCAATTTCCGTTCAATTTCCGTTCAATTTCCAATTGGTTTTCAAGTAGGAATATCGCACCAAAAAAACGCATCAAAAAGGAGCAGAAGGATAATTAATTCTTTACAAAAAAAAAGTTCCATGAAAGAGTAACTGAAGAGATATGGGCGGTTCTATAACTTACCACCGTAAAGTTTTTTATGCCAGTCTATTTACGTTTTGCCATCTTGCGGACTCTTTTTATATAAAACAGGCTGCACCTCAACAATTCAAACAAGTTTGATTGTATTCGGCTTGCTCCGTTTTTGGTTCAATGCGCCCGTTCGTTCAGTCGTATAGCTCGCCACACTCCCTCACTCACAAACAAATTGACCTCAAAAAAAAAAAAATCTCACAATCTGTCAAAGCTAATTTACAGAA
The DNA here is from genome assembly GCA_946998205.1 of uncultured Prevotella sp. Taxonomy (GTDB): domain Bacteria; phylum Bacteroidota; class Bacteroidia; order Bacteroidales; family Bacteroidaceae; genus Prevotella. Next base: position 15,025 of record CAMPYJ010000052.1, on the reverse strand, counting down.
CTGCCCTGAAACCATTTGATTATCAACTATGAAAGCACAAAATGTTTGTGAAAACACCTTGTTTCTCATTCACCTTTTCATATCCCAAACTAAGAAGATTTATTGCTAATGTATAAAGAGAGCAATGTTCTATAAAGCCGTGGGAAGGATATAAAGAAGTACATAAAACACTTCTGCTTAAAAGATAAACGATTATTATCCTTGACTTTCTTCCAACATTTATGGTGTACCTGACTAATCACCGTTTCTACAAGATTTTCAAATTTAGTGTCTTTCGCATAATATCTTACACTAAACATGCGTCGATAAAGTTTCCATAATGCCCAAGCCTCATAATTTGCATGTCCATCAACTCTCTTTACTGCATTTGCATAAGTATTAATAGAGTAAACAAACCTATCCTTTACCAATTTATTATCAATGACGTCTTTATGAGTAATGGAGTTTGGATTTTGATAATAATAATATAACGTATCATTCACGCATGTTGCTCTCTTGCTTTTCAAAAACACTTTAAGATTATAATCAAAGTCTTCGGACACAACATTTTCAAATAAAACATCACATATGTTTTCCCGCTTGTATAGTTTGTTGCATACAGAGAGATATTTCATTTCGATGCCAGAAGGGGCAAACAATCCGTGTACCAAGCTATCCTGCTCAAGCACCTGCCCCCCCCCCGTCAAGGCGGACATCGGCTCCGTATGAGCCTCTATCGGACGGTAATCGCACATAGAGAAGTCATAGCCTCCATCATGTAAAGCCTCAAACAATTTTTCTAACATTTGCGGATGCAGCATGTCATCACTGTCTACAAAACAAATATAATCTCCGCTTGCTTCCTTAACTCCTACATTACGCGCCTTTGCAATACCCTCGTTCATTTTGTGAATAACCCGAAACCTTTTATCCAACTGGCAAAACTGATCACATATCAAACCCGACTTATCCATAGAACCATCATCTACCAATATAACTTCTATATTAGTATAAGTTTGTTTCTGAATGCTTGAGAGGCAATAAGCCAAGACTTCCTCTACATTATAAATAGGAACTATTACTGAAATCATTGTTTCTACACATTATTAATAATATCACCTGCCGGCTTACGTCGTTGTCCAGGCACTTCTCTTGTCATGTTGGCGTAACCAAACGCCTACCCCCGCAGCTCATCTGCCAATATCCCTTCGAGTTCTTCTGCCGACAGTCGCAACCTGAACTGTCCATTGATGGCCACACTGATGCGTCCCGTTTCCTCAGAAACCACGATGGCGATGGCATCGCTGGCCTGCGAGATGCCCATGGCCGCCCTGTGACGCAGCCCCAATTCCTTGGGAATGCTCAAGTCATGTGACACGGGCAGGATACATCCCGCCGCCTTGACCCGCTTCTTGGAAATGACTATCGCACCGTCATGCAACGGTGAGTTCTTAAAAAAGATGTTCTCTATTAATCTCTGATTGATTTTTGCATCAATCAAGTCGCCAGTGTCCACAATGTCATTCAACGACACCCCGCGCTCTATGACTATGAGGGCGCCAACACGGCTTTTGGCCATGCTCATGCACGAAAGCACAATGGGCACGATGGTCTCTTTGTCTTCCTCCCCTTCCTTGGCTCCGTTAGAGAACAGCTTAACGAAAGCCTGGAAACGCTGATGGGCGCCCAACTGATACAGAAACTTGCGTATCTCCTCCTGAAACAAGATAATGAGTCCGATGACACCGACACTCACCAGTTTGTCCATGATGGCTCCCAGTAAGCGCATCTCAAGTATCTGGCTGACAAACAACCACACAAAGACAAAGACGAGTATACCTATAAAGACGTTGAGCGAACGGCTCTCTTTCATCAGTCGGTATAAATAGTAGAGCATCAATGCCACCAACAGCACATCGATGACGTCCTTTATTCCAATCTCGAATGGTATCATTTTTGAGTTAATGAGTTTTCATTAGTTGACGAGTTCACGAGTTGACAAGTTGATCAGTTGACGAGTTGACAAGTTGACAAGTTGATCAGTTGACGAGTTCACGAGTTGATGGTTACACAGCTCAAAAAGCTAATCACTCCCCTCCCTTTTGGGGAGGGGTTGGGGGAGAGGCTTTTTGGGGGAGAGGCCATTGGGGGAGAGGCTTTTTGGAGAGGCCGCTGAAAGCCCATCATGCGCCTTGCATTTTCTCATAAATCCTACATGCCTCCACAGCCTCTCGCACATCATGCACGCGCAGAATGGAAGCACCCTTCTGCAAAGCAAGGGTGTTGAGTACCGTCGTACCATTGAGCGAGGTCGTAGGATCACCGCCCAGCAACTTGAATATCATGCTTTTTCTGGAGACGCCCACCAGCAAAGGTAGGTCAAGCACCCGCAGGCGCTCCATGTCACGATATATCTTGTAGTTCTCGTCGAGCGTTTTCCCAAACCCGTATCCGGGGTCGAGGATGATGTCTTTCGCACCCAAGGCATACAACTCCTGCGTTTCGCTTGCGAAAGCCAGCAGCATGTCATGCACGTTCGATTTCACCGACATCAATATATAAGGAACTTGCAGCTGTGCCACGGTTTCGAACATACTCTCCTCTTCATGGATAGGGGTGTTGACAATACCTGTTATCCCCCCTTCCGAAACATCATTGATGATGTCAGCCCCCCACTCCTCTATGCACTTTCGGGCCACCATTGGCCGATAGGTGTCCACCGACACTATGGCTTCCGGCTGCTCGCGTCTGACGATTTCTAACGCATGTTTCAACCTGCTCAGCTCCTCTTCCTGGGTTACTACTTCAAAAGCACCTGGCCGTGTGGAGAAAGCACCCACGTCTATCATCTCTCCACCTTCTTCTATAATCTGGTTCGTGCGCTGGGCAATCTCTTCCTCCGTCTGCTTCCTGCTCCCTTGATAAAAGGAGTCGGGCGTGACATTAATAATGCCCATCACTTGCGGGCGAGACAGGTCTACCAGTCTGCCACGAACGTTGATCGAATAATTCATTTTCATCTGCTTATGCCATACCGACGCGCCCCGAGTCACCATTCGGCAACGTGTTCATGCGCGTCAAATTAAATTTTTCCGTACAAATTTACGAAAAAAAGGCAAGAAAGCCTGTGTTCTCTCTTAAAAATCAAGCAAAGACCACGGCTCTTTCATTTAACGAAGGTATATTTTGTTGCTGTAAACAACATAGAAGAAATCAACAACGAAAGCAGAAAACACGAAAACGTGCGGGTGACATGAAGAAACCACAGAACGCCGGCGTTCTGACGAAAACAGCGAAAAGAAATGCGTTGTGATTTTTCTCCGATTCTTTGTCAAAAGTGAAATGCCGCAACTATGTTTTTCGTTGCTTTAGACAGAACGGGACGTTCTTTCGTGAAATGGCTTTTGCGGCAATGTTTTTTAGATTCTTTTGTGTTTTTCGTTGTTTAATGATGAGATGTCATGCTGCTTTTTATTGGTACGCAATATGTTATATTCATTTAATCGGTAAATTTGAGGGTGAAGTACCCAAAGGATGAATGATTTATGGCAGCAAAAGCTATTGTTAAATGAAAGAGCCGTGAAGCAAAGACGAAGCGGAAACGGCAACCTGCGTGTCGCCGGAAGCATCCATGCGAAAAGACGAATCCTAAGAATGGGCACATCCTCTGAACCCGCCCATCACAAGTCTTACAGCTGACAGAGAAAATGAAGAGCCGTGTGGCCATAGCAGAAAAATGAGATGAACACATGCCACTCCTTCAAAAAAAATTTGCCAACTTTATGATTTCAATTATCTTTGCAATTGAAACAGATTTATGGGCGGTTCTATAAATTAGCTTGGACAGGTTGCGAGACTATTTTTAAGGTCAATTTGTTTATGAGTGAAGGAGTATAGCGAGCTATACTGCTGAACGAACAAGCAAATTGAACCAAAAACGGAGCAAGCCGAATACAATCAAACTTGTTTGAATTGTTGAGGCGCAGCCTGTTTTATATAAAAAGAGTCCACAAGATGACAAAACGTAAAAAAAACTGACATAAAACACTTTACGGTGGTAATTTATAGAACCGCCCTTATGATTGAACCGAATAAAAAAAAAGAAAGGTATGGATATTTCTGAACTGTACAAACTGTTTTTAAAGCACCCCGTCATAACCACCGACAGCCGCGACTGCCCAAAGGATAGCGTGTTTTTCGCCTTGAAAGGAACTTCGTTTAATGGTAACGAGTTTGCACAAAGTGCCTTAGAAAAAGGATGCGCGTACGCTGTGATTGACCAAAAGGAATACCAGATACAAGAAGATGAACGCTATATCTTGGTAGAAGACTGTCTGCAAACGCTAAAACAGTTGGCCAACTATCATCGTCGCACACTGGGTACGCCCATCATTGGCATTACCGGAACCAATGGCAAGACCACCACTAAAGAACTGTTGGCAACGGTGCTGGCAGAGCGTTTCAACGTGTGGTACACGCAAGGAAACTTTAATAACGAAATAGGTGTACCCAAAACGCTCTTGCGCTTGAAGCCTGAACATGAGATAGCCGTCGTGGAAATGGGGGCAAGTCATCCCGGTGACATCCAATCACTGGTAACAGTGGCAGAGCCCGACTATGCGCTCATCACCAACGTGGGGCGCGCTCACCTGCAGGGCTTCGGCTCGTTTGAGGGCGTGATGCGCACCAAGGCCGAACTCTACGACTACATGCAGCAACACAAACCGCAAGGCCTCGTGTTCATCAACCAAGACAACGAATACCTCAAAGAGATGTTCCGCGTTCATTGTCCCAACGTCAAGGCCCAGGGATACGCACAGACCGACCGACCAAACATCAGCATCCGAGGCGAGGTAGTGAGCTGCGCACCCTACCTGAAGTTTAGATGGTGCAAGACAGCGGCTGCCCCCTCTCCCCGCGAGGACATACGGTGGAACGAGGTGCAGACACAGCTCATCGGCGCATACAACCTCGACAACATGCTCGCCGCCATCACCATTGGGTCGCACTTCGGCGTTTCCGACGAACAAATCAACCATGCCTTGGCAGGGTATGTGCCGAGCAACAACCGCAGCCAACTGCAGATCACGGCCCACAACAAGCTCATCGTAGACGCTTACAACGCCAACCCAACGAGCATGGAGGCCGCGCTGACCAACTTCCAACGCATGGACGTGCCGAAAAAGATGGCCATCTTGGGCGACATGCGCGAGCTGGGAGACGTGAGTAGGGCTGAACATCAGAAGATTGTAGACCTCATCGCCACGCTTAATTTTGACAAGGTGTGGCTCGTGGGTGAGGAATTTGGCCGTACAAACACATCGCTTCGCAAGTTCAAGGACACGGAGGCTGTGAAGGAAGTCCTGCGGCAAGAGCCGCCACAAGGATACTACATACTCATCAAAGGCAGCAACGGCATCAGGCTGTTCCAGCTTCCCGAGCTGCTGTAAAAGCATTCGTTTGCAACGGATGGACACGAATGTGCGAGGATTCACCGTTCCGAACCACTCCGTGTCCAACCGTTGCAACCGCACGTCCCCGCTTTTCTTTTATCCCAACTTATTTTGATGAAGAAAGTGCCAGGCATCGTGTCCCATTTTGGCTTGCCGCACACAATGGCGCAATGTCATTGACTTTGTGCATCAAACCCATTGACTTTGACGCTTAAACCCTTTGATTTTACCATTCAAAGTCAATGCTGTTGAAACAGCCCTCCCATGTGGATGGGTAAATGAGATTAACAACGAAATAAACAAAAAAAACGAATCGGCGAATTTCTTTTTTTTCTATGGTAAACAATGCGCATAGTTAACTCATACATCGCCACACAATACCATTCAAAAGTACACACATGTTTAGAGTTTTCATACTATGATGAAGCAAATGAAACAACGACACGTTTTATCACGCTCTCTATCTTTTCAGAAATCAAACGTACGGTGCGATTTATTCCTACTAATTCAAATATTTTTTTCCTGCACCAATCGATACCTATACATATTGTGAAAATAATCAAGCAGCTCGCTAACATTTTGAGCATAAACAAACTATCATCAAGCATTCCTTGCCATACGAACATCTTCTGCCATAATATTTTCCGCACCATCGCATTGTCACTTATCAGATAGACCGCAAGGGTATAAGGAGCTATCTTAACGAGGCATCGCGTGATACCATTTTCTTTAATGGATAAACCTCGAACCCAAAGAAAAACATAGAGCGAGAAAAAAAACAAAAAACCATTATAGCTAAAACCAAAAGGCGACATATTAGTACCATGAAATAAAGGAATAAATATGTGCATCCAGGCAGGATATGCAAAAGTAATAACCGCAGCGACAATGGCTTTTCTGCCATATCGATTCGTCGTTTTTGCATATAGTCTAACATAACCAGCAACCAAATACAAAAATATGAACCACAAGAACCCATAACCTCCACCAAAAGCGTCACTCAAAGGAAACTTCACAAATAATGTTAAACTTATTGCTCCCAAGCCTATTAAGGTCAACAAATATTTACTTTGACTAACATGATGAACAAAGACGTTCAAGACAGGAGCGAGAATGAGCAAGCCCATATAATTGGTCATAAACCAATATTCCATGGAAGTGATAGGAAATATTGCATTGATTAGCTCTTTTACTTGGAAAGTTTGAAAGCCCATCCAACATAAGACCGCATACAAACTCACCGCATAAAACAACACCTCAACCCATAATACTGCCAACCTACTCAGCTTAAAAGATTTGGTTATCATAAAATAACCTGTAATCATCACATAACAATTTACAGCAATATGGCATATTTCATATACTATTTCGGACATCATGAAATTACACGAGGTCATAGAAAGTCCCATTACCCCTCCCGAGGAAATATCAAAATGATTGTACAAACCATGAGTAAAGCAATGTAATACCACAATTCCAAACATTGCGGCTACTCTAAGCAAATCGAAATTGATGAAACGCTTCTGTAAAATCATTTTATGTGAAATGTTAATTTTCTGTGTACTTAACTCCATTTTCTTACCAGGTAGATTCAACTTCAAATACAACTACGTTTGCAAATTTAAGTAATAAAACTCAAGTGGTATTCTGAATTCCAACTTTTTTCTTGGTCTGGCACAAGGTTCATTGAGTTCATGATTGACCATTGATTTACTTTTTGCTTGGACCTCAGTTTGTACATCACAGAAATTGTTTATCTTTGTCCTTTGGTGAGTTGCGCCATCATGCGCTTCGCTGCCAAATAAGAAAGTTATCTAATGCGTCTGCAACGTTTCTACTTAAAAAGAATGAAAAACAGAAAGTAAGAAGCATTTAATCAGATAATAGCCAAACTGTCAATATGAAAATATATCAAGAAGCGTTCGTTGATGGAATGTATACGGTTCCCGATTTAAAATTGGACTGGGGTTCACTCCTCTCTGATAAGTATAATTTATGGGCAAAATACAAGTGTGCCTTACTTAAATTCTATTATTCTCCAAACCATGAAGGATCATGTTCTGATGTTGCACGGGAATTCAATGACAAGGCATCATCACTGAATGCGCTTATCATGAACTTCGGCCGTGCAGTGCAGAAGGCTGTAGGCGATTTTTCAGTCATGCAAAATAATAAGATGAAATACTGGATTATTTCCATGAATGGATATTATGATGAGAAAAATCACTTTGTATGGCGACTGAGACCTGACCTCACTGAAGCAATCAAGAGGCAGCTGGAGAGTGAAGCCAATTTAAAGGAAATGTTTCTTGAGCGTTTTCCCGTAGAATCTTTGCGTTCTATGCCAATAGAAAAGTATACGAACCTCAATCGTAAAGACTCTTTTTGCTATTGGCTGGAATCAGGAACATACCGTCTTGGTTCGATCTGGGGTGGTAGTTCGCTGAAATTCGGAATCTATATGTTTGACCAAACAGCTAAAGAGGGTATGCCAGTAAAGTATGACGATAAATACTGCTGGCAGGCTAAATACAATTGTAAAACAAGTGCGGAAGCCTTCAACATTGTCAGGGATAAGATTGCAACGATAGCAGAAAAAGCCGTTCAGGGTGATTTACAAGGTGTCGAGGACGTTGATTTTGGTGATGTGGTTAAATGGAAAATAGCCTGCCTTTACTCAGACAAGAAGGTTATTAATATGTTTACTAAGGATCTTCTACAGTCAGCTGCGAAGGGTTTTGGGTACAAAGGTGACCTTGAATCACGAATAGACATGAACAATTATATCGTTTCACAGTATGACGAGAAACGCGAGTCTTTCTATGATTTCTACATGCGTGTGGGTATTCACTATTTTGGAAAATCCGAACCAGAAAAAACATATTGGCTTGCCGGCTATTCATTCGGTAGTACGAAATCTCAGTTTGATAGGTTTGTAAAAAATGGAATATGGGAGAGCAAGCATGATGAACATAACGCTGCGGACCAAAAACTTCTTCCTCTTGTACAGACTATATCAGAAGGAGACATCATTATATTGAAATCAACTTCCACCAAAGGTAGCAATCATGACAAACCTTTCATGCGAGTAAAAGCAGTAGGCATGGTAACAAGTAATATTGAAACAAATATAATAGGTAGTTCAACATACTGTAGGTGTTCCGTTGATTATATGAATACGGATGAAAAAGACTTTGACGGGGCCTTTTATGGTTCATATCGTAAAACGCTTCACAAATCTGATCGTAAATTGAAAGAGGTTATTGATTATGTAAACCGTTTAATGTCAAGCAAAGATATGCCAAGAGAAAATATCATCCAAGAAAAACAAAAAACGTATAGTGAGTTCATAGAACTTCTCAATGAGAACTATAATCTCGTCCTGACTGGTGCTCCCGGTACAGGTAAAACACACATGGCACAGGAAATAGCAGCAGAGATGGGAGCCGTGACAAAGTTCGTGCAATTCCATCCTTCTTATGATTATACTGACTTCGTAGAAGGCTTGCGTCCTATTGAGAAGAGCGATGGACAGATGGGATTTGAGCGCAAAGATGGAATTTTTAAGGACTTCTGTCGTGAAGCCATTAAGAACTTGATTGACTCTGAAAAGAGTATAGAAAGTCTGACTAAGGAAATGTCATGGAAGGACAGGCTTGACCGTTTTGTAGAAGATTCTATTGAAAATGGCAACAAGTTTAAAACCGTCAATGGCAGTGAGTTCGTCATTTCTGAAATGAGGGGTCACACCATAGTCATTCATAATGAACAGAATGAAAAGACGACACAGGTTGCTGTAAATGCAGATGAAATACTTGAGTTGCTTACTAACGGTGTTCCGCTAAATATTGTTAGAGATATACGAAATTATTTCAACCGCAAATTTGGAACCCAGCCAGACTCTTATGCCTTTGTTATTACAAAGGCTGTTCGAGCAATGAAACATAAGAAGACGCCTGTGGTGGAAGCAAACAAGATAGATAGAAAGCCATTTGTATTTATCATTGACGAAATTAATCGTGGCGAGGTATCCAAGATTTTTGGAGAGTTGTTCTACGCTATAGATCCTGGCTACAGAGGGAAACAAGAACATTTGGTACAGACCCAATACCAGAATCTTGTACCTGAGTCGGATATGTTTGCAAAGGGGTTCTATGTGCCGGAGAATGTTTACATACTTGCAACGATGAACGACATAGATCGTTCTGTGGAGAGTATGGACTTTGCCATGCGCAGACGATTTACATGGAAAGAAGTAACTCCAACAGACACGGAGTCTATGCTTAACGCCATGCCGTGTGAAAAGAAGGCTAAGGCTACCATGCACAGACTTAATAGTGCCATTGCAGAAACTGATGGGCTTGGAGCAGCATATATGATTGGCCCGTCTTATTTTCTGAAACTCAATGAAAACGGAGGCGATTTTAGCAAGTTGTGGAAGATGAACATCGAGCCGCTGCTGAAGGAATATTTACGTGGATTCCGTAAGGCAAACGAGATTCTTGACAGATTCCATAGGACATACTTTGGTACAAAGGAAGAAATAATAGCTGACAAGGCAGAACTGATAGATGAGGATTAATCTGACAGATAACAACATCGGACAACCTGATGCCGGAACGTTTCTGAGAGAGAACGTGGCGGCATTGTTCCCAATCGCTGGCAAGACGATTGCAGAACTATGTGCGGAAAATGAGAACCTTCTCATCTTTCCATACAGCATCGAAACTTCGGATGACATGATTGGCGAGTCTTCTATCATGAGCATACTCAATACCGATGATCCAGACAAAGTACGAATCACTACGGGCAATGTAATGGGCTTCATTGGTGTTGATAATCTCCAAATAAAGATAAAATCGAGATTTGACAAGGGACGAGACGACTACCTTCTGCACTATATGCTTCAGAAAGTATTGTCGTTTAACCTCTTTGACCTCAGTCACAACAATGAAGAAAAAGATGTCTTGGACTTTATCATGTTCATGTTCCCATACTTCCTGAAAGCAGCTATGCGACAGGGCGTTTATAGGGAATACCAAAACTTTAGTCACAACGATGCAAATCTTAAGGGAACCATTGATATTGGTCAGCATATTGCCAAAAATGTGCCATTCGTTGGAAACATTGCTTACTCGACAAGAGAGTATAGCCATGATAACAATATGACAGAGTTGATTCGACATACCATTGAGTTTATGAAAACGAAACGATATGGCCAGTCAGTCTTGAATGTTGACAGTGAGACAATTGAGAACGTGAAGGCTATCGTTGAGCACACACCTTTATATAATAAGAATGAGCGGGGCTGTATAATCAACAAAAATCTCCGTGCGAAAGCTCATCCCTATTTTACAGAGTATCGTCCGTTACAAATGCTCTGTCTACAGATTCTCAGAATGGACGAGGTCAAGTACGGTGAAAGCAATGACGCCATTTGTGGCATCCTGTTTGATGGGGCTTGGCTTTGGGAAGAATATGTCAATACCATCTTGAGAGATCACGATTTCAAACACCCTGAGAACAAACTGCACAAAGGTGGTATCTATCTTTTTGATGACCATAGTGGTATACGCTATCCAGACTTCTATAAAGATGACATGGTACTTGATGCCAAGTACAAGTTACTAGGTAGTTACGACAAGGTGTCAAAGGTAGATAGCGATGACATCCATCAAGTCATGGCATATATGACGGCACTGAAAGTAGATCAAGGTGGATTTGTTGCCCCACTGAATCAGAAACAGTTGAACATCCCGACTTCACATCTTAAAGGAAGCTCGGCCACTCTATCAATATATGGCATTGAAATTAGTAAGACAGACTCGTCTTATATGGACTTTTGTGAGAATATGAAGGAAATGGAATGTGTATTCGTTGAGTCATTGCATTGACACCGTAGATCATAAGTTCAATTAAGAAATACAATTTTTAGGAAATACAAAAGAAGCGAAAATATTTTTTTCAGAGATAAGGGAGGGTGTCCTTAGTACGCAGTAGAGTAAACCAACAAGTTTTGCATTTCGATTTTGAATCTGCATTCATTGAAGAACCTGTGTTGACGAAAACAAATAAACACGCTTTTTTGTTGCGGTTTGCAAAAAATGATGTACCTTTGCATACGCTTATGGGTTTGCCACACAGTAAACACCAGAAAGCGCATCGGGATGTAGCGCAGTTGGTAGCGCACTACGTTCGGGACGTAGGGGTCGGGCGTTCGAGTCGCCTCATCCCGACAACAAAAAGACGACAAGTGAGCATTCTCACCTGCCGTCTTTTTTTGTTCTCCTACGCTCTTGACTATTCTCTGCTTACGACAGTCCCTGTATCACGCCATTTTCAACATACACCCTTTCGGCCTGTGGGCTCTTGGGCAAGCCGGGCATACGCATGATGTCACCAGCGATGGCCACGATCATTTCGGCACCGGCATTGATTACAAAGTCACGAATGGTGACGTTGAAACGGGTGGGCACGCCGTATGCCTTGGCATCTTCAGAGAATGAATACTGCGTCTTGGCGATGCAAACGGGGAAATGAGCAAAGTCCAATGCGGCGATGTGCGCCAGTTTTTTCTTAGCAGCAGGCGTGAGAATGATGTCATCGGCGCCATAAATGCGTTGCGCCACCTTGCGCACTTTCTCCTCAACGGACTCGTCATCGCCGTATAACAACTTCAATGGAGCAGACGGATGCTCGGCAATGGTGTCGACAACCAGTTGCGCCAAGGCTTCAGCTCCCTTACCACCATCGGTATAAGCTGTATTGACGGCACAGCCCACACCCAGCTTTTGGCAATGCTCCTGCACCAGTTGCAGTTCCTCATCGGTATCGTCGGGGAAGCGGTTGATGCACACCACGACGGTCTGACCAAAGGCCTGCATGTTGGCGATGTGCTTATCCATATTGGCCATTCCTTGACGAATGCCGTCGGGATGCGGTTGTTTGATCTCCGTCACGTCAATGCCGCCGTGCATCTTGAGAGCCTGTGCCGTAACCACCAGCACGGTGAGCTTAGGCGACAGACCTGCCTTGCGACACTTGATGTCAAAGAATTTCTCGGCTCCCAAGTCGGCTCCGAATCCAGCCTCCGTGATGGCATAATCGCCAAACGTCATTGCCATCTTGGTGGCCATGACGCTGTTGCAGCCATGTGCGATGTTGGCAAACGGGCCGCCGTGGACAAATGCCGGCGTGTGCTCGGTGGTCTGAACCAGATTAGGATGGATGGCATCGTGCAAAAGAGCCGTGATGGCACCCGCCACGCCCAAATCCTTTACGGTGAAGGGCTTGTCGTCAAAGGTGAAGCCCAACAGGATGTTCTCCACCCGACGCTGTAAATCATCCTCATCTTTGGCCAAGCAGAGGATAGCCATGATTTCAGAGGCAGGCGTGATGTCAAAACCCGACTCCTTGACGATGCCGTCGACACGCCTGCCCAAGCCCGTGACAATATTGCGCAGGTTACGGTCGTTGACATCCAACACCCGCCGCCAAAGCACCTCTTTGAGTGCGAAACCCTGTCCCTGTTTCTGATAACAGTAGTTGTCGAGCAACGCCGATATCATGTTGTTGGCCGAGGTGATGGCATGGAAGTCGCCAGTGAAATGGAGGTTGATTTTCTCCATAGGCAGCACTTGCGCATAGCCTCCTCCAGCCGCTCCACCCTTCATGCCGAAGCAAGGCCCAAGGGACGGCTCGCGAAGGGCTGCCACCGCTTTCTTGCCAAGGCGGCTCATACCCAGGGCAAGTCCCACGCTGACCGTTGTCTTGCCATTGCCAGTCTTGGTGGGGGTGATGGAAGTGACCAAGATGAGATTGGATTTCCTGATTTTCTCCTCATTGATGAGCGTATACGGAACCTTGGCCACATACTTGCCGTAAGGTTCAAGAGCCTCTTGAGGAATGTTGATTTTCGAACCTATCTCAGCGATAGGCAGCAACTTTGTCTCATGTGCGATTTGTGAATCTGATTTCATTTGTTACTGATGGGACTAATTATTATATTTTATATTGCACTTCAAATGTACTGAAAAAAAAGCAACAGACAAAGTTTTCGGCAATAATCTGGTGACATACAGACAGAATGGGCAAAAAAAAGAGTTGGCATCCGCAGTGTCAACTCTTAGTTAGTATATGGTTCATTCGTTAAGGGAGGTGCTTCCAGTACAAAGCACTGCCCGTTTTAGTCGCGCAGACAAGCATCCAACTCCTTGGTGATGGCATCCTGGTCGAGGTTTTGTCCAATGAACACCAACTTCTGCATACGGTCGCCATACGTTTCATCCCAATCGCGACGCAAAGCCGGTGTTTGTGCTTTCATTCGCTCCAACTGCTCGGCCGGCATGGTGGCATACCACTGACCGGCGTCGCGTATCTGCACTTGCTTGCCGGCTTGCTCGAAGACATAGCATTTATCTTTTTCGTCATTGAAATAGCAAATACCTTTGCAGCGAATGACATTCTTGGGCCAACGGCGCGCCACGAAGTCGTCGAACAGTCCCAAATCCATGGCTGGCCGGCGATAGTAGACGAACGTCTGGATGTTATACTCAAGGGCTTCGCCACTCTCCTCGTTCTCAATGGCCTCAGGATGGTCGTGATGATGATGGTGAGGATGGTCGTCATGCTCATGATCACCTTCCAATTCTGCTATCCAACTGGCCGACGTAGCCACCTTGTCAAAATCGAACTGACCCGTACCAATGATTAAATCGAGGTCTACATCACCATAATTACACTCAAGGATGTTTGCCTTGGGTTGCAGCGCACGGATGATTTTCTTAACCTTCGCCAACTCTTCAGGCGTCACCTCTGCGACCTTGTTGATGACGATGGTGTTACAGAACTCAATTTGCTCGATGACCAGACGTTCCAAGTCATCCTCCCCAATATTCTCTTTCAGCAAATCGTTTCCACCCCCAAACTCATCTCTCATGCGAAGGGCATCCACCACTGTCACGATGGAATCGAGCTTGGCAATACCGTTCTTGGCTAACTGTGGATATAATTCAGGGTAAGCACAGATGGTTTGTGCGATGGGTGCAGGCTCGCAAATGCCACTCGCCTCGATGACAATGTAGTCGAATTTGTCCATGCTGACGATGTCATTGAGCTGCTGTACCAGGTCAAGTTTCAGGGTACAGCAGATACACCCGTTTTGCAAGGCCACCAAACTGTCATCCTTCTGTCCAACCACGCCACCCTGCTCAATGAGACTGGCATCGATGTTCACCTCACCGATGTCGTTGACAATGACAGCAAACTTAACACCTTTCGTGTTGGATAAAATTCGGTTGACCAATGTTGTCTTGCCACTTCCCAAATAACCCGTGAGCAACAAGACGGGTATTTCTTTTATTTTCATCTCTAAACCAGTTTATGATTGTGCCACAAAGATATAAAAAAAGTTGGACAGGTGGTCATCCGTTCACAATATTTTAAGGGCGGTTCTATAAATTACCGCCGTAAAGTTTTTTGTATGTTGGACTGTTTACGTTTTGTCATCTTGCGGTCTCTTTTTATATAAAACAGGCTGTGCCTCAACAATTCAAACAAGTTTGATTGTATTCGGCTTGCTCCGTTTTTGGTTC
>CAMPYJ010000051.1 GCA_946998205.1 uncultured Prevotella sp. | reverse complement strand
CAGATTGTGAGACTATTTTTGAGGTCAATTTGTTTGTGAGTGAAGGAGTATAGCGAGCTATACGACTGAACGAACAAGCAAATTGAACCAAAAACAGAGCAAGCCGAATACAATCAAAACTTGTTTGAATTGTTGAGGCGCAGCCTGTTTTATATAAAAACGGAGCAAGCCGAATACTATCAAACTTGTTTGAATTGTTGAGGCGCAGCCTGTTTTGTATAAAAAGAGTCCACAAGATGACAAAACGTAAAAAAAATCTGACACAAAAAACTTTACGGTGGTAATTTATAGAACCGCCCATAAATTCACCACTCACATTATCACGGATAGTATATGAACAGACAACAACTTATAAAACAAATTTTCGACAAAAAGTCTTTTCTATGTGTAGGACTTGACCCCGACGTCAAGAAGATGCCGCCACACTTGCTGCATGAAGAGGATCCCATTTTTGCTTTCAACAAAGCCATCATCGACGCCACGGCACCCTATTGTGTGGCCTACAAGCCAAATTTAGCGTTCTATGAATGTAAAGGTATTCAGGGCATGACTTCTTTCGAGAAGACCGTCAGCTACCTGAAAGCGCATTGTCCCGACCATTTCATCATTGCCGACGCCAAACGGGGCGACATCGGAAACACATCCGCCATGTATGCCAAGACATTCTTTGAAGAATACGATGTTGACGCATTGACCGTTGCTCCGTACATGGGAGAAGACAGCGTGACGCCTTTTCTCGAATATGAAGACAAGTGGGTGGTTGTATTGGCACTGACGAGCAACAAAGGATCGCATGATTTTCAGCTGACGGAAGACAGGAGCGGCGAGAGGCTTTTCGAGAAAGTAATCAAGACCTCTCAATCGTGGGGAACCGATCAAAACATGATGTATGTGGTTGGTGCGACGCAAGGCAACATGTTTGAGGCAATCAGAAAGGTGGCTCCTCATCACTTTTTGCTGGTACCCGGCGTGGGCGCGCAGGGAGGAAGCCTGCAAGACGTCTGCCAATATGGAATGACGAAGGACTGCGGGTTGCTCGTCAATAGTTCACGCGGCATCATCTATGCCAGCCAAGGAGAAGACTTTGCTGATGCAGCTGCAAAGAGTGCCATGAAACTTCAGCAAGAAATGGAAAAAGAATTGGCAAGGTTATAAACTTTCACATCATCAACAACGCCTTTGCTACCCTGCGCCCGGCGAACGCCGACAGGTGTAAACGGTGAGGGTATACGCTCATCTTCGGGGTTACAACAGCGACAGACGCACCGTGGAAGAAATAAATGTTTCAGCGAAAAAACGCAAATATTACAGTCGCGGGTCAAAAGTATGAACAAAAATAGGTATATTTGCAAAATAATCAATTGAGATACCCAAAGTATGGAATTTACTGCCAAGCAAATAGCACAATATATAGGAGGTGAAATCGAGGGCGATGAAAATGCGACCGTCCACACCTTCGCAAAAATTGAAGAAGGTACAAGCGGGGCGATTTCATTCCTCTCCAACCCAAAATATACACATTATATATATGACACGCAATCGTCGATTGTTCTCATTGACGAGGATTTGAAGTTGGACAAACCCGTCCAGACGACTTTGATACGCGTGAAGAGCGCATACGACAGTGTGGCCAAATTACTTCAATTATACGAGTCGGCCAAGCCCCGAAAGACAGGCATCCACCCCATGGCCCACATCGCAAAAACGGCCAAGATAGGTGAGAATGCATACATTGGTGCATTCGCTTACATCGGAGAGAACGTCGTAATCGGCGACAACACGCAGATATTCCCACACGCAGTGGTTATGGAGAACGTGTCCGTAGGCTCGGAATGCGTCATCTATCCTCACGCCACCGTCTATCACGACTGCCGTATAGGCAACCGCGTCATCCTGCACGCGGGCTGCGTCGTCGGAGCCGACGGCTTCGGGTTCGCCCCGTCTGAAGATGGCTACGACAAGATACCGCAAATAGGCACCGTGACCATTGAAGATGATGTAGAGGTGGGTGCCAACACCTGCATCGACCGTTCGACCATGGGCAGCACCTACATAAGGAGAGGTGTGAAACTTGATAACCTGGTTCAGATAGCCCACAACACCGACATCGGCGAGCATACGGTGATGAGCGCGCAGGTAGGCGTGGCCGGCTCGGCGAAGGTGGGACGGTGGTGCATGTTCGGCGGACAGGTGGGAATAGCCGGACACATCACCATCGGCGACAAGGTGTTTCTGGGCGCGCAGTCGGGCGTGCCGGGAAGCATCAAGGACAATCAGCAACTCATAGGAACGCCGCCCATGAAGGAGAGGGCCTACTTCCGCTCACAAGCCATCTTCCGAAGACTTCCTGAACTGTATAACGAAATCAACACCCTGAGAGAAGAGGTGGAACGGTTGAAAAAGAACGTGAAATAAGACTTGAGCACTTGATAAACAAATCATAACATGGATACAATCAAACAGAGAACGCTAAAGGGAAGCTTCTCACTGTGCGGCAAAGGACTGCACACGGGCCTGAACCTGACGGTTACCTTCAATCCCGCTCCTGAAAACACCGGATACAAGATACAGCGTATCGACTTGGAGGGGGAGCCCGTCGTTGAGGCCATCGCTGAAAACGTGGTTGACACGCAGCGAGGCACGGTTCTGGCGCGCGGAGAGGTGCGCGTGTCTACCGTTGAGCACGGCCTGTCAGCCCTGTACGCGATGGGGATAGACAACTGCATGATTCAAGTAAACGGACCGGAGTTTCCTATTTTGGATGGTTCTGCCGGCATCTACGTAAATAGAATCCAGGAAATTGGTATCGTAGAGCAAAATGCGCCAAAAGATTTTTATATCATTCGCAAGAAAATAGAGGTGAAGGATCACGAGACAGGTTCGTGTATTACGATACTCCCCGATGACCAGTTCAGCATAACGGCCATGTGCTCATTCGAGTCGAAGTTCATCAACAGCCAGTTCGCGACGCTGGACAACATCGACGATTACGCGACGGAAATCGCGCCCGCCCGCACCTTCGTCTTCGTCAGAGACATCCTGCCCCTGCTCGAAGCGAACCTCATCAAAGGCGGCGACATGGACAATGCCATCGTAATCTACGAAAGAGAAGTGTCACAAGAGCAGCTGGACCAGCTGGCAGACATCTTGAAAGTGCCGCGCATGGACGCGACGAAGATAGGTTACATCCAGCACAAGCCCCTGATGTGGGAAAACGAGTGCACGCGACACAAATTGCTCGACATCATCGGTGACATGGCCCTGATAGGCAAGCCCATCAAAGGCCGAATCGTCGCGACACGGCCCGGACACACCATCAACAACAAGTTCGCGCGGCTGATGCGGCGGGAAATCAGGAAACATGAGATACAAGCGCCGATATACGATCCCAACGAGCCCCCCATCATGGACAACATCAGAATCAGGGAACTGCTCCCCCACCGCTATCCCATGCAGCTGATAGACAAGATCATCGCCATCGGTTCCAACACGATCGTAGGAGTGAAGAACATCACGAGCGACGAACCCTTCTTCACGGGGCATTTCCCGCAAGAACCGGTGATGCCCGGAGTGCTGCAGGTAGAGGCCATGGCGCAATGCGGCGGACTGCTGGTTTTAAACCAAGTGGAAGAACCCGAACGATGGTCTACTTACTTTCTGAAGATCGACAACGTAAAGTTCCGGCAGAAAGTGGTGCCCGGCGACACGCTCGTCTTCCGCGTGGAAATGATTCAACCCGTGCGCCATGGCATCAGCACCATGAAGAGTTATGCCTTCGTAGGCGACCAGGTGGTGTCCGAGGCGACGTTCACCGCACAGATCACCAAGAACAAATAAACAGAAGTGTCACCCGATGATTTTCATCATCATAAAGCCATCATTACCCCATGAACCAAATAAGCCCGTTAGCGTACGTACATCCGGAAGCGCTACTCGGTGACGACAACGTCATCGGACCATTCTGCTACCTCGACAGGAATACCGTGCTGGGCAACCGAAACATCCTGCAGAACAGCGTCACCATCAACTACGGAGCGCGGATAGGTGATGACAACGAGTTCTTTCCCGGCGCCAGCATCAGCACCAAGCCGCAGGACTTGAAGTTCGCCGGCGAAGACACGCTCTGCGAGATAGGTGACAAGAACAGCATCCGGGAGAACGTAACCATCTCCAGAGGAACGGCCTCGAAGGGCACCACCAAGGTGGGAAGCAACAACCTGCTGATGGAAAACATGCACGTCGCACACGACTGCGTCATCGGCAACAACGTCATCATCGGCAATTCCACGAAGTTCGCGGGGGAGGTGACGGTAGACGACAACGCCATCATCAGCGCGACGGTCTTGTTTCACCAGTTCTGTCACGTCGGGGGATATGTGATGATTCAGGGCGGCAGCAGGTCTTCGCAAGACATTCCGCCCTACGTCATGGCGGGAAAAGAACCCATCAAGTACGCCGGAATCAACATAGTGGGCCTGAGACGAAGGGGATTCAGCAACGAGTTAATCCAACTGATACACCAAGCCTACCGGCTGCTATATGGCAAAGGCGTTCTGAGAGAAGGCATAGAAGAAATCAGAAAGAACCTGCCCGTCACCCCGGAAATACAATACATCATCGACTTCGTGCAAAGTTCCCAACGAGGCATCATCAGATAAATGAACACGCTTGTTGTGCTTTTAGGTCCGACAGGAGTTGGCAAGACGGAACTGGCGTTGCGAATGGCAGAACATTTGCAATCACCTATCATCAATGCCGACTCTCGGCAGATATTCGCAGAGATACCTGTCGGCACGGCCGCACCAACCAAAGAGCAGCAAGAACGGGTAAGACATCATTTCGTAGGCACGCTGCATCTGACAGACTATTACAGCGCAGCCAAGTATGAAGAAGACGTCTTACAACTCTTGAACCGCCTTTTCAACCGTCAGCGGGTGGCCCTGCTCTCAGGCGGAAGCATGATGTACATAGATGCCGTATGCCATGGCATCGACGACATACCGACGGTTGACGAAGAGACAAGGCTACTGATGAAAAGAAAACTGGAGACGGAAGGACTGGACACCCTCGCCGAAGAGCTGAAAGCGCTGGATCCGGAACACTACCAAACCGTAGACCTGCGCAACCCCAGACGCGTGATACACGCGCTCGAGATATGCCACATGACAGGAAAGACCTATACGTCGTTTCGTAAAAAGACAAGGAAGACGCGGCCTTTCAACATCATAAAAATCGGGCTCAACCGGCCCAGAGAAGAAATGTACGAGCGAATTAACAACCGCGTGCTGAACATGATGAAGCAAGGAATGGTGGAAGAGGCCAGGGCGGTATATCCGCACAGAGGCCTCAACTCACTGAACACGGTAGGCTACAAAGAGCTGTTCGCCCATTTCGACGGCGACATCTCACTGGAGGACGCCATCCTGAAAATACAGTCAAACACAAGACGGTACATGAGAAAACAACTGACGTGGTTCAAACGCGACAATGAAATCAAATGGTTTACGCCTGCGAACGTTGAAGAAATCATAAATTATATAGACGAGCGACGATAGACATCAAGTAATTCACTATCTTTGCATATCAATCAATTCCATCATGCTTCACAAGATAAAAAGACTTTCAAGCTGGTCGTGGACCAAACTGCGCGGCTTTTGGCCATGGTATAAAAAACAATACCAAGGACGCACTTGGTACGCCAAGACCGGCGTCGCCATACTCTCCGGGGTAATCGCGCTCATGCTCTACCTGGGAGCCGTTGACGTTAATTTCCTCTGGCTGTTCGGCAAATCGCCGGGCTTCGCGCAAATCAAGGACCCAAACACGGCCTCGGCCTCGGAAATTTACAGCGCAGACGGGAAGCTCATAGGGAAATATTTCAGTGAGAACAGAATACCCGTCAAGTATGAAGAAGTGAACCCGCTGTTCTGGAAAGCGCTGATCGACACGGAAGACGAACGGTTCTACAAACACTTCGGCATTGACTTTCAAGGGCTGTTCGGCGCCGCCAAAGACGCTTTGGTGGGAAACGAAGCACGCGGAGCGTCCACCATCACACAACAGCTGGCCAAGAACATGTTCCGCGTGCGAACGCAATATTCCACGGGACTGCTCGGCATGATACCGGGTGTCAAGATACTCATCATGAAGAGCAAGGAATGGATCATCGCCCTGAAGCTCGAGATGCTGTATGACAAGAAGGAGATTCTTACCATGTACGCCAACACGGTTGACTTCGGATCGAACTCTTACGGCATCAAGACGGCAAGCAAGACCTACTTCAACACCACACCCGCCAAGCTCACCACCGAACAGGGAGCCGTGCTGGTAGGCATGCTCAAGGCCACGACGCACTACAACCCGATGACCAATCCCGAAAACAGCCTCAAACGCAGGAACGTAGTATTGAAGAACATGGTGGCCAAGGGAGACCTGTCTAAAAAACAATATGACAGCCTGAGCGTCATCCCCATCAAGCTCAGCTACAGCGTAGAGTCTAATTACGACGGACAGGCGCTGTACTTCAGGGAAGCCGTCGCCAACTATCTGAAAGACTGGTGCGAGGAGAATGGATACGACCTGTACAGCAGTGGACTGAAAATATACACCACGATAGACACACGCATGCAGAAGTACGCCGAAGAGGCGGTACATAAGCAAATGAGACAAATCCAACGCAACTTCAACAACCACTGGGGAAAGAACGACCCCTGGATTGACGAGAACGGAAAGGTCATCCCGGGATTCATCGAACAAATCGCGCAAAGACAGCCCGTATACAAATACCTTGCCGCCAAATATCAGAACAATCCAGACTCCATCACGCATTATCTGAACAAGCCACACAAGGTAAAATTGTTTGATTACGACAAAGGAACCATAGAGAAAGAGATGTCAACCATGGACTCCATACGATACATGGTACGATTCATGCACTGCTCAATGGTCGCGATGGAGCCACAGACAGGAGCCGTGAAGGCATGGGTAGGAGACATCAACTTCAACTCATGGAAATACGACAAGGTAACGGCCATGCGCCAACCGGGGTCCACATTCAAGCTCTTCGTGTACACAGAAGCGATGAACCAAGGTCTGACACCCTGCGACAAACGACGCGACGAGTACATCTCCATGAAAGTGTATGACAAGAAAAAGAAAGAAGAGGTGACGTGGACGCCGGGAAACGCCAACGGACGTTTCTCGGGAGACTCCATCCCCTTGAAGAGCGCCTTTGCGAGAAGCATCAACTCCATCGCCGTGAGACTGGGACAGGAGATGGGCATCAAACGAATCATATACACGGCACAGAAGATGGGCATCAAGAGCCCGCTGGATGACGAGCCGTCACTGGCCCTTGGCTCATGCGACGTCAACCTGCTGGAAATGGCAAACGCATACGGCACCGTAGCCAACGACGGCAAGCATCACGACCCCGTGCTGGTGACACGAATCATAGACCGTGACGGGAAGGAAGTATACACCGCGCCCAGCAAGACCGAACAAGTGATACCGTACAAGAGCGCGTTCCTGGCACAGCAGCTTCTGCTGGGCGGCCTCACCGAGCCGGGAGGAACCTCGCAAAGCCTGTGGGGTTACGTGGGGAAGCACAATGACACGCAATGGGGAGCGAAGACGGGAACGTCGAACAACCACTCAGACGCATGGTTCATGTGCATCAGTCCGAAACTGGTAGTCGGCGCATGGGTAGGCGGAGAATACCGATGCATCCATTTCCGCACCGGAGCTCTGGGACAAGGCTCAAGAACCGCGCTGCCAATATGCGGCTCCTTCCTGGAGGCAGTGCTGGATGACCCGAGATTCAAACGCTATCACGCCAAGTTCGGAAAGCCTAAAGACGAGGACATAACAAGCGACATGTACAACTGCCCGAGCTACAACCAGCACGCGAGGGTTGACACCACTGCGGCAGACAGCCTGAACTCCACCTCTGAGGAAATCATCCTTGACGAAAACGGAAACCCCATCTCAAAACCCAACAATGACGGGAAGGAGAAGCAGAAGAACAGCCCGGAGGATTCTCACGAAAGACATACGCCAACCGAAGAGGTCATCCATTTGGACAATCTATAAGCGGGAATGCCAAAGGAAACTGACGCCTGCCACATAGACCTGAACAATCCGGAGTTGCAAAACGCGCTCCGGATTATTCAGCACACCCACCGCTCGCTGTTCCTGACGGGGAAAGCGGGAACGGGTAAGTCGACGTTTCTTCGACACATCTCACAGACAACCAAGAAGAAACACGTCATCCTCGCCCCCACGGGCATTGCCGCCATCAACGTGGGAGGAGCCACCCTGCACAGCTTCTTCAAGCTGCCGTTCCATCCCATCCTGCCCAACGACAACAGGTATGGCGTGCGCAACCTCAGAAAAACACTCAAGTACAACAGCGAGAAAATAAAGCTCATCAAGGAAGTAGAACTCATCATCATCGACGAAATATCGATGGTGAGAGCCGACATCATCGACATCATCGACAAGATACTGCGCGTTTACGCGCATAACATGCGCATACCCTTCGGAGGAAAGCAGCTGCTACTCGTCGGCGACATGTATCAATTAGAGCCGGTGCTGAGGGAAGACGAGCGCGCGCTGCTGCAACCATTCTATTCCTCAAAATTCTTTTTCGACGCGCGCGTCTTCAGAGAGATGCAGCTGGTATGCATCGAGCTCCAGAAAGTGTACCGGCAAAGCGACCCGCTCTTCATCAGCATATTAGACCATATCAGAACCTCGAACGCCACGCAAGCCGACCTGTCCGTCCTCAACCAAAGAGTGGGAAGCAGCGCCAACGGCGCCGGAGAGGCGTTAGCCATCACCCTGTCCACGCACAGAGACACGGTGGACTACATCAACCAGCAGCGCCTTCAACAATTACCCGGACAGCCTGCGGTATTCCATGGCGTCATCGAAGGCGAGTTCCCCGAAAACAACCTGCCCACGCCCATGAAACTCGAAATCAAGACGGGGGCGCAAGTGTTGTTCGTCAAGAACGACAGGGAGAAACGATGGGTGAACGGCACCCTGGGAACCGTCATCGGCATGGGAGACGAGAGCGAAGGCTTAATCTGCGTGAGAACCGAACAAGGTGAGGATGTGGATGTGGAACAAGAAACATGGTCGAACGTACGATACACCTACAACGAGAAAGAGCAAAAAATCGAAGAGGAAGAAATCGGCTATTTCCGGCAGTTCCCCATCCGACTGGCATGGGCCATCACCATCCACAAAAGTCAAGGTCTCACCTTCAATCAAGTCAACATCGACTTGTCGGGAGGCGTGTTCGCCGGCGGCCAGACCTATGTGGCGCTGTCGCGCTGCAGGTCGCTGGAAGGCATCAACCTCGAGGCGCCCGTCAAGAAAGAGAACATTTTCGTAAGTCAGGCCATCACAAGGTTCGCCAGAACATACAACGACCAACGCTCGCTCGACAAGGCTTTACAGCAAAGCCAGGCCGAGAAACAATACCATGACGCCGTTACGGCGTTCGAGCGGGGGGACATGCAGTCGGCCCTGGACAATTTCTTCCTGGCCATACACGGCAAATATGAAATAGAGAAACCTGCGGCAAAACGACTTATCAGACGCAAGCTGAACGTCATCAACACGCTGAGGAAAGAAAACGAGCGCCTGCGCGACCAGCAGAGAGAAAAAGAAAAACTGCTCAAGCGGCTGGCTGCCGAATATGTCATGATGGGTAAAGAATGCGAGAGAGAGGGCATGAAAGATGCGGCCCTGCGCAACTACCAAAAGGCATTGGAACTATGTCCGGAGCATCCCGAGGCCAAGAAGAAAATCAAGAAAGCCGCGACAAGACGCAACCGATAACCACCTCAACACCAACACTTAACACGACACCCCGCAAACTCATTGAATTTCCATCCCAATCCACATGCGTCAACACCCCGACAAGCATCCTTTAAGCCCCCCAACGCATAGAGATTAAACCCGAGCGACCGCACCCCCAGCATTCACGAAGACAAACACGCGCGGTAACGAAACGCGAAAGGAACGGCGACGGAGGTTGAGCGCGACGGAAAAAAGCCTCTCACCCGGCACGATTCACCAAGAAAGAAACTTGCAGAACAAGAAAGCATGCCGAGGTTTCAGGGGCATTCGCGCCATGTCAGGTAAAACATCTAACCCGTCAAAAACGGTTTTCAGAATTCGAGCCAAAAAACACTTAAAATGGTTTGGGGAATTCAAAAAAAACATTAACTTTGCAAGCGTTATCCTGAAAACAATCTTTTTACCTTAAAGGACTAATACCTATTGAAGATTAGAAGGTGGCTATCTGTGAAGACCGTTGCCTTTTTTTTATTTTTCATACAAAGCAGACATCCTGCGGTATATGATCACACTGTTCACGAAGAACACCACCACAAGGATGACAACCCCCAACAAACAAGTAGGAAGCATGCTGGTTTTGTCGATGCTCGGAAGCATGGCATAGAGTATTTCAATGTAATACTCCCGTATGCCACACACGGCGAAGACGGCCATCAGCAAGACAGCGACGTTCAGCGCGAGCGTGAGGAAGATGTACGGCTTGGACACCTGCAGCGGACGGTAGCCTATCAGCAGGAGGGTCTCAAGCTTGTACGCGTTTTTCTGCACGAGAAGATAAATGCTCAAGAGCAGGATGTAAAAGCTCAGGAGGGATATGAGCAAGCCCACTACCATCACGATGGACACCACCAGCGACAAGAACGAGATGGCCTTCTCGTTGGCGAGATTGCTGTCCTCCACCTCATACCCGTGACTGTCAAGGTATCCGGCGATGGCTCCGTCGCGCGTGCCGGACACGTCGGCAATCAGCCTGTTGGGTGCGCTCGCCGCGTTTGGTGCGAAATGACGGTTGCTCCACGACATGAATGACATGGGAACGAGGATGGAGTTCAACTTACCCGAGAAGCCGATGACCTTTCCCTCAAACACCTCGTCCTTGCCGTTTCCGTGAATGGACATGCGCACGTTCAGCATTCCCACCACGCCTTCAGAGATGCTCGGCAGCGAGTGATTGCGCGCGTAGCCGAAATTATACATGGTGACGTATGACTTAGGCAGGATGAGGGGCACCGTCCTGCTGCCTTCCTCATAATGCCACTGTGCAAGCGGAACGCCGACGAACGAATCGGGAACGCTCTCGAAAAAGAATTCGGAGTCAAGCAGCTTGGTTTCCTTGACGTACATCGTGACGTTCACCTTATACTCGGCCGAGGTGAACGCGCCCAGCTTCCTGACGAACGGCTGCCGCCTGAGGTCCTCAATCTCGGCTTCCTTGAACGTGTTGTCCTCACCACTGATGGTGGCGGTGGTGCACGTTTTCTTGCTGATGGTGAGATAGTCGGCCTTCAAGAAGCTGTCGTCACTGTTGAACACGGGGATGACGTCACGGTAAAACTGGTATCCCAGCAGGATGACGATCATCCCAAACAGGTTTGCGAAGAAAAAGCCCACGAACTGGGGAACGCTCACATGTTGCCTAAGAAGTTTCCAAACAAGTGTCATAGTCTTACAACCTTATCATATTTTAAAGCCATGTGTCTGCCTATGCTCGTAACGATGAGGCCCGCACCCTGGCTGGCGGCCTCGCGCGAGAGAACCCGCGCCATGGCGTTTGAGTTGCCGTCGTCGAGGTGACTGATGGGCTCGTCTGCCAGCAAGAAGTCGAAAGGCTGGACGAGCGAGCGTATCAGCGCCACGCGCTGCTGCTGTCCGAAGGACATCTGTCCTATCCTGACATCCAACTTGTCAGCCACGCCCAACTCCTCAAACCAGTCAACTATTTGCGCGCGTGTCTTGAAACGCGTCATGTTGTTCTTGATCAAGACGTTCTCAAGAGCGGTCAATTCGGGAAACAAGCGCAACTCCTGAAAGAGGTGGCTGACATGGCGGGTGCGCACATCCGCCCAGTCGCTGACCGTGAACGCGCTGACGTTCCGCCCGTCAAACAAGACGTTCCCGTCGAAATCATGCCGATACCCAATCAAATAGCTGCAAAACGTACTCTTCCCTTTGCCGGAATTGGCCTCCAAGAGATAACAACGCCCCTTGCGGAAGGTGATGTCCTCATTCCAAACATCCGACACCAGTCCTCGCACATGTGAGAAGACATGCGGAAGAACCCTGTTCAACGTGATACTGTCCACCTTTTATTTCAATTTATATACCATTGTGTTGACAGGCCCGAACACGGGTCTCAGCAAATCAACAAACACCTTCATCGTTTCATTTCGCACGTCGCCGAAATGAATCACCATCACCATTTTCTGCCCTTTGATTTCACCCCGCAGCCGCTCGGGCAGCGGCGTTCGCGCCCTTCCCATCGAAGCCAGCGCCTCCTGTCTGCTGCTGCCGCTGAAGAACTGCTTGTCCTCACTCACGCCGAAGCAGAAGCTGGTCTTGCCGTCCGAATAGGAATAGACGTTCTTGCCTGCATCCACCAGTCTGGCGCCTTGCGGCACCGACTGCTTCCAATACGGCACGTCGGCCAGCCATCTCGCATGCGCCAGGCGCGCAGCCATCGACAACTGGACGGCTCCGCCTGAATAGCGTGGAACGATGATGCACATGTCACCATCCACACTGCGGATGATGTTGTCCATGTCTATTGCCTGATTGATGCCCGCGAGCAGCGCCTGGAATCCCTTGTCATGCTGCAAGATGGGCAGAAACCTCTTTCCGTCCACGTTCACGAACATGCCCAGCAGGGCCTCGTCTGACATGGACTGCAGGTAATCGCCGGTGATGGGACGATATACCTTGAACGACTCTTCCATCTCTTTATTGATGCGCTGGTTAAAAGAAAACGGCCTGCCCTCGATGGTCAGGCGCCGGTTCTCCACGCTCATCTCGGCAGCTATGAGCACTTGTGACCCGTCAGCATCCTTCGGAGCGCCCAGCGTCATCGGTGCGGCAAGCTGCCTGGGCAGGGCCTGCGCCTGCGCTACCATCGCCATGCTGCCGCTGATGGTCTCCAACTTCCCGAACATGGGCGATGCCATCACGCTGTTGTCCTCGTCCTGACGCAGATATTGGGCCATCGTACCTTTCATGGCTTCCTGTGCGGCGACGGGCAGCGGTCCCATGATGAGGAGCGACCGATCATTGTAACCGGCGAGCCAGGCGTCGCCTACCCGTGCGAAACAGGCCTCCCGGTACTTCACGGGCTTGCCGCTCATCTTCGTGAACATCTGCTCCAACTTCCCTTTGTCCTGCACTTTCGCACAGATGCCCAAGTTCCCGTCGGGCGATTCGAAAAGATAAATCTTGCGCGTCAAGTCGATGCCGCTCTCATCCAGGTTCCTCACCCTGAGCAGCACTTTCAGCAACGTGGCGTTGTCTACCCCGCTTATCTTGCCGACGTCAAACGACACCAGGGCAGCGCATGCCTTCGGCATGGCCTGGCGATACTCGCCGTCTGAACAGGATGACAAAAAAGCGATGATGAGCAAGCATGCTGAAATGCAATATGGTTTGAATACTTTCATGTTGAACCTTACCTTTCTGTTAATGAAACATCATGCCGCTGAGAGGGCGCCTCCCCATGACCGGCATCATATTTCTAACCTTTTCCTTCATGGCCTATAAGATGCGTTTTACCATTTGTGACATCACAACTGACACCAGTCCCGCGGTTTCCGTCCTCAACCTGTTTTGCCCTAATGACACAGATGAGAATCCCTTTTCAAGGGCTTGATTCACTTCGTCTGTGGAGAAATCACCTTCAGGGCCTACAAGAATGGTAACATCTTGTTGTCCACCGGCTTGTTGTATCTCGTTAAGAAAATCCTTTCTGGCTATCTCCGTGTAACAATGTGCTATGTACAGGCCTCCCTCCCGCTGCTGGTTCACGAAATCCCGAAAGGGCATGATGGGATGAACCACGGGCTTCCAAGCCTTTCTGCTCTGCTTCATCGCCGCGACTACAATCTTCTCCAAGCGGTCAATTCGCAGTTGTTTGCGCTCTGAATGGCGGCAGTTCAGGAACGTGATTTCATCAAAGCCAACCTCAGTCATCTTCTCAATCATCCATTCCATCCTATCCGTCATCTTGGTAGGCGCGATGGCCAAATGCACATGTCCCTTCCATGTTTTCTGCTGCGGCATGACTTTCACGATGTGATACATGCAGCGCTTGGCCGCCGCGAGCGTGACGTTTGCCTGATAGAACGCGCCCTTCCCGTCCATCAAGAATATCTCGTCACCGGCCCTCAGGCGCAGTACGCTGACGGCGTGCCGCGCCTCTTCAGACGGCAATTCGGCAGTCAGGTCGGCATCGGGAACGTAAAAATATCTGGCTTCTTTCATTTTCAAACATCAGGCATCAAGCAAGTTGCGCCGTTTCATCTCATCCCTGAGCTGTGACGCCAGCTCATAATGCTCATCCTCGACGGCCTTGTCCAATGCCCTTCTCAGCATCTCATCCGTCAAGGTGTTTACCGGAATGGACATTCCCCGCGCGTCTTGAACATACCTCACGCTCTGTTTCTTCATCAACTTCTCGTCAATGTACACCGGAATGTCGCTTACATAGGCAAGGAGCATGGCGTCGCTCACGCGCGTGGAGATTGGCTCAAGCGTCTCCGCGTTGTACAAAACAGCCCTGTACTGTCCGTCAATCAGGTCGTTGATGAGAATCTCGAAGCGCATCTCGGTTTGGGTGCTGATTACCTTCCACAGCACTTCCGGCAGCATCATGTTCGTGACAGGTACCTTTTTCACGCGCAGACTGAACTGGTACAGCATGTTGCGGTCGCACGGGATGGTAAGCTGCCTCCGCTGCTGTTCGTCCACCAGGATGAGCAGACCCACGTCGTCGGAACCCACGATCTCTGTCACGCTCTTGAAAATCAGCCGCACCTTGTTCATGCCTTCACCGCGTTTTTCTTTGGTTTGAACAACAAGGCAAAGCACACCCCCACCACCAAGGCGTATCCTGCGAAGGCATGCCAGCAGCTCGTCCAATTGGTAACGTATCCGACGGTGTTCGAGGTGACTACGGCCTGCGCGGCCAGTGAGCCTACCGTCGCGCCTACGCCGTTGGTCATGAGCATGAACAAGCCTTGCGCGCTTGAGCGTAGAGCGGGCTCGGTGGCCTTGTCCACATAGAGCGATCCGCTGATGTTGAAAAAGTCGAAGGCAACGCCATAGATTATCATGGACATCACGAACATCCACACGCGGCCGCCCGGGTTGCCCCAGCCAAGCAAGGCGAACCGCAGCACCCATGCGAACATGGCTATCAGCATCACGTTCTTGATGCCGTAACGCTTCATGAAGAAGGGAATCATCAAGATGCAAAGGGTCTCACTGACCTGCGACAGAGAATAAAGTATCACCGGATACCTCACCCCGAAGGTGCCGGCATATTCAGGCACCGCCTTGAAGCTTTCGATGAAGGGGGTCGCAAAACCGTTGGTTATCTGCAAGCTCACGCCCAAGAGCATGGAGAAGATGAAGAAGATGGCCATGCGCTTTTGCCTGAACAGGGAGAAGGCCTTCAGTCCGAAGGCTTCAACCAGTCCGGCCGCATGCTGCCCCTTAGCCGTAGGGCAATGCGGCAACGTAAAAGTGTAAAGAAACAACAGGACGCTCAACACGCCGCTTACCACGAACTGGTTCTGGTCGCTCTTAAAGCCAAAGACATCCACGAACCACATGGAGCAGATGAATCCGATGGTTCCGAACGTACGAATGGGCGGGAAGTCCTTGATGGTGTCCATCCCCGCTTGCGTCAGGGCGTTGTAGGCAACCGAATTGCTCAACGCCAAGGTAGGCATGTAAAAAGCCACGCTGAGCGAATAAAGCGTGAAGAGTGTACTGAACTCAGCGCCGCCACCCCGGCTCATCCCATAGTAGGCCGCCGCGAACATGAACAAGCCGGCCAAGAGGTGACAATAGCCCAGAAGACGCTGGGCGGGCACCAAGCGGTCGGCCACGATGCCCATCAGGGCAGGCATGAAAATAGACACCACTCCCTGCATGGCGAAGAACGCCCCGATGTTGGAGGCCATGCCGATGTTGGTCAGATAAATTCCCATGCAAGTAAGGTAGGAACCCCATACGGCAAATTCAAGAAAATTCATTGCCGCCAAACGTACTTTTAAGTTCATTTCATGTATTATTTTTTCAGCAAAGACAGTGCGAGCCGAGCGCAATCAAGCTGGCTTGGAATTGCCGAGGCGAAGCCTGTCTTATGCAAAGACAGTGCGAGCCGAGCGCAATCAAGCTGGCTTGGAATTGCCGAGGCGAA
>CAMPYJ010000050.1 GCA_946998205.1 uncultured Prevotella sp. | reverse complement strand
TTGACCTCAAAAATAAGCTCAAAATCTAACAAAGCTAATTTATAGAACCAGCCTATAGTCAGCCGCTTCCGTGACAAAGCTTGTCTGCATTACATTCCCAAGAAGGAAAAGAGGCGTGGACGACCAAGAGTCAAGGGAGACAAGATTGATTTGGCAAACCTCAACCTCTCATGCATGGAAGAACTGCACATTGGTGGACTGGACGGAAAGGCGTATACCCTCGAGGCTTATGCTAAGGCCCTGAAGAAGAAAGTGCGACTTGTCATTTGGCGAATGCCAGGTGGAAAGTGCAAATTGTTCTTCTCGACAAAACTCTCAATGACGGGTGAGGAAGTATTGAAGACATACCGCACTCGTTTCCAGATAGAGTTCTGCTATCGCGACAGCAAGCAGTTTACGGGACTTATGGATTGTCAGGCAAGACATAAAAGGCAATTGGACTTTGCGTTCAACGCATCGTTTGCATCTCTGAATGCCGCCAAGGTCTTCATGAAAGACAATGGCATGGACAATTCCATGGTAAAAGCTAAGTCGTTGATGTTCAATGCGAACTATACGAAATTAATTTTCGACATGTCCCGATACCGACCGAACCGAACTTTAATTAGTAAGATTGTCAAAGAACTCATTGGCTGGCAGCCTAAGGCTGCGTAGCCATATACTCAGTTTTTAACGGACTATTGATTTATAGAACCGCCCTGAATTTCGTTGTTGATTTCTTCTATGTTGTTTACAACAACAAAATATACCTTCGTTAAATGAAAGAGCCGTGTGAGATTTCATGATAAAGGGCAGGTTCTATAAATCACCACCGTAAAGTTTTTTTGAGGGGGGTCATCGCCTGTCGCATGCGGGGAGATAGGGTCAAGAATGGCGCGCGTGATTGTCGCGGAGGTATATTTGGCCGTGAGCGAAGGGACGCGGCGGGCCGCGCGGCCGAACGGACACGCGGGCCGGAGCAGGTGGTGACGGCAGGATGACAAAACGCGAGCCCACCGACATGGAGAAAAACGCCGCGACGGTGATTGACGGAACCGCCGCCTGCTTGTTCCTGACAAGGAGACGGGGACACCGCGTGGGAAAAAACAGGAGCGAACCCATGGGGGTGAAGACGGGAAAACAAACGGCATGACTTTACCCCTCAAACCCAATGAGATTGAAGGCCAAACCCATAGACATTGGCGGACAAACCGATGCTGTTTGGACGCGCCGGGAGGAGACGCATGCGGTTGGCGTCTTCCCGGGGTTTGCCTGTGGCTGTATTTTCAAAATATCCGTTCGTTCTTCCCTATCGGCAAATGGTGTGGGTTTCTCGCAGGCGAGATGGCGAATCAGCTCGTTTCCAGCCACTTCCTTCCATTCGTTCACGCATTGGCGAAGCCAGTGTCCTGTAATCAATTGGCATGTGAGCGCAAGAGCGTGAAGAGCCTTGCGACCGGGCGAACAGGACAATTGCCCCGAAAAGAGACCGCGGGATGGCAAGGCGCGAACCAACAGGCATGAAAGAAACATGCGGTGGCGATTGACGCCACCGCCTTTATATGATAAGGTGTCTGGGTACGGGAATCCCCCCGCTGACCGTTGTCACGCGCCAGCGTCACCGGCGCTCATGCCGCCCTTGCCCCACGTCAGCCGCCGGCGCTCATCACCTCTCCGCCTCTTCGTCATTCTCATAGTGTGGAAGGTGAAACTCGTACGAGTTGTCAAACACCTGTCCCACTTTGTTGATTTCCAGCAAGGTGGTGCCTCCGTTCTTCCCGAAGCTGCCGCTGAGGTAGGCAATCTTATCCTCCTGTGTGATATATCCCTTCTGCCTGAGCATTCTGAGGGCTGCCGTGAAGATGTATTCTGAACTGGTATGTTCTTTCTGGTAGATGGGCAGAACCCCGTAACTCAAATTCAGCAGGCGTTGCGTCTTTTCCTTATAGCAGATGGCCAGGATAGGCGTAGAGCCTCTGAAAGCAGACAGATTGCGCGCCGTCAGCCCCGTGTCGCTGTCAGTGATGATGCCCTTCACGCCCAGCTGGCGGGTAGACTCGATGGCCGAGTGCGCCAAGAACTCCCGCTGGCTCACGCAGCCGTCGGCCATGGGATTGATGGTTGTCTCCCATACCCTGTCGGCCTCGGCCTGCTCAGCCACGCGCGCCATGGTCCTGACGGCCTCCAACGGATAGCGTCCCGACGCCGTTTCGCCACTGAGCATCAGCGCGTCTGTACGAGAGTAGATGGCGTTGGCGATGTCGGTCACCTCGGCCCGCGTTGGGCGCGGGTTGCATATCATGGTGTGAAGCATCTGCGTGGCCACGATGACCGGTTTTTTCTTCATGACGCATTTGCGGATGATCTGGCGCTGGATGCCGGGTATCTCCTCGATGGGGACCTCGATGCCCAGGTCGCCCCGGGCTATCATGATGCCGTAAGAGGCGTCGATGATCTCGTCGATGTTGTCAACGCCCTCTTGGTTTTCTATCTTTGAGATGATCTTGATGTCGCTGTGGTGTTCGTCAAGGATGTCCTGCACGGCTTTCACGTCCTGCGCGTCACGCACGAAAGAATGTGCGATGAAGTCGACGTCCTGTTCGATGGCGAAGAGAATGTTGCGCTTGTCTTTCTCGGTGAGGGCGGGCAAGTCGATGTGTCTTCCGGGGATGTTGACGCTCTTATGCGCCCCGAGCGTACCGTCGTTCATGACTTGCGCCACGAGCATGGGCCCGAGGATGTCTATGACTTTCAGGTCGAGGGCCCCGTCGTCTATCAAGATGTCGTTGCCCACTTTCAGGTCTCTCGCGATTTCCACGTACGAGACGTTGATGATGTCGTGCGTGGTGTCCACGTCGGGCCTGCCGAAAACCTTCACGATCTCACCCGTCTTGTAGACGATGGGAGCGGCGACGTTCGTGGTTCTCACCTCCGGACCCTTGGTGTCAATCAACAATGCCAGGTGGGAAGAGACCGCGCGAACGTTCTTGATGATCTCTCTCATGCCGTCAACGGTGGCGTGAGCAGTGTTCATACGCACGACATTCATACCTGCGAAAAACAATTTTCGTAAAAACTCCTCACTGCAATTCCGATCACTGATCGTACATACTATCTTTGTCTGTTTCATGATGATGATGATTCATTTGATGCATGGCCCGCGCGGAAAAGGGTGTTCGGGTCCATTCATCGGTGCAAACATTTGCTTTGTTATTCCATGCAAAATTACAAAAGTTATCTGACAAGTCCAAATGATTAAGGGCGGTTCTATAAATTACGACCGCAAAGATTTTCATGTGTCAGTCTTTTTACGTTTCGGCATCGTGTGGACTCTTTTTGGTTCAAGGGCGGTTCTATAAATTACCACCGTAAAGATTTTCATGTGTCAGTCTTTTTACATTTCGTCATCTCGTGGACTCTTTTTATATAAAACAGGCTGCGCCTCAACAATTCAAACAAGTTTGATTGTATTCGGCTTGCTCCGTTTTTGGCTCAATTTACTTGTTCGTTCAGTCGTATAGCTCGTCATACTCCTTCACTCACAAACAAATTGACCTAAAAAAAAAAGTCTCACAATCAACCAAAGCTAATTCATGGAACCGCCCTCAATGGTTTTTAAACGCTCGTCGCTCGCTGCCAGGAACGGAATGGAAACAAGGCGCGGCGCGGCCTGCTTGACGGTGAGGAGAGAACCTTCTTCAGGCGTCTTCAAAACCGTCAATCCACCCTTCCGCCCAACGTTTCTCCCGCTGAGCCTCACAGCCGGCGTGAGGGTTGCTCAGCGACAGCCCCATCAGCCGTATCGGCCGCCGGGAACAATCCACCTCGCACGACAAGCCCTTGGCCAGCGGCAGTATTTGGTCTTTGGTATGCAGGCGGTGGTCCGCCGTGACGCTCCGGGTGATCTGCGTGAAATCATAAAACTTGATTTTCAGGGTAAGCGTCTGTCCTTCAAACCCCGTCTCCCTGATTCGCTCCACCAGCTCAAGCACCGTGTGGTACAGCTCAATCACGACGGCCGAGCGCCTGGTGAGGTCTTCCGGAAAGGTACGCTCGCAGCCTACGGACTTGCGGATCCAATGACTGACGACGGGCCGTTCGTCATCGCCCCTGGCGTCATGGTAATATACGCTTCCCATCTTGCCGAACACCTCGACCAAGTGTCTTTCGGAAACCGCGCGCAACTGCTCGCCCGTGAAGATTCCCATCTCATGCATCTGCCGGGCCGTCTTGGGGCCGATGCCCCAAAACTTCTCTATCCTCAGCTGGCCGACGAAATCGTACGCGTCGCCGGGGTTAACCACGAACAATCCGTCAGGCTTACGGTAATCAGAAGCTATCTTGGCCAGGAATTTATTGTAGGACACTCCGGCCGAAGCGGTCAGGCGAGTGGTTTCCCATATCTTCCTCTTGATTTCAAGAGCGATGGCCAGCGGGTCGTCAATGCCCTTTTTGTTGTCAGTAACGTCTAAGAACGCCTCATCCAAGGATATGGGCTCGATGACGTCGGTATACTCACGGAAGACCTCGCGGATCTGCATGGAGACCTCGCGGTACGCCTCATCCCTGTGAGGCACGACTATCAGCTGCGGACACGCACGCTTGGCATTGCACACGGGCATCGCCGAGCACACGCCGAACCTGCGGGCCTCGTAACTTGCCGTGCTCACCACGCCACGCGGCCCGTCATGACCAACGGCCACCGGTTTACCTCTCAATTCGGGATGGTCACGCTGCTCTACCGACGCGTAGAACGCATCCATGTCGACATGGATTATTTTTCTCATCATGCAAATCTACGCATTTATCGGATAACAGCCAAGAAACAACGCGGCGAAACAGGCCGGCGAGGCCCGCGGACACAAGCCGAGGCATGACAGACACGCAGGCTGACACGAGGAAGAAAAAAGCCGCCGCCAAGGATACATGAAAATATAAGTTCTTGGGAAATAATGACTTCTACGACATCTCCAGAGTTGGATTTGGCAAAAAATAACTAAATATATTTTTCTATCACGCAAAAAACCACTATATTTGCAAATCAAAACCGAGATAAGAGGTAAAAAATAATAACATATAACAAATTCACAAAATGACGAAAGCAGATATCATCAACGAAATTTCAGTGTCTACCGGTTTACAGAAAAAGGAAGTGGCAGCCGTGGTAGAATGCTTCATGTCCACGGTAAAGGACAGCCTTCTCAAGAATAAGGAAAACGTTTATCTGAGAGGTTTCGGCAGCTTTATCATCAAGCACAGAGCGACAAAGACCGCCAGGAACATTCAAAAGAACACCACCATCACGATTGACGCGCACGACTTGCCCAGCTTCAAGCCATCCAAAAGTTTCATCAATGCGATGAAAGCGTAGGGCTGCCGTTGAGCAGTGAATCGCCAAGCGGGCGACATGCGCTTGACAATGATGAAAATTCAGTACAAAACATATTATTTTTAAACATTTAAAATTATGCCAAACGGTAAAAAAAAGAAGGGCCACAAGATGGCTACGCACAAGCGTAAGAAAAGATTGAGAAAGAATAGACACAAGAGCAAATAACATTGCTTGACGGTCTATACTGACAGTGGGGCGCGTCGAAAGTCCTATGGAGGATGTTTGGCACGCCCTTTTTTGATGTAACTAAGCAAAGTAAGAAGAGAAATGACCAGCGAAGTTGTTATTGACGTCCAGGAGAAAGACATTGCCACGGCACTGTTAGAGGATAAGCGTCTGGTTGAATATCAGAACGAGCCGCGCGCTGCATCTTTCTCTGTTGGAAACGTCTACATTGCAAAAGTAAAGAAACTCATGCCAGGCTTGAACGCCTGCTTCGTGGATGTAGGATATGAAAGAGACGCTTTTCTTCACTATCTTGACTTAGGGAGCCAATTTAATTCGTATGCGAAGTACTTGAAGCAAGTACAGAGTGACAGGAAAAAACTTTATCCATTTGCCAAAGCCTCACGCCTGCCCGACCTGCAAAAAGACGGCAGCGTGCAGTCGACACTGACCGTGGGGCAAGAAGTGTTGGTGCAGATCGTTAAAGAACCTATCTCAACCAAAGGGCCTCGGCTGACCGCCGAATTGTCTTTCGCGGGCCGCTTTTTGGTTCTAATCCCCTTCGGTGACAAAGTCTCCGTTTCTTCAAAAATAAAAAACGGTGAGGAACGCGCCAGGCTGAAACAACTCGTGCGCAGCATCAAACCTAAAAACTGCGGCGTCATCGTACGCACGGTGGCGGAAGGAAAAAGAGCCGCAGAGCTGGACGGCGAGATGAAAGTGCTGGCAAAGCGTTGGCAAGATGCGATTGTCAAGGTTCAGAAAACACAAAAACGGCCTCAGCTTGTATACGAAGAAGCCGTACGGGCCATCGCCCTGCTGAGGGACATTTTCAACCCAAGCTTCGAGAATATTTACGTTAATGACGAGGAGGCGTTCAGGCAGGTTAAAGACTATGTATCGCTGATAGCACCGAACAAGTCGGGAATCGTGAAGAGATACGCGGGAAAGGTGCCCATCTTTGACAATTTCAACGTCACCAAGCAAATCAAGTCCAGCTTCGGCAAGACCGTCAACTACAAGCACGGCGCCTATCTCATCATAGAACATACCGAGGCCTTGCATGTGGTGGACGTGAACAGCGGAAACCGCACGCGGAACGAGAACGGACAAGAGGCAAACGCGCTTGAGGTGAACTTAGGGGCTGCCGACGAACTGGCAAGGCAGCTCAGGCTGCGTGACATGGGGGGCATCATCGTCGTCGACTTCATCGACATGCATCTTGCCGAAGACCGACAGATGCTATACGAACGCATGTGCAAGAACATGCAGAACGACCGAGCGCGCCACAATATCCTTCCTCTCAGCAAGTTTGGATTGATGCAGATAACCAGACAGCGAGTAAGACCCGTGATGGATGTCAACGTTGAAGAAACCTGTCCGACCTGCAACGGAACGGGACAAATCAAGTCGAGCATATTGTTCACCGACCAATTAGAGGGAAAAATTGACAAACTAGTCAACAAAATCGGAATCAAGCGATTCTACCTACATGTACATCCGTATGTCGCCGCATACATCAATCAAGGATTGTTCTCCCTGAAGCGAAAGTGGCAGATGAAGTACGGATTGGGAGTAAACATCGTCCCTTCACAGAAACTCGCCTTCCTGCAATACGAGTTCTACGACGCAAGGAAGCAGTTCATCGACATGAAGGAAGAGATAGAGACCAAGTGAAGTCTATGACACTACGGGGATGAGCATGCCGCAAGCGTGTCCATCCCTGTTGTTTCTCATCATTTTCCACATAGCATATTCCACAAAAACACACCGCACATGATGAACAAGAAATCCCTGATTATGCTCATTTCATGTTACCTCTTCACGGGCATCCATGCGAAAGACATGTCGCAATACGAATGCTTCAGACTCATGAAGGGCAAAATAAAGCCATCGGTGGCGCCCATGCTCAAGACAACCTGGGGACAAAACGCACCCTACAACCTACAATGTCCGCTGGCTCCCGGCGAGAACGCGCACTGCAAGACAGGCTGCGTGGCCACGGCCATGGCACAGGTCATGAAATACTACGGCTATCCGGCGCGCGGACAAGGTAGCGTGAGCTACGCATACGAGGGCGATGACGGACTGACATGCTTCGTTAAGGCCGACTTCAGCAAAAGCACCTACGACTGGAAGAAGATGAGAGATGCCTACACATACGGTGACGACAGCTCGGACGAGGAGAAACAAGCTGTGGCAAAAATCATGGCCGACTGTGGCGCTGCCGTGAAAATGGATTATGGACAATACTACAGCGGCGCTTATGACATGGATGTGGCACAGGCCCTGAAAGACTATTTCGCGTACGACGATGCCGTGACCTACCTGTCAACCTTCTACGATGATGTAAGCGACAGCACATGGTACACAACACTTTACCAGCAACTTTCAGACGGCATGCCGGTCATCTACGGAGGAAGTTCGCCTTACGCGCAACATTGCTTCGTCATCGACGGCTACGACAACAAGGGCAATTTCCATGTGGTATACGGACTGGGAGGCGGAGATGGATTTGTGGATCTCAAAAAGATATCCTATCAGAATCAGTCGATGACATTCAACATCAAGCCGCGCAAGGCGTACAGCGCGGTGGACAAACACACCGCATACGGCCGCAAGCCCATGGAGAAGGCGCGCTACCTGCTGGACGGAACCAGAATCAGCAGGCCGCAGACGGGCGTAAACATCATCGTGATGGACGACGGAACAGTGCGCAAGGAAATAACAACAGAACCTTGAGACGTTCATCTTTGACAACTGGCGCAACCTCATCTGAGCATGGAAAATCAGGAGGTGCCATCGCCACTCGTGTTGATGACGCACACTCACACGGGGCAGAAACCGAACGTATCATCATTCACGCAACACTTGCAGAACGAACTCGTCATCGACTACCGGCTGCCTGCAGTTGAAAACAGATTAGGGCGGTTCTATAAATTAGCTTTGACAGATTGTGAGACTATTTTTGAGGTCAATTTGTTTGTGAGTGAAGGAGTATAGCGAGCTATACGACTGAACGAACAAGCAAATTGAACCAAAAACGGAGCAAGCCGAATACAATCAAACTTGTTTGAATTGTTGAGGCGCAGCCTGTTTTATATAAAAAGAGTCCACAAGACGACAAAACTTAAAAAGACTGCCATAAAAAACTTTACGGTGGTAATTTATAGAACCGCCCGCTAATTATTTGGGAGTATCGGATTCTTGAGTTATCTTTGCAATTGATTATGATGACATTAAGAAGACTTAAGACTTTAATCCTATTCCCATTCGTCTCAACGATTCTGTCAGCCCAAACACCCATCGCCAACCGTGTCAACGTGGCTGCCGGACATCTGCCGAAAGACGCCTCGGTGGTGGCCAGGTACACGGACAACAAGCGTCACAGTCTGTATTACGTTCGCAAAGACAAGCTTTATTGTCTGGATGTAATACTCAACATCAACGAAGAACTCAACTTTACGCCACACAAATATGCTAAAATTTTATCCTCCAGCCTCAGTCCCGACGGCGAATACATGTTCATCTGCCTGGACAAGGGGAACAAATCAGGATGGGCACTGGAAGACAGGTTCGAGCTGTGGCGAATCAACTCATATGACAGAAAGTCTGCCCGCATAGCCTCCGGATTTACCATTGACAGGACAAAAGAGGGCTTTCTCCTGCGCGAAACCTCCAGATGCTTAAACCCAAAGGCGCCGAAATCACGGCAGAGGTGGATGGTCAGGGATCATCATTTCAACATGACGGGCAAAGCCACCCATACCTTGGCTGAATACGAGTACCGCTTCTGACCTACCGCACCGTGACGTGAAAGCATCCTTGGTGTATTTCATACTTAACATAGCAGCGGTTGAGATGGCGCAAATCGTTCAGCACCTCACTCAACACCCACTTCAAACTGTCGTTACGAACCTTTCGCCGGGCAGGTCCGTCAGGGTCACGCACGGTAATGTAGCGATTGTAGCCAATGTCGAAAGTCGTTCCGTAAAGGTGGCAGCTGTTTGGCTTTGCGTTGCCATTATGACCTCGCAACTTCTGAACGTCCTCACGACTTCGCATCACGCTGGTGACGATGATTTTATGAAGGGGAATCCCTTTCACCTGCAGACTGTCAAAAAAGTTGCGGCCAATGTCCTGAAGCAAGACGGCAGCCTGTGGCACAAGGTAAGGAATGCTGCTTCTCAACCGATCGACATAGAAATAAGGATCCGCACCAACATACACCAACTCAGCCTTCCTGCTTTCAGCCTCGGCGCGGTCAAGCACCGGTTTCACGCCCAGTCTGATGGCGGTGACGAGCTGAACATCATTCTGGTCAGGAAACGATTTGGAAAAATTCTGAA
This sequence comes from uncultured Prevotella sp., assembly GCA_946998205.1. GTDB lineage: Bacteria > Bacteroidota > Bacteroidia > Bacteroidales > Bacteroidaceae > Prevotella. Next base: position 6,670 of record CAMPYJ010000050.1, on the reverse strand, counting down.
CGCTGTAAATTCGGTTCCTGACGGGCGAACCATCTGCGTTGAGAAATTTTGAGCGCATGCCGGGACGAGCCTCCGGATTGCCCGCGGCCGCGGATTTCACGGGTTGCCCCCCACTCGCGCTCTCCGTGTCGGCTGGCGAATCCGGGCCATTCTCCGCGAAAGCGGCACCCCTTGCGCACCCCCCGCCAGCAACCTCTGGAAAAACGCAACGCACCATGCCCAGCAACACCACGCAGAGGGCAAAACCTTGTATGTATCTCTTCTTTGAAATCTTCATCAATACGGCTTCAACTCGACAAAATTAATAAAAAGAAAACACTTAACCCATGCGCACTTCTTTTTTTTTAACTTTTACGAAAAAACACCAACACCGCACCTCCAATGTCTAATCTTTTTCGTACATTTGCAACAATATTTAAATGTACACGACACATTGATTGAGAAGCATATCGTTCTGGAAGACATAGACCCCGTCACTTTCTACGGGGTCAGCAACGCTCATCTGCAGATGCTCAAGTCGCTGTTTCCCAAATTGCGAATAGTAGCCCGGGGAAACGTCATACGCATATTGGGTGACGAGGAAGAGATGGCCAAGATGGAGGAAGACGTCGAGCTGATGCGGAAACACGTCGTGAAGTACAACTCCATCACGGAAGAAGACATCCTGGACATCGTCCACGGCCACAAGACAAAGGCCGACGCCATCAAGGATGTCGTGGCGTACAGCATATCGGGGCGCCCCATCAAGAGCCGGAGCGAGAACCAGCAGAAACTCATCGACGCGTACGACGCTTCAGACCTGGTGTTCGCCGTAGGTCCGGCAGGCACCGGCAAAACCTATCTCAGCATTGCTCTGGCCGTAAAAGCCCTGAAAGAAAAGGCAGCCAAGAAAATCATCCTATCCCGCCCCGCCGTGGAGGCCGGAGAGAAACTCGGCTTTCTGCCCGGAGACATGAAGGACAAGATAGACCCATACCTGCAACCGCTGTACGACGCGCTTGAAGACATGATTCCCGCCGTGAAGCTGCAGGACATGATGGAGAAACACATCATCCAGATCGCACCGCTGGCTTTCATGCGGGGCAGAACGTTGAGCGACGCCGTCGTCATCCTTGATGAAGCGCAAAACACCACCCCAGCCCAAATCAGAATGTTCCTCACCCGCATGGGATGGAACACCAAAATGATCGTCACCGGCGACATGACACAGATAGACCTGCCACACGAGCAGAAGAGCGGCTTGAAAGAAGCCCTGAGAATATTGGGCGGCGTAGAAGGCATCTCCGTGGTTGAATTGGGCAAGAAAGACATCGTCCGCCACAAATTGGTCACCAGAATCGTGAACGCCTACGAGGCATACGACAAGAGCCAGGGCCGAGAAAAGAAACTTGAGTTTAAAGATTAAACATACAACAATGAAAGCATTAACAAAAACCGATTTCCATTTCGATGGACAAAAGAGTGTTTACCACGGCAAGGTACGCGACGTTTACAACATCAACGATGACCTGCTCGTGATGGTCGCCACTGACAGAATCTCCGCATTCGACGTGATTCTACCCAAGGGAATTCCTTTCAAAGGACAGGTCCTCAATCAGATAGCGGCCAAATTCCTCGACTCTACCAAAGACATCTGCCCCAACTGGAAGATTGCCACGCCAGACCCAATGGTGACGGTTGGCGTGAAATGCGAAGGCTTTCGTGTTGAGATGATCATCCGCAGCATTCTGACAGGCAGCGCTTGGCGCGAGTACAAGGCCGGAGCCAGAGAGCTTTGCGGAGTGAAACTGCCCGACGGCATGAAGGAAAACGAACGCTTCCCGGAACCCATCGTCACGCCAACGACAAAGGCTGACGAAGGACACGACCTCAACATCTCAAAAGAAGAAATCATCCGTCAGGGGATTGTTCCGGCTGATGATTACGCCATCATCGAGGACTACACGCGTAAATTGTTCGCGCGGGGACAGGAAATCGCAGCCAAACAGGGCCTTATTCTCGTGGACACCAAGTATGAGTTCGGCAAAAAAGACGGCAAGATTTATCTCATCGACGAAATCCACACCCCAGACTCCAGCCGCTACTTCTACGCCGACGGCTATGAGGAGAAACTGGCGAAAGGTGAGCCGCAGAGACAACTGTCAAAAGAGTTCGTACGCCAATGGCTCATCGAGCACGACTTCATGAACGAGCCAGGACAGACCATGCCGGAGATTACCGACGAATACGCCGAAAGCGTGAGCGAGCGTTACATTGAATTGTACGAACACATCACAGGCGAAAAGTTCAAGAAGGCGGCCGACCATGATGATTTGTCCGCACGCATTGAAAAGAATGTCAGTGAATATCTCGCATCGCTAAAATAAAAAAATACAATTCACACAACAGCGTGTACGGACAAGAAAAGATAAAGCCGTATGGCCGGGAGGGCGAGAAGAAACAGCAGGTAGAGCGAATGTTCGACCGCATCGCGCCGACGTACGACGAGCTGAACCATCGCCTGTCATGGAACATCGACAGGCGATGGCGCGAAAAAGCCATCAGGCAGCTGGAGCCTTTCGCCCCCCAAGCCATGCTGGACATAGCCACCGGCACCGGAGATTTCGCCATGCTGTCGGCCAAGATGCTGCACCCCAGGCACCTGGTGGGCGCCGACATCTCGGTAGGAATGATGGAAATAGGCAAGCGGAAAGTGGCCGAAGCGCATCTGGAACACATCGTCTCCTTTCAAAAAGAAGACTGTCTGGCCCTGTCATTCGCCGACCATTCGTTCGATGCGGTGACGGCCGCCTTCGGCATTCGCAATTTTCAAGACCTGGACCGCGGGCTGAAAGAGATTCACAGGGTACTGAAACCGGGCGGGCACCTGAGCGTAGTCGAGCTGACACAGCCCGTGTCGTTCCCGATGAAACAATTGTTCAAGGTGTACTCGCACACGCTCCTGCCCTTTTACGGCAAACTCCTTTCAAAGGACAAGAACGCGTACAGGTATCTCACGTCAACCATCGAAGCCTTTCCGCAGGGTGAGCAGATGGTTGAGATTTTACGGAAAGCGGGCTTTTCCAACGCGACGTTCAAGAGACTGACGTTAGGGGTCTGCACGATGTATTTCGCGGAAAAAGAATGATTTGGAAGAACCACGCCAAGGGTTTTTCGCACAACGACAACATGAACATGGACAAATACGGACTGATAGGCTACCCGCTCGGGCATTCATTCTCGGTAGGTTATTTCAACGAGAAATTCCAGAACGAGGGAATCAATGCCACCTATGTGAATTTCGAGATTCCCAACATAGAGAACCTTCAAGAAGTGCTGGCATCCAACCCCGACCTCAAGGGACTGAACGTCACGAGGCCTTACAAAGAAAAGGTAATCCCCTATCTGGACGAGCTCAGCCAGGAGGCCAAATCCATCGGCGCCGTTAACGTGATCAAGGTCACGCACAAGGGCAGGAAGACCGTCCTGAAAGGCTACAACAGCGATGTCATCGGATTTACGCGCAGCATCGAACCGCTGCTCGAGACGTTTCACAAGAAAGCGCTTATCTTAGGCACCGGAGGGGCGGCAAAGGCCGCAGACGCGGGCCTGAAGTCGCTGGGAATCGAAACAAAGCACGTCTCACGGCAGAACATTCCTAACACACTGAAATATGATGACGTCACCCCCGAAATCATACAAGAATACAAGGTCATCGTCAACTGCACGCCCGTTGGGATGTATCCACACGCCGACGTGTGTCCGCAGCTGCCATACGAAGCGATGGACAGCCATCACCTGCTGTACGACCTGATATACAATCCCGATGAAACGCTCTTCATGAAACGGGGAGCCAAGCAGGGAGCGACGGTCAAGAACGGACTGGAAATGCTGTTGCTGCAGGCTTTCGCCTCATGGGAGTTCTGGCACGAAGCATAGATGCGCTTTCCTACCCCCCCGGGCAATGATGTGCGTTGACAAATAGCCAAAGGAAGAACTGAGCTGTTCGTGCAGCTGTTCGCCATCACGCCAACGGCATATTCACCAAACTAAAAAAACATTGACACACATGGACAGATATATGATGCGCGGTGTCTCTGCCGCGAAGGAAGATGTGCACGACGCCATCAAGAACATCGACAAGGGCATCTACCCGCAAGCCTTCTGCAAAATCATTCCCGACATTCTGGGAGGCGACCCCGACTACTGCAACATCATGCACGCCGACGGAGCCGGAACCAAGTCATCCCTGGCCTACATGTACTGGAAAGAGACCGGAGACCTGAGCGTTTGGAAGGGCATCGCGCAGGATGCCATCGTGATGAACACCGACGACCTGCTGTGCGTGGGTGCGGTAGACAACATCTTGGTGTCGAGCACCATCGGGCGTAACAAGCTCTTGATACCCGGTGAAGTGATCTCCGCCATCATCAACGGCACGGATGAATTGTTGCAAGAGATGCGAGACATGGGCATTGGCATCTACCCCACAGGAGGCGAAACGGCTGATGTAGGCGACTTGGTGCGCACCATCATCGTCGACTCTACCGTGACCTGCCGCATGAAACGCGCCGACGTCATCAACAATGCCAACATCCGCCCGGGTGATGTCATCGTAGGACTGAGCAGCACGGGGCAGGCTACCTACGAGAAAACATACAACGGTGGCATGGGAAGCAACGGACTGACCAGCGCTCGCCACGATGTCTTCGCCAAGTATCTGGCAGAAAAGTTCCCCGAAAGTTACGACAACGCCGTGCCTGATGACTTGGTGTATAGCGGCGAATATCAACTCACCAGCAGCATAGAAGGCGTGGAAATTGATGCCGGTCATTTGGTTCTCTCTCCTACTCGCACCTATGCACCTATTATTAAAAAGGTGTTGGATGCACACCGAAGCCACATTCATGGCATGGTTCATTGCACGGGAGGCGCACAAACCAAGGTGCTTCACTTTGTAAGCGACAATTGTAAAGTGGTGAAAGACAACATGTTCCCCGTTCCTCCCCTATTCAAAACCATCCAACGTTGCAGTGGCACCGATTGGAAAGAGATGTACAAGGTGTTCAACATGGGGCACCGCATGGAAATATATGTGGCTCCCGAACACGCGCAAGAAATCATCGACATCAGCAAAAACTTCAATGTCGACGCACAAATCATCGGTCATATCGAAGAGGGAGCGCGCGCGTTGACCATTCAATCAGAATTTGGAAAGTTTGAATATTAAAAATCATATATGACAGAGAACAACAACATCCTCCACAAACTTGACGGACTTGAGGCAAGGTTTGAGGAAGTGTCTACACTGATTACCGACCCCAGCGTCATCGCCGATCAACCCCGGTACGTCAAGCTGACGAAAGAATATAAAGACCTGGGTGACATCATGGACATCCGCAAGCGATACATAGCCTGCCTGAACGGCATCAAAGAGTCGAAGGACATCCTCGCCCATGAGACGGACGCCGACATGAAGGAGATGGCGCGTGAGGAGCTGCAGGCAAACGAAGCGCTGAGGCCACAGCTGGAAGAAGAGATAAAACTGGCATTAGTGCCAAAAGACCCTGAAGATGCCAAGAACGTACAAATGGAAATACGTGCTGGCACGGGAGGAGATGAGGCAGCCCTGTTTGCGGGCGACTTGTTTAACATGTATAAGCATTACTGCGACTCGAAAGGTTGGACGCTAAGTGTCACATCGGTCAACGAAGGCTCGGTGGGTGGCTACAAAGAAATCGACTTTGCGGTGAGTGGCGACAATGTCTACGGTACGTTGAAGTACGAAAGTGGCGTACACCGTGTGCAGCGCGTGCCTGCCACAGAGACCCAGGGACGCATGCACACGTCGGCTGCTACGGTGGCTGTGTTGCCAGAGGCGGACCAATTCGAGGTGAACATCAATGAGGGTGACATCAAATGGGACACCTTCAGAAGCTCGGGAGCCGGCGGGCAGAACGTAAACAAGGTTGAATCGGGCGTTCGCCTGCGCTACCCATGGAAGAACCCCAACACCGGCGAAGTGGAGGAAATTCTCATAGAATGTACCGAGACGCGCGACCAACCTAAGAACAAGGAACGTGCGCTGTCGCGCTTACGTACCTTTATCTACGACCGTGAGCATCAAAAGTACATTGACGATATTGCCAACCGACGCAAGTCATTGGTATCTACCGGCGACCGCAGTGCGAAGATTCGTACCTACAACTATCCACAAGGACGTGTCACTGACCACCGCATTGGCTACACCACTCACGACCTGCAAGGCTTTGTCAATGGTGACATTCAAGCAATGATAGATGCGCTGACCGTAGCAGAGAATGCGGAGAAACTCAAGGATTCGGAACTTTAAAACAAGAGTCGTCATCATTGTTAAGGATAGATCACAGATACAACAACAACTTTTAAACAGCTAATCACCCAAAAAGCTCTTTCTCACGCGCAAGATGATACGTCTCCATAACCAACTGACATACAGAATATTAGAAAGCATTATTAAAATGATTTCCAAAAGCATCGAGATTGGTGTCTTAAAGCATGCAGATTGGACGGAAAAGGCATGGAGATTGAAATTCATCCCCCATGCGCCGGGTGAAACGTGGCTGGAAACAGCTTCGCTAAAGGGAAAATCGCTCACATAAGGGCGGTTCTATAAATTAGCTTTGACAGATTGTGAGACTATTTTTGAGGT
>CAMPYJ010000049.1 GCA_946998205.1 uncultured Prevotella sp. | reverse complement strand
AACACGAAAGTAGGAAATAAACACCTATGATTAGTGTTTACCTCCTACTCGATTTGAATGATCTGTCTATTCTGGTTTCATATTGGTATAAACTGTTTGCACGTCGTCAAACTCTTCAAGTCTCTCAACCATCTTGTCAATCGTGTCACGTTCCTCTGGAGACACATCTTTCAAATCATTCGGAATGTATGTAAACTCAGCACCCGTCACCTCAAAGCCTTCCGCTTCCAAATGCTTTTGAATCTCACCAAAGCTCGTCGGAGCACCGTAGATGGTTATTTCATCTGTATCCTCATCTTCGTCATATTCGTCTTCCACGCCATAATCTATAAGGTCAAGGATAAGCTCATCCATATCCAGACCTGCTTTCTTCTTAAATGTGAAAACGGCTTTGTGATCAAAGAGAAACGCCAGCGAACCACTTGTTCCCAAGTTGCCGTTGAACTTATTGAATATAGACCTTACATCGCCAACCGTACGTGTAGTATTGTCCGTCAACGTATCTACCAGAATAGCCACTCCATGCGGTCCATAACCTTCGTATGTAGCAGTCTTGTAGTCGCTTTGATCCTTCCCCATCGCATTCTTAATGGCACGGTCTATGTTGTCTTTCGGCATGTTTTCGCGCTTGGCATTGGCTATGAGGGCACGCAAAGCGGCATTGTTTTCCGGTTCAGGCCCACCTGCTTTTACTGCAATTGCAATTTGTTTACCTATCTTCGTGAATGTACGAGCCATGTGGCCCCATCTTTTCAGTTTCGTTGCTTTACGATATTCAAATGCTCTTCCCATTGGAATAAAAATATTTTATCCTCTATTTTAAGAGGTTCAGGACGAAGCTCTCTCGTTCCTAAATGTTGATAATTAAATGATATATGCTTATTACTTTTCACAAAAGCATGGCAACCGCATCATCGAAGTTCGGCGCCAAGTTTTTCCGTGAGATTCTTGATGAGTTTTTGCATGATTCCGTCAATCTGCTTGTCGTTTAATGTTTTTTGCTCATCCTGCAAGATAAAATTAACGGCATAACTCTTTTTGCCTTCCGGCAAGTTCTTTCCCTCGTAAACATCAAAGAGTTCAACGCGCTTCAGCAACTTCTTTTCTGTTTGGAAGGCGGTTTTTTCTATTTGACTGAATTCTGTTTGCCTATCTATCAAAAGTGCCAAATCTCGGCTGACGGCGGGATACTTGGACAACTCCGTATACTCAACCTTATTCTTACGAGTTAATTTCATGAGTGTAGTCCAATTGATTTCTGCAAAATAGACTTCACCAGCAACGTCAACCAGCTTGAGTAACTTATTACATACGATGCCCAACTCTGCGATGATTTTTCCTCCCCTATTCTTGATAGTCAAACCGTGAGAGAAGATGTTGTTGTCGCTTTTTTCTGTTACCAACATGCCTGAAGGCACTCCTATCCGAGTAAAAATGTTTTGAACATAGGCATTCAACTCATCAAATGAACTGGGTTCATCCGTATGTGCCCAGCTGCCTTCCACGCGTTTGCCGGTAACCCACAGCCCCAAATGATAGGCTTGTTGATAAGCCTTGATTGGATCTTCCTGATTATCTTGCTCTGCTACATATTTATAACAGTTGCCAAACTCAAAGAATCGCAAGTTTGTTTGCTTACGGTTCACGTTGCGCATAATGCTTTCAAGCCCCCCGAACAACAGCGTCTGGCGCATCACGCCCAAATCTGTGCTCAAGGGATTCATAATCTTTATCGTTGACTTCTCTGGGTAACGGTTCAAATCATGATAATAAGACGTCTTGGTGAGTGAGTTGTTCAAAATTTCATGAAAACCACATCCAACCAATTGTTCGCCTACGAGGTTTTCCAAATGGGCAGCCCTATCCTCATCACCCTGTATGGTTAACGAACTCTTGAGCTGCGTTGGAATTTCAACATTGTTATAGCCATAGATACGCAAGATGTCTTCTACAACATCACAGGGTCGCCGAACGTCAACTCGGTATGACGGCACCGACAATTCAAGGCCGTGTGAACTCTCGCTCTTGATTTCCATTTCCAGGCTTTCCAAGATACTCTTAATAACGCCTGGCTCAATCTCTTTACCTATCAACGAGTTCACATAATCGTATGAAAGTGACACATGAGCGTTTTCAATAGGTGAAGGATACACATCTCTGATTTGCATGCTGACCTTGCCGCCCGTCAACTGCTGACACAATATGGCAGCTTGCTTCAGCGCGTACACTGTTCCATTAGGATCAATGCCTCGTTCAAAGCGATAGCTCGCATCAGTACTCAATCCATGCCGGCGTGCGCTCTTGCGAATCCATGTAGGATGGAAATAGGCACTTTCCAAAACAACATTGCGCGTCGTCTCATAGGTACCACTACCCTTCCCTCCGAAGATTCCGGCAATACACATCGGTTGCTCCGCATTACAAATACTTAAGTCGTGTTCACCCAAAGTATGCTCTTCACCATCAAGGGTCACAAACTTGGTCCCCTCTGGCTGCGTTCTCACCACAATTTGATTGCCTGCAACCATGTCCGCATCAAAGCAATGCATGGGCTGTCCGTAGGCCATCATCACATAATTGGTGATGTCAACGATGTTATTGACGGGTCGCAAGCCGATGACTCTCAGTTTGTTCTGCAACCACTCCGGACTTTCTTTCACTTCACAATCTGTGAGCGAGAGACAGGCATAACGCTTGCAGGCTTCTGTATTTTCTATCTTTACGTCAATGGGCAAGTCTTCGTTGTCTACCTTGAATCCATCGCAAGACGGACGATGCAGACTGGTTTGATACCCATTTCGCTTCAACCACGCATACAAGTCACGAGCAACACCGTAATGAGACAATGCGTCAGACCGGTTGGCCGTGATGTCTATTTCGATGACCCAATCGCTCTCAAGATGATAATATTCTGCAGCAGGCTGACCAACAGGAGCGTCTTCCGGCAAAACAATAATGCCATCATGTGACGTACCAACACCTATTTCGTCTTCGGCGCAAATCATTCCAAAAGAATCTACGCCCCGCAATTTGCTCTTCTTGATGGTAAACGAATCATCACCATTGTATAAGACACAGCCAAGGTCGGCAACTATGACTTTCTGCCCTGCTGCCACATTGGGAGCTCCGCATACAATTTGTCGAGGTTCTCCGTTCCCCAAGTCTACCGTCGTGACGTGGAGATGGTCTGAATTGGGGTGCATTTCACAAGTAAGCACCTGTCCGACATAGAGACCTTTCAGTCCACCCTTGACGGTCTGAACTTCCTCCAAGGCATCTACTTCGAGCCCCGTAGACGTCAAGGCTTGCTCAACTTCCTGCGGAGTCAAATCGAAATCGACATACTCTTTAAGCCATTTATATGAAACATTCATTAGAAAGATGAATTTTAAGTGTGTTCGTAAAGCTTTGCAAAAATACGAAAAAAACGACACCCTTACAAATGTTTATACAAAAATGCATTCACAAAACCAATTCTGGCGGCAAAGGTTGCACACCGACGTGCGAGAAAACGGTTGAGCCTTTGTCGGTACAAGCCAAAGAGGGTATGTCAATATCTTGACACACCCTCTTGAACATGCTCGTACACCAGCAAGTTAATCAAGCCATTTCACATAGTTGAAGTCTTGACGGTGCGGTAAGTGTTTATTCTGTGGGAACATGCGCACACAAGACTTAAAGGTACCGGCGTCATCAGGATCCACGTCTGCTTCAAAAGTATACAGATTACCTTCGTGACCAACGACCTTAAATGGACGCACGCTATAAACTTCCCTGCCGTCATCATCTGGCATCGGTTTCAGCGTCACCAGTTCCAAACCGACCGCATCCTCCAGACCCTGTTCGTCTATGACGTACTTTATGTGATAAACAACGCCCGTCTCGCCACCGTTTGTCAAGAACTCCGTATCTTTTGAAACGACATGGATGGCATCCCAGCGCTCGGCTACCGTTTCCTTCCAATGCGCAATCTCTTTAGCCAGCTTGGCATCATTGGCAGCCAACTGAGTGAATCTATCAGCTTCTTTTTCGTAGAATTTGTCGTAGTAATCGTCCAACTGACGCTTCATGGTGTAATGAGGTGCAATCGTCGAAACCGATTTCTTCACCACGTTCAGCCATTGCTCACTGTAGCCTTCCCCGTTCTTGTTATAGTACATAGGAATGATCTCATTCTCCAAAAGCGAATAAATGGTAGCTGCATCCAACTGATCTTGGTATTCCTGATTCTGGTAAGTGCGCTTCTGCGGCAAAGCCCATCCGGCACCTTCCCTGTAACCTTCCACCCACCAGCCGTCGAGGACGGACAAGTTGACGACACCGTTCATCTCGGCTTTCTCACCCGACGTACCCGATGCTTCAAGCGGACGGGTTGGCGTATTCATCCAAATGTCGACACCCGAGACGAGTCTGCGTGCCAATTGCATGTCATAATCCTCAAGGAAGATAATCTTACCCAAGAATTCTGGACGCTGGCTGATCTCATAGATACTTTTGATGAGACCCTGACCGGCGCCATCGGCAGGATGCGCCTTGCCCGAGAAGAAGAACAGCACAGGGCGATCCGGATTGTTTACTATCTTTGACAATCGGTCGATGTCAGTAAACAGCAGGTGCGCCCTCTTGTAGGTGGCAAACCGGCGACAGAACCCTATCATCAGCGCGTTTGGATTGATGCACTCCAAAAGCGACATCACTCGCGAGGGATCTCCCTGGTTCTTCAACCAGTTCTCTGTGAACTTCTCACGGATATACTTCACCAGCTTTCTCTTCAACTTCATGCGCGTCTGCCAAATCTCTTCATTAGGAATCTTCTGAAAGGCGTGCCAAATCTTTTCGTTACTCTGGTCGTTCATGAACGACTTGTCAAAGTACTTGTCATAAATGTCACGGAACTCCGTCGACGTCCATGTTGGAAAGTGTACGCCATTGGTCACATACCCCACATGGCTCTCCTCGGGATAATATCCTTTCCAGATAGGAGCGAACATCTTTTGGCTTACCCATCCGTGCAACTTGCTCACGCCATTAACCTCTTGCGAGGTGTTGCAAGCAAAAGTACTCATGCAGAATCTCTCTGAATGGTCGTCAGGATTTTGACGTCCCATGCCAATGAACTCATCCCATGTGATGCCCAGACGCTGTGGATAACCTTGCATGTATTTTCCGAAAAGAGATTCGTCAAAATAGTCATGTCCTGCCGGAACGGGTGTGTGTACCGTGTAAAGCGAGGAAGCTCTCACCAGTTCAATGGCCTGATTGAACGATAGTCCGCCCTCAACGTAATCACAAAGACGCTGCAAATTGCACAGGGCAGCATGACCTTCGTTGCAATGGTAGATGTCTTTCTTGATGCCCAGCTTTTTCAAAGCGAGAATGCCACCGATACCCAGCAGTATCTCTTGCTTGAGCCGGTTTTCCCAATCCCCGCCGTACAGAGAGTGGGTAATTGACTTGTCGAACTCCGAATTCAAGTCATTGTCCGTATCCAACAAGTACAGTTTGATTCGCCCCACATTCACGCGCCACACATAAGCATGCACGACATAGTCGAGATATGGCACGTCAACCACGATGGGGTTGCCGTTTTCGTCAACCTCACGCTCGATGGGAAGTGAGTTGAAGTTTTGAGCCTCGTATTGAGCGATCTGCTGACCTTCCATGTTGAGTGACTGTTTGAAATAGCCGTAACGATACAAGAATCCCACGGCGCACATGTCCACGTTACTGTCTGACGCCTCCTTGAGGTAGTCACCAGCCAACATGCCCAGACCGCCCGAATAGATTTTCAGTATCTGGTTGATGCCATATTCCATGCAGAAATAAGCAACCGACGGACGCTTCTTGTCGGGCTCCACGTCCATGTAGGCGCGAAATTGCGCGTAAACGTCCCTTACGCGCTTCATCAGCTTGGGGTCGCTTACGATTTCTTCCTTGCGGTCATAGTTGAGACGTTCCAACAGCAGCACGGGGTTATGCCCTACCGACTCGTATAGCTTCTCATCAAGACTCTTGAAGAGACTGCGCGCGTCGTGATTCCAGCCAAACCACATGTTGTGTGCTAATTCGTCCAAACATTTCAGTTGCTCAGGCAATCTTGATTTAATCGTCAGCTCTCTCCACTGCGGAGAATTGACATAGCAGGTCTTAATTTTCATAATCTTTAAATCTTATTGTTTTTCTTACTTGAATGTTCTTTTCTCAACACGGGTTAAAGCCAAGTGGTACGCTGCCTCATAATGCTTGATGAACCGTTGCCACAGAGCCTTCTTTGACAATTCCGCAGCTTTCTGGCGTATGACGCCAACGTCTTTAGTTGACAGTTTGGAAAAACGCAGGATGGTTTGCTTAATCTCATCGGCCACATCAGAATAGTTGTTGTCGGTACGGTGAATCACTTTCACGCCATTCTCTATCTCACCATACGCTCCCGTCGTTTGGTTAGCCCACAGGCCAAACCCCGCCAAATCGGTCGTGACACAAGGTACCCTGAATGCGACAGCCTCCAGCGGCGTGTACCCCCAGGGTTCGTAGTAGGAAGGATAGACACACAGGTCGTTACCCAAGACCAAATCGTAATATGGCAGGTTCAGAATACCGTCATCCCCTGTGAGGTAGCAAGGAACAAACATTACTTTCACGCTATCGCGTTCGGCGTTATGCATGTTCAAGACCTCCATCATCTTTAGTATGCGGTCATCCTGCATGTTCCGAAGCCAGTGTGTCAACATGGGATGCGGCAATGGCGTGTCATGTGTTTTTCCCGACGCCAGTCTTTCCATCAAGTCGGCCCGGGGCTCGCCCACCCAAGCGGGCACCTCCACCACTGCCAGCACCTTACGGGACAGGGCATTCTGCGACAGCCGCAAGCGGTTGACCGCCTCCAGGAAAACATCTATACCTTTATTGCGAAATTCATAACGACCACTTGTAGAAACGATCAAAGCATCATCATCAAAAGTATTTCCCATCAAGGCGTTGGCCACTTCTATCATTCGCTTTCTTGCCTGCCTTCGCTTGTTCGTCAGCTCATGACCTCGTGGCACGAAGCTGTCTTCAAAACCATTTAGCAATATCTCATCGACAGGCTTGTCCAACAGCGCCTTGCATTCGTTGGCCGTAATCTCACTCACGGTCGTGAAACAATCAACGTGATGAGCCGTCTGTTTTTCTACCGAGTGTTTGCTCTTCATGTTCAGCTGCTCAGCCATCTGATCGCCGTCATACGCCGAAAGGTATTCATAAAGCGGTTTGTCGTTTCCGGCGATACTCCGACCGATGCTCGTTGCATGGGTCGTGAAAAGGGTGGCTATCTCAGGTGTCTTATGACGAATGTAGAGCAGTCCCATACCGGTCATCCATTCATTTCCGTGGTAAACCACCTTATGGGTCTCATCCAGATAGAAGCGATAAAAACTCTCCACCACCCTACCGGCTGCATACGAAAACATGGAGGCCTCGTCGTAATCGCCATAAGCGTGCAGGCTGTCCACTTGAAACCATTCCCACATCTGGGCGTAAATTTCATTTTTATGCGCATACAAAGGCTCGAAGTCAACCAGTATGGCGAGGGGAAATCCCGGAACGCGCCAGCGGCCAATCCTGCATGCCAGCCCATCATCAGAGGCCTTGCACTTCCAGTCTGCGAAGAGAGAGCTGTCTTCTTGAAAATACGGACTGTCTTGCCCCTTCCAACAATCAGGGCCGATAAAGATGATATGGTCCGGATATTGATCTTGCAATGTCTTTGCTCGCGTAGAAAGAACGGTGTATATTCCACCTACTTTATTACAAACCTCCCAACTCGATTCAAAAATATAGTCAGGACGCAACAAGTTCTTAGTCATAAGAATCATTATATGTGAGCAAAGTTAATACAAAAAAGCTAAAAACCAAATTATAGGTACTTTATTTTTCTCAACGTATGCGTTTTATTGACATAAAGCAGTAACTTTGCAAAAAACATGTGCCGGGGCTTGGCGAAGCAATGGTGCCAGACGCAACCTCGACCTACATATTTATTATACGCACACCAAAATTAGCAGAAATGAAAAAGTACCTACTCCTCAACCTTTTATGTATCCTGAGCATGATGGCGACGGCACAAAACTCGCAAGGACTGCCTTTCAAGGGCGTCATCGGCAACTCAGCGTACGGAATATACATCAAAATGAATTTGTATGACAACAACGTCACCGTACCCGGACAGGAGATTTTCGGTGAACTCCCAGGTTTCATGGGCGACAGCATCGATTCGCGGAAATGGTTGTTCACATCGGCGAAAATCAATAAAAACACGGCCCGACTGGAGATTACCAACGACTATGGCAGCGAAGACTTGGTGGCTACGTTGACCCTCAACAAAGACAACACATACACGCTTCAGCAGGTAGAAGGCAGCAACATGAGAATCGCCCGTCAGAGAAAATGGAAAAAACTGCCCAAAACCTTGATTTTTGTCCGGGAGCGATAAGTGTCTGCCGCACGCAAGACCTGTTCGCACGCCGAAATCATCAAGCCGCATTTTCAGTTTTTCAGAACCGCCTTTAACACAGATGCCAAGCGTACACTCGGCAAAAAGGGTCATGCGCTGAAAATATGAGAATTACATGGCTGTTTTTACACCTGTATGATTATCAATGTGTTATGTTACTTTCAAGCCAAAAACGCCATCTAAGAATAACGAGTTTTGGGCCGAAAAGCCTTCTTTTAGTGCCAAAAACACCTTTCATGGGATGCAAGTTGGGCGGCAAAGGCATACATGCCGGGTTGCAAAAGCATGATGATTGCCGATTTGCCCCAATGCAATAAGGCTCAAGACGATTGTTTCAAGGTATTGAACACCTGAAAACATCACTCGTCATCATCTGTTTCGCAAATTCATTTTGTCAAGAAAAACGAATCGGTTTAACAGATAAAAGGTTTATTAACAAATGCGGGGCTTGCCGGAAACCATCCGGCAACATTTCCACGGATAGTCTCAGGCATTCGCTTCATGCACCCAAGAAAGGGTTTAGGGCGGTTCTATAAATTACCACTGTAAAGTTTTTTATGTCAGTTTTTTTTACGTTTTGTCATCTTGCGGTCTCTTTTTGGTTCAATTTTCTTGTTCGTTCAGTCGTATAGCTCGCTATACTCCATCACTCACAAACAAATTGACCTCAAAAAAAGTCTCACAATCTGTCAAAGCTAATTGATAGAACCGCCCTTATGAAATCCGTCAGAACACCCGATTAGTTAAAATAACGTAATTATGGATATGTTTTACAAACAATCCCCGTTAGTTTTCGTCATATTGTCGTAATTTTGCACCCGATTTATTAATTCACATAAAGTCTAACTTTATTAAATTTTAAACATTTATAATTTATGACAGATTTAAAGAACGTTCAACCATTGGAAGACTTCAACTGGGATGAGTTTGAAAATGGTACAAGCGCGAACGCCAACAAAGAAGACCTGGCAAAGGCTTACGATGAAACCTTGAACAAGGTTAGCGAGCACCAGGTTACGGAAGGAACCGTCATCGCCTTGGACAAGAAAGAGGTTATCGTTAACATCGGCTACAAGAGCGACGGCGTCATTCCCGCTTCAGAATTCCGCTACAATCCAGACCTCAAAGTAGGTGACAAGGTTGAGGTATATGTGGAAAACCAGGAAGACAAGAAAGGCCAGCTGGTTCTTTCTCACAAAAAGGCACGCCTTTCCAAGAGCTGGGAACGCATCAATTCAGCCCTCGACAACGATGAAATTATTCAGGGCTACATCAAGAGCCGCACGAAGGGTGGTATGATTGTTGACGTGTTTGGTATCGAAGCTTTCTTGCCAGGAAGCCAGATTGACGTTCATCCTATACGCGACTACGACGTATTCGTAGGCAAGACCATGGAATTCAAAGTGGTTAAGATCAATCAAGAATTCCGCAACGTTGTTGTTTCACACAAGGCTCTCATCGAGGCTGAGTTGGAAGCACAGAAGAAAGAGATTATCAGTAAGCTTGAAAAAGGCCAGATTCTTGAAGGTACTGTCAAGAACATCACGTCATATGGCGTGTTCGTCGACCTTGGAGGCGTGGATGGATTGGTACACATCACGGATCTTTCATGGGGCCGCGTAAGCGATCCGCACGAGGTTGTTTCATTGGATCAGAAAATCAACGTGGTCATCCTCGACTTCGATGACGAGAAGAAGCGCATCGCCCTCGGCTTGAAGCAACTCACTCCACATCCATGGGATGCTTTGGATCCAAACTTGAAGGTTGGCGACAAGGTGAAAGGAAAAGTGGTTGTGATGGCCGACTATGGTGCTTTCGTAGAGATTGCTCCCGGTGTGGAAGGACTGATTCATGTAAGCGAAATGTCGTGGAGCCAGCACTTGCGCTCAGCTCAAGACTTCATGCATGTAGGTGATGAGGTAGAGGCTGTCATCCTGACCTTGGACCGTGAAGACCGTAAGATGAGCTTGGGCATCAAACAACTGAAAGCTGATCCATGGGAGAACATTGAAGAGAAGTATCCCGTAGGAAGCAAGCATACGGCGAAAGTTCGCAACTTCACCAACTTCGGCATCTTCGTTGAGCTTGAAGAGGGTGTTGACGGTTTGATTCATATCAGCGACCTTTCTTGGACCAAGAAGGTAAAGCATCCTTCTGAGTTTACAACCGTAGGTGCAGCCATCGATGTAGTGGTTCTCGAAATTGACAAGGAGAACCGTCGTCTCTCTCTCGGTCACAAACAACTGGAAGAAAATCCTTGGGACACATACGAAACCATCTACACGCCTGGATCGGTGCATACCGGTAAGATTACCGAATTGATGGACAAGGGTGCAGTCATCACACTGAATGAGGGTGGTGAAGGCTTTGCTACGCCTAAGCATCTTGTCAAGGAAGATGGTACGCAGGCACAACAGGGTGAAGAGCTTGAATTCAAGGTGATTGAGTTTGTGAAGGATACCAAGCGCATCATACTTTCACACAGCCGCACATTCGAAGACGTGAAAGATGACGTGAAACCTGCTCACAAGCACACCTCATCCAAGAAACAGAATGACATTCCGCAAATCAACAATGTGTCAGCAGGAACAAGTCTCGGTGACTTGGACGTGCTTGCCAAGTTGAAAGCAGACATGGAAAAGGGGAAGTAATAGAACCCCTCAACACATACACCTATTATGACAAAGGCTGATTCTTCAAAAGAATCAGCCTTTTTCGCTGTACGCCGGGATGAGCATTGTCTAACAGGTGGAAGTCACGAGTAAGTCCTAATAGCGATTACATAGCCATAATCAAGGAGTATTCCTTTAAGGGCGGTTCTATAAATTACCACCGTAAAGTTTTTATGTCAGTCCTTTTATGTTTTGTCTTCTTGTGTACTCTTTTTGGTTCAATTTGCTTGTTCATTCAGTCGTATAGCTCGCTATACTCCTTCATTCACAAACAAATTGACCTCAAAAA
Source organism: uncultured Prevotella sp. (assembly GCA_946998205.1). GTDB lineage: Bacteria > Bacteroidota > Bacteroidia > Bacteroidales > Bacteroidaceae > Prevotella. The sequence continues at coordinate 5,752 of CAMPYJ010000049.1, read as the reverse complement.
CAGTCTCACAATCTGTCAAAGGTAATATATAGAACCGCCCATAAAAAACTTTACGGTGGTAATTTATAGTACCGCTCTTATTTGTATTTTGACAGAACAAGTAACGGGTAACGTACCAGATTTCAGCTGCCGTAATGGCGACAATGAGCTGTTCTTTGCCAGCTGTCTTCATGGGAGAAACGATAACGAGCGACTACCGGTACCATATGTTGAATCAAGAAATGCAACTTTTGGAAAAAAAACAAAAGTGCGTTTTGTGCAATATTCGAGATTTTTTTTATATTTTTGGGACACTAAAAAATTTATACGTTCAACATAAAAAGTGACAACATGAAAAAGGTTAACAAATTGTGTACTTTGATGTGTCTCATCACATTATGTACAAGCAAGCTCCATGCGGCAGATTTGTTGGTGTTTCAAATGAAGTCGGGAACAAAGATAACATTTGTCTTGAACAACGAGCCCGAATTTTCATTGCAAGGCACAAAGCTGATCGCCACTGATGGCATCAACCACCGGCAGGAATTTGACGTCATGGACTTACAATGCTATTATGTGTCGAAGGACGACAAGCCGGCCGGTGTGGACAAGGTAGCAGAGAGTGGCATGAGCCGCAGGATGGCCAACGGACACGTTTACTACGAAGGACTTGCCGCCAACACCGAAATCAAGCTGTTCGACATCAACGGTCAGCAGGTAGCCCGCTACAAGGCTTCGCCTACGGGATATGCTGACGTAGACCTCACCATGCGACCAAAGGGTGCGTATGTCATCAAGGAAGGTAATCAAGCCATTAAAATCATTAACCAATAATATATAAAAATATGAGAAAAAGAATTTTACTCAGTATGCTGCTCGTGGGCGGAGTATTGTGTGCGAACGCACAAAATTACGTCATGAAGGTGAAGACTAAGCATGGCGAAGAGAAGACTTTCAATGCTACGGATATAGAACGTGTGTATTTCAAGCCATGGACTCCTGGCGACAACACGCTTAAAGCGAGTGACGTGAAGGGGTATCTTATGAACTTACCGTACGCACCAGGCATGGCAAAAGACAATGGAACACCCATCCAACCAGGAACGGGTCAACCCGAAATGATAGGTATTCCGTCCGTCACTCCCGGCAGTAGGGATCATGTAAACGGCATACCGGGCTATTGGGTGGTGACTACGACGAACTACAAGTTGAATAACACTTTCAACGAGATGGTTTTGCTCGACCCAAGAACGGACATCATCTACCCGGGATGCGCTCTCAAAGGCAACTCTATCATCGACGGTACATACGCTACTATCTCCGACTGCGAGTTAGGCGATGTTACCTGGACGCTCAACCTTAATCCAGAGAATGAGGCCGACTCCCACGCTTCTACCAAAACCGTGCACAATCCCCGTTACAGCGACTATCAGCAGGCCCTCAACACATGGGCTAACATCTCCTACAAGGAGGGTTCCAACATCCTGCTGGAGTCTGTCGAAAAGGTAAACAGCAACGAAGAGCTGGCGACAAAGCTGGGCTTGGCGGTGAAGAGCCCCATTGTTGACTTCGCTTCCAGTTTTGGTTTCAACTTCTCCAAGAAGAAGAACCACATCCTTGCGAAAGTCATACAAAAAGGTCCAAGCGTCATCGTCGATGTGCCAAGAAACACCCCTACCATCTTTCAGTCGGTGGACAGGACATACTTGGAAAACTGCCAGCCGGTATACGTTTCTGCCATCAACTACGGACGCATTCTCTACCTGTGCATTGACACGGATGCCGACGAGAAGGAAGTGCAGCAAGCACTTGACATCGCCGTGAAGAAAATCAAGGGCATCGTCGACATCAATGCGAACGATGAGGTAAAGTACAAGAAACTCTTGGAGAACAGCGACATCCATATCACGATGCTCGGAGGCGGACAGACCTTGCAGAACCAAGTGGCAAGCGCCAACCTCGATGCCGTGAAGACATTCCTCGCGCAGCAAGTTCCTTTCAATCAGCTGCACCCGGTGAGCTTCCAGCTCAGGTTTGCCGTAGACAATTCCTTGGCTCGCGTGCAGGCATCAAGCACATACAGCGTTACGCGTCGCGAGTTTGTACAAGACTTCAATAAGGTGCGCCTCGTCTTCAAAATCGAAGGCATCGACGGCATGGGCGACGGATTTTTCGGTGACAAATACGCACAAATTAGGGGCGACTTGATGATGTACCTTGAGGGCGACCCAAAGATGAATATGAGGTCGTTGTGGAAGGCACACGATTTCAAAGTGCAGTACGACAAGCCAAAAGTAGACTTCGAAACCAAGACCACTTCATATTTCGAGATTACAAGGGAGTCAAGTGAGACCGTGGAGGACATGTGTGACAGATGCTACTTGGCGTTTGCACCTAACCTCTTCAACGAGCACCAAGCAACAGCCGGCAAGGTATCAAGGGTCCAGTACAGCATAATGCCGCAGAGCCTTCCGCTAAGCGATATCCTTGAGTACTACAAGGAAAAAAAGCCTCTCGTCTTAACGCTGACCACGAATGGAAGCAACAGGATGGTCAAGCTCTACGTCACTGTGGATAAGATAAGGTACATGGAATAATCTTAAAGAATTCCATTTCTGGGTCAAATGGAACTATCCGTCGGACTTGCTCGTTTTATTCGTTAGCCTCATGGCTGTGCCAACACGAAATCCGCCAAGAACCCCTCGGATAGTTTCATTTTCCCACAATATCGTTTTACCATTGTTCAGTCAAATAATCCTAAAAGTTTTTCCATGAAACGATTATTACTCTTGCCACTGTCCTTGATGTTGTGCTTGCTGGCAACTTCCGCCCCCATAGGCAAGGACAAGGCGTTGCGCATAGCGCGTAGCTTCATTGGCGCGCGAGGTTACATCAGTGGGCAGAACATATCCGTGGCGTACAGCCCACAGGTCGCCACCGGTCATCAAACGGTCGCCACCACACGCTCCGCCGCACGAGCCAACGCGAGCCAAGCACTCTACTACGTAATCAACAACGGGAGCGACAACGGCTTTGTCGTCGTGGCTGGCGACGACCGTGTCGTGCCCATCTTGGCATACTCCAAAGAGGGAACGCTCACGCGGGATGTCATCATGCGACACCCCTCCATACATTGGTTGTTCGATGAATACCAGCGACAAATCCAATGGGTGCTCAACCATCAGTCGCACGCCCAATCCGCCGTGCCAACCCGCGCCGCCGACCGCACTGACATAGAGCCATTGCTCGGCTACGATAGCGACCGACGCAACCAGCTTCCTTACCCCATATCGTGGGGGCAGGCGTGGCCATTCAACCTGTATGCGCCCAACTACAAGTACAAAGGGACAGTATACCCCACCGTGTCGGGATGCGTGGCGACGGCAATATCTACTGTGTTGAGATGGCACAAGTGGCCCAACCACCCACATGGCAAAACAGAATACTGGTGGAAAGGACAATACCCGATGCGGCTCAACTTTGACGGAGCGGGTAGCGAGAACGCCCCTTACGATTGGAAACAAATGCCCGCGGCAATCACGAGCGGAGGCTATGACAGGGCGACACGCACCATGCTCACCGACACACAGGCGGACAATATCGGACGACTCTTGCGCGACGTGGGCTATGCCTTGCAGATGGACTACAATCCAGCCTTCGTGGGCGGCAGCGGAGCTTATGTGTACAATGCGCCGGAAGCGTTGGCCAACAACTTCGGATACAAGAAGGACGTGCGCTTCCTCGAGCGCAACAACTACAGGAAGGCGGCATGGCTGGAGAATATCCACGCGGAGCTTAAAGACTACGGTCCCGTGGTCTACGCGGGATTTTCGCAAGGAGGAGGCCATTGCTTCGTCCTCGACGGTATCAAAGCCGACGGCATGGTGCATGTGGACTGGGGATGGAACCGCTCGCAAAACGGATGGTACAACCTCGACGTGATGCTACCTGGGCAAGAGGGCATTGGCGGCGGAAGCGGCGGATACGCCTATCACCAGCAAATGCTGCGCTACCTGCAACCCGACAAACAACAGGACGGCGAGGGCAATGAGGATGGCGAACAACCCGAACCGGAGCCCAGGAGCGTACAGCTATACATCGCCAGCGCCCAAAAACCACACTACACCATCAAGCAGGGCGACAAAGCCACCATTGAGATTACCGTGGGCAACAAGGGCAACGACAACTATGTGGGGCAGGTGGCCCTCGCCGTGTACAAGAGCGAGTCTGACCCATACTCACATATGGTGGACCGACAAACCACGCTTATACGCGCTGCCGGTCAACGCTCGATAGCTTTCAGCGTCAACACCGACGAACTCGCCCCAGCCGACTACCGTCTCGCCATCTGCTATGTCAAGGATGCAAAGTTCGTGGCGCTGCAAGAACAAGCTGGCACGCTCACCGTGCAGGGTGAGCAACCCACGCCCACACCCACACCCACACCCGTGGTCGACAAGCCAAATCTTATAGTAGCGCTCCAAACATTTGCTTACGCGCAAGAGGGCGAGCACATCAAAATACCCTTCACCGTAGTCAACAAAGGTGGCAAGTACACTGGCGATATCAAGCTATACGCTATTCCAGCTAACGCAAGCCACGCTACGCCAACGCTGATTTCCTCGGGCGTCACTGTCATTGAGCGAGGACAGAGCATGCGCTACACCTTCTACACCAACGAGGCGTTTGCGAGGCTCACAAATGGTGATGGGACCGACGAGGGAACCAAATACCACCTCTTGTTGGCGTTCCACCACCAAGGGAAAGACTTCTATGCCCCTCTCGGACAAGACCCAACCAACAACCACGTGGGACAACTCATCATACGCACTGCCGACAAGCCCGAGCCAACACCGCAACCACAGCATGGCGATATCGTCCTGCGAACGGCATATTTCAAGCAGGGTAACAGCTGGTTAGGCTCAGACTATGCCGTCGCCTACCTGCCACAAGGCAGCCTCACGGTGCGCTACTCACTCTACTCACGCACAGGGTATAAAGGCGACGTATGCTTCTATCTTACACAAGCATCGGGCAGCCCCTACCCAACCACCAACATGTACCTGCGCCGCAATGTCGTCATGCGCCCAGGCTACGGCTATTTGGACGTGGTGTTTCCGACAGCGCCGCTGTTGCAAGGCGTTGCTTATGCCAATTTGCAGTACCAAGTGGAGGGTGACGATCGCATGTATTTCAGAGCCAACAGCCAAGTGCCATTCTATGTACGCAGCTATTCCTATTACGACTATTACGAGCCAGACGAGGGTGACGGGTTGCCCCGCGCTGATTTACGTCAACGGACACACGGTGACACTTTCAGCTTCCTTCATGACCCTCTCGCCTACACCAAGGCACAATCGATTGGCAATGACGAGCCGAGTCAGGACGAGAATATCAGCAATTCCATCGCCGCTCACAAGCGCCTCGGCTCGTTTGTCGTCTCGCCAGAGGTCGTCGCAGGTCGTCTCACGCTCGTCGTGCCGCAAGCTTGCGCCATGCGCCTTTACGCTCCCAGTGGGCAATGTGTGGCAAACGTGCCGCTCAAACATGGCGCCAACAGTGTGGACTTGACACGCCTGCCCAACGGCATCTACATGGTGCACACTGCCTTTGGCAACGCCAAAATCGTAAAGCCTTAGCCACCGTGCGCCACACACAACACATGATGGTGTTCACTTGACTTTAGGTGATCTTTACCAATAACTTATCGTTAGGACTGTTCTATAAATTAGCTTTGACAGATTGTGAGACTATTTTTGAGGTCAATTTGTTT
>CAMPYJ010000048.1 GCA_946998205.1 uncultured Prevotella sp. | reverse complement strand
AAAATAATGATATTTAGAATAAGAACCAAGACTTCTTAAATGAAAGAGCCGTGGCCAAAGGCTTTATATTTGTAAATGACGATAACAAAAACTCTCTACTATCGTATATAAAACCGGAATTAGGGTAAATATCATTCATCTTCAATTTGTTCAGTGGTTAAACAATACCGCCACGAAGTTCCACTAACCTTACGGCATGGACCGCTCGTTGTCTTTATGGCTGTCAATCCGCTTGATGACATGCGGTCTGTGGGGCTTCGCCACCAATGGCGCATTTTCTACAAGCACGTTGCTTGTGTCAAGCCCTAACGCTCGCAGCATGCTCTGTTTCAAATGGGTTGTTATGGAGCATGGCTCCAAAACGGGACGTTCTTACGAGAAGAAGAAGTTGAGAGCCGTATAAATCCCATTGATGATGACAAAGATAAAGTTGCGTGGAATATGGTATTTCCTTGGTGAGGGAATTTCCATAAGCAAGTGCAAAGTTATATTATTTTTGTAACAATCATATCACTTGGGTTTATAAATTCGTTTTTCCCTCTTGTCCTGTCATTTAATTTCCATGCCATCCACTTGGTATATATTTTTGTTCCAAGCTGGAGAACTTTCCTGACATTATTCCTTGGCATGCGAAGACCTCGACCTCCAGAATGGCCGTGCGAGGGTCACGCACTCACTTGGCATTAGATTTATGCGACGCTCACGTGAGGCTCATATTTTTTTAGACACGGCAAGATTTATGCTCATAATTGGAAATAGTCATCATTTGAAGAGCACTTTGAGTTTAGCTAGCCCAAGTTTCTGATTTAGAATAAGTTCGTGAAGAAGTACATAAAAAAGGCTTTAAGTACTTCCGTATGTCACGGAAAATGAGTAAATTAGATGCGACAAAAAACATTACTCAAAACTCAAATCCATGAGCAAAATTACAAATATTCCCTCGGAAATCTGCAACTTTTTCTCAGAAAAACGTCGCAGTATAGTTGGGGTCTGCTAATTAACTTTAACTATCTGATAATTAACTATTTATGTTGTATTAAATTTGGTTAATTCGCCCAAAATGACTACCCTTGGATGTTAAAACATTCAAGAATCTATATGAAATACTACTCACAATATCGCAGTCACGACCTGTTTGAACTTCAGGAGTCACTTTCGGGATTGAGCAAATCCAACCTTGGGTCAAGCTGGTCGACCACCTTCCCTGGGACAGGATAGAGAAGGAATACAACAAACGTCTGAGGAACAGTCACAATGGTGCCGGCAACAAGCCCGCCCGCATGGTTGTGGGAGCACTAATCGTGAAGCATGTGGAAAAACTGAGCGATGAGAAAAGCATCCAAGCCATTCAGGAGAACCCATACATGCAGTACCTGCTTGGGCTTGAAGAGTTTACGGAAAAGCCGGCATTCGTTCCAGAGTTGTTCGTCCTTGTCCGCAAGCGACTCGACCATGACTTCTTCAACATGCTGCCCCTGATGCTGGCGGAAGCAGACGGGAGCAAGCCGAAGAGGGAGCGCACGGACGAGGACGGCAACGATCACGGCGGGACGATGAAGATTGACGCCACATGCTGCGACGCCGAGGTACGCTATCCAACGGATTCCAACCTGTTGGAGGACGGCAGCGGGCTGATAGACCGCCTGCTTGACAAGTTCTGCGCACGTCACAAGGTGAAGAAACCGCAGACCCACCGCACGGAAGCCCGCCAGGCCTTCATCGGACTGATTAAGAAGAAACGCAAGGGAAAGAAACTCATTGACAAGACAAAACTAATCCAGATACGATGCCTGCAGGCAGACTTCCAGCTGTTTCTTGATTTCCTGGGCAAACAGTCAAGCACACTTCTTGCTTGCTTCAGCCGCCATGACTACATGTGTCTTCAGGCAGCTTTCAAGATGTATGAACAGCAAAAAATGATGTTCGAGCAGATGTCCGCAGATGTGCCGACCGCATCATCAGTATCTATCAACCTCACCTCCGTCCCATCGTCAGGGGCAAGGCAAAGGCCAAGGTCGAGTTTGGGGCAAAGGTTGGTGCCAGCATCGTCAACGGCTACACTTATGTGGATCATCTCAGCTGGGACGCATACAACGAGTCGTCCGACCTCGTCACCCAGATGGAACTCTACAAAAAGCGTTTCGGCATGCTGCCCAGGGAGATACAGGCCGACAAGCTCTACCTGGGGAAAGAGAATAGGAAGCACATCAAGTCTCGCCATATCAATTGCTACAATCGTCCATTGGGCAGACCTCCCAGGGAAGAGAACGACACACACGCAGAGGACAAGAAGAGAGCCATCGGCGAGCGAAATGAAATAGAAGGCTCATTTGGAACAACCAAGAGGGTTTACCGGGCAAGCGACATCCGGGCGAAACTAAACGATACGGCTGACACTTGGATAGGAGCTTGCTTCTTCGCTAAAAATATAATGAAGTTCCTAAGAGGACTTCTTTGTTTCTTTTTTGAAAAAACAGGGTCGAGAGACTTCAAAAAGAGTATTATCGTCAAATTCGATGGACTTGCAGGAGCTTTTTCCATACCACGAGCTTGCATGGTTATTATTGATTAGCATACCCTAGTTATTTGAAACATTTAGAGCAAAATGGAATGATATCTCAATCAGAAGATCTCCTTTTATCGGACAGTTCTGTATTACAATACGGAACCCCTTGGCTATAAAAAGGATTCCATTCCCGGTTTCATTCTTTAACTCTTGACTATTCTTCGATTTCAGACAAACTTCGAACTATGTTCACGATGAAGTGACTTGATGTTTCTATTGGTGAGTAGTTGATGTATCTCATGCTGCGCCTGAGATTACGTCTTAGTGCTTTGTTGTTGTTTTGCACAAATCCTGCTTTGCCCTGTCTGAAGTGCCATTCTTTCGTCGTGTCGATTTCCGTATGGGTCAGGGTTCTTAAAATCAGAGGATAGGCCTCGCGTTCGACATTCTCTACAAAAGGAATTTCGTCTTGCTCGAAATTGAAGACCACAATCAGGATGCTCCCCTCCAGTTGAGCCATGCGTTGAATGTGAAGTTTGGCGAGCCAGGTCTCAAGTTTGACAAAGTCAACCTTGTCGCCTCTTGTTCTTAAGTATCTACCTATTTCAATGATACCTCTGACGGAGATGCCTTTGGTCAATATGTGGTTGATGTTGAAGATGATGATGTCAAGCAGTTGAAGCGTTTCGGTTGAAGTGTCAATTGCGTGACGCTCATCGTGTCTGATTTTTTTTAACCGCTTGTTCAACGTGGGATTGCTTAGGTATGGGGTTGTAACCAATTCCTGCTCATCCCTTTCCGTCATCTCCTGTAAACCAAGTATGAGCTTTTGCGGAATGTGGATGTTGGTGTCGTACTGATGGTTTTTGATGCCTTTCAGTGCGATGGATGCGACGTTCTGTGATGCCGACATTTGAAACAGTCGTTTCCATTTGAAGGCAGTCATGGGTTCTAACGTAACATACTCATTGAGTGCTCCGGAGCGCAGCAGCCGAAAGAAATTACGTTTGATGATATCCATGTTTGATGACGTGTGAATGAAACCTTGATTTATGTCTTCCGGAAGAAGTTTGCCCGCTGAAGCTGCAAGTCAATGCATCTGTGTCGATGGGCATGTCAAACTCTTTTACAATTGCGTGCGACGATAAAAATCCATGTTTTCTTTCGTCAACAATTCAATCGGCATGTAGTTCACGGGGTTGACTTTCTTTTTCAGCACGATGGCTTTAAACAACGTGTCAACGCAGCAGTATCCTTGCTGGTAGGCATGTTGGGCGACCAGGAATGACACGCTGCCTTGTCTGAGGCATTCGGCGTTCTTGCCCACCATGTCGTATCCCATGACTTGGATGTCTCTTCTGTTGGTCCTTAGGAGAAAGTCGCCCACGATGTGTGCTTTTGAGCTAAAGGTGATGCAGTGATGTATTTGAGAATGCTCACTGAAAAACTTTTCCAGCATTAAGTCATATTCTTTTTTGGTGGCATTCATGGGTAAGTCCAACTTGAGGATTTCGATTTCAGGAAAGTGTTCAGACATGTAATGTCTAAATCCGACCTCGCGGTTTTTTTGCTGTTTGCTGGTAATCTTTCCGTCCTTGATACGCTTCATCAGCACGATTTGTTTCTCTTGATGGGCTACCATCATCAAAATCCTTGCCGAGAAGTAGCCGCTTTTGAACGAGTCTTGTCCGAAAAAAGAGAGTGGGTTCAGTTCGGGCATGTACGAGTCGAGCAGCACGAAGGGGATGTTCAATTCGTGGAGTTGATCCGTGAATGCTCTTGTCAGGTTGAGTGTTGACGGAACGATGACCACTCCGTCTGGTTTTTCTTGCAAGCAGGTGTCCGTGACCTTTTTGAACGACTCTTCTTTGAATCGCTCGTAATAAAGCGTTCGTGTTTCGAGGTAGAAGTCGCGTCTGGTTTCTATGGCTTTCCCCGCACCTTCTTCGATTTCCTCCCAGTAAGTTTCAGATTCGTGTTGTGGGATGACGAGATAGAAGGTGTATGACTTATTGTATGCCAAAGCGCTGGCGTATACGTTGGGTTGATAATTCATCTCCGAGAGTGCTTTTTCCACTTTCTCGCGCGATGATGGAGAAACGTTGGGACGTTCATGTAAAACCCTGTCAACCGTTCCAACCGAAACACCCGCCCGCTGGGCGATGTCTTTGATTCTGATTTTTTCTGTCATATCACATTTGAAATATGTGCAATAATAGTGCAAGCCTAACATTAGGAACGTTTACTTGCTTTGTCAATCCGCAGTCTATACTATGCAAAATTACAAAGAATAGTTGTATTGTGCGAAAGCACAGTTGCATATTTTAAGGACAATCAACATTTTCTTGTGTTTTTCTTTATTTTCAAACAGTAATTGGTTATCTTTGTGTGAACGATTACTTGCCCGCCTAAGCATGTGTCATCAAGAAACAACCAAATGTATCTATTTGGTATTGCTCGCGCTTGTTCTTCTTTTGTGTGCAATATCATGCTCAGACTCTCACGGTGACGACGTGGCGGTTCTGAATGAGAGAGCGTACCAGTATCGCTACCGCAATTTGGACAGCACCTCGCTTTATGCAAACCGGGCGTTGCAACTTGCCGGCAAGCATGGTGATGGCTATGCCGAAGCCCTTAACCATCTGGCGTTCGTCCACATGGCACGAATGGAATACGCCAAGGCAGACTCGCTGCTGTCTGAAGTACGAAAATCGACCAACAATCAGATAGAATTGTTAGTGGCTGATGTTCAGTTGATGCGTCTTTGCCAACGTTGCTCCAAAAACAAGGATTTTTATGTCTATCGAGAGAGTGCCATGAGGCGTCTGCATCGGATAGAGGAGGAGTACAACGGTCTGGACGAACACCAAAAACGCCGTATGATTTATGCTGAAAGCGAATTCTATCTCACCACCTCCACCTATTTTTATTATGTGGGTTTGAAAGATTTGTCAATCGATGCCATCAACCAGATAAATGTCAATGGCGAAATAGCGCGAGATACCGCCCAGCTGTTGAATTACTTGTATAACGTTGGTGCGGGCGGCATCATCCTCAAAGGAACTCGTGAGGAAATCAACCAGGCTGAGTTTGAGTATCTTACACGGTGCTATGTGCTGGCCAAACAGCATCATTATCCCTATTGGGAGGCCAACTCGATGCAGGCCATGAGCGAGCATTTGCAGCGAAAAAAATACCGAGACAAGTTGATACGCGACAATTTGCCATCCATGCAATTCATCAATCCGTACGACATGCCCGATTCGTTGTTGGCCGGAAACTTGGCGCAACGTTCGTTGAAAACATTCATTCAATACGGCGATGTTTATCAAATTGCCGGGTCGTACCGAACGCTCGCGGAGTGTTATTGGGAGTTGAAAGATTACAAGTCGGCCATGATTTGTCTGCACAACGCATTGGAAACCAACCACGCCATCAACCAAGCCCCCGACCTGGTGGCATCTATCCGAGAGCAATTGTCACTGGCTTACTCGGCTATTGATGACAAGCAGAACAGCGATTACAACCGAAATTTATACCTTGACATACAGGAAGGAACCAGGCAGGACCGACAGTTGGAGGCCCGCGCTGAACAGTTGAATTTGTCATCCCAGCAGTTGAATCGGATGATTCTGGCCATCATCATCACCATCGTTGTGGTTTGTTTGTTGTTGTTTATCTTCTACTACATGCGAAAGAAGAACGACCGACAGGCTTCTACGCTGACAAAACTCATGGAACCCCTTGAAAAATGGAAGCACGACAATGAAGAGGCACTCGAGGAAAACCAAGAGAAATATGAAGAGATAGAGGAGGAGAAGCATTTGCAGCAACTGCATGTTTCCAAGAATAAGAAGCGTAATCTTGAGCAACGAACCAAAGTGTCGCTTGTCAACAGCATCATTCCTTTGATTGATCGCATGCTGCACGAAATACATCAACTCACCAAAAAGAACGAGGCGAAGTCCATCAGGGACGATCGATATACCTATATCGCTGAGTTAGCCGACCAGATTAATGATTATAACAGCATTTTGACCCATTGGATACAGTTGCGGCAAGGTGTGTTGAGCTTAAAGATTGAAAGTTTTCCGCTGCAAGATGTCTTTGATTTGTTGTCGCGCAGCCGGATGAGTTTCTCCATCAAAGGCATTGATTTGCAGGTAATGCCCACCCAAGCTGTGGTTAAAGCCGACAAGACGCTCACCGTGTTCATGCTGAATACCTTGGCTGACAATGCAAAGAAGTTCACGCCTTCTGGCGGACAGGTACGGATAGACAGTGAGGAAGGTGACGACTATGTGGAGATTAGGGTTGAAGATACTGGCATTGGCATGTCTGAACAACAAATAGAACACCTGTTCGTAAACAAGCCCATTGTAGACCACACGCTCGAAAATGTTGATGACAACCCTCCGCAGCACCGCATCAGCAACGGATTCGGGCTGATGAATTGCAAGGGAATCATTGATAGATATCGTAAAACCAGTAAGATATTCAACGTATGTTCTATTCGTGCCGAGAGCGTAGAAGGCAAGGGCAGCACGTTCTCCTTCAGGCTGCCGAAGGGAGTGGTGCGTGTCATCGCGGTGCTTTGCATGGTGGGCTCGTGTCTCATGAATGTGAATGCGGGTGAGAGGGGTAGTGCGCCGCGCATGCCCAATCCGATTGGTCAAGCGGAGGTGGTACAGGGTGAGTTCATTCTGCAAGCCACTGCTTTTGCCGATAGTGCTTACTTCAGCAACATCCATGGAGCCTATCAGAAAACCCTGCTGTTTGCAGACAGTTGCCTGTATTATCTCAACCGCCATTACCGAACATGCAGACCGCATGGTGTAGATACGATGACCATCATGTCAAACAGTACCGCATTGCCGGCTGAAATTAAATGGTTATACGACAGCATTCCAACCAATTACAATGTCATCCTTGGCATCAGAAACGAAAGTGCCGTGGCCGCATTGGCCTTGCACAAGTGGGCTTTATATGCTTATAACAACAAGGCTTATACGCAGTTGTTCCGCGAACGCAGTGCAGACAGTACGTTAGGGACATACGTTCAAATGATGCAGCGTTCAGAAGTCAATAAGAATGTGGCCATCGTCATCCTTTCATTGATTTTCATGTTGATATTCCCCGCCTATTATTTTTTGTATGATCGGCATCGAGTATATTATCGGTTCAGCGTTGATCGAATCCAGGAAATCAACCAAACGTTGTTGAGTGAGGCTACTGCTCAAGAGAAATTACAGAAGATACAGAAGCTCTGGACGTTCAACCGCAGAATGTTGAATACCCGATTTACCAAACTCAACGCCATCGTTGAACAAATCATGGATGCGTTGCGAGATCGCATTCATGTGGAGGAAGTGCAGACAACCAGCATGGAGCTGGCTCAAGATGAACTGCGAAGAACGAGTTACGAAAACGACCAGTTGCACATCAGCAACAGCGTGTTGGACAATTGCCTTTCAACCTTAAAGCACGAAACGATGTATTATCCCGCTAAAATAGGTGTTTTGGCTGATGGTAAAGACGAAAACCTCCCGGTGTTGAGCGAGCTATCTGCTTATTACAAAGACCTGTACATGCTGCTGAGTGCGCAGGCCATGCGACAGATAGACAATCATGTCAAGGTGGATGACGACATGCTGCGCTATCTGTTTGACATTTTGAAAGAGCAAAATGGCGGTGAACTGGTGCTGAGAGCTGAAGACAAAGACCCCGTATATTGCCTCATTCATGTGAAGATGAACAATCTTCATCTCACTGATGAACAAGTCACCGCTCTGTTTACGCCCAACACCGTTGACATGCAGTTCATGCTGTGCAGGCAGATTGTTCGTGAGGTGGGAGAGGCTACCAATGCGCGTGGCTGCGGCATCCAGGCTGTGAAAGATGAGACAGGACGAATAAACATAAATATCACCTTAACAAAATCGATATGGAAGAATTTAAAATTATCATAGTAGAGGATGTTCCTTTGGAACTGAAAGGTACCGAGGGCATCTTTAAGAACGAGATTCCTGAAGCCGAAATCATTGGCACGGCTGAAAACGAACAAGAGTATTGGCGTCTGATAAAACAGCAAGTACCTGATTTGGTTTTGTTGGATTTGGGGCTTGGCGGCTCCACGACCGTTGGCGTTGAGATATGCAGGCAAACGAAACAGAGTTATCCGCAGGTGAAGGTTTTGATTTTTACCGGCGAGATACTGAACGAAAAATTATGGGTCGACGTGCTGGATGCGGGTTGCGATGGAATTATCTTGAAGAGTGGTGAACTGCTCACGCGGGGCGATGTTGGCAGTGTGATGGCCGGCAAGCGCATGGTGTTCAATCAGCCGATATTGAAAAAAATAGTGGAGCGCTTCAAGTTAAGCATCCATAACCAACTGATGCGGCAAGAGGCACTTGTGAATTATGAGATTGACGAATATGATGAGCGTTTCCTCCGTCATCTGGCCTTGGGCTATACCAAGGAGCAGATTACAAACTTGCGCGGGATGCCCTTTGGCGTAAAAAGTTTGGAAAAGCGACAGAATGAGTTGATACAAAAGTTCTTTCCCAATGGCAACAGCGGGATTGGAATCAATGCCACCCGACTGGTCGTCAGGGCTATTGAGTTGAGAGTGCTTGACATTGATAATTTGCAAGCCGATGAAGAGTAAGGCCTTCGCCATCGTTACGTTCAGCTTGGGCATTGTACAAATTCTGCTCATATTGGTGTCGTGGTTCATCACTGCCACGATGCCCATGTCGCCTGTGCGTTCGTTGTTGAGCAGCGAGGGTATCAGATGGTTTTTCGGTCAGTTCACATACAACCTCGCCTCCCCCTTGCTTGTCTGGCTTATTCTTGCGGGAATGGCGCTGGGGGCATTGCGACAAAGCGGACTGTCTAAGGCTTTTACACCTTCTGCCAGGAAGGAGTATCGACAGCGTTTTGCCCTAAAGTTGGTCTTGCTCGAACTCATCGTCTTCGCTGTGGTCATTGGTTTGTTGACACTCATGCCCCAAGCCATCTTGCTGAGCGTGACCGGTCATTTATTTCCAAGTAGTTTTTCACAAAGTGTCTTTCCAATAGTATGTTTCATGGGGTGTGTGGCATCCGTTACCTTCGGCCTGTTAAGCGGTACTTTTCGTTCGCTGACCGATATTTTTAATGCTTTGTCAGCCGGGATAAGCTGGCTCTCTCCCTGGTTGGTGGTCTATGTGATGGCTGCCCAACTGTACTATTCTGTTTTGTTTGTCTTCTAATCTAACGTGAGTTCGAAGAATTTAGAACAGAGCAAGCTGTGTGTCAATAGTTCTTTGATCATTGATACACGGCTTCTTGGGGAACAGGCAATAGGCTGCAATAGCACCTAATAAATTGACGATGAACATACGGAGGTAAACAGTAAGCATCCAATATTAGCCGTCTTTCACACTAACAAATAACCCTTATATGTCTGGTAGCATATAAGGGTTATTGGTTATTTGAAGTTTGAAGGTAACATTTTCGTGAGTTCCTCCTCCGTCATATCTAATAGGGGTTTTGAAAGGATTTTCTTCATCCATTTATATGGGTCTATGTCTGCTTCCCTGCAACACGCCACGAAGGTATAGAAGATGGCATTGTTCTCTGCTCCTTCATTATTACCACAGAATAGATAATTCTTCCTTCCAAGCGTGATGGGCCTGATGGCCTGTTCCATGAGATTGTTGTCTATGTTGAAGCACCCGTCCTGCACATACCTGCCAATGCGTATCCATACGGCGAAGGCATAACGCAGCGCCTTCTCCATAGCTTCGCCGGGGGTGTACTGTCTGTGTACATCCAACATATAGGTCTCCAAATACTTAAGAATGGGGTAAGCTTTAGCCTTTCGTTCTGTCTCCACTTCCTCGGGTGGTGCTTTCTTGTGTTTGAGGTTTTCCTCCAACTCATAAAGCGTGGCTATCGTTTCGATGATATGGGCGGCATTCTTATCGTCAGCCGCCAGATGTTCGAACTTACGTCTCACATGTGCCATACATCCTAACAGCACGATGCCCTGAACGTTCTCAAACCTGCTGTAGACCTCATACCCATCAGACTGTATGGCACCCTGGTAGCCCTTGAACAGCTCATCTGTCACAGAACCCGAGCGCGAACCGTCCTTCCAATGGAAGAACACACCTTGTGAGTGCATGGCGTCACGCACGCCCCACAGGTATCCCTTGCGCGTCTTTCCCTTGCGGTCGGCAACCTGTACGCTGGTCTCGTCAACCTGTAGGTAAGGACTTTGCAGAATCTGTCTTGCTTGAAGTTTATAAAGTGGATAAAGTGCATCGGCGGCATCGTGAACCCAACTGTTAACGGTTGAGGTGGGGATGTTCACGCCCAGTTCCTTCCATCTTTCACATTGCCTATATTCGGGCTGGTGATAGGCGAACTTGGCGATGATAATCTCGGCGAGCAGGGAAGCATCGGCAAAACAATCCACCGCTTGTTTTTTCAAGGGGGATTCCATGATGTCGACCTTCGCATCCGTTGGCCGGGCTTCCTTCAGGCGGCAGATGACACTATCCTCTACCCTGACATAAAAGGATGAGGGACGCAGACACAGATGCTCACTTCTGTCATGTCCGATGATGACCATGCGTTCGGCGTCATAACCCTTTGGATATATCTCCGTCACCTGTCGCTCTATGTTCTCGGGAACATAGGAGGCATAGGCCGCACCCCTTCTGGAAGGACGGCTCACACAGCGTGATGACCTGCGTTGTCCGGCCTGCTGTTTTATCTCCTTGATGATGGGAAGGGCTTCCACCTGAGCCAGGGAACCCTCCTTGGCCCACTGCTCGTCAAAAAGCGTACCCGTCCAGTCGCTTGCGTTCTCAGGAAGGCGTTTCTCGCTGCGCCTGCCAAATACCATGCGCTCAAGTTCAAGAATGCGACGGGACTTTCGTTCCAGTTCTGCATCCTTGTTCTTGAGTTCTGCATCCTTGTTCTTAAGTTCAGCTTCCCTTTGCTCAAGTTCAGCATCCTTATTCTTAAGTTCAGCATCCCTTTGCTCAAGTTCAGCATCCCTTTGCTCAAGTTCAGCATCCCTTTGCTCAAGAAGTTTAACAACAGCTTCCCGAGTTAGAGAATGGTAGTCAGATGTTATAGTGCAACGAGTTGTATCCATCACATTATCAGTTCTTTATATAATGTAAAGGTACGAATAAAATCTGACACTGGCAAGAAAATACTAAGATTTATTGTATCTTTTTCTTCGGTAGCAACTAGGGTTTATTCCTTCTATATAGAGTACCAATTCGTCCCAGCGAAGTTCATAAAATCCAGTTCTCGTCCGTATGATTTTAGGACTCAAGCAACCCTGTGCCATCTGTTTGTGATAGACGACAAAACCACAGCGCTCCCAGTGAAGCAACTTGATTCGGTTACGGGATCGATTATAGAAAACGTAGACAGCACCATCAGAAGGATTGAAGTCATTGCTGCGTACCAGTTGGGACAGGCGAAAAATACCCTGACGCATGTCCACGGGAGTGCAACAAACCCGAAAAACATTTGTTTCGTTGAGTACAAACATAAGTTTTTCGGGCAAAGGTAGTAAAGTTGGAAGCCCACACAAAAGCGGCTAATATTGGATGCTTACGGTAAACATACCGAATACAACCAATATGTTGGAAGGATACAACTCACAACTTAAAAGAGCTTTACTGAACCATAACGGATTAAGCGATACCAACAAAAAGAAGTTTGTTGATGGATTTCTGAATATAACAAAGTAGGCTGGAAATTACCAGCCTACCATTTGTCCAATACAAACATCTGGAGCTTTTTCAGCCTACCAAATGTCCATTACGCCTGCTTTTATCGCTTTTTATTTATGGGTGGTTCTATAAATTAGCTTTGACAGATTGTGAGACTATTTTTGAGGTCAATTTATTTGTGAGTGAAGGAGTATAGCGAGCTATACGACTGAACAAACAAGCAAATTGAACCAAAAAGAACCCACAAGATGACAAAACGTAAAAAGACTGACATAAAAGAACTTTACGGTGGTAATTTATAGAACCGCCCTTATGTTATAGACACTTTATGGTGTATGTATTATCGTTTCAGATTTCCATTTTTCTCTACCTCTGTAGGTGGATAGTCGTGATAAATAGATGATTGATTTCTCCATTCTACAGTTACCGGCATGTTTTCCTTCAGAATTAAATCCTCTTTTAGCTTATATGTGAAAGGATGCCCTGCTTTATCCTGACTGTGTGTCAACGTTCCTTTAGGCACAAGTATCACTTTCTGTTCACCGTGTCGATAATCGTAATGTTCTTTGAGTCTATTCATTCTGAATTGATCTGCACGACGAGTAACCATAGCCAAAACATATCCTGCCACTTCATATCCATGCTCTGTATAGGCTGCTTCTGCTAATTGTTCAGCATTCATATTGTCTATTTCTGAAATCTTCATCTTGTCAGAGTATGCACGTTGGCGCACTTGCTTAAGTGCTGCTTTTGCGGCTGTCAAGTCTCCTCCAGACCTTGCTGCTGATTCAGCATACCATAATAGGACTTCTGAATAGCGTATGAGCTGGTGACGCTTGTTTATACACATACCTCCCCAAAAAGGTTTAGTGTAGTCGTAGGGAGCTTTTGCTGGTCCATCGTTGATGGTGAACTCCACGTACATAGGACGATATTCTGCTATCACGGAGTTAGAAACAACCTTACCGTCAGTTCCTGTAGTAACTTTATATGGCTCGCCATCCTTAGTTGCCCACCAGTCAACTAATGTCTTACCATCGTTCAATAGTAGCTGTTTAGCGAAGATAGCATCCTTTCGAGGACCCGCTGGATATTCTGCCCAGTAACGTCTCTCTGGGAGGAAGTCCCCCCAACCTTGTAGAGAACCCAGTTGCTGACAAGAAGATAACTGTGAGTCATAGCTATCCCATCCACCAGGTGTATCGTTATAATCTATTCCCAAAAGTGTTTCTGGGTGGTGGTTGTTCCCGTATGAATACACTTGACTCCAATCGCTTAAAAGTTTTTGGTTGTATTTGCCTGCGTTAACTCCATCAATTACTTCTTTGGCCTTAGCTGCTGCTTTGGCATAATATTCAGTCTTGTTAAGTGGATAACCAGCCATAGCCATGTATACTGCTGCTATTGTAGCTTTTACTGCCTGTTCAGAGACATATACGTTTTGTTTGTCAATTGCTTGTGGCTCTGCTGTATACTGGCTGGGTAAATTGCAATTTTCAGCACTTGTTAAGTCGCTGATTATCTGCTTGTATACATTCTCTACAGATGTTAATTTTGTAGTGTTGTTATCAGGAATATTGTGCAAATTCATTGGCAGTGGTCCAAATAGGCGCACCAGACTGAAGTATGCAAATGCTCTCCAATAATATGCCTGCCCCAAAGCAATCTTTTTCTCTTTCTCTGATACTTGTGGCTTTTCTGCCTCATCGATAATTTGGTTTGATGCCATCACAATCTTATAAAGCCAATTCCAGCCATCTTTTAATCCTTTTGAGTCGGTAGGTGTCTCAAAAGCGTCAGCCGAAAGGTATGCTGCTTTGTTAGAACCTGTGGTGGACGTAACGTCATCACCCTGACATTGCATAATCATCGGGTTAGAATTGCATTGAAAACCTTGTACTTGTGCATATAAGGCGTAGACACTCATGTCCAGTTCACTTCTGTTTTGTGGGAATGATTCTGGAGTAAGTCTTCCTTTTGCATCCTCCGTTAGGAAATCACTGCAAGATGTAAGTGCCAGCAGTGATGCGACAAATCCTATTGTTAATATCTTGTTTTTCATAAATTTTCAGTCTGTTTTTAAAAGTTCATACGTATACCAAAAGTAAAAGTTCTCGGGGTTGGGTATGTACCTGTGTCTATACCTGCAGAGCGGTCTTCTTCTCCAGATCCATTGGCTGGGAATGAATAGCCTGCAGGATTAGAGCCTTTATAACCTGTAATAGTGAATAGGTTCTGAACGCTGAAACTGAGTCTCAGATTTGTGAGACCTATTATGGACTTTTTAAGGTCGTAAGCAAGTGAAATGTTCTCACAGCGTAGATAGTCTGCGTTTTCTACCCACTTGGATGAGTTGCCTATGTATTGATTATCGTTGACAGTAGGCTTAGGCATTGTTTTTCCAACCTCGGACAAGAAGTTGGCATCGGTGAACATCCTTGAGTTTCCTATCATCGAGTTCATAGAAAATCGTAGAGCATTAAGACGCTGAACACCGAGTGCAGCATTAAAGAAGGCATTAAGACTCCAATTCTTGTAGCGTACGGAGTTGTTCCAGCCCAATGTGAAGTCTGGTGTGGACTTTCCCAATACAACACGATCGTTAAGTGCAGGCTTTCGTGTAATTGCTCCTGATGCTGTATAATAGGTGTCGTAACCATCTGTGTCAATGCCGGCCCAGCGGTAGCCGAATAATGTACCAATAGCTTCACCCTCTTTGATGATGGAGCATTCATTGATGATAGACTGGAATGATCCTCCGTAGATGATTGGCTGTTGTGCCGTCAGCTTCTTGACTTTGTTCTTAAGGTATGTTCCATTAAGTGTCGTGTTCCACCCCCAGTCTTTATTGCTTATGATGTTGGCTGTAAGTGAGATGTCGAAACCACGGTTCTCCACCTTGCCTGCATTAATCAGGTATGTATTTCCTCCCTGATAGTCGGCGAGTGAAGTTGTAAGCAGTGCATCGGAAGTTTGTTTGTTGAAGTAGTCGAAGCTCATGTCAATGCGTCCGTCCCACAGACTAAGGTCGAATCCTATGTCGAACTGGTTGGTCTTTTCCCATTTGATATCAGGAGTTGCAAGACTGTTTGTCCAATATCCTGTTGTACCTATTTTCGACCCAAAGTATGTCATTGTTGTGCCCAGCAGTCCTAATGTGGAGTATGGCGATATATCCTGATTTCCGATAATGCCATAGCTCGTGCGGAGTTTGAGGTTGCTGACAACGCTACGAAGGCTTTCCATAAATTTCTCATTGGATATTGTCCATGCCAATGCTGCAGAGGGGAAGTAGCCCCATTTGTTTTTAGAGAATCGACTTGAACCATCTGCACGTAATGTTCCTGTTATCATATATCGGTTGTCAAAATTGTACATCACTCTCCCTACTCCAGAGAGCAATGACCACTCTGTAATATTGTTGTCGGCATCACGTGTAGATGCATTCTTTACATTCCAGTATCCCACTGACTCCACCTTTATGTCAGAGCCATTGATGCTCATGCTTCTTACTCCGCTCTTGGTTGCTTCCCATACAGCTGTTGCCGTGAGGAAGTGTTTATTGTTCCATGAGTTCATGTAGGTGAGGTTGTTCACCGACTGAAGTAATATGCGCTGAATGTTTCTGTTGCTCATACTGTTTTTCTTATGGTCGGTGTCCATGGCTTTCGGCGAAAAGTTGTATCCTGTATTATTGTAGTAGTCAATACCATTGCTTGTTGTAAATGTGAGTCCCTTGAGAAGGTTAAATTTTAAGTCGACACGTCCGTTCAATACATCGTTGTAACGATCGCTGAGTCCTCCAGCAATCACGCTGTAAGCATTGTTCTGTATCGTACAGTATGGGTCGTGGTTATAATTACCATTTTTGTCTTTCATTTCCATGGTCGGTGATGAGTTGAAAGCTATCCAAAGCGGATTATACGCTGCCATTACCATTTCTCCGATTCCTTTCCTAACACCTCTTGAGGCATTGACATCAAATGTAATGTCCAGCCATTTTTTCATCGAGGCCTTCAGGTTTATCTTTGCCGCATAGCGTTCGTAGCTCGATTTGTCCAATAGCCCTTCATTCTTCATGTAGTTGGCTGAGATGTAGCTTTGCAAGCCTTCGGCACCTTTTGAGAACACAAGTTTATAGTTCTGTGTGAGGGCAGTGCGGAACATTGTGTCAATCCAGTTGATGCCTGGTTTTGTTCCGTCTAAGTATGGCTTTACATCGTTTTCATTGATTCCGGCATAGTCAATAAGTGCTTGGGCATAGCTCTTTGTATCCATCATTTTTGGCAGGCGTGTAGCATTAGACACTCCTACTGCAGCGTCAAATGTAATGTTGCTTTGTCCTTTCGTACCGCCTTTCGTTGTAATGATAACGACACCATTTGCACCGCGTGATCCGTAGATTGCTGTTGATGATGCGTCTTTGAGCACCTGCATACTCTTAATATCTTCAGGGTTAATACCTTCAAGTCCTGACTCTCTTACCATTCCGTCTACTACATAAAGCGGTTCATTACTCTTGTTGATTGAGTTTGTTCCTCGTACACGTATCTTTACTGCACCGCCTGGTATTCCATCGCTAATGACGTTTACGCCCGACATCCTACCTTGCAAAGCGTCAGATACCTGTGTGATGGGCTGGTCTCTGAAAGCCTTGCTGTTCATTACAGACACAGATCCTGTCAAATCTGCTTTGCGGACAGCACCATATCCGATTACGACAATTTCATTCAAGTCTTTGGAATTTTCCTGCAATGTTATCTTTAGGATTGTTTGGCCGTTTACAGGAATCTCTACAGACTTGTAGCCTATGTAAGAAACAAGCAATACGGCATTTGCAGGCGCATTAAGAGAGAATCTACCATCAGCGTTGGATATTACGCCATTACGTTCGTTGCCTTTCTCTAATACGCTTACTCCTATCAGTGGCTCACCGTTTTTATCTGTTACAATACCACTCACTTGGTTGGTTTTCTGCACTGTGGAATGCTTTGCTGCAAGTGGCTTTGCAGGAATGGCTAAAGCATTCTCGCTCGTTAAGAGCAGACCCAATAATAGAGGGGCTGCATAAAGTAGTTTTTGCTTCCTTTTTTTCATAGAATTTATAGTTGGTTAGTAATTTTGGGGACTAATTTAGAAAAAAGTTAAGCAACGAGCAAAAAAATAAATAAAAAAAATAACGAGATGCAAAAAACTTTGTTTTGATATGTGACTGCCCTGTGATAGATGCATGAACGTATCAAACGTCAAATAAGGATTGATTTGCACTGCGAGGAGTTTGCTGGTGTTTCTTCTCAGAATAAACGACAGAATGTAGTTCAAGAAAGCATCAGTTCCAAAGTCTGAATGGAACGTGTATGAGTTCTACAGTTTTATCTTTAACTGGTGTGTACCCCATTCTCTTCCGTTGTTATTCGGTGAAATTATTGGATTTGACAAGAAATTGAAAATATATTCACGACACAGAAAAGATACACAGCAAAGTTTGTCACAGATTTATGACATAAATGTACAATTTCAGCAGTGCTTTTCAGATAGTCATTGATGGCTTCTATGATATATCTTTTGTGCAGCATTATTCTATCATAGAAGGGCATGAGTTTGTTTTTCATATTTACTTTGCCCCATCATCTACAAAATAACATCTTCAAAAAGGAAAGTCAGAAAGTTTTTGTGATGTATTCTCTAGCGAACAGTTTGGCATACAGACGTTTGAAAGTCGTTTTCATAATGCGAGACCTCTGCAAAACATTACCCCATTCTCTATCATTCTTGTTTTTTGAGCACTATTGGCTCGCCTGCAGTCTGATACCTCTGCAAAACCTTACCCCATTCTCTATTATTCTTGTTTTTGATCACTGTTGGCTCACCTGCGGTCTATATTTTTGATTTTTAACCCGTTGGCGGAATTAATTTAGTGCATACTTAATTCTGCCAATGGGCCTGTT
>CAMPYJ010000047.1 GCA_946998205.1 uncultured Prevotella sp. | reverse complement strand
CGAAATAACAAAGTATTTTACTGATTATAAGGAGCTTAATTTATAGAACAACCCTTAAAAAAGCTCCTTGATGAGTCCATGTTGAAAGAAATCGATCAAGATTGCATTATTTTGAACGAAGAGCAGGCCGACGAATTATACGGAGGAGCAGAATGGGGTTACTATGGTAACTGTTCATTCGGTAATTGTCACTAAGACAGTTACAAAATGAGTATTAGGGGATGCTAACTCTGGAGCGTGAGTTTTACTCCGACAATAGCATTCCCTTTTTTCTAATATTATAACATAGAAAATGGAAAATAAACTTAAACTCTCAGCATATTTATTTAAGAATTTATATCACATTAAGAGACATCAATTAGGTCTCTTCTTTTCTGGAAGAACAGCAAAAAACATTTTTGTATCAGCTAACACCTATAATTCTGTCATCAATGAAGATTTTAGGCATATAGACAAAAATACAATGGAGTTATTAATTAAAGCAAAGGTGCTTGTTCCAAAGGAAGAAGACGAGTTTAGATCAATAAACATAGAAAACCAAAAGATTTTAAAGAAGCAAAGACAGTACCATAGTGAGCACCTATATATGTCCATTCAACCAACTGATAAATGTCAATTTGCTTGTAACTATTGTGGTCAAGAGCACAACCATGCAGAAATCAGTATAGATACCATAGAATGTCTCATCAAACAGATTGATATTAAATTATCTGCACATGATTATCAGGACATGGAAATAGGATGGTTTGGAGGAGAACCGTTATGCGCCTTAGATAAAATGCGTATAATCAATAAGCATATAAAAATTCTGACAAATAAGCATAAGATTAAAAATCTATCTCATATAACTACAAATGGCTATATACTCACGCCAGATGTATATAGAGAGTTAAAGGAACAATTTAATTGCAGGAGGATAGAAATAACAATAGATGGAGATAAGGAATTCCATGACAAGCACCGTTTCACGTGTAGCGGTAAAGGAACTTTTGTTAAATTATACAACAATTTAAAGTCTATAGTCTCAAGCCCATACTATGATAAGACTAAATGCATGATAACCATTCGATGTAATATTGATCAAAGTAATATAGATGGTGTTATTCCACTTTTACATAAACTGTACAATGATGGGATGCAGGATAAAATTCGTTTTTATTGTGCATGTGTTGTTTCATGGGCAAACAATGGTGCTGGTGATGCCAAGACATGGAAGATAATTGGGAAAAAGTCTACAGAGTATATACTTTATATGCTAACGCATGGTTTTAGAACAGAGATTCTTCCGCACAGAAGTGGGCCTTATATATGTATTGGGACAATGAAAGAGTCCTTAATGTATGATGCTTATGGTAATATTTACGACTGTTCGGAGACAGCCTATTCTACAAGATATTTAGGAGGTCCATTGCATTTGGGCAATATACATAACCGAGGTAATAAGCGCAAAAATAGTGCCTTAGCGACCATTCCCCACATGTTGTTAAGTGGTCAGATTAAACAGTGTAAAGATTGTAAGTATTATCCTTTATGTGGAGGATTATGTCCACTTGCATTATATGAGAAAGAACCTAGATGCCCTATGTTTATATATAATATAGAGGATCGCATGCTAATAAATGCTATATACAGACTTAACCATATAAAATAATAACATAATGCATATAATTCAAACATATAGTCAGTTAAGAAGTTATGGACTGAACTTTTGCGGAGGTTATTTATCTCCACTAGTCAATTGGCTATCAATAGCATTGAGTGGATTACTCTTAAAAGAGTATAACCCACAAATACCCCTTTGTATGTATACAAATTTTGAGTTAAAACATATATTTAAAGATTTGTTTCTATTGCCATATGATACATACTTCATATTGGATGACATCAAGAATGAGTATAGGGATTTTTACTGTTACCCTAAAATTCAAACATATAGTATGCAAAATGCTCCCTTTTTGCATATAGACTGTGATGTGTTTTGCAAGGAAGCGCTCAAGAAGCGCTTATTAACAGCAGACTTAGTAGCCCAGCATGAAGAAAACGATTCAAATTTCTACATGTTAGTACTAAACCATTTGAAATCATGCAATGCGATAATTCCTGATTACATGAGAGTATGTTTCGGTGAAAATAATATACATTCATATAATGCAGGGGTATTGGGTGGTAATAATGTGTTCTTTTGGAAAGAGTACATTGAATATGTTAAAGATTTTTTATCAAGCAATGCTAATAGTATAAGAAAGTCAGACAAGAAGTTTCTTTATAATGTTGTTTTTGAACAATGGATTTTTTATGCCTTAGCACATACAAAAAGAATCAAGGTTGAAACATTTATTAAGGGTGTTGTTAAGGATTTTGTTATGCCTTGGGGAACAGTCCCTGACCAAGTAGTGGAAGCTAACAATCATCCTTATATTCACATAATGAATTACAAAAGTCATCCACGCTGTAATAGCTATATCATTAGGCAAATGTATAGGAAGTATCCAGAGTATTTTGACCGAATACTCTATGTATGCCATAAAAATGATATTTGTCAAAAAATCACACTAAAAGGTATTGCAAATAGTGAGTATGAGAAAAGAGCAATAGAATATGAAAAAATATCTAATGGAGACTTATTAAACTCTATAATTTCAATTTCTCCTGATGTTAAATTCATAAGTAATAAAAAAGTTTCAACATTACCTGATAAAAAGGAATGCAAACAGGAGGGATATCTAAAAACATACAATACATATCTTGCGCAGAATGTGTATATAAAATACGACTCTGTTATGACAAATCTACTTAAAATATTTAGGAAGCCTATTCGGTTAAACGAAATAATAACAGACTTGAATCCCTTTCAACAAGAATATTTAATTACAAGTATTCGCAAGGGATTATTTGATAATGTATTAATTATATGACACCATAAAATAACAAAACATAGTGCATACTTTATAATTAATACTTTGGTGGCATGAGCATAATGCTACACTAATGTATTTTAAGTGTACTAATTATATAGTCATATACACTCAGAAGGTTTAATACTTATACAACCTAAAATTAAGGTTTTTGTTAGTAGCTTAAAGGTATTTTTAGAAAAAGATTTTGTTTTATTAATATTATTGCATACATGAGGTTTTTACAGACATATTACAGTTTCTCCACAGATGAAGATCCTATGTTCGATAAAGCAGGATTTCTCTCACCTGAATTTCATTGGATAACTATGGCTATTAGTTGCCTTTTACTAAAGCAGCATTATGGTCATGTTACGCTGTATTGCAATTCCACAGCTAAAAAAGTTGTTGAAGAATTGTGTATTCCTTATGATCAGATAGTAACAATTCCGAATATTATGGAAGGGTATTCTGGCTATGAATTATGGGCTTTGCCAAAATTATATACATACAGTGAACAGCATGAACCATTTTTACATGTAGATTGTGATTTTTTGTTGTATGACAGCTTACCAGATTCCTTTTGGAAAGCAGACTTATTCGCACAAAATATTGAGTATGACGATCAATTGTATAATCGTAAGTGCATAGATCGTTTCATACAAGTTGGAGGAAAAATTCCCAATTTTGCAGATATAGAGCTTAAAAATAAGATTATTAGTGTGGCTAATGCAGGCGTACTCGGAGGAAATGATGTGAAATTCATTCAATACTACACAGAACAAGCATATAGATTTATATATAACAATGATAGGATTTTGAAACTTAATCATGACGGTTTTATAAATTCTGTTTACGAGCAACTTTTCTTTTATTGCCTAGCTCAAAAATATAATAAAACTATAAGCTACTGCACTGAAGGTGAAAAATTAAGTACTTTGTTTGATTGGATGAATCTTGATATGTCGTGTTTGAAAAAACACGGCTATTGTCATATGCTTGGAAATATAAAAAAAAGAAATGATGCACAAATTTTTGCATCAAGGCTTCTAGAAAAAATAGATCCTGCTTTACATCATCATATAATCAATACATATATCCAGCATGGCGGTATCCCAATATCTAATTATCTGAATTTTATAGATACTCCTTATATCCATCATTACAGGACTTCCAACGAAATATTAGAAAGGTCACGTAGTTTTAAAGTTTCTAAAAATTATGATATAGGAAAAATAATGAAAGAAAGAATCTATACCGAAATTAAGAAACTGGACAACACGTGCATCAAAGTTGAGAAACAACTAGAAGATAATAAGAAGGAATTTTTTAAAAAGCAGTATACTTGCATTAATAGCTTTTGGGAAAATGAGAGATTATATGAGAGTAATTGTCAGTTTATTTTAAATCCTTTTATTAGCTTGACAGATATATCATCAGAAACATTGATGTATATTACAAAAAATCAAAAAATTGAAAATAAAATGTATAAAGTTGTAACTATACCAGATGCTTTTCGTCAAACAGTTTATGAAGTAGTTGCTCGTGGAACGGTTGAAACTATTATAGACTATCTCCTACAGGAGCATACAGCAACAGCCTCCGATATAATAGATAATGTTTGTGCACTATCACAAAACAAATATGGTAAAGAAGAGTATGAAGCTAATTTAAGATATGTAGAAAGAATTATTTACCGGATGATAGAAAACTGTATTTTAACAATATCGAATATCTAACGTCCAGTTTTATTTTTGACTATTATTGAAATATTAATGCTAAAGCTCACAGTTTAATGAAACATATTCGTTTCTTACATCAATACGATTCTATGCAATGTGGTATTACATGCTTACAAATGATATGCGAATATTATGGAAAAAGATACTCTTTATCTTTTTTAGAAAAACTATGTACGCCAACTACAGAAGGAATTTCTTTATTGGGACTAAGTAAAGCTGCAAATTACCTAGGCTTTGATACGATTTGTACCCAGATAGATATTACCAATTTATCCAAATATCCGTTACCTTGTATTCTCCATTGGAATCAGAATCATTTTGTAATACTATATAAAATAAGAAGAGACAAGAGATTTTATATAGCAGATCCTAGTAAAGGATTAATTAAATATAATTTAGAGGAATTTAAGAGTCATTGGATTAGTACAAGATTGAAAGATAAAGAGCAAGGAATCGCTATGCTTTGCAGTACTACTCAGTTACTTGATAACAATAATATTAAAGAAGAATCCAAGCTGAAAGAAGAACGCTCACTCAAGTTTCTTTTCGGTTATGTCAAAAAATACGGAAAGCACTTTGGGCAGATAGTCTTAGGCTTACTTGTGGGCAGTCTGCTGCAACTTATCCTGCCTTTCCTCACGCAATCAATTGTGGATGTGGGAATCAAAAACCAGAACATCGGTTTTATTTGGTTAATACTCTTGGGACAACTTGTCCTTACCATGAGCCGTACTGCCATTGATTTTATCCGTCGTTGGCTCTTACTGCATATCTCTATGCGGATCAATATTTCTCTTGTGAGTGACTTCTTCATCAAGCTGCTCAAACTGCCGATGTCGTTCTTCGACACTAAACTGATGGGCGACCTTATGCAGCGTATGGGTGACCATAGTAGGGTGAACACGTTCTTAACTCAAAAGACACTTAGCATCGTGTTCTCCCTCTTTACCTTTGTGGTGTTCAGCATCGTGCTGCTATCCTATAATTGGCTTGTCTTTACCATCTTCATGCTCGGTAGTCTGCTCTATGGCGGTTGGCTTGCACTCTTCCTCAGGCGCAGAAAAGTACTTGATTACGAACTCTTCGAGCAGCAAGCCATCAACAACAACAAGACCTACGAGTTTATCACCTCTATGCAGGAGATAAAACTCCAAGATTGTGAACAACGTCGTCGTTGGGAATGGGAGGACGTGCAGGCAGACCTCTTTGGAGTGCAGATGAAATCCCTTAAACTCCAACAGACACAAGAGGCTGGTAGCATATTCATCAACGAACTGAAAAACATCGTAATCACCGTGGTGGCAGCCACAGCCGTCATTCACGGACAGCTCACGCTGGGTATGATGCTTGCCGTGCAGTATATCATTGGGCAACTCAACTCACCTGTCGAGCAGTTGATGAGTTTCTTCTATTCGGTGCAGGATGTGAAGATAAGTCTTGAGCGTATCAATGAAATCCACCGCATGGATGATGAGAACGGAAAGCAAGGATTGGAAATGGCAGTGAAAGAAAAAAATCAAGGCATAGACCTTGAAGCCGTAAACTTCAAGTACGATTCTCACGCATTGAAAACCATCATTGATGATGTAAGCCTCACAATCCCCAAAGGTAAGGTAACTGCCATTGTCGGAGCGTCGGGTAGCGGAAAGACCACCCTCATCAAACTGATGTTGGGCTATTATCCCGTATTGGGAGGACAAATCACCATAGGCGGAACAGGTGTAAATACGCTAAATAAGAAGTGGTGGCGCAGACAGTGTGGCGTGGTGATGCAAGACGGTGTGATATTCTCCGAGAGTATAGCAAGGAATATAGCCGTAGATGATGGTGAGATTGACAAGGAGCGATTGCAAAGGGCAGCCGAAATAGCTTGTATTCATGACTATGTAATGGGACTTCCCTTAAAATACAACACTAAGATTGGTCGCGATGGCGTTGGCTTGAGTCAAGGACAGAAACAGCGTATCTTGATAGCAAGAGCTGTATACAAGAACCCCGATTATATTTTCCTTGATGAAGCCACCAACTCGCTCGATGCCAATAACGAGCGCATGATTGTGGAGCATCTGGATGAGTTCTACAAAGGCAAGACGGTAGTTATCGTAGCACACCGACTAAGCACGGTGAAGAATGCTGACCAAATAGTGGTACTGGATAAAGGCAAGGTGGTCGAGATTGGCAACCACGAGGAACTCACGGCAAAGCGTGGTGCATACTACAATCTTGTAAAGAATCAATTGGAGTTAGGAAACTAACGTAAAGGAAAAACAACTATGGTAGACGACAAGATAGAACTCCGCAGCGAGAAGGTAAGGCACATCATTGGCGAGATACCGTCAAAAATTGTACGCTATGGCATCATGATTATCACTATTGTAATATTAGGACTACTGGCAGGTGCATACTTTATACCTTATCCTGAAACCATCAGTGCAAAGGTACAGATGACAAATGCCCGTCAAGGCACAATCGCCGTTCCCTATAAATACGTAAATACGTTAGCGAGAGGAATGACGGTAAACATCGAATTTGAGGGTTACGATGCAGAAACCTACGGAGTTGCAAATGGTGTAATAACAGCCACATCGCATATACCCTTACAAACGGCAGAAGGCAACGTGTTCACGGCACAGGTAAGGATAACAGATTGCAAGTATAATCTCATCAGCGGAATGACAGGCACCGCATCTATACTTGTAAGCAATGAAAGCATACTTCAGAGGATTGTCAGGCAAATAACAAACATCATATAATTTCCTTTTTAATCGTAATCAAGCGGTGAAAGAAGAAGGGCAGTTGTAGTTACTGCGTAGTACCATTGTTTCGGGTATTTTACTACACGTTAATCCTTTTTCTTTCACCGCTTTAACTCCTATTGTAGTAATGTAGTAAGATATAATCGGTGAAAGAAAAAGGAAAGATAAGAAATAATCATTAGTTATTCGTGTTACCGAGCAGAAATATCGGTGTTATCACGGATGCAGGTTTCTGCAATCTCTCACAGAGATACTCTCTAAATAAATGGGCTTCCGTGCTGTCCAACTGAAAAGACAGGGCGATGATGACAGGAAGCGGATAGAGCGGAGCATAACCTTTTAGTTGTTCGTTTGCATAAATATCTTCCTCACCTGCAATCCTCTCATCGAGATATAGGTTGGAGGATTTTATTATCGTTTGCATCCTATGGTTGAGTTTCCTCCATGTTACCCCGAAGAACCTCACAAGTTCACTCTCTGTCATGGCTATCCCTCCATTTCCCTTGCGAATGACCTGCATATTGCAGCCCCAATCAAAATAGCTACGATGATTCTCCGTGCTAGTCATTGTCCTTTGTTTATAGTTCGTATTCATGCCGTTTCTTCCATTTTACAGGTTACAATATCCGAAGATTCACAAGTCTCTCTCTCCGCTATTTCTTTCTCATTTGCCGATTGTTTGGCTATAAGCCTGTCCATATCCTTTGAAATCTTGTTGTCCGTTACCTGCGCATAAATCTGCGTGCTTGATATGGAGGTATGCCCCATCATCTTGGCTATGCTCTCAATAGGAATACCTGCGCTTAGACACATCGTACCAAACGTATGTCTTGCCATGTGGTACGAAAGTCTTTGACGGATACCGCAAGCCTTACCCACGATGCTCAGGTTCTTGCCCATCACGCTACGGCTGCAATGAGGTTGAAAGACAAGGCTGTCGCCTTTTTCTTTCACCGTCTGCTGTTCTTCGTTTCTTGCCTGCTCGTTCCTGCAATGGCTGATGATGGCTTCAGCTACGGGATGCAGTGGTACGATGAACTCGACCTTTGTCTTCTGTCTCTCTTTGCGGATATACCTCTGTCCATCCGCTGCCGTTTGGATATGCCTATATTGCAACGTTTCCATATCAGCGATAGCCATACCTGTGAAGCAGGAGAAGACGAACATCAGCCGAGCCAATTCCGATTCTCTGTCGTTCATCGTCATTGCCATGAGTTTCATTACATCGCCCTTTTGCAAGAAGCGTATCTTCTTTTCCTCCTTCTCATACTTGGCGTTCTCAAAGGAATTGCAGCGGATAATCCTGCTGCTCACCGCACGAAACATCAGTCGGCTCAGCCAACATAGATTGGTATTGACAGTCGATGCTTTCAGTCCACGCTTTTTCAGGAAGAAACGGTATTCCTCGAACAAACTCTCCGTAATGGTGACGATAGATATGTCTTGTACTCCTTTGTTTTCGATAAAATCTCGGAGATTTTTATCAGAATAGTAAAGGTTCAGATAAGTCCCCTCTGCCCTTGACTTTCCAACGCTTTCCTTGACGGCTTGCAGTTCCGCCTTGCTCATTGCAAGGAGCGTGGTGGGATTGGTGGCAATGCCTTGCAAACTGTTCTTGATAAGTTCCACACTTACCACTCCTTCCATCGTCAGTATGTCCCGATAGGTTTTTTCTATCAATTCCCTGAACTCATTGATTCTTTGGTTGGTCTTCCTATTGGTTGTCAAACCCTGTTTGGAGTTCCACTCGGAGACTTTACACTCTTCTCCTGTGGTAATGGCGGTGCTCTTTCCGTCTATGGTGATACGGCAGAGAATGGCGGTGTTGCCGTCTGCCCTTGTTTTCTGTCTGTTGATATAGAACAGTATCTTGAATGTACTTCTCATTGTCTTGGTGGTTTGAAGTTAATTAAATGAATAGATAAGAAATCAAATGACTTAATAAGGATTAGATAGCCAACTGCATCTCTTCGGTGAAAGAAAGGAAACGGTCAAATTCCTCAAAGAGTTTCTGCGGTGTTACCTTTGCATAACGCTCGGTCATGCTCACGTTGGAATGCCCCAGCATCTTACTCACGGTCTCAATGGGCACACCCTGTTCAAGAGTGATGAGCGTGGCAAATGTGTGCCTTGCCGTATGTGTGGTAAAAGGAAACGAGATGCCTGCACGAAGCCGCAGGGCTTTCAAATAAGATTGGTAAGTGGCATATCCCATGAAAGGGAGCAATGTTTCCCTTTCATCGCTGTGGAGCTTCTCCATCAGCCGTATGGCTTCGGGCAGCAGTTTGACACGACAAGGCACACCTGTCTTC
The DNA here is from genome assembly GCA_946998205.1 of uncultured Prevotella sp. Lineage (GTDB taxonomy): Bacteria > Bacteroidota > Bacteroidia > Bacteroidales > Bacteroidaceae > Prevotella. The sequence goes on along the minus strand of CAMPYJ010000047.1, from coordinate 8,788 downwards.
TGACGGTTGAACTTCAGCCAAAGGCAACCCTCATCATCACGCACAAGATGGGACTTGTTCAGTTCCATCAAATCGCAATATGCAGCACCTGTATAACAGGCAAAGAGGAAAATATCCCTTGCCGTTTCCATTTCCTCCTCCAAGTCCTCAAATTGAAGAGTCTTTAACTTCTCAAATGCCCCTCTGTCAAGTGCTTTGGGCAGTCTCTTGTCGCCCTTGCTAATTTTGGCTTTGTCAAATAGAAGTACATCAGCCAATCCCTCACGGTAAGCCAACCTGCATACCGTCTTCAAATGCGTGGCTGCATTATAGAATGTGCTTTCTTGAAAACCGCACTCACCTAAGAAATACTGCCCAAACTCATAGATAAAGTTCTCTGTGAGCTGTGAGAAAGCCAAGTCTGTCACCTTGTATTTCCGTTGAATAAACTTCTGCAAATGAATTCGGGTAGAGTGATAGCCGTGTATGGCTCCTTCCTTGATGTCTATACCAACATGGCTTTCCTTCTCCTTAATGAGCATATCCAGCCTTTCAATGAGCATGCATCGTGTCTGTACGCTCCCTTGGAACAGCTCTTTCACATCGGCTGCATCAAATAGGCAACCTTTGGATAGCAGAGATTGATAAGCCGACTGAACAGACAACAGCAGATTTTCCAATTTACCGTTTATCTCCACCGCCTCACGACTCTTACCATCCATTCTGCTCTCTCGTGGATTCCACAAGTCGGGGTTGCAGGAGAGTTTACAACTGAACTGTGCAATACTCCTTCCAAGTGTAATACGCCCCATGATGGGAGCCTTGCCCGACTTGTCAAGACCGCTCTTTTTGAGGTAGAGCAACACCTTCATTTTCTCTTGTTTCATACGCTTTAATTTTTATGGGCAAAGTTACCCGAATTAAAGCGTTCCTCACTTATGCAGAAAACTGCCGACCGCAGCAACAGCCACACGAGCGAAAATAATTCAGTTACCGAACATTACTTCATCGTTACCTATCTCAAAATCAGGTAATGCTTTGGTAACTGAACTTCTGCCTAAATCTGCATATTCCTGCCCTTTTTGAAAAGAGCACTTCTACGCAAATCGTTTCGTTTCTTCCTCATTATCAGTCAGTTTACACCAACTTCGATTTTTCTTCCTTTTCAAGGATTAGTTGCAAGTCGAATATGCGAACAACGCGGCGGTAATGCGCGCCTTTTGTCTGTGCATAGAGCGGGCGAACTCGCACCGCATAAGGCAGAGCAAGCCGAAGATAAAGCTCGGCGAATTTTGGAGCAAGGCGGCAGCGGCACTGCCCCGCATCGGGGACAGGTGGCCCAACAGCCTGCCACAGAACGCCCGCAGGTTGCGGATAAAGTGGAAAGAGTACCAGAAAGAGGGTTACAGCTGCTTTATCTCAAAGAAGTGGCAGAACGCCAACGCCGCAAAGGTGGACACGGAGGAAAAGGAGGCAGTAATGATTTATATCATGGCCAACAAGAACAACCTCGACAGCGTAAAAGTGGCAGACTACTACAACAAGGTGGCAAAGCAAATGGGCTGGAAACCCATTACCCCCCGCACCGCTGGGGAATGGCTGAAGAAGCGCGACCTCGTAACTGCGGCAGGCAGGCGCGGTGCTACGAACTTCCGCAACGAACGGGCTATGCAGGTAAAGCGCAGCCGCCCGTCGGCTGCTTTCCTTATGTGGAGCTTGGACGGCTGGGACGTGGAACTGCTATACCAGACCGTGAAGACGGACGCACAGGGCAGACACATTACGACATACAGCAACAGGCTTGCCGTGGAAGTGGTGCTCGACCCCTGCTGCAACTACCCGATAGGCTACGCCATAGGCACGCACGAAACGCCCGAACTGATAGCCGCCGCGCTGCGTAACGCCGCGCTGCACAGCAAGGAACTGACAGGGCAAATGCTTCGCTCCAACCAGCTGCAATGCGACCACTACGCCATCAAGGCAATGACACCGCTGTACAAGATAATGGGCGACAAACTGACCCCTGCCCGCGTAAAGAACGCAAAGGCAAAGCCCGTGGAGGCATACTTTAACTACCTGAACAGGGAGTATTGCCAGCGGTGCAACAACTGGTCGGGTTACGGCATCACTACCGACCCAAAGAAACAGCCAAACAGCGAAGCGCTGAACTTGGTACGCCACAGCTTCCCCGACTTTGAGGGCGTAAAAGAGCAAATAGGCGCAATGATAGCCACGGAACGCCAGCGTAAGCACGCAGAATTTATGGGCTACATAGAGAAGCTGCCCGCTGAACGCACGCTGCCCCTGTCGAAAGAAAACTACCTGCTCTACTACGGCAGCACCACTGGCAACACGAATGCGATATGTGGCGGTGGTCTTCGCCCGACCCTGTTAGGCGTAAAACACGAATATGATACGTTCGACATCAGTTTCAGGGAACACGCAGGCGAAAAGTGGACGGTGCTGTTCGACCCCGACGACATGGGCGAAGTGCTGGCAGTGAACGAAAGCGGCACGCTGCGCTATATGCTTCAAGAAAAGTATGTGCAGCCTATGGCACTTGCCGACCGCAGAGAGGGCGACGCAGAGCAGCTGCAAAAGGTGTTCGACTATAACGACCGACTGGAGCAGTATGTTACCGACCAGCTGGCAGACAGCAGCAAGCGCGTGGAGCAACTGATACAGGACAACCCACAGCTGGGCAACGTGCTTACACGGTTCTGCCTTGTAGACAGCAGAGGACAGCACAAGTTACCGCGCGAACAAAAACGCCTCGGCATCAGCGAAGCCACCCGACCAGCTGCACAGGCAGCCACGGTGGAAACAGACGATTATTCAATTTTCTAAAATAAACGGCAATTATGAAGCAAGAAGAAAAGGCATTGATAGCAGAACGCCTTAAAAGTTTCTGCGCACAGAAAGGCAGCCAGAACAAGGCCGCAAAGAGTATGGGCATAAGCTCTGCCACACTTAGCAAGGTGCTTAACAACGACTGGGAAACCCTTAGCGACGATATGTGGCGCAGCATCGCCGCACAGACAGGACACGACGGTGCGGCGTGGCAGGTGGTGGCGACCCGCGGTTATGAGAAAATGACCTTTATACTGGACAACGCGAAAGCCGAAAGCCTCGCAATGGCTGTAACAGGCTTCGCAGGCTGCGGAAAGACGGAAGCCATAAAGCGGTACACCGCCGACCACCCCCGCACCTATCATCTGTGCTGCTCGGAGTATTGGAACAGAAAGACATTCATACAAAAGCTGCTGCGTGCGCTGGGCAAGGACATGGCAGGCAGCGTGTCCGACCAAATGGACACAATCGTAGAGGAACTGCAAAGCGTTGAAACACCGCTTATCATTCTGGACGAAGCCGACAAGCTGGGCGACCAAGTGCTGTACTTCTTTATATCGCTGTATAACCAATTAGAGGGACACTGCGGGCTTGCGCTCTGCGCTACCGACTTCCTGAAAAAGCGAATAGAACGGGGCGTGCGCTTCAACCGCAAAGGCTATCAGGAAATATACAGCCGCATAGGCAGGAAGTTCGTACAGCTGGAAGTAGTGAACGACGAAGACATCGCCGCCGTGTGCGTGGCAAACGGTGTGAATGACAAGGCAGACATCGCCGCCGTGATAAGGGACAGTGAAAACGACCTGCGCCGTGTGAAGCGTGCCGTCTGGAAACTGACGAAAGGAGGCAGGGCATGAACGGCGTAAGTTACGACGCAGCGCAGCGCATCACACTGGGAATGAAAGCGTCGGACTGCCGCTTCATCATGGACGAATGGCTGCACCGCGACGCACCCTGCACGCTGACGGTGCGCCGTGCAAAGACAAAAGGGCTGCTGTGTGTGGTGGCCGACATAAACCCTAACGAAAACCCCGACGGACTGTACTTTTTAAGCTGGTGCGTTCAGTATCTGAACAGCCGCGTCAAGGTGGATATAAAACGATTATGACTATGGCACGGGCGATAAGCAATAAAAACGTATTGCAGGCGAAGTTTGAGGTCGCCGACTTCGAGGGCAGGTGGCTGCACAGCTTCGGCCGCCCCGAACTTCGCGGCACGTGGCTTGTCTACGGCGGTAGCGGCTGCGGTAAAACGACTTTCGTACTTGAATTGTGCAAGTACCTTACGAAGTTCGGGCGCGTTGCCTACGACAGCATTGAGCAAGGCTTGTCACTATCGCTGCAAAAAGCGTGGCAGCGCGTCGGAATGGCCGAAGCTGGCACGCGCATCATACTGCTGGACAAGGAGGGCGCGAAGGAGGTGGCAGCGCGCCTGAAGCGCAAGCGAAGCCCCGACATCATCGTAATAGACAGCGTGCAATACTGGCGACGCTACACGATAGAAGACCATTTGCGGCTGCGGGGTCAGTTCCCTGACAAGCTGTTTGTTTACATCAGTCAGGGACGCAATGGCGAACCGAAAGGCTCAACGGCGCAAAACATCAGGTACGACGCTGACATCAAAATAAGAGTTGAGGGGTACAAGGCATTCGTAACTACCCGCTACGAAGTACCCGAAAAACAGGAGGGCGGCGCGGACTTCATCATTTGGGAGCAGGGCGCACGCGAATACTGGGCAAACCTAACGAAATAAATAGAGCTATGACAAAGGAAAACAAGACAATGGACGAAATACACAGGGGGCTTGTGAAGAAGTACCACACCCTTTGCACCCTGCTGGGCATTTCGGACGACGAAAAGAAGACCATCGCCGCCAGCTACGGCGTGGAAAGCAGCCGTGACATCGACACGCACGACCTTATAGACATCTGCGGCAAGCTGTCGGCACAGCTGAACAAGAAGCAAGGCGACGACACCGACAAGCTGCGCAAGCGTGTAATGGCGGCGATAGGCAGCTGGCTGCGTTCCACTGGCAGAACATCGAACGCCAGCATTATAAAAGGCATAGCGTGCAGGTGTACGGGTTACAGCGACTTTAACAAGATACCCCGCGAACGCCTGCGCAACCTTATCGGGCTGTTTAACAACAAGCAGACCGACGCACGACAGGCGGAAGCCGTAAAGCAGGCAATGTTAAGCGAAACGCTGGCAAGGTATGCAGGCGGCGACAACGTGGCACAAGCATAAGAACAACAAACAATAAATATAAAGGAAATGAAAAAGTTACAAGATTTTTGGCAGGCAATCTGCCGCAAGTGGTGCAAATATCGCGCGAACTGGAAAGAAAGACAGCATAACAGAGTACGCAGGCAGGCTGTCAGAGAAAGCCGCCGCGCCGTACAGATACGCGAATTTGACGGCGAGGTCTACATCTGCCTGAACGGTGTGCCAATGCTGACGGAAGCCGACACAAAGGCGGACATCTTAATGGCCTTAACCGCTGCCCGTAGAAACTATGTTTTTTATAAAATATCGCAGTATGAGTAAAGCGGTAGACCGACTGGGTGCTCGCATCAAAGAAGAATTTGCGCACCTGAACAACACCGCCTATTATTACTTTATGAAAGAGCTTTCAGAATGGGCGGAGAGTGAAGCCGAAAGCGCGGAGCTGGGCTGGCGCAATCACAGTATGGACGAACTGGAAAAAGACGATTAACAGGTGTTTGAACACCATTTAACAAGTAATAAAATGGATAATGAAAAAAAAGTGGTAGAAATGACCACGGCAGAAGCCGAAGCGTTTGCCGCTTTCCAGAAGAAGCAGGAAAAAGAACGCATCGCAAGGCAGAGAAAAGCAAACCGCGAAGTGTATGCAGAACTGGTGGACGACGAAATCGCCACGGCATTGCCCGAACTTCGCGCCCTTTCCGACCAGATTAAGGCGGTAAAGGCAAAAGTGTTTGAGAACTTCAAAGAGGTGCTGCGCATGAAATCGGAAGTGATGCAGCTTACGACCGACACACAGCGTTCCCACACCTTTACCCACAGCGACGGCAGTATGCGGCTGACGCTGGGCGTGAATGCCGTAGATGACTGGCGCGACACGGTGGAGGACGGCATCACTATGGTAAAGCAGTACATCGAAAGCCTTGCCACGGACGACAAAAGCAAAATGCTGGTTAATACCGTGCTGCGCCTGTTGAGCCGCGACCAGAAGGGCACGCTGAAAGCCAGCCGTGTGCTGCAACTTCGCAAAATGGCGGAGGAAACGCAGGACGACACCTTTATAGAGGGTGTGCGCATCATTGAAGAAAGCTACCAGCCCTCGACGACAAAGACTTTCATTCGTGCAGAGTTCAAGGACGATAAAGGCTGGCACATCGTGCCGCTGTCGGTAACGGAAGCTGACGACTAACCCCAAAAAAAGCGTGCAGCCTGCGGAACCGCAAACCACACGTAAACTTAGCCGTTTACAAAGGTACTAAATAAGCGGACAAACAGGCTATGAAACACCATAAAAGTACGATGGAGCGCACTAAATTGCTACGCGCCATAACAGAAAGGTACTACGAAGCTGGCAATAACAGGCGGTGTTATAAGGCGATATGGAAAAGGTATATTAACCCGATTTCTCCTATGTGTTACAGGACTTATCTTAATAACCTGAACATACCGACCACACCGCCGAAAGTAGACGCATTGCAGCTTACCCTGTTCGACTACTTCGATAACCAATGAAAAGCCCCGTGCGGTGAAATGACCTGCACGGGGTTTTTGTTTTTAGGGCGGTTCTATAAATTACCACCGTAAAGTTTTTTTATGTCAGTTTTTTTACGTTTTGTCATCTTGTGGACTCTTTTTGGTTCAATTTTCTTGTTCGTTCAGTCGTATAGCTCGCTATACTCCTTCACTCACAAACAAATTGAACTCAAAAATAGTCTCACAATCCGTCAAAGCTAATTTATAGAACCGCCCTTTACTGTTTTTCTGCGATATGCAGCCCTGCGCCCACCGCCATTTGCGCCTGCCGCATCGCCGCGGCATCGGTGGCACGGCACTGCCAGCACTCTATGCTTTCGATTATTTCGGCGTGGTTGTGGTTGGTGGCGGACTGGGTGTGCATGAACGTGGAGAAGCCGTCGCCCCGCAGCGTCGCCATAGCCTTGTTTACGTCGTCTATCAGGTCGAAGTATTGCAGGGCAACCGCCATACGCTTGTCGCGGTTGTCCACGAAATCCATAGCCCTTGTAAGGATATGCAGGCGCAGGGTGATGTCTGCCTCCTGTGCGTGCATAGACAGCTGGCGTATCTCGTAGGGTTCAAACTCGATAAACACGGCAGGCAGGACGAACGGGCGCGTCTGCTGCACCATAGCCAGCTGCTCGTTCCAGAAGCCTACAAGGCGAATTTCAGGCACTTGTTCAAGCTGCTGGCACACTTTCAGATAAATTTGCTTTCTCATTGCTTCAAAAATTTAGTGAGTGAAAGGTTGAACGCTTGCAGGTTGTCTTCTATCACGTCTTTAATGATAGCCTGCGTTTTCTTGCCGTCGCCGATAAACTGGCGTTTTGGCATATTGAATTTACGGTTGTGCGCCTTGACCTCGTAGCGTTTTCCTTTCTTGCTGGTACGGTAGTGCTGGCGTACAGGCTTGCTGCCCTTTCCGCCCTCGTTGTGTATGGTGGTGTATGGCAGCGACGACGTGAAGCTGACCCCGTGGTCTTTCACGTCGCTGCGTATGCTTCGGCGCATCGCGCCTGACACGACCAGCAGAGAGCCGCGCGCGTTCTTGTCTTTTCGGGCTTTCCACTTGTCGGTAAAAAACGCTTTTCGCTGAAAGTTCTTGTCGAACTCGTCAGCAAGTTCCACACGCATATCTTTTAGAATGTTGGCTTCAAGCTGTTTGCCGTCTGGAATGTTTGGCATATTGTTGAAATTATTGTTAATAACTTATTGAACTATGAGTAAAAGAGCGTATCTTTGTGGCATGAAACAGGAAACAATACCACAAGCAGTAATCAAAGAGGCACAGCCTTTCATTGACCGCTACGGCAATCGACTAAAATACCTCGGTGACGTAGAGGGGCAAAAGGCGTGGCTTTTTGCATTTCCTGCTGATGCGACCATTGGTTATCCTGTTGTTTATTTGTTCAAGAACGGTGAGGTCCTGGAAGTTTCCGACTCACTTGCTTTTGACTTTATCGGCATGTACGTCGAAAATCTCGATGAAATCGGTATTGAATAGCTTGTTGTCTATTCGCATGATACCTCGGCAGCCGTGCTGAGTACTTTTTCCCTCTTTTGCCAAATTTTTTATATCGTCCCATTCACGACCTGACCCCTCGGAGTTGTCGTGCTGTGGTTCTATATATTTGAGCGTTCCGTCCTTAAATCGTTGTAATACCGTCATGTGTCCGCCGCCAGGCTTCAAGCCAATACTGAGGCCATACACACCCTCCTCCTTACAAGTTTCGTCGAAAAACTCTAACCAGCGTTTCTGCGTCATTTGCTTGTACTTCTTCCGTCACGATTCTCACCTCCGACTATGATTCCCCCAATGGAAGCCCAACCAGGAAAATAGCCAAGGTCCTGCTTATAAGAATACTTAGCATCGAACTTGTGGGCTGGAACGAACTAGTGATCAAAGTCCAAGTCAACATGGCTGCCCACCTTTATAAGCCCCATTCTCCGTATCATCCGTAATAGTAAGGTGTTCAGCTTCTCTGCCGTGTTGAAACTGTAAGACTTGCCGGAGATTTCGCTCTTGTAAATAATGTTCTCTTCAGCAAGCTCCTTCAGTCCGCGCCCCACAGTGTCGGCACCGGGTAACAGCGTATCAGGTCTCTGCTTGAACTGCCCTATAAGTGCATTGATGTCCTCAAGGCATCCTCCACCACAAAGGTAGCTGAAGAAGAGAGAGCCGAAAATACTTCCATGGCTGAATGCCATGCCGCTACTTC
>CAMPYJ010000046.1 GCA_946998205.1 uncultured Prevotella sp. | reverse complement strand
AGTCGGGTAAGGGAAGTTATGTATTCAATTCATTCTTAAATGAAAGAGCCGTGAGTTTCAATTTTGTTTTTAATGGTCGTGCCTGGCAAACTACCTGCAGTTTGATGCGCAAACTCCGTACTGAACGCAGAACCGACATGTTCTTTACGAATAAGACAACTGGTAAGACTCCATCAAATTTGTCAGATATTTTATCAGAAAAACGGGCATAAAACGGCACTCATGAATTTGCAATATAGAAAAAAACGATAGGCAAACAGGGTGCAAACATGCGATTATCGGGCAAGAAAAATTAGTGTTTCTCATCCAACAGCATTGTTTTTACTTGATTAGAAGCATCACTTTATCATACAACATGTATGTTATTATGCTGCAAAAGCATACAAATATCCGTCTTAAAGCTATGCTTTTGCCGAAAAACAGACTGCATAACGAACATATTACTTAACACAAAGCTCGTAACAGACTGTGGGTCAAGCACCTGTGAAAGTCATCAAATCCTTGGCGTATTTGCCAACTCCATCAACGTTGTTTGTAAACACGCCAAAGATAAGAGAGGTCACAGTCAAGAAAATTCGCATCCAGACAGTTTCTTTGTATCTCGACCTTCCAACGAAAAATGGAAGGAACCATAACACAATGGAAAGCTGAACATGCCTGCCGTTGGCCTCTGCAACAAAATAGATGTTTTTATTTTGTCGTTTTACCGCTTTATTGTAACTTTGCAAACACCATATATATATACCGGATGAAAGAATTTGTCATATCAGAAGCAAAAGCGGAAACAGCCGTACTCGTGGGCCTCATCACGCAGGAACAGAACGAGGAGAAGACCAATGAATATCTTGACGAGTTGGAATTTCTTGCCGACACCGCAGGCGCAGTTACCGTCAAAAGATTCACGCAGAAGCTGGGAGGCCCCAACATGGTGAGTTATGTAGGTAAGGGCAAATTGGAAGAAATCAAGCAGTATGTAGAAAACGAGAAAGAAAACGACCGCCCCGTGGGGATGGTGATTTTCGATGACGAGCTTTCTGCCAAGCAAATCAGAAACATAGAGAAAGAACTTCAAGTAAAAATCTTAGACCGAACATCCCTGATACTCGACATCTTTGCCATGCGGGCACAGACGGCCAATGCGAAGACGCAGGTAGAATTGGCGCAATACAGATACATGCTGCCTCGCCTGCAACGCTTGTGGACCCACTTGGAACGGCAGGGTGGCGGATCCGGCTCCGGTGGCGGAAAGGGTTCTGTCGGTCTGCGCGGTCCGGGCGAGACGCAGCTCGAGATGGACCGCCGCATCATCTTACAGCGCATCACGCTGCTCAAGCAACGGCTTGTCGAGATAGACAAGCAGAAAGCCACGCAGCGCAAGAACCGCGGAAGAATGATTCGCGTGGCCTTGGTGGGCTATACCAACGTGGGCAAGTCTACCTTGATGAACCTTTTGTCCAAAAGCGAGGTGTTCGCAGAGAACAAACTTTTTGCCACGTTAGACACCACGGTACGCAAGGTGGTGATTGACAATCTCCCCTTTCTGCTGGCCGATACGGTGGGGTTCATTCGCAAACTGCCCACCGACCTTGTCGACTCATTCAAGTCAACCCTTGACGAAGTGCGCGAGGCCGACCTGCTGCTGCATGTCGTAGACATTTCGCATCCCGACTTTGAAGAACAAATCAGGGTGGTTGACAACACGCTGAGGGAATTGGACGCAGCAGATAAGCCCACCATGATCGTCTTCAACAAGACTGACCAATACAAGTGGGTTGAGAAAGCTCCTGATGACCTGACACCCTCCACGCAAGAAAACCTTTCGTTAGAAGACTTGAAACGCACCTGGATGGCTAAGCTGAATGAAAACTGCGTGTTCATTTCGGCAAGACAAAAGCAAAACATTGACGAATTCAGGGAAACGTTGTACAAAGCCGTTCGACAATTGCATGTACAGAAATATCCATACAACGACTTCTTGTACCCAACTGATTAATTGAAAAAGATGAAAGAGTTCAGACAATTAACAAGTGAAGAGATAAGTGTATTAGAAAGCCGCGGTTGCTGGGCAGAAGACTGGTCTTCGGTCATGGTGGCAGAAGAGTTCCGTCCGAACCATTTGAGCCGCGTCTTTTTCTACGGTGAGAATCATTTAGGTGCATTTGAAGAAACCTTGGAAGTAAGCAAGGGGTTTTTCAAGCATTCCGGTATTGTCAACGCCACGCTGAGAAACGTAACCGTAGGTGATGACAGTTTGATAGAGAACGTCGGCAATTACATCAACAATTATACGATTGGCGAGCGGTGCTTCATTTCCAACATTTGCACGCTCGAAACAACAGAGGGTGCCACTTATGGTGAGGGCAACACCATCTCTGTTTTAAATGAAGCGGGTGACGGCAACGTTGTGTTGTTCAGAGAATTAAACAGTCAGTTCGCAGCTTTCATGGTTCAACACTTTCAAGACAAGGCGCTGAAAGATGCCGTTCTGCGCCTTGTCAAGGAGGGCATTGCGTTAAATGCGTCTGACCAAGGATGGATAGGCAATCGCGTGAAAATCGTCAACACGAAAGAAATCACCAACACCATCATCTTTGACGAATGCGAAATCAACGGAGCGTCACGCCTGAGTGACTGTACCATTCTCAGCTCAGAGGCCGCCAGCGTATATATAGGAACGGGAGTTATTTGTGAGAATTCCATCATTTCACACGGCTCCTCCATCGTCAACAGCGTGAAGATGCAAGACAGCTTCGTGGGTGAGTCCTGCAAGATGACAAATGGTTTTACGGCATCTTCCAGCGTGTTCTTCGCCAACAGCTACATGGCGAACGGTGAGGCATGTGCGGCTTTCTGCGGTCCTTTCTCATCCAGTCATCACAAGAGCAGCCTGTTGATTGGCGGTATGTTCTCATTCTACAACGCCGGTTCCGCCACCAACTTCAGCAACCACGCGTACAAGATGGGACCGATGCATTACGGCGTGCTGCAACGTGGATGCAAGACGGCCAGCGGAGCCTATCTTCTGATGCCGGCGCACATCGGCGCCTTCTCCGTTTGTTTCGGCAAACTGATGTATCACCCCGACACGCGCAGCCTGCCGTTCTCATACCTGGTGGCCTACGGTGACATCATGTACCTGTCTCCGGGAAGAAACATTACGACAGTTGGTTTGTACAGAGACATCAACAAGTGGCCGAAAAGAGATTTGCGTCCGCAACATTCACAAATGAGTATCGTGAACTTCGATTGGCTTTCTCCCTTCACCGTCGGCGGCATCGTGGAGGGGAAAAAGATTCTTGAAAACCTGCGCGAGGCTTCCGGTGATGACGTATCAACCTATAATTATCATGAATATGTCATCAACGCCAATTCTTTGAAAAAAGGTATCAAATACTACGACATCGCACTGCACATCTATATGGGGGCGGTTCTGAAACGTGTCCTGAAGCAAGATCCGGCACTTACGCCTCCCACTTCTGCGATTGGAACGGGCAAATGGACTGACTTGGCCGGACTGCTTCTACCCGTTTCGGAAGAAGAACGGTTGAAAGAGGATATAAAAAGCGGCGAACTCGAAACGATAGACGATGTCTTGAAAAGATTCACGGACATCAACGAACACTATCAAGAGTATCGATGGGCTTGGACATACGAACTCATCAAGAACTATTATCAACTCGACACCATTACCATGGCGGATGCCGAGCGCATCCACGCGGATTACGTCAAGGCACGTCGCGCATGGATAGCCGAGATTAGGAAAGATGCGGAGAAAGAGTTCTCAATGGGAGATGTAGAACAAAATTTATTTGACAACTTCATAGAAAAACTTGATCGAGAGGTTGAATACGAAAATTGAAATCACGTTCAACGACTTTAGACGAAGCCAGACAAAACTGAACAGCACAGACAAGTTATTAACAATCACAAAGATGAGAACAAGATTCATATTGTCAAGTCTACTTCTGATACTTTTTCAAAGTATTCTTCATGCAAAAGCATACAATTACCAAACAGTGGCTGGCGACCCCATGAAGGCTCGTATCTACACACTTGATAACGGTCTGAAGATTTACCTTAGCGTGAACAAGGAGAAGCCGCGTATTCAAGCTTACATCGCCGTCAGGACGGGAAGCAGGAACGATCCTTCCGAAACCACTGGCTTGGCTCACTACTTGGAGCATTTGATGTTTAAGGGAACCAAGCTGTTTGGCACCACCAATGCAAAGAAAGAAGCCGCTTATCTGCAAGACATCACGCAGCGATATGAGAAATATCGCTTGCTGACCGATGCTGCCGAGCGCAAAAAGGCATACCATGAAATTGACAGTATATCACAGCTGGCTGCCCAATACAATATTCCCAATGAATATGACAAGCTGATGGCAGCCATCGGTTCGGAAGGTTCTAACGCCTTTACGAGCAACGACATCACCTGTTATGTAGAGAACATACCCTCCAATGAAGTAGACAATTGGGCCAAAATCCAAGCAGATCGCTTTCAAAACATGGTTATCAGGGGCTTTCATACCGAATTGGAAGCGGTGTACGAAGAATACAACATCGGACTTTCGAGCGATGGAAGAAAACAGTGGAACGCACTCAATGCCAAATTGTTTCCTACACATCCCTATGGCACACAGACCACCATCGGCACGCAAGCGCATCTAAAAAATCCCTCTATTGTAAACATCCAGAACTATTTCAAACGCTACTATGTGCCCAACAACGTTGCCATCTGCATGGCAGGCGACATGAATCCAGATGAAGTGATTGCTACTTTAGACAAGTATTTCGGCTCATGGAAGAAGAGCCAGACGCTATCCTACCCTACTTTCGCACCGCAACCCGACCTCAAAGCGAGTGTAGACACCACGGTAGTGGGCCAGGAAGCCGAGAATGTATTGCTGGCATGGAAGTTTGACGGCGCCGCATCCATGCAAAACGACACACTCACCTTGGTGGATAAAATATTGAGCAACGGGCATGCGGGATTGTTAGACCTGGACCTCAATCAAAGCATGAAGCTCTTAGGGAGCGGTTCGTTCGTCAATGCCCTGGCCGATTATTCATCATTCTGCATGGAGGGATTGCCCAAGGAGGGACAATCTTTGCAAGACGTCAAACAACTATTGTTGGCTGAGGTTGACAAACTAAAGCGGGGAGCGTTCGCCGATGACCTGCTCTCGTCAATCATCAATAACGCCAAACGCGATTATTACAAGTCGCTACAGTCTAACCGCTCAAGGGTTTCCATGCTGACCGACGCTTTCATCAACAATCAGAAATGGAAAGATGTGGTCAACCGTTTGGACAGATTGGCAAAGATTTCCAAACAAGACATCATGGCCTTTGCCAACAAACACCTTAAAGATAACTTTGTTTGCGTGTACAAGAAGCAAGGCGAAGACACCACGCAAAAGAAGATAGACAAGCCGCAAATCACCCCCATCCCCAGCAACCGTAACGAGAGCAGTGCATTTTTGCGTGACATACAAAATGCGCATACCACGCCCATACAACCGCAATTCCTGGATTTCAAGCGCGACTTAACCTTCACTAAGACGAAGAAGAAGTTACCTATTGTGTACAAACACAACAGCGAAGACGGTCTTTTTAACCTTATTTTCAATTGGGATTTCGGCACTACCGCCAACAAAGAGTTAGCGGTGGCGTGCGATTACATCAACTATCTGGGCACCTCTAAGAAGTCGGCAGAGGACATCAAGCGCGAGTTTTACAAACTGGCGTGCAGCTTAAACATATCGGCAGACTCGCGCAACATCGCCATTTCATTGACAGGATTGGATGAGAACATGCCCAAAGCGGTGAAACTGCTCAACGAACTGATGACCGATGCGAAGCCAGATGCAAAGGCGTACGAACAATATGTCGCATTGACTTTGAAAGCAAGGCAAGACGACAAAAACGATCAACGAAGCAATTTCAATGCTTTAAGAAGGTATGCGATGTACGGACCCTATAACCAAGTGCGCAATATTGTAAGCGAACAAGAACTGAAAGCCTTACAGCCACGGCATTTGGTTGATTTGTTTCAGTCGCTCAAACAATACGAGCAAACCGTGCTATACTACGGACCAACGAGCACACAACAGCTTTCTGCCTGCCTTGACAAGCTGTATGAGCCTGCCAAAAGCAGAAAACCAGCACTGAAAAACAAAGAGTATCAAGAACAAACCACACCGCAAAACGAAGTGTACATCGCTCCCTACAATGCTAAAAACATTTACATGGTGATGTATCACAACGAGAACAAACCTTTTGACGCCAAGCAGACAGCGGTAGGAACTCTATTCAACGAATACTTTGGCGGTGGCATGAACACCGTTGTCTTCCAAGAGTTGCGTGAAGCAAGAGGATTGGCTTACAGCGCATCAGCATATTACAACAACAGTCCGCTGAAGGGACATCCTGAGTATGCGCAAACCTACATCATCACTCAAAACGACAAAATGATGGATTGCATCAAGGTGTTCAACAACATCTTAGACACCATTCCGCAAAGCAAGACGGACTTCGACATCGCCAAACAGGGTTTGATGAAACAGCTGGCCAGTCTTCGCGTCACGCGCGGCGGCGTACTTCAAGCCTATTTAAAAGCCAAAGAAAGAGGCATCGATTATGATGAAAACGAAAGAATCTATCAGGCCTTGCCCAGCATCACCATGCAAGATATCGTCGACTTCGAGCAAAACAACATGGCACGCAAGCCTTATCGTTACGTCATCTTGGGCGATGAGAAGAATTTGAACATGCAGGCTCTGCGGAAAATAGGCAAAGTCAAACGCCTTTCTACCCAAGAGATATTTGGATATTGAGAAAGCAGTTGTGGAATAACATCCAGACTAACATGACAAAAACAACTATAAAAAAAACATTATGGCACAAACTCCTGAATTTAAGTACGAACCCATGTTCCAAATGGGCAAAGACGAAACTGAGTATTATTTATTAACAAAAGACGGCGTATCGGTCAGCCAATTTGAGGGTAAGCCCATCCTGAAGGTGTCACCAGAAGCACTCACCATGCTCACGCAGCAGGCATTTCACAACGTGAGTTTCATGTTACGCCGCGCACACAACGAACAAGTAGCGAAGATTTTAACCGACCCTGAGGCTTCGGACAACGACAAGTATGTGGCACTGTCCTTCTTGCGCAATGCTGAAGTGGCGTCAAAAGGCAAACTGCCACTTTGCCAAGACACGGGCACCGCCATAGTACACGGTGAAAAGGGACAACAGGTATGGACGGGCTTTTGCGATGAAGAAGCCATCTCTCGGGGCGTTTACAACACCTACACACAAGACAACCTGCGCTATTCGCAGAATGCTCCGCTCAACATGTACGATGAGGTGAACACCCGCTGCAACCTTCCGGCACAGATTGACTTAGAGGCAACCGAGGGAATGGAATATCGGTTCCTATTCGTAACCAAGGGAGGCGGCTCGGCCAACAAGACCTATCTGTACCAAATGACCAAAGCCATCATTCAAAATCCCGGCACCCTGGTTCCGTTCTTGGTTGAGAAAATGAAATCATTGGGCACGGCTGCCTGTCCTCCTTACCACATCGCATTCGTCATCGGTGGCACGTCGGCAGAGAAAAACCTGCTCACCGTCAAGTTGGCTTCCACCCACTACTACGACAACCTGCCCACCTCGGGAGATGAGACAGGACGCGCTTTCCGCGATGTAGCACTGGAAAAGGAACTTTTAGACGAAGCACACAAGATTGGACTGGGTGCTCAGTTTGGCGGTAAATACATGGCTCACGACGTGCGCATCGTGCGCTTGCCGCGCCATGGGGCATCGTGTCCCATCGGCATGGGGGTAAGTTGTTCGGCCGACCGCAACATCAAAGCCAAGATTAACCAAGAGGGGTTGTGGATAGAGAAGCTGGACGAAAACCCCGGCACTCTCATTCCAGAGGAATTACGCCAGGCCGGTGAAGGCGATGTTGTTAAGATAGACCTGAATCAATCCATGTCGGACATTTGCAAGATTCTGTCACAATATCCCGTTTCCACTCGTGTAAGTCTCAACGGTACCATTATCGTGGCGCGCGACATTGCTCATGCAAAACTCAAGGCGCGCCTGGATGCAGGTGAAGAACTGCCGGAATACTTTAAAAAACATCCCGTATTATACGCTGGCCCTGCGAAGACTCCAAAAGGACTGCCTTGCGGCAGCATGGGGCCTACTACCGCAAACCGTATGGATCCCTATGTGGACGAGTTCCAAGACCACGGCGGTTCGATGGTGATGATTGCCAAAGGAAACCGCACGCAAGTGGTTACCGACGCATGTAAAAAGCACGGTGGTTTCTATCTGGGCAGCATCGGCGGTCCTGCCGCCGTACTGTCAATGAACTCTATCAAGAGCATTGAATGTGTGGAATATCCCGAATTGGGCATGGAAGCGATTTGGAAAATCAACGTGGTTGATTTCCCTGCCTTTATACTGGTTGACGACAAAGGCAACGATTTCTTCAAACAACTGAAGCCATGGACGCCTTCTTGCACTAAATAACAAGGTGCAAAGCCTCTCATGGTTATGACATAACCGCCAGCTTTTGAACAGCAAAGTTGGCGGTTGTTCATTTAAGGGCGGTTCTATAAATTAGCTTTGACAGGTGGTGAGACTATTTTTGAGGTCAATTTGTTTGTGAGTGAAGGAGTATGGCAAGCTATACGACCGAACGAACAAGCAAATTGAACCAAAAAGAATCCACAGATGTCAAAGCTAATTTATAAACCACCCTGTCGTGAACATGCAGTTGACGTGGCTCTTGAGTTAAGAAAAACCGTCAGACGGATAACTCTCATCAAACAAGAATCCCAATCCTCAAGCGAGAATTGGGAAACCTGCTGTTTGTTTGGAATATTTTTTATTAATTAAGCCTCAGCCTCTTTTGTTTTCTCAGCATAAGCTTCTGGTGAGAGGACAGATACGGTGCTCTTGTCCTTACGTCCTTTACGGAAGTAGACAATACCATCAGTAAGTGCGTATAAAGTGTCATCCTTACCCATGCCTACATTCTCTCCCGGGTTGTGTTTTGAGCCGCGCTGACGAACAATAATGTTCCCGGCAATGACTTTCTGACCTCCCCAAATCTTTACGCCTAATCTCTGTGAAGCTGACTCGCGGCCGTTCTTAGAACTACCTACACCTTTTTTATGTGCCATTGTTGAATTCCTCCTAAATTTTAAGCGATTACCTGTTTAACCTCTACCTCCGTGAACTGCTCACGGTGACCGTTTTTCTTACGATAATCCTTGCGGCGTTTCATCTTGAAAACGATAACCTTGTCACCCTTCACAAGTGGATTCACTACTTCTACTACAACCTTTGCACCTTCTACAACAGGTGTCCCGACAGTGATGACTCCTTCTTTGTCTACCAGGAGCACCTTGTCAAACTCAACAGTTTTACCACTCTCTACATCTTTGAGGTGGTGAACAAAAAGTTTCTTACCTTGTTCAACCTTAAACTGCTGACCGTTAATTTCTACAATTGCGTACATTATTTTATGTTAATAAACGGTTTTTCCGCAAGGCGACTGACTCATACCAGTGCTTATTCGAGCCTTAACGAACCTAATCAAACGCAAAGGTACTCATTTTTTCATCGTATTGCGGTGAAATGTACGAACTTAATCCATTATTTAAGAGATATTAACACAAGATGGAAGACGAATATCTGTTCAGCGGTAGTACAAACAAGCTCACCACCCTATCTAAGTTCCCACAAGACATTGTTCAAAAACCTTTGAAAAAACGAGATTTCTTGCGTGGTTTCAATTGCATTGACTTTGTCCGCCAATGTCATGTAGATTGACCGCCAATGTCTACGACCTTAGGCGCCAATGTCATGGACATTGCTTTTCAAGGTGGACGCGCGTGAACGCCTGTTGGACTTTTCACCCACACAACACGGCTATTCCATTTAGGTCGGTTCTATAAATTAGCTTTGACAGATTGTGAGACTATTTTTGTGGTCTATTTGTTTATAAGTGAAGGAGTATAGCGAGCTATACGACTGAACGAACAAGAAAATTGAACCAAAAACGGAGCAAGCCGAATACAATCAAACTTGTTTGAATTGTTGAGGCGCAGCCTGTTTTATATAAAAAGAGTCCACAAGACGACAAAACGTAAAAATACTGACATAAAAAACTTCCGGTGGTAATTTATGGAACCGCCCTTAACGATGGTATATTTTGTTGTTGTAAACAACGTAGAAGAAATCAATAACGGAATTAACAAAAAACACGAAAATATGCGGGTGATATGAAGTAACCAAAGAACGCAGGCGTTCTGACGAAAACAACGAAAAGAAATGCGTTGTGATTCTTCTCCGTTTTTTTTATCAAAAGTGAAATGCTGAAACTTTGTTTTTCGTTGCTTTAGACAGAACGGGACTCTCTTTCGTGAAATAGCTTTTGCGGCAATGTTTTTTAGATTCTTTTGTGTTTTTCGTTGTTAAATGATGAAATATTATGCTGCATCTTTTATTGGTACGCAATATGCTATAGGTCGGTTCTATAAATTAGCTTTGACAGATTGTGAGACTATTTTTTTTTGAGGTCAACTTGCTTGTTCGTTCAGTCGTATAGCTCGCTATACTTCTTCACACACAAACAAATTGACCTCAAAAAGAGTCCACAATCTGTCAAAGCTAATTGACAAGACTGACCTTAATATCTTTTTGCCTTAAATATGATGTTAAGGTTTTTCTTCGCCCATGCCTCATCATGCACCTCGAAGAGACGCAGTTCAGACATGTTGAACCAGTCGTTCTTAGTTCCTTGAGTTCCCAATGGATCTTTGTTGCGGCGTGCCAGAGGTACAAACCGCAGGTACTCATAGCTCTCGGCAGATTTGATGTGGTTTTCGGCTACGCCCTGCTTTCCACGTCCTTCAGGCAGTTTGTAGGTGATGACGCCCAGGCTGGTCCATGCACCATCGGCATCGGCACCCGAGTTGCTTCCGAATACTTCGGCGCGCTTCACGTCACCACCTCCGTCACCATCTCCACGTCCCATGTAGTCGAAGTAGAACTCGCCAGCCGATGGGTTCGCAAGGTGTATCTGTATGCGGTGTGGCTTTCCATCGGATGAATTCTTTTCCCATTGAGAGTGATAGTATGTGCTTGTATTATTGTCAATCAAACCAGGGATACCTTTTCCATCTGTTGGATGTGTAGCATTGGCAGTAATCATGTCTTCGGTGAGCTTTAACTGAACGTTCTCTGACCATTCGTCAGATGTTCCTTTGACAGTTACAGGTTGTTTGGTCTCCATGCCGGTAGGACCGTATGTCTTGATGGTGAACTCGTATTCGCCAGCGAACTTGAAGGTGTTCTTGAAGGTGATGGAGTTGTTGTTCATGTCAGTGAGAGTCTTCGTCACCGTCTTACCAATCTTTGCGTTGTGCATGGTGATGACCATCTTGGTATAGTTCACCACTTCGGGCTGATCCCATGTAAGGGTTATCTGTCCCTTCCCAGCCTTGGTCTTGGCATTGACAACATTGAACGGTGGCACAGGTGTAAACTTGCTCTGCTTGATAGTGACAACGTACAACTTGTCGTTGTTTTCGCTCTTCAAGGTAACAGTACCCGTACGTGGCTGGTCACTTAGGTTCATGTCAACCTTACCAAGCAATTCACCATCGGTATTACTCAGCAACTTTTTATCCGCATGCAACCATGAAGCATTGTCCGACACAGTGACAGTCCACTTGCCGTCTTTCTCGTTTTGCACATAAGGAATACGTATCTTGCCACCCAAGTCACCGATTTCGTAACTTGTATTGCCGTAGCAAGGGATGACTTTGTATCCTATGCGGCTCTGTATCAAGACAAATTCTTGCGTAGCGTCCCAGTTTTGCGACGATTGCAGGGTCATGGTGCAGTAGCGGTCAGCCTTGGTCTTGTTGGGGTCGAGGCGCAGTTTGATGAGCTTTCGCCCCTGTGCATCTTCTTCCAACTTTTCACTGGCGTCGAAGTGTACCCAGCTTGTGGTGTCGGGCACAATGACATGATCAATGTTGAGGTTGGTGGAAACGGGAGCTACGAACTCGGTCACATTGCCCTCTACATAAGCCATGAATCCATTCTTTCGCATAATGAAACCACCATCTTCTACGAGATTCAATGTGGCTTCGTGTCCTACCTGTATCACCTGAACGTTATACTCTTGGTGTCCGTACTTGACGGTGACCACAGCCTTGCGTGGCTGGTATCCATCGTATGTACCAGCCTTTACAAGTACCTTGTCGTTGGCTTTTTCCACCGTACACCAGTCAGCGTTCGCTTCGGCGTTCCAGTTTTCTTTCGCCACGTTGGTTACCACATCGATAGTCCGCTCACCACCTTCGCGCTGGAAGGTGATGAGTGCCTGGCTCTTGTGAGGAACCTCAAGCAGAGACTTGTCAAAGTTCGTCTCGTAGTCGGGCGAGCAGGCTGTGAACGTCGCAGTAAGTGTTGCGACCAGCATTGCCGAAGCAATGATTATCTTATTTTTCTTCATTTTTCTATATGTTTAAGGTTTCTTACAATTGCTCTGCCCTTGGGTTATATTGATGGCGAAGCTTTGCCTTCACTTCCTTGAAAGGACCTGGCTTGTTGGTGCCATCTTTCTGCGGGTTGAGCAGGCGATACTTGTAATGTACACGGAACTCTTTATAATAGGTAGAGTTGCCACCGCCCAATGCAACGAGTTCGTTGAGGTAGAAAGTGTTATCATATTCACCAATGGGGGTGAGCATCACCACTTCCATTTCATTGGCGTTGTAGGGGGTTACTACCACCTCACGCTTCTTTGGGTCGGTTTGCAGTTGTTTGCCCACGGTAAAGACCACACTCTTCTGCTTGATTTGTGGGGCAGCCTTTTTGTAGTCGCCATAATCCTCATTACCTGCCAACATGCGTACGGAGTTCACCGTAAGCGGGAAAGCTCTGAGAGTATTGGTTGGACGGGCAGTCTCACTGCTGCTCAAGTCAACCACATAGGTGCTGTTGTAGTTGTATGTAATTTGCGTTTTGGTAGAAGCAAACTCGTTCTTCCAATGAATGCGCAGCAACACCTCTTTCTTCTTCTTATTGAACGGTGTGGTGGATTTTGGATCCAGCTTATAGTCCAAGAAGTAGATGCTGTCTGGCGACAGCTTGTCAAGGTTCTTGAGCTTGATGGGGAACTTTACCTGTGACTCGCCAGCCTTTATCACACCATTGAGTGCAGGTTCTTCATAGCACTCTTTGGGCAACAGCTTAGCAAAGCGTGTGGAGTCGATGTCATAGTTCGACTTGTTGAACACTTTGAACAGCGAGTCGGAGTGTACGATACTCACAGGTACACTTTGCGAAGGTAGCTGAGATCCGCTGATGCCTACCACCAATTTGATGCAGGCGCCATTAGCGGATGTCTCTGCCTCCATGTCTTCACACTGCCTGTCGTACACGCCATCGGAGTTTTGCAGCAAGTAGATTTCCTTTTTATATTGCTCCTGGTCGAAGTCGTATGTCTCGCACGAGAAGAGCGTAATGCCGACAGCCAGCAACAACAATTTATTGATTTTATTGTTCATCATCATTTTGTTTGTCTATGGTTTGTAATTATCTATCCCATCCCCAGTTTTGATCCATCTTGGGCAGCTTGAGCAACTCGTTATGGTTAAGCGGCAAGAATATCATCTTAGGTTTGGCAATACGGTCTCTATAGTTCTGCTCGTCTATCTGCACGATGTTCCAGAAGCCTCCGTTGGAGTTGGTATCATCGCGATCTTTACTTACATCTAATCCTCGCCAGTTACTACTGTTGGCATCCTCCTCGAGATAGGTTCCCCAACGACGAGTGTCGAAGTAGCGGTAACCCTCGTTGAAAAGTTCTACTTGTCGTTCATTTCTAATCACCTTCTCAAAGGCTTCTCTGTCATTGAGAGTGTTGTTGTCAACACCGGGGAGTCCTACTCGGTAGCGTATCATATTGAAATACTTCGCCATGAATTCAGCATCACGACTGATGCTTACGTCTACCAGCTCTCCACTGCGATTCCATGTCTTCACCGTAGGGTTGCCTTCAATGTTATTCATGGCCTCACACAGTTCGAGCAGAACTTCAGCATAGCGGATGATAGGATATGGCTTCATCGTTCTCATCACACCATTCGTGTTGGGTGCCCATGAGTCGTCTGGGTGTACATACTTCACTGAGGTATATCCTGTGATGTTTACGTCATTAGGGTTATTCTGCGCTCCTGCCTTTCCTGCAATTCCGTCACTGTTGTCGTACCAGAATTGCTTTTTAGTTTTGGAACCGTCGGCACTGGCAGAGTTCATTTCCCAAACACGTCCAGGGAAACCTATGCTGGCATAGAAACGTGCCGATCGGTTAGCATACATATTTGGAATGCCCGACTTGAGTACAAAGGTAGAGAGGTTTTGTGCCTTCTCGGTGGTGTTCTCAAAATCAGCGTCATACAAGCTGGAATTAGCTGGTAACTTTCCGTCTGCCATCAAGAAGCAGTCTATCACGCGTTGTGGAACGCTCAGACCACCCCAGCCACCAAGTCCACCGCCCACTGGGAAGCAGTGTTGTGTGTATTCAATAACGCTACCCGAAGCTGCGTGAGCCCATATAAACTCGCGGTTCACCATTGGCAATCCCTCCCCGTTGAACATGTCGGCAAACGAGTGGTAGGGGTCTATACCTCCCACGCCCTCAGGAAATTCCTTGTTTCGCAACGATTCGTCTACGTTGTCAAGCGGATATGGGAATTGCTTATCAGCCTTCACCGTGTAGAGCTCGTAGTAGTTCATGTCTACCACCTGCTTAGCTGCTGCGGCTGCTACAGCCCATCGATTGGGGTCATAATTTTGGTTGATGTAATCGGCACCATCGCTCTTGCGCTTCCAACCACTGAAACAGCGATGCGCACTGTCACCACCGTTAAAGGTTGGCGATGCTTGTAGTAGACGAAGGCGAGCAATCAATGCCAATGCGGCGCCCTTGGTTGGACGTGAGAAATAAGCGAGCGACTGATCTTGCGGTTCAGAGATACCCTTTAATGACAGGGCAAACTCGTTACAGATATAGTCTATTGACTCATCGAACGTAGAACGCTCACGGTTGTAGTACTCACTGTCTTTGTCGGTGGGGATAATCTCGTCGCCCACGATGAGCAGCGGTCCCCAGTTCATCAGCAAGTGGTAGTAGGCCCAGCCACGCATGAAGTGTACATAGGCTTTGTATTCACGACGGTCTCCATCATTCATGTCTGCCACTTTGTCTACGTTAGCGAGCATCTTGTTGCAACGCTGTATAATCACATACATGTTTTTCCACAAGTACCAGTTGGGGATGTTGGTTTCGTTGATTTTTCCAACAGAGAACTGCGCTCCCCAAAACTCTGAGGTCTGCCACTTCACGGCTATTTCGTCCGAAGCGGTCTCGCCAGGATTCCACGAGTGTCCCCAAATATTTCCTTCGTGTGGGAATTCTTGTGGGGTATTCCACAAATATCCTTCTGCGTTCTGCTTGCTGTGGAAGACAGAGTCCTCCTTGAACGTAGCTTGGAAATAATTGTCCACGTCCAGAAAGTCGCAGGATGTAAGCATGCCGCTGGCAGCCATGAGGCCTGCACCAGCTATGGTCATGATGATTTTTTTCATATTGTAATATCGTTTGTATTTCTTAGAAGTTTAGGTAAAGCTGCAAAGCGTATGTCATTGGCAACGGATATACGGCGCCATTAGCCCCTGCCTGCTCGGGGTCGAAGTATTTCACGTTGTCGATAGTGAAGATATTATTCATGACGAATTCGCAGTCTAAAGAAGATAATCCACATGCGGTAATCCATTTCTTGTGGTGCAGCTTGTAGCGCACGCTCAACTCTTGGAATCGGAGGAACGATCCGTCACGCTTCCAGAATGTTGACAGTTGAGCATTGTTGCTATTGCCTCCGTACGAGAGTCTTGGGAACTCTGCGTTGGGGTTTTCAGTAGCTGTAGTTCCAGAGTACCAAGCTGGCGTCCAGCGGTTCTTTGGGTTGTTGGCGTGCTTGAGCACATTTCCTATCTCACCGTTATAGAATGGAATCCATCCAGAGTCATTATAGAGGCCTGAACGATAGTATTCCACCTTGGCAGAACCCTTGAACAGGAATCCAACGGTCAGGTCTTTCCAGGTAAAATCTGCACCGAATCCGTACATCAGTCGTGGCAGCTGATTGCCGTAACTCAATGGCACGCGGTCGTCGTTGTTCACCACGCCGTCGCCGTTTACGTCACGATACTTGATATCACCAGGACGTACCTTACCGAACATCTGTTCGGGGCTGGTTTCTATTTCCTCCTTGCTCTTAAAGAGTCCTTCAGCAATAAGACCACGCAAGATATACAATGGCTTTCCGTTCGAACTCTGGTAACCGTATGCGTAGAGAGGCTCCTCAAAGTTATCGACGATGTTCTCAGAGAACGTGTAGTTGCCCCGTACCGTGAAACTCATGTCCTTGTTGATAGGGTGATGATATGAGATGTTTCCATCCGATCCGTAGCTGTGCATCTTACCCACGTTAGAGAATGGAATGGTAATCATACCTGCATATTCTGGTAAGGTGACGCGCTGGCGGTAGATGTCGTCACGAACATCGTAGAAGAAGTCTACGGTGAAGGCGAGTCTATCCTTGAAGAATTTACCTTCGATACCCAAGTCGCTCTTTCTTGATACCTCCCATTTCAGGTTGTCGGCTCCAATCTGTGTCTCTCGGATACCTAATCCTTGATAACCCCAGTAGGTGGGTGCCGTATGGTTGATGAGTGTGAGGTAAGGGAAGCGTGTTCCAGTAATTTGGTCGTTACCCGACAATCCGTAGCTACCACGTATTTTCAAGAACGAGAACCAAGGCATGGCATCCTTGAACCAATCATAGTTGGATGGAATCCAACCTGCAGCGATAGAAGGGAAGAATCCAAAGCGCTCGCCCTTCTTGAACTGTGCCGAACCTGTGTAACCGAAGTTGGCATCGATGAAGTAGGTGTCTTTATAGCCATAGTGTAAACGTCCCGAAAGGTTCTGTCTACGAGCAGGAATGGCGTTGATGCCCATGGCATCTTTACCCCAATCGGTACCTTTGGTATCTTCCATGTAGTAGAAAATCAAAGCACCCATGTTGTGGTCGCCGAAGGTGCGGTTCCAGTTGGCTTTTGCCTCAAGATAGTATTTGCGCCATCCGCTGTTGCCACTGCCGTAAACCATGTCTAACGCACGACTGTTCAGACTCTTGATGAGTGCACCCTGTGCGCTACGACCCGTGGCGTGATACAAGTCGGGAGCGATGAGACGTCGTTCATTGAAGTCTGTGGTGTGGTCCATCATGGCTTGTACCGATGCTTCCAAACCTTGCAACACACCATTAAACTTTTGCGTGAGCTTCAGCGTTGTCATGTTGCGGGTTGTGTTCTGGTCTTGGTATCCGTAGTAGTTGAGTGCAGCGTAGGGAGAAATCAAGTTGTCGCGTCCGAAAGTAGGTATGGTGCCATCGGAATATTCCACAGGCATCATCAGTGGGTTCATCACGCGTATGTTGTTCCATACTGCACTGGTACCCATACCGCCTGGCGTGGTGTAGTTCACAATGTTTCCGTCAACACCGAAGTACAAGGTGGTGAGCTTGGTGAGGTTCATGTCGATGTTGGCACGATACGTCATCTTACGGTATGTCAACGGCTTCTTGAACACGTTGCCTTTTTGATTGTAAGCTGCACCTTCGTCTTGGTAACCCAATGACAGGAAGTAACGTGCGATGTCGCCACCGCCGCGTGCGCTCATGTAGTAGTTTTGCTGCAACGACGTTTTCTTCATAATCTCGTCGGTCCAGTTCACATCAGGATATAAATCCCTGTCCAGTCCGTGCTTAATCAAGTCGAGCTGGAGCGGTGTGTACAAGTCCGATTCGCCTGACATGGCACGTGCCTCGTTAGCCAACAGCGCATAGTCGTAAGCACCGAGATACTGTGGTATGCGTTTGATTTGCGACAGCTTTACTGAGGCACGCCCCGTAATGCTGAGTTTACCCATGGCACCACGTTTGGTTGTCACGATAACCACACCGTTTGCACCACGCACACCGTAAACGGCGGTCGCTGATGCGTCTTTCAGAATAGAGAACGACTCTACGTCGTCCACGTCGATGTCATCGAGGTTTCCTTCAATACCGTCAATCAACACCAAGGCTGAGCCGTTGGCACCGAAGGTACTAATACCGCGAATCCAGAATTGCGAAAGGTTACGTCCCGGCTCTCCTGAGGTTTGCATGGTGATGACACCTGCCACACGTCCACCGAGCATGTTGCTCAGCGACATACCTGGAGCCTTCAGTTCTTTGGGGTCGATAGTAGAGATAGCTCCCACCACAGACACTTTCTTTTGCGAGCTCAAGCCCGTTACCACCACCTCGTCAACGACGTTGGCATCTTCTTTGAGCACGAACTTTTGGTCGGCAAGGTCTTTGGTCACTAATTCCTCTATGGTTTTCATACCCACAGCCTGTATCACGAGGGTGGCGTTTGGGTCAACCTTAATGGTAAACTTTCCGTCCAAGCCGGAAACCACTCCTCGTCCCGGAACGTTCTTGATGATGATGGTGGCGCCTGGGTACGGTTCGTTATGTTCGTCAACCACAACTCCCGACACGGTGAATGTCTTGCTCTTGGCTTTGTCGTTGGCATTCTGCGCAAAGCCGTTTGTAACCACGGCGAGCAACAGAGCCAGCATATAGATAATTTGTTTCATATTGGTTTGATATACTATTATTTCATGGATTTATTCAATCGTCAGCTTGCGGATGCAGCGGTTGCCAGTGTCGGCAACGTACACGATGCTGCCATCAGCGTTCACTGCCACGCCACGAGGATAGCGGAACTGTGCCACGTCGGGACCTCCTTCCTTAAACCCAGCCGATCCTGGCAGACCTATGACGGTGGTCACAGTGGCTTTATTGTCAGGTTGGTTGGTATCAATACAGCGTATACAGCTGTTCATGCTGTCAGCGATGTACATCTTGCCATCGGCAGTGAAACATATCTGTCGTGGATATTTAAACTTGGCATTCTTTAGCAAACCATCCTCCCAGCCGCTACCAGCACTGGTTCCTTCCCAGCATGCGCGTCCAGCATATTTCTCACCGTGGTATTCGTTAGGGTCTTTTCCCTCCAACTGGTCAATGTCCACATACCATATCTCGTTGTTGTCGGTCTGGCAAACGAACAGGCGGTTAGGCATGGTGGGACTAAAAGCAAAGAATGAGTCGCTACCATTGGCGCTCGCTCCATGAATACCAATCTTTTTGAGCAAGACGGTCGCCTTACGTGTCTTAGGATTGATTCTAACCAACTGTCCTTGGTGCATGACAGTATAAAGATTGTGGTCTTTTTTGTTGACTACGAAGCAAAACTTCCAGTTATGCTCATCAAGTGCCTTTGTATCCTCGCTCTTGATGACACGCAATTTTTGTTGTGCGAAATTGGTGGCTTTTTGGTAACGGTAAAAGTCCATACCGCCGTCTAAAGGTGCATACATAGCCTCCATCCCCGGCTCATTTGAGAAGGCAGGAGCGTTTACCATACCGCAGTCTTCACCAAGAAACCTCACATTGTTGCGTTTTAGTGATGCCATCAGCACGTTTCCGTCCTTATTCTCATTTTTACTATTCCTTGCCTGACACCCGTCAGCTCGACCCGTGTGATGAGTTCGTTCACAGATGAAAATATTGTCTTCATTGTCCAAGCAGATGTATGCAGGTGCCGACAACGTGGTAGAAGTCAGCGTACCTGGCACGGTTGGCTGGTTTTCTGAGTTAGGTTGTCCCACCACCGTAGTCACTGCCGTCTGTGTGCGGTAGATGAACTTGTTGGGTGCTTCGCCAGAAATGGCTTTCTCTCCTTCTCCACGCACCACCTTAATGGCGATGTTGCGCTTGTAGGTGAGCCCCTTTGGCACGGTGCAATAGATTTTCTCACCGTTCGATGATACCAATCCACCGCGGTGCTCGATGCCTTCATCGTCTACATACATCACGCGCAGTCCGGTAGTATCACTACCGAAATTGCTACCCGAGATGATCATTGAAGTGGCAACGCCACCCGAATCGGGATAAAAATCGTCTACTACGATTGGTTTAGATGGGTCGAAGGCAACGCCTAATGAGCCTGCGTCTTTGTCGCCACATGCTGCAAACATGGCACATGCAAGCGTGCCTACCATTAAAATTTTGCTTTTCTTCATGTTGTTTAAATAATAATGATTGAGTTCTCTGGGTTATATCTTGCCTTTTTTCATGCCTCTATATAAATAGAGTATGTGGTATACTGGTATGAAATCGTATTTAGGTTTAAATTGTTTAGAGAGTTAAAAACTCATGCTGTCCGCAGTTACTTTTCTTTCGGTTTGGCAAAAATAACATTTTTTGTTGAAATAATAAATTTTTTCATGAAATAAATAAAAAAAGTATTTGTTCGGCGGCAGTAAAAGCCTGATTACCTCTGTCCTTTATTTCCGCAATACATCTCTCAAAACCCATTGAAAAAGCGGTGTTTTTTCTGTATTTTCAACAGTATTGACTTTGACAGCCAAAGTCATGTGAATTGAATGCCAATTGCAACGACTTTGCGAGTTAATGTCATGGACATTGGTGTTCGAGGCTGATGCGCTTGCGCGCCTGTTGGATGGTTTTCTAAAGGACGGTTCTATAAATTACCACCGTAAAGTTTTTTAGGTCAGTCTTTTTACATTTTGTCTTCTTGTGAACTCTTTTTATATAAAACAGGCTGCGCCTCAACAATTCAAACAAGTTTGATTGTATTCGGCTTGCTCCGTTTTTGGTTCAATTTTCTTGTTCGTTCAGTCGTATAGCTCGCTATACTCCTTCACTCACAAGCAAATTGACCTCAAAAAAAAAGTCTCACAACCTGTCAAAGCCTATTTATAGCGCCGCCCTACCTTCTTATAGAACACGGCTCTTTTATTTAACGATGGTATATCTTGTTGCTGTAAACAACATAGAAGAAATCAACAACGAAAGCAGAAAACACGAAAA
>CAMPYJ010000045.1 GCA_946998205.1 uncultured Prevotella sp. | reverse complement strand
ACTCGTGACCTCCTGCGTGACAGGCAGGCATTCTAACCAACTGAACTAACGCACCTCAACAAATGCTGTCATTTCTGTTTGCGGATGCAAAGGTAATGTTTTTAATTGAAAAGTGACAAACAGACGTAAAGAATCACTTATAATTAATATATATTAACACATACCCTTGCCTACTCTTATTGCAACACTGTAAATTCAGCACAGGTGGCAAAGTCTTGTCCGTCTTGTGAACTGAGTGCGGTGAAACGCACGTATCGCGCCTTGACAGGTTTGCTGAACAGTACTCGTTGCTGCTTCGTACCATTCTCAAAGCAACCTTCGGCGACAGCGTTGCTCCAACTCTTGCCGTCATCACTCACCTGCACGCGGTAGTTTTTGACGCGGCCGTTTGGCGAATCCTGACGAGGCAAATAGGTAAAACCTTTGAGTATCTTGGACGATCCGCAATCCAAATCGAACCAATGAGGATAGTTGGCCACCGTAACACTGTACATGGTGTGCCAGTAGGTGCGGGGGTTGCCATCGACAAGGTGACTGGCATCCCCCTCTCCACTCTCGACGCTGGAGGCGAATTTCACGGTTACGGGAATGGATTCTATCTTGTCAAACGCTTCCTCGTACTTGAAGTTCGATTCTTTCTGCCACGCTTTAACCTTACCACCGTTGCGCAGATTGAATGGTCCATCATATTTCATGGTCTTGTTTTTACCATTGAGTTGGTAATAGACCGTATGACCTTGCTGGCCTTCGATGGTAACAAGCCCCGTGTTGTCGCGTGTGATTGAAAGCGGAATTTCTGATGACGGACTCACCATGCCTGCTGCATTGAGTGTCGTGGAACGCATGTCGCTGACGGGACGAATGACGTATCCGAAGGTGTGGAGTACCGCTTTCACCCGATCTTCCTCCAAAGGAGCGCCTTGTCCGCAGCTGTTACCACCCAATCCGGTGATGGCCAGGTCGAGATGGAGATAAACACCGTCGCTCTGTGGCAGCTCATAAGGATGGTTAGCCATGGCCAATTGCTGAGCCGAATAAGGCAGAGCGGAGAAGCTCATGCCACTTGTTGCGGTCGTAGCGAAGATGACTGACCGTCCATCTTCACCCTGCAATGCCACCCAACGCGAATCGGTATGGTTGGCCATGTCTTGCGGTTTGGGGAAGTTTACAAACTCATCGGCCACGTCTTGCTGCTCATAAATGCCGATGTGCTGGGCGGTTTTCCGGTCAGGATAGTTGCCAATTGGACCACGACCGTTGTAAACCATCTTGCACATATCAGCAGGCAACTTCATGACATAGCCCAAACGAGGCAGGATGAGTTGTGGGTTGTTGGAGGTGATGCTGCTTTGGCTTTCCACACTTCCGTCGGGATAAACGGTGTAGATGACGTTGGTAGTGAACTTGAAGTCGGGACGTTTTCCCGTTTCCACCAATTTTTTCCAATTCTTGTCGGCTCCTTCCAACTTGGCTGTAGACAGGCCTTGGCTCTCAATCTTGAAGCTGAGCGACACGCTTCCGTTACGGTTTCTCGCCCATTTGCAGTCCAATGCCTTGTGTTGCAGGTTGTGCAATCCATTCTCATACCATGACTGGTATGCCCAGTTGTCATTGTTAACCCATGCGCGGAAGGCGTCGAGCTTGGGACCGTTGCCTGCTGCGATGATGGTTTTTCCACCGTATGCCAAACTATGGAGCGAACCCGTGGACTTGTCAAACACGATGGTGTTGCCGTTACCAGTGACTGTGATTTTGGATTCTTGTCGCATCACCTTGAGCGGCTGCAGGCTCTTATCCATCGTGGATGCAAGAGATGGACGCTTTACGGCTTTGTGGAGCTCCAGTTGTTGGTCAGCTTGAACATAGCCAGCCTTTGCCCAAGGCTTGTCAGACTTGAGCTTAAAGCTGACGTCAAGACGGTAATCCTTGCCGGGATCCAGTGCATCGCAAAGTCCATCAATGCGCACCGTCTTGTGTTGGCGCGGCAACACGCTGCCTAAAGGCAACACACCTTTTTTTACACGAATGCCGTCAGCACTCAGCGACCAATGCACTTCATATCCGCTTAAATCATCTGTGTAATAGTTCTTGTTGAAGATGTCGAGCGTGCCTTCTTTTTGGTTCGCCCACGAAACGCCCACGTTTTGGTAAACCTTTTTCACCTCAAAGTATTGAGGCTTGGGTTTCATGTCGCCAAAGATGATGCCATTCATGACAAACTGTCCATCGTTTGGCGTGTCACCAAAGTCGCCTCCGTAGGCCAGATAACGCTTCCCGTCTTTCGTATAGTTGTACATGCTTTGGTCAATCCAGTCCCAGATGGCGCCGCCCATGAAGAAGTTGGTCGACTCGATGGCGTCCCAATAATCTTGCAAGTCGCCCACGGCGTTGCCCATGGAGTGGGCATATTCAGAGATGTGGAAAGGATATTTGATGTTCATGTGTCCTTTGACGGCGTCGCGCACCCAGTTGACAGACGGGTATTGGTTGGAGCCCATGTCAACGATGTCATTGTTGCGCTCGTATTGAACCGGACGGGTAGTGTCGAATTTCTTCAGTGCTTGGTATGCTGCAACAAAGTTTTTGCCGGGACCCGCCTCGTTTCCCAAGCTCCAAATGGCGATGCACGGCTCGTTGACGAGCGAGTGTACCATTTCCATCACCCTGGCCACATGCGCCTTGCGCCACTCGACGGGATGCGACAACGACTCTTTTCCATAATAATATTCGTGGCTCTCAATGTTGGCTTCACTCTCCAACACGACACCATATTTATTACATAGATAATAGAAATAAGGATCGTTGGGATAGTGCGAGGTACGCACATGGTTGATGTTGGCACGCTTCATCATCATGATTTCATCCCGCATCTGCTGACGGCTGACGGCATGTCCCGTGGCGGGATTGGTATCATGACGGTTCACTCCTTTGAGCTTTAAGGGCTTTCCGTTGATATAAAAATATCTTCCGGCCAAATTAAACTCGTCTGCCGCGGCAGGCGTGTCTTTAATCTCCACCGTACGGAAACCTGTCTGCGCGCTGATGGCCTCAACGGTTTTGCCCTTCTTGTCTTTCAACAAGGCCACAAGCACATACACGCGCGGGTCTTCGGGTGTCCACGGCTTGATGTCTGGTATCGTGAAGCGGTTGCTGATGGTGGTGCTGCCGCCACTCTTCAATGACGCGACGGCGTCGGCATACCAGGTAGATACCAAATGATTATCGTCGCCAAACAATTTGTTTTCGTACAAAAGATAATCTATCCGGCATCCCTTCACGGTTTTCCTGCCCAGGTTTTCTATGGTTGCAGCAATCTGCAAAGCGCCGGCTCCGTCGACGTAAGACGGTTTCACCACCATGTCTTGTATATGCGTCTTGGGCGTGGAATATATGGCAACGCTGCGGAAGATGCCCGGCAAGCGGAACATGTCCTGTGACTCGAGGAAAGAGCCATCGCTCGAACGGTACACTTCCACGGCTATTTGGTTGTCACCTTTGTGCGCGAACCGAGTGATGTCGAAGCGGGCCGCGTTGCGCGAGTTCTTGGAAAAGCCCACATACCGGCCGTTAATCCAGAGATAGAAAAAACTGTCTACGCCATCAAACGACACGAAGACTTCTCTTCCGTCCCAGTTGTCGGGTATGTTAAAGCTACGTTTGTACGAACCCACCTCGTTGCGGTACTCGTATGTGGTAAAGCTCTTTGGCGGCTCGCGCATCACTCCCTTCCGCCAATCGCCAACGGCTATGTTGTATTGGAAGATGACCCTCTGGTTCACATAGATGGGCACGCCATATTTCAGGCTGCCGTCTTTCTGGATGCCCAGAATGTTCCACGAGCCTGGCACCGTAATGTCATCCCACCGCGAAACATTGAAGTCTGTTCGATAAAAATCGGCCGGCCGCTCATCCGGGTTCTTTGCGAAATGGAATTTCCACCGGCCGTCAAGGCTCATCCTATAAGACGAGTGCTCCGGAAGATACTCACGCGCCTCTTCTGCCGAGGCGAAAGAGGTGAAATTGGAACGCGGCTGTAATTTATTATAGCCCAACAGCTCTGGCGATTGCCATTCCTGTCCGGTGGGCGAAGTGGCGTTTCCATACTCAAAACCCTCCAGATGGGGCGTCTGAGCCATGGCCGACATACTAAAGGATGCGAATGCACAAAAAAGAAACAATCTGGATGTCATAAACAAAAGTTTAATAATGATTCTATTAGGATGCCACAAAGATACGAAATGATTTTCAAAATAGATAGAAAAGCGCGCGACAATCAAAAAAAATGTTCATGCAAACCGTCTTGCAAACTCATGGAGATTGACCGCCAAAAGCATGTGAATTGGGCATCAAACTCATACAGATTGGCGGGTAAAAGCAATGAGTTTGCATCCTTACCTCAAACATGCTTCAGCATATAGTCACAACACACTGACACACTTGGCATTATCCGTCACTATCAATCTATTGGACAGACAATGGTTTTCGGCCTTCGGGAAACGCACTGGCGCATCGGTTACAAACACGTCACCCTTCACGGCGTTCCGTACAGAACCATTCACATTGCCTCATTTCCGAAAACGCACGGGACAGCAGGCAACGATGGTGCGTACTCAAACAACCCCCGCGCCTTGTCATCGTCTTGAAGAGAACGGCGCGCAAGCACATTGATTTCAGCGCGTGAGGGAAAACACATCTACCCCAACGTCAATGATGCCTGACGCTTGAATGGTCAGGACGCGCCAAGCGACCGTGACACTGCGGGGCGGTGCCCGTCAGTTCCAAAAGACAGCACGCATGCGGCCATTCAAGCACCCTGCCGCGCTTCGTCTTATCGCAACGCACGGCATCCTCATCTTTCGCTTCGTCTTGCAGTAAATTAAATTGCGGTAATTTACATAAGCAAATGCAAATAGTGGAAAAATCAATTTAATTTTACTATGTGCCGATTGGTATAAAAGATGAGAAAACGCAAACGACATTCACATCACACCAAAATAGGAATACAGGTATTAAATTATTTATCAGCTTGTTAT
This sequence comes from uncultured Prevotella sp., assembly GCA_946998205.1. GTDB lineage: Bacteria > Bacteroidota > Bacteroidia > Bacteroidales > Bacteroidaceae > Prevotella. Next base: position 16,357 of record CAMPYJ010000045.1, on the reverse strand, counting down.
ATAATATTTATTTTTAGAAGCATCAAAAACATCTCGTACGTTTTCAAGATTCGCAGACGACCAACAAAACACCTTTATGCATCTATTTTCAACAGAAAATCACCGAATGCAGGTATTGACATAAACCGTAGCAGAAGCGTCGAATCACCTTTCTATATCCATATCTTTGCAGCGTCAAACTTTAACGAGATAGTAATATGAGCAATCAAGTCATCATTTGGAGTAGCGTCATACTAATATTAGGTGTCATTCTCATCATGCGGGAAGCAGTAAAAATGAGAAGACACACCAAAGGTCATAAACTATTTGAACTTTCAGATGAGTTTGACATCTATGACTGGGACGAAGAATAACCAATCACCTAAAGCTGATCAAACCAAATCAATATGCCTGTTTCTTACCGACTATGCCTCATGGCTCTATGGCTGCGGGGCGACGTGCACGCGAATTACGAAAAACGTAGACCGCTTGGCCAAGGTATGGAAACTAAACATAGAGATGACCATTCTGCCTGACAGCATCCATTTGGCACACTTTGACCCTATCACGGGACAGTCGAGGGTATATCTGAAGAAGACCCCAAACACAGGCATCAGCTTTTATAAAAACACCCAGTTGAGCAAACTCAGTTGGGCGGTTACAGATGGACAAATACAGTTTGAGGAGGCTCAGGCTGAGTTTGCCCGAATTATTTCTGCGCCTTACACCAACAAGTGGGTTGTGTTGATTCTCGCCTCACTTGCCAACATGTCGTTCTGTCGCTTGTTCGGTGGTGATTTTTTGGCAATGATCATCGTTTTCGTGGCTACGCTGTTGGGCTTCCGGCTTAAGCAAGTGTTGTTGGAAGAGCATGTGGACGTCAAGCTGGTTTTCATGGTTTGCGCCTTCTTCTCTGCCGTCATTGGTACGGCCGGATATGTGTTCGGACTGGGTGAAAAGCCTGACGTGGCACTGGCCACCAGCGTTCTGTACCTCATACCGGGCATCCCATACATCAACAGTCTCAGTGACCTCATTCAAGGTCAGTATCTAGTATCTTTCAGCAGATTCATGAATTCCATGATCCTTACGTTCTGCCTCTCTGTGGGATTAGCCGGTGGCATACTGCTGATGAATCTCAAAATGTTTTAACCACTATTTATGACATTCTTCTTATGCGTTTTAGAAGACGCGTTTTTCGGCGCCCTGGCAGGTATCGGTTTTGCCAGCATCAGCAACCCACCACACAACGCATATCCTTATTGTGCCCTCATCTCGGCAGTAGGCCATAGTGTGAGATATTCCTTGATGAACAACGCCTATCATCAACAGAGCCTTATCGTGGCCAGCTTTATCGCCTCTTTGGCCATTGGCTTCCTGGCAGTGGGGCTTGCCAAGGTGGCCAAGTGTCCGCCTGAGACATTCTCTTTCCCGTCCTTGCTGCCCATGATTCCAGGCATGTACGCCTATCGCACCGTCGAGGCTTTGGTCTTGTGTTTGTTCACGCAGGATGAAGATTTATTCAATCATTATTTGTATCTTTGTACGTCAAACGGATTCACTTGCGCTTTTGACATTTTAGGAATGGTGCTGGGAGCCACGCTGCCCATCTTCCTCCTTAACAAGATATCCTATCGCGCTACCCGTCACGCCGATTGAATGTGATTTATGAATATTGAAAGAGGTAAACAATGGAACTGAGACAAATAAGATACTTTCTCAAGCTGGCCGAATTGCTGAATTTCTCCGAGGCGTCAAAGGCTCTGTTCATAACGCAGAGTACACTCTCGCAGCAGATTCGCCAGCTTGAGAACGAATTTGACACCGTCTTGTTTGAGCGAAACAGTCACGAAGTGTCGCTCACCGAAGCAGGAGAACAATTCAAGCAACATGCCCGAAAAGTAATCATCGATGCCGACGATTGCACGCAGAAGATGGACGACTTGAAGAACATGCTGACGGGAGAGCTGAACATTGGCGTCACGTTCACGTTCAGTCCTTTGCTTACCGAGACCGTTCTCGAATTCATGAAACTGTACCCACACGTGCGTCTCAACGTTTTTTACAAAACCATGAGCGAGCTCATGGACATGCTGCAGCGGCGGGAAGTTGATTTCGTGCTGGCCTTCAAGCCCACCGACAGAAACGACAAGATAGAGAGCCACGTGCTCTTCAACAACCACCTGTCCGTGGTTGTGAGCGAGCAACATCCACTGGCAAGGCGGAAGTTGCTGAACTTAGACGATTTGGTGCTGTACGATGCAGCCATGCCGGCACATGGATTGCAGGCCCGCAACTCGTTTGAGGATATGATGCACAGCGTGAACAGCAAGCTCAAAATACGCGCCGAGCTCAACGACGTGAGCATCTTGCTGAAACTGATTCGGCAAAGCAAGCTCATCACGATATTGGCCGAAGCCACCATTCATGATGAGGATGGGCTCGTCGCCATCCCGCTCGAAATGGCAGGCAACGACATGGAGGGATGCATTCATCAGCTCAAACAGTCCTATGTCAAAAATTCCGCACGCGAGTTTTACCGGCTGCTCAGTCAGTCAAGGGCCATTCTCAAATATTCATCTTTGGCCAAATTGCTTTAGGGCGTTCGTTCAGTCCGTATAGCTCGCTATACTCCTTCACTCACAAACGAATTGACCTCAAAAACAGTCTCACAATCTGTCAAAGCTATTTTATAGAACCGCCCTTTGGATTTTTTCTCAAATGCGAAATCTCGGCGGTTCACACTGCCGTAAAAAACGGGTGGAAGCCAAACACTCAAACGCGTATCCACCTCCACCCGTATCACTTGATGACGTTTCTTCCTAATAAAGCGGCGGTTCCGAACCTGCCACGTCATCTGCCGTCTCACCGCGCTCGTCAATCTTCATCTGAGCGACGGGCAATTGGCGATCGATTACCGTGCGGAACGAAATCATGGTCTCGCTTCCAGACAATCCAAGAGGTTGCAATTTATCATAGATGATGCTCATCAGGTGATGATTGTTTGTGGCGTACAGCTTGATGAACAAATCATAATCACCAGTTGGGCAATGGCACTCTACCACCTCCGGAATCTTCTTCAGCTCGTCGGCCACTCTGTCAAAATCGCTTGGATCCTTCAGGTGCAAGCCAACGTAAGCACAGGTTTCATAGCCAATCTTCTCTGGATCGAATATGAATCCCGAACCTTTGATGACTCCCAGATTTATCAATTTTTGTACACGCTGATGGATGGCCGCCCCGCTGACATTGCACGCGCGGGCAATCTCAAGAAAAGGAGTGCGGGCATCCTCAGCAATCATGGTGAGAATCTTCTTATCTAATGCGTCTAGATTATGGTGTCCCATTTTCTTTTATGTATGTTTTAATTTTTTAAATAACATGCAAATGTACAACAAAGTGTTGTGTTTCACAACATTTTAAGTATTTTTTGTAATAGATGGTCACATGATTATGATTTTTCTTGACAATCATCCCTCCGCTCCTTGGCTTATTCGCAAACAAACATGCTCCTGAGCGAAAAAACGCTGAAAATGAGCGATATTGATAAAACCATGACCATCAACTATTTATCAACGTATCACATTATCTCTCTCCTGTGTTTCGCATTTGTTTTAGCCAAAGTCATCGCTCTTGAGTGGTAATTTGCATGCTTTAGTACTGCAATATCATGTCGCTCATGGTACAAACAGACACATATTGTCGCGTTATCTAATTGAGTTTGCGCAAAAAAATCACACTTGTCGGTAAAATCACCACTTGCTTGCAGTCTGTCTGCCTATTGATTTTTTCTATATTGAAACTTCTGAAGAGCCTTTCTGAACGCTTTTTTTGCGTAAAATAATGAACAAACCGCACCATTCATGGCTCACCCGCCCCCCTTCCTGCGGCGAATTCTCCAGGACGGACCGGTGCGGACGTTCTGACAAACAGTTCCCTCCACGGCACCCGCCCCTCGCATGTCCGGCAACATTTGCACATGAGGGTCAACCGTTCTCAAAACGGTCATCGCGACAATGCCTGAAGGTTCAAGAATCCACGGCTCTTTTATTTAAGGACAATGTTGTTTAACAACAAATGAAACCAATGAAACGAATCAACTTAACAAGACAATGAACGCAAGCGTTCTGCCAATGAAACAAATCCGCCGACATGAACATATCGCGTGTCTTTGTCAAATTCGCATTCGTTGAACGCCAGCGTTCATTGATTCTGACAATCAGATTCGTTTCATTTGTTCTATTCGTTGTTGATACTAAAGAACATGATTGTTTTAGCCACTAAACGACCTTTTAAATGAAAGAGCCGTGTTCAAGAATCAAAGAAAAGAGCGGCATGCGAAGAATATGTCATATATTTTGCTTACCTTCGTATCATAAATGTTCATCACACGCTCGGGCATGGACCCGAATGTAGAAAAAACGATACGAATATGAGAATAGGAGACAAGGCGCCCGAGATGCTGGGACGCGACCAAGACGGCAACGAACTGAAGCTGGATGATTTCAAAGGCAAGAAGCTGGTGCTGTATTTCTACCCAAAAGACAGCACGCCTGGGTGTACCACCGAAGCCTGCAACCTGCGCGACAACTATGAACGCTTTTTAGCCCAAGGCTATGCCGTGGTAGGCGTCAGCGTGCAGGACGAGAAATCGCACAAGAAGTTCATCGAGAAGCACCAGCTGCCCTTCCCGCTGATTGCTGACACGGAGAAGACACTCAACAACGCGTTTGGCGTTTGGGGCGAGAAAAGCATGTATGGAAGAAAGTACATGGGAACCTTCCGCACCACCTTCATCATTGATGAGGAAGGAAAGATAGAGCGCATCATCACACCGAAAGAAATCAAAGTGAAGGAACACGCCCGGCAGATACTCGGTTGACGCCAGTTTTGACTCGCACCCTCATCACGGCTCCAAAGGCTTGCAGCACCAGCGGGACACCTTCAGCATCACACCCATACAGGGTATCTCTTTCAAGAGAAAATATTTCTTGTTGCTGCGGACCAACCTGCCGCTCAAACCTTTCAGCGGGCCATACTTGACATAAACAGGAGTGCCAGGCTTTAATTTCGCCTGTTCCTCGCTCAAGAATTTGCGCATGGCAATCTCGGGATTGCACATGGCTTGGAACTCGAACATCTGTTTGGCTGGAATCTCATAGTACCTACTCTCATCCCTGCTCTTGCGGATGACGGATGACTTGAATGGTGCATCCATCAGCAATTGCCGTATTGTGCTTTCGGGTTGGCTTTTCCTGATGAACACCAAATTGCGGACGACAGGCCGCAACTGGTGATGAATGCGGTGGTCTTTGTCCACAACGTCAACATACTCCATCGGCACGAAATAGTGCAAGCGGTGCTCATCCAGATAGTCCATCACCAACTGGGGCTTAGCCATGAACAGCCGCACGGCAAACCATGGTGACACGTCTTCTTCACTCTGCTGTGTCAAGATGGAAGCTGATGACGCGTTTTCACCTGGTTGACAATCTGGCTTGCTTTCCATCACTAAGACCGTATTTCATGGATAAAGGAACGTAGAGCCTCCACATCTTTCACGCCAGGCTCTTCCCCGAAGCAACGGTTCAGGTTAACGCCCCCGAACAAAGGATGATTGAACAGCTTCACGCGTTGCGCATCTTCGGAGCCAACGCCGCTTTCTATCAAGAATGGCGTATGCCCATCATAATTCTCCAAGAATGACCAGTCTGACTTCTTACCTCGGCACTTCCCCACGCCGGCAGGCGGAACGAACAGAAACATGTCGGCCACTCCCTCATACTCTTCACACCGTTCCAAATCCTGTTGGGACGCCACGGACAAGGTCTTGATGATTTTGACGTTCGGTTGGATGTCGGGTTTGAGTGTGCTAAGCAGGTTCTCTATCATCACCCTACTCTCACTTCCGTCCAACTGAACGTAATCAAGACTGTAATTGTAGATGCGAGTCAAGATGTCCTGAGGCATGCCGTCTGCGAACACGCCCACCCGTTCAATGCCATCAGCCACGAGCCGCGACTCCTTCTTTTGCATTCCCCTGGCCAAGCGCTCTTCACTATAGTCGGGCAGAATGCCGGTCATGCTGCTGATCATCGCCACGTAACGGGGAGAATGGGGAATGAAGTTAAAGCCCATCATGTCGATGTCTAAGGCTGACAAGGCGCGAATGTTGCCGGTATCGCGCATACCGCACACTTTAATTTTCATAGTTGACTGTCTCTTTCTTTAGATGATTTGCCCACACCTGCCTTCGTCATGAAAGCCTTTCCGTAAGATACCATCAACGGTTACCGTCTGCAAACGTTCCCCGGAGCCACTTGAGGGCGGTGGGTTCTTCGCGGGTGTCTGCCGCGAATCATAGTCCATTCAATGCTGAAAACAACGTTGAACTCGACAAATGTACGAATTTATTTCGACAAAACATATTGAAGCGGCTCATATAAATCAAATTGGACGCGCTTAACACTCATCCCAAAGGCATCACAAGAAGCGGCAGTGGGTATGGATGTGAATGAAACGAACTTGGCGTAACACTTTCACCTTATTATATAGAAGCCCGCGGCTGCACTGCAAACGAAAATTATTGATGGCTGGATGTAATAAAGACATGGCTGAAACGTTATGACAATAACAAAGCCATCATCAAAAAAATAGCCTATGAAATACTTTACGCTGGAAGAGCTGAAGCCCTCAGAGACCACACTGAACCTGATCAGGCAGTTGGCTCGTACATATCGGGTGATAGACATTGACAACAAAAAGGTATCCTATTGTCTGAATTAATCCCAGGAATCGCTGATGAAGCACATTCTCATTTCTCCCTCCCTCCTGTCGGCCGACTTTACAAACCTCAAGTCGGACGTGGAAATGATCAACCGCAGCGAGGCCGACTGGCTCCACATGGATGTCATGGACGGCGTGTTTGTGCCGAACATATCTTTCGGCTTCCCCATCATCAGTGCCGTCTCTGGAATCTGCAAGAAGCCGCTCGACGTTCACTTGATGATTGTTCAGCCCGAGCGATACATCGAACAAACGGCCAAGGCTGGTGCCTATATCATGTCCGTTCAATATGAAGCGTGCACCCATCTGCACCGCACCATTCAGCAAATCCACGCGGCTGGCATGAAAGCCGGCGTGGTATTGAACCCTTCCACGCCCGTTCATCTGCTGGAAGACATCGTCTGTGACGTTGACTTGGTACTGCTCATGAGCGTCAACCCCGGTTTCGGCGGACAAACATTCATTGAGAATACCATCAACAAGGTGAAACGCCTCCGCAAACTTATGGATGAATGCGGTTCCGATGCTCTTATCGAAGTAGACGGAGGCGTGCAGGGCGAAACCGCCCCGCGACTGGTTCAAGCGGGCGCAGACGTGCTGGTGAGTGGCAGCTATGTATTCAAATCAGAGAATCCGGAGAAGACAATCAAACAGTTGAAGACGCTTTCTGAAAGCATAGAAAGTGAAGGCATACCCTCGGGAACATAAGAGTGCATGAGGCAAGAAGAAGACAAATTCGCATTCTTCCTGCTCAAACGGAGTGCGTGAGCGGCATGATTACATCATCCGTAACTCCATCTGATACTCCTGAGCCATCCTACGCAGGTTGATGATGGCATAACGCATGCGACCCAAGGCCGTATTGATACTCACATTCGTGGTGTCAGCTATCTCTTTGAACGACAGCTGCTGATAGAATCGCATGTACACCACCTCACGCTGAGCGGTGGGCAAAAGGTTCATCATCCTCTTGACGTCGCAGAGAATCTGGTCGTTGACGAACTTGCTCTCAATGTTCTCGTCCAACAATTCCTTACTGCCAAAGTTTGACAGGTCATTGCCTTCCGCCGCCTCAATGATATTTTCAGACTTCTGCTCACGGTACATGTCCATGACGATGTTATGGGCAATACGCATGACCCATGCGCAGAATTTACCCGTGACGGTATATTTTCCCTGCTGCAGCTTGGTGATGACCTTCACGAACGTCTCTTGAAAAACGTCGTCAGCCACGTCCCTGTCTCTCACAACAAACAAGATATAAGAGAATATCTTTGACTGATTGCGCGACAATAATAAATCAAAAGCATGGTTGTTACCATTGATATAGGCCACTGCCAACTCCTCATCTGACAGCTCATTCAATTTCCTCATTTTCTTAAAAATTTGATTCTAAGTAAATGTGTATCTATAGGCAATGATATTTTTTGTTATAAAACGTTTCAAGATGCGTACAAAGTTAAACGAATTTAATCATTCCACCAAATTTATATCACAAAAATCAAGATACGAAGAACATTTTCACTCAAAGAAGAAAAGACTACCCACGCAGGCATGCTTTAATAGCTTCACGATACCCAATTTGATGAATCAACGTGGCACACAAGCAAAAAAGAGGTTGGTGCAGGATGCTACCAACCTCGAGGGACGATTTCATAAATCATGAAATCTAAAAACTGAGACAAATATAACGTTTAAGATTGAAAACAACAAATTTTACCTCTAAAAAGTTCAATATTTAACAATCTGCAAACAATAATCTGCAAGCAGCACTTATCTGTCCCCCCAACAAACGCCTAATCACAAAAAATCAAGCACGAGAAACAACATCTATGTCAAGTATGTTTTGTAACTTTGCCCACATTAGAAAAGGAATAAACTAACGTAAAAATTTATTGAGTATGAACAAAATTCTACGCTTTTCAGTAATGAGTTTGCTCGCTTTGATTAGCAGCATCACCTTTGCACAAGTGACATTCGACGCGGATGTAGACAAAGGAACACAAACAAAAGATGGAAACCCTGACCAAGTAAACAAAGACGGTGTCACTCTTTCGTGTACAAATGCCGCACTTGCAGCCGTCAATTACAAAACCCAGAAAAGAGAATACCGCTTCTACGCCAGTTCAAGCGTAACCCTATCTGCTACTGACAAAAATATTGTAAAAGTAGAGATAACCTGCTCAGGCGATAAAAAACATGCAGCATCCAACTTTGCAGCACAAGATGGATTGGTAATTGCCAACGAAACAGCTACATGGACAGGTAAAGCTAACTCTGTCACTTTTAAGACTAGGAAACAAGTGCGCGCTTATAAAGTTGTCGTCACCTTAGAAGGAGGAGCCGTTACACCTACCCCTGAGACACAAACAGTAGATAACATTGCTGCATTTAAGGCATTATCTGACGGCACCACTGCCAAATTAAAATTGAATAATGCACAGGTACTCTACACATGGACCAGCAAGAAAGGCAACACCAGCACTTACATCCATGACGCTACTGGAGCCTTGTTGCTGAACAATAGCGGACTAACACTGGGAGAAAACAAGATGTTGAACGGTGAGGTAATCTTGAAACTCACAAACATTAACGGGCTTCCTGAAGGTGTGAGAACTGACAAGACCAATGCGAAAGAGCTGAACATCACAGACGGAACACCAGCAAAACCAAAGGTCATCACTCTCGATAAGGCGGGCGAGAACCTCTCAGACTTAGTACAAGTGGAAGGAGCAACCATACAAAGCGAACCATCTGGAAAGTACGCCAACTACTATGCCCACGTCGGAGATCAAAAGATTCAATTGTACAACGGATTCCACTTAGACGCTTATAATGATTTGTCAACGCTGGAAGGAGCGAAGAACAAAACCGTAAAAGGTATTGTCAGCATGTTTAAAGGCAATTATCAGATTACGATTATCAGCATCGATACAACGACTGGTATTGACAGCTTAAATGCAGAGAGCAAGACCCTTAACGATAACGCACCAATGTACAACTTGGCTGGCCAACGTGTTGACAAGACTTATAAGGGTGTTGTGATACAAAATGGTAAGAAGTTTATCAACAGATAAGCCATGGGCTGAAACTAGAAATCAAACACTTGATTATCCATACAGTAAACGGACGTGTCCATCTGGCGGCACGTCCGTTTCTTATTTTATCCCCACAAAATCCATCAATTCGTTTGTCATTTGGCAAGAAATGCAGCGCATCGCTCGGCACATCGCTCACCATCGATGCCAGCGGAGACAATGCCACCCGCATAGCCAGCGCCCTCTCCACAAGGAAAAAGGCCACGCACGCGGACATGTTGCAATGTTTCGCGGTCGCGAAGAATACGCACGGGCGACGAAGTTCGCGCTTCAACGGCTATCACGACGGCTTCATTGGTCAGGAAACCACGGCTCATCTGCCCAAACTTCTTGAAGCCTTCTTGCAAACGATGGACGATGAATGGCGGCATCCAAAAGTGAAGTGGACTGCTCATTAAGCCGGGAGCATAACTGGATGCCGGCAAGTCGTATGACAATTTGCCATTCACAAAGTCAGCCATTCGTTGCGCCGGAGCCGTTTGTTGCCTATTTCCCTGCAACCAACAAGTATACTCCAATTGTTCCTGCAACTGCATCATCACCAAATCGTCATTCAGCTTTTCGCCGTCACTGGGCACCAACATGCCTGCCTGGCGAACGTCTTCAGGATGCAGTTCTACCACCATGCCCGAATTCGACCACTTCGTTCCGCGGTTACTGGGGCTCATTCCGTTCACCACTATCTGCCTGGGACCCGTGGCAGAAGGGATAACAAAGCCACCCGGACACATGCAGAACGAGTAAACGCCACGTCCCTCCACCTGAGTGACAAATGAATATTCGGCCGCCGGAAGATACTTTCCCCGTCCACGTTTGTCATGATATTGTATCTGATCGATTAACATTGAAGGGTGTTCCAAGCGCACTCCAACCGCCAATCCTTTCGGTTCGATTTCTATTTTGGCATCACTCAAATATCGATATACGTCACGCGCACTGTGTCCGGTGGCCAGGATGACCGGTCCTCTGAACGTAACTTCCTGCCCCGAGGACAACCGCACGGCTTCAACGCCCAGCACCTCACCCCCCTCGGCAGACAGCAAGAAAGCCGTCATCTTGGTTTCAAAATGCACCTCTCCCCCACTGTTGATGACGGTATTGCGCATGTTTTCAATAACCTTCGGCAATTTGTCCGTACCAATATGCGGATGCGCGTCGGCCAAGATTGAGGTTGAAGCACCATGTTGGCAAAACACATTGAGAATTTTCTCAACCGACCCACGCTTCTTCGAGCGGGTATATAGTTTGCCATCCGAATACGCACCGGCGCCACCTTCACCAAAACAATAGTTGCTTTCAGCATCAACTTTCTGCGTCTTGGTAATCATGGCGAGGTCTTTCTTGCGCTCCCTGACATTCTTCCCCCGCTCGATGACCACGGGTTTGAAGCCCTCTTCAATCAAACGAAGCGCGGCAAAAAGTCCCGCGGGACCAGCTCCCACCACGATGACGCGCGGCTTTTGGGACACATCCGGATAGACCGTCCTGACGAATTCCTCATCCTGTGGCAACTCATTGATGTACACTCTCAAACTAAGATTCACATACACCGTTCGCTGCCGTGCGTCAACAGACCGTTTCAACACCCGCACATGCTTCACCGTTCGGGCATCCATCCCTTTTTCCTTGGCCAGATATTCAATGATGGATTGCTCGGAATGAGCCTGCTGAGGAAGAAGTCTGATTTGAAATTCTTTGATCATGAATGAAGAAATTTTGTAGATTTTCGACATAAAAGGATGTCATCAAACACCTTATCTCTTTGCAAAATAAGTACTTTTTTTTCAGCTACCCAAGCATTTTTCAGATTAAAACCAACTCTCTTGAATCTTCATGACCACCGAAGGGAAATCAACGTTGCATAATAAGCCATTCAAAGTTTTTTCGTATATTTGCAACCATCACATTGACTTCGCAACATGATGGGGCATGAAACCCAAGGCGTTCACCATCGTTGTAGGCTGGACAACGCGCACGTTTCTGTTCGTGATGCTGAGAAGCGAAATTAACAAATCATCAAAACCACTTTTGTCGGGTGGCATGAAACATTAAAAAACAGTAAAATGAAAATATTAAAATTCGGCGGAACATCCGTGGGTTCCGTCAAGAGCATCCGCTCTTTGAAGAGAATCGTCGAACAAACTGCCAAGCAGCAACCGGTGGTTGTGGTGGTTAGTGCCTTGGGAGGCATCACCGACCAGTTGCTTGCAACCGCCCAACAGGCCTTGCAAGGTGATGACAAATGGAAACAACAGTTCGACGAGATGGTAGACAGGCACCACAAACTCATCGACACCATCATCACCGACAATGCGCGGCGAGAAGAGTTGTTCAATACCGTTGATGCCCTGTTTGAACAACTGCGATCCATTTACTTCGGCGTTTATCTCATCCATGATTTAAGTCGGAAGACGCAAGACGCCATCGTGAGCTATGGTGAACGTTTGAGTTCTAAAATCGTCGCCACGTTCATCAAAGGCGCTAAATGGTACGATGCCCGCGAATTCATCAAGACCGAGCGCAAGCATGACAAGCACACGCTGGACAGCCAACTCACCTACAAACTGGTTAAACACACGTTTGCCACCCTCCCCCGCATCTCTCTCGTGCCGGGTTTCATCAGTCAGGACAAGAATACCAACGAGATCACCAACCTCGGGCGAGGTGGGTCAGACTACACGGCATCCATCATCGCAGCGGCTTTGAACGCAGAGATATTGGAGATATGGACCGATGTCAATGGATTCATGACGGCCGACCCGAAGGTGATCAAGACCGCTTACACCATCAACGAATTGAGCTACATCGAGGCTATGGAGCTATGTAACTTCGGGGCGAAAGTGGTTTATCCACCAACCATCTACCCCGTGTGCGTCAAGAACATCCCCATCAAGGTGAAAAATACCTTCGACCCAGACGGCGAAGGCACCATTATCAAAGCCCAAATAGCCAACGACGGCAAGCCCATCAAGGGTATATCCAGCATCAAAGGCACGGCGCTCATCAATGTGAGTGGCCTCTCTATGGTGGGTGTGATTGGTGTAAACCGGCGCATCTTCACGGCCCTGGCCGACAAGGGCATCTCCGTGTTCCTGGTCAGTCAGGCTTCTTCCGAAAATTCTACCAGCATTGGCGTACAGGAAAAGGATGCCGAAGAAGCTGTCAAGGTACTCAACGAAGAGTTTGCCAAGGAAATTCAGACGGGAGCCATGTTCTCCATGGAAGCACAGAAAGGCTTGGCTACCATCGCCATCGTAGGCGAAAACATGAGACACCTGCCGGGAATAGCCGCTAAACTCTTTGAAACGCTCGGCCGATCGGGCATCAGTGTGATTGCCTTCGCACAGGGATCCAGTGAAACCAACATATCGGTGGTCATCGAAGCGGCGTATCTTCGCAAGGCACTGAACGTGCTGCACGACTCGTTTTTCCTGTCAGAATACAAGGTACTGAACCTGTTTATCTGCGGAATAGGTACCGTGGGCGGCAAGCTCATCGAACAGATACGGACTCAATACGAAGAGCTGAAACGCAACTCGCAGCTCAAACTCAACGTCGTAGGCATCGCTTCATCCAAACATGCCATTTACAGTCGTGACGGCATTGACCTGAACAATTACAGGGAAGCGTTGAAAGAATCAGACCTCAGCTCGCCCTCTGCTCTGCGCGACCAAATCCTCAACATGAATATTTTCAACTCCGTGTTCGTCGATTGCACCGCCAGTGAAGAGATTGCCGCACTCTATCAAACCTTTCTCGAGCATAACATCAGCGTGGTGGCAGCCAACAAGATAGCCGCATCCTCACCCTACAACGAATACTTGACACTGAAACAAACGGCCGTGATGCGGGGCGTAAAGTTCAGATATGAAACCAACGTCGGCGCTGGATTGCCCATCATCGGCACCATCAACGACCTGCGCAACTCTGGAGACAAAATCTTGAAGATTGAAGCCGTGCTGAGTGGAACGCTCAATTTTATCTTCAACGAACTCTCCGCCGACGTTTCGTTCTCTGAAGCCGTGCGCCGCGCACAGGCTGAAGGCTACAGCGAACCCGACCCGCGCATCGACTTGAGCGGCAAGGATGTCATCCGAAAACTGGTGATCCTGACGAGAGAGGCTGGCTACAAGGCGGAACAGAAAGACGTGGAGAAGCATCTTTTTGTGCCAGCCGACTATTTTGAGGGCAGTCTGGACGACTTCTGGAAACGCTTACCCCTCTTGGATGCTGACTTTGATGCCCGCCGGAAGCGGCTGGAAGAACAAGGCCAGAGATGGCGGTTCGTGGCATCCATGGAGCATGGACACATGCAAGTGGCTCTGCAAGCCGTTGACCGGCAGCATCCGTTCTACAACCTCGAGGGCAGTAACAACATCGTGCTGCTCACCACCGAGCGTTACAAAGACTACCCCATGCAGATACAAGGCTATGGAGCTGGTGCCGACGTGACAGCCGCAGGCGTGTTCGCCAACATCATGTCCATCGCCAACATTTAGGTTGAGCCATACCGGCAGGCTTGCGCAAGCCGCCGCGACAGCCACGGTCGTCACCGCACACTTATGCTGAGAGGTGAATGACAAACCGCGAATGACAAGCCAACGCCTTTTTCATGCCAGCGCAATCGCAGGAACGCACAAACTCCGCATTCCTACGATTGCGCTGAAATATTTCCTATAAAAACGTCAGTTATTTTCATCGAAAGAGACCTCTAAAACGGCTCTTCAAGACTTCTATTCTGTAAAAAATCAACCGTCAGGCAGCGTGCAAACAAGCAATGACTTTGGATGAAATAACCATTTCGCACACAAAAACACACGATTTTTTCTGCTAAAAGCATGCTTTTGCCCTGCAATATGAATGAAAACATCGCACAAAATGATTGATTTTGAGGCACAAAAGAGTATCTATTGTTATTAGATTGTAATCTTTATTACAAAAGAGGATGGGCTTGTTAGCTTGGTTCAGGCTATATAACATAGTTTTAATTAGATGTACTTATAGAATATTGACGAGTTGACTGACTGATAAAAAGGCAACTTTCTGGTTTTATGGGCTGGAGATATATGCCATACTCATTGACCTTTTATCCTGTCTATAGATGGGTATAGGAAGACAACCTTTTCAAATTTGCCGTTACTTCTGCCACTTTTTATTTGCATTTAACTTATTAATAATAAGCATTTTACGCACAGCATTAAAAGTAATAGCAAATAAAATTAAAAGTAAATTAGGGTAAAATAAAGGTCAAAAATAGAGAATTGGGAAAGGAAGAGCATAGTGAGGCATGGATGAAAAGATAATGGATGTAAAGAGAAAGGAGTTAGGAGAAAAAGGGGAATAACCATTTTGGGGGTGACCAATGGGTTAAAACGACATTTTTTCACCGCGTATCGTGTCAGTTTTCTTTATGATTTCATCCATGCATGAATAGAACTGCGGTGCTGGAACGTGTGCATTTGTGCCTGTTTGGTAGACACTTTTGCAAATATAAAGCAAGTCGGATGTGTCTCCATGCAGCTCCATTATTCTCCTTGTGAGTTGGTTTCGGGCAAACATACATTTCATGAAATGGGCAGAAAGGCAGGCAGGTAACCTATAAAACCATAGTTCATTGTAATATTTTGACAACGTAACACCACGTGAAGCGACTATCTTTGTGGTCTCTCGGATGACCTTTATGACGTTTTTGAGTAATGATACCGAGTGCATCAGATTGCGAGCAGCCTCCGAACTATTGGTAATATCCCCATATTTTCCAGCCACACTAATGACAGCAGCATTCAATGCCATGTGTAACCATGTCCATTCCAACATATCATGTGGATGCTCTAATTTGATATTACAAGAAGTAAGTAACTGGTAAATATTTTGATAATTGGGGATGTTTGTATAGCCTTCTCGCTCTAACATGAAATGATTGAACAGGCAAGCATCCAACTTCATGTCCTCTTCCGTGTCCCCTTTACGGAGAGAACCACCTGCAACAGGGAATCCAAGTACATAATTATATCCCATCATCAGCTCGTTAAGCTGCTGTTTGTTGTACCATATATTACAACATAACAGAATCGTTCCCGTTATTCCGGCATGCTTTATCTCCTGCATAACATCAGCAATTTTCCCTTGTGTCACGCTAATAACGATTATGCCATACGTTCGTTTTGAGCATGCCTGTACCGTATATTCGCTTATTTTTTCGATACCTTCTGACGTTTTTCGCCCATCAAGCAGAGAGACAGAGAGGCGTTTTACGTCTCTCTTCCGACTCCCTTCCCTTATATAATGTTCAACATTGTGTCCTGCTTGTTTGAAGACAAGACCATAAGTAGTGCCAATAACTCCCAATCCTACTACTAAAACATTCATGTTGTGATATGTTTTTATTTTACGAAACAAATACTTCCATCCCTCTTTCTTCCGTACCCGATTGAAGAATGTGAACTCAAACTACCTAAAGGAATTGTACTTCGATCTTAAATGTTTATAGCCTT
>CAMPYJ010000044.1 GCA_946998205.1 uncultured Prevotella sp. | reverse complement strand
AAGCAGGCTGAAAGCCTTTATCCTACATTTTGTCAGCGTGCCAGCAAAATGGGTGCGCACTGGAAGGTAGAACGTTCTAAACCTGTATACAAATAAAACCTACTACTCTGAGGTCTTCCTTGAATAAACAGTATTTCTTTGTGGTTTTAATATTCCCCATTGGTTTGGGTGGGGGATTTTATGCTTAGAAAAGACCCAAGAAACACCAAAGCACCTCATATCAACATATAGAGTCCCAAAAAGACACCTCAACATATAAAATTTTCTCACAAGAAAAAATACTGCGGAATTAAGGGTTATTTGCAAATGTATAAAAAAAAGAAAAAAACGGAAAACATTTTGGCTTTTTTCGATGTAAAAACGACATTCATTACAGCAAGCATCACCTTAACTTACATCACAAAAAAGAAGTGTATATATTACCATTATCCCTATATAGCTCCTCTCGCCATGCAAAGACAAAAGTAAATATATACACCCTCTTTATGTTATAACTCTTTAAAACTCGAAAAACACTTTAAAATTTCCTGCTATATACTCACCTTCAACTCCTAAAGCTATTCCTCCTAATGCTACGTTAATAGCTTGCCCTTTTCTTCCAATACCTATACGAAGACCTAAAGAGGCTTCACTGTATACATCTGTCAATATTCCTGCCAAGCTGTAACCTTCTTTTACTTCTACAAAAGGAGAAAACCTTTTACTTAAAAAGTTACAACGAAAACACGTATAGACTGGAAGAAGAAAATTTTTATGTTCAGTTCGGTAATAATAATCCTTATTATTTGATCTATCATCATCATCTAATGTAGTTAGGTAAGCAATACCTCCACCTAAGAAAATATGAGAATTAAACTGGTAACCATGACTTGTAAATAATGATGCTGACGACTCGTCGCCATTCCAATATTGCGCGCCAGAACCTACAAACCCTTTATAACCTCTTCGTGCAACACCAGCAGGCTCATCTTCATCTTGGGATAAACCATTTACCTCTTTTGTAATCTTGCTTATATCCTTATAAACAAGCATATTACCCTCTTGTGCTTGCATCTTAACAGGCTTGTTTGATACCATCTCCATACTTGTACCATTTACAACGCTACCATCTTTAAGATAAACCACCTCTTGTGAGCTTCGTGCCATACCCGCTAATGTAAAACCTAACATAAGCGCAGCGAATAAAACCTTTTTTAACATAATAAAAATATTGTTTAGTTAAACTTATATATATTTACCGCTGCAAAGATAATAAAAAACAGCATAATAATATGTAAAAATTAAAAAAAACATTAACGCTACAATCTTTATGGTATTGCAGGCTGGTTCTATAAATTACCACCGCACATAGTCATTAAATGTTTATGAAATACGTTTTGTTATCTTTTGGCTTCTTTTTGGTTCAAAATGTAAGTTCGTTCAGTCGTGTAGCTCGCTACACTCCTTCACTCTCTTGCATTTTGACCTCAAAAATAAGCTCAAAATCTAACAAAGCTAATTTATAGAACCAGCCTAAATTTTCTTGTTCGTTCAGTCGTATAGCTCGCTATACTCCTTCGCTCACAAATAAGTTGACCTCGAAAATAGTCTCACAACCTGTCAATGCTAATTTATAGAACCGCCCTTCATCTACATGCATCCTCGCTGTCTGTCATTTAGCAGCTGCCAGTTGGATGTCCATGTTCGCAGCAGCTCTTCTGCCGTCACCCATGGCTAGAATCACCGTTGCGCCTCCGCGTACGATGTCGCCGCCTGCGTAGATTTCAGGCCTGCTTGACTGCATTTGCTCGTTGACGACAATGGTGCTTTTGCGGCCAAGCTCGAGACCTTTGATAGATTTTGGTACCAGTGGGTTTGGGGATACGCCAACAGCAACGACAACTTGATCGACTTCTATCGTTACCGCTCGTCCTTCGGCCGGTACGGGGCTGCGGCGTCCACTCGCATCTGGTTCTCCCAATCGCATCACCTGTAAGACGGCGGCCCTCACGGCACCCCTTTCATCCGTAAGGTATTCAACAGGGTTGTGCAGGCACATGAAACGGACGCCCTCTTCCTTGGCATGTTTGACTTCTTCACGTCGGGCTGGCATTTCTGTCTCAGAACGACGGTAAACCAATGTGACATCAGCTCCTAAGCGTTTGGCCGTACGGCAAGAGTCCATGGCTGTGTTTCCACCTCCTACAACCATCACTTTCTTTCCAAGATTGATTGGCGTGTCAGCAGTGGCATTGGCAGCATCCATGAGATTGATACGGGTCAGGTATTCGTTGGATGACATGATGTTGATGGCGTTCTCTCCAGGTATTCCCATAAAATTAGGAAGCCCTGCACCCGATCCCACGAAGATGCCTTTGAAACCTTTTTCTTTGAGTTCTTCAATAGTAAGGGTTTTCCCAATGATGCAGTCGGTTAAGAAATGAACGCCCATTTTCTTGAGATTTTCTATCTCAACGTCGACGATGGCATTAGGAAGACGGAACTCTGGAATTCCATATTTCAGTACGCCACCAATTTCATGCAGTGCCTCGAACACATGAACCTGATAGCCTCGCTTAGCCATATCCCCAGCGAAGCTCAAGCCTGCAGGCCCTGAACCGACCACAGCCACCTTGATACCGTTGTCAGGTTGCATTTCAGGGATGGAGCCGTTTCCGCTTTCCCGTTCAAAATCGGCGGCAAAACGTTCAAGATAACCAATGGCGACAGCTGGTTCGTTCATTTTCAGATGAATGCATTTGCTTTCGCATTGCTTCTCTTGCGGACACACTCTGCCACACACTGCGGGTAGGGCAGAGGTGTTCTTCAATACTTTGGCTGCTGACAAGAATTGTCCTCGCTCTATATTCTTGATAAACGAAGGAATGTTGATGTTGACCGGACAACCTTCCACGCAGGTAGGTTTAGCACAATCCAGGCAGCGTTTGGCTTCTGTCATGGCCATTTCTTTTGTAAGACCTAAGTTTACCTCTTCCGTTCTGGTTGTTGCCCGGTATGTAGGATCCAGTTCCGGCATTTGCACGCGACTGATGCTTTTCCGCTCTCTTGGTTTCATGGCATCCCTTAATGTCTTTCTCCATTCAGCATTGCGGTCTGTCAGTGCCGTGATGTCCTCTTGTGTCGGCTCCACGTCCATTTTAATGGTGGACGTGTGCTTCTCCTGTACACTTTCTATCTCATTAAGATGGTCTTGTAAATGTTCCAGTTCTTCTTTTTCAACATCTTTAAATGTGTTCATGCGTTTGAACATTTCATCCCAGTCAACCGATGCGCCATCAAATTCAGGACCATCAATGCACACGAATTGTGTTTTGCCTCCAATCGTCAACCGACAGGCACCACACATGCCCGTGCCATCTACCATGATGGTGTTGAGAGATACATCTGTAGGTATGTTATATTTTTGCGTAAGGAGACAGCAGAATTTCATCATGACGGGAGGTCCGATGGCAAATGCCTTGTCGATATGTTCCTGTTTGATCAATTTCTCCATGCCCACCGTTACGACACCCTTCTCGCCATAGCTGCCATCGTCGGTCATGATGATTGTTTCATCAGAATTCGCCCTTACTTCATCTTCCAGTATGATGAGTTCTTTGCTTCGTCCTGCCAACACTGACAGCACCTTGTTACCCGCATCCTTCAAGGCTTTAATGATGGGCAGCATGGGAGCCACGCCAACGCCACCACCCGCACAGAGTACGGTGCCGAACTTCTCGATGTGTGTGGCGTTGCCCAAGGGACCTACCACATCAGTAACATAGTCACCTACATTCAGGTTGCAGAGCTTCGTTGAAGATAGACCAACTTTCTGCACAACCAATGTGATTGTTCCGCGTTTGATGTTTGCGTCGGCGATGGTCAGTGGCATGCGTTCGCCTTTGCTGCCAACGCGGACGATGACGAAATGGCCGGCCTTTCTGCTTTTGGCGATGAGCGGAGCCTCAATCTCAAAGAGAAAAACTTTTTCAGAGAACTGTTCTTTGCGGATGATTCTATTCATGGCATGGTTTGATAGATTGTTAAAAGGGCGGTGCTATAAATTTCCACCGTAGAGTTTTTTATGTCGGCCGGTGTGTGTGTTGTCATTTTGCAGTAGCTTTTGGTTCAATTTGCTTGTTCATTCAGTTGTATGGCTCGCCATACTTCTTCGACAACCAGGAAATTGACCACAAAAACAGCTTCACAATCTGACAATGCTAATTTATAGAACCGCCCATGATTCAAATTGATGTCTTGGTGAAAAGCCGTATGAAAAGTTGGATTCTTGAATAATAGCATTTGTGTCAAGCAGTCAGACTCACAAGTTTTTGTATCGCGGGCATCAACCACTCCCATATTCAGCCTGACATCCCGCAGTGAATTGAAGCGTTCGTGCGATATGGCAACCGGTATGGAGAGGTGAGAAGGCTTGAAACTTCCGCTCGCGTCTTTGTCGGGCGGCATGTCCTCATCGGAGTATGTCCGCCATGCTCACCCCTCCATGTAGGTTTGACTGTCGTGACTCCATTCGCATGTTGGGCGAATCAACACACGGAGAAAGTCTGATGGAATGATATGATTGAGATTTAGAATGTTCTCGTCACGGCTGTTTTCCTAAAAATTCTGTTCGTCAATCATCTCAAATCCACAGTAGGGAACAAGTACCTTCGGTACGCGAATGCCTTTTGGTGTCTGATTGTTTTCCAAGATGCTGGCAACGATGCGCGGCAAGGCCAATGCCGAGCCATTGAGCGTGTGGCAAAGCTCTATCTTTCCGTCTTCTGCATGGCGGTAGCGACACTTCAGGCGGTTGGCTTGATAACTTTCGAAATTCGACACCGACGAGACCTCCAGCCATCTTTTCTGAGCCGCGCTCCATACCTCAAAATCATAGCATATCGACGATGTGAAGCTCATGTCGCCGCCGCATAACTTCAAAATGTGATAGGGCAGTTCCAATTTCTTGCATAATCCCTCTACATGCTCAAGCATTTCGTTGAGAGACTCATAAGAATGCTCTGGCTTGTCAATTCTAACAATCTCCACTTTGTCGAACTGATGCAAACGATTGAGCCCTCGCACATCTTTTCCATACGAGCCTGCTTCGCGGCGGAAGCAAGCCGAATAAGCGCAGCGCTTGATTGGCAGGTCTTTCTCATCGAGAATCTCGTCACGGAATATGTTCGTCACGGGAACCTCCGCGGTAGGTATCAGATACAGGTCATCCAACTGTGCGTGATACATCTGTCCCTCTTTGTCGGGCAGCTGCCCCGTGCCATAACCGGATGCTTGGTTTACGACAAACGGCGGCTGTACTTCGAGGTAGCCTGACTTGCGGGCCTCTTCGAGGAAGAATGCTTCGAGAGCCCGTTGGAAACGTGCCATCTTGCCAATGTATAAGGGGAAGCCGGCACCCGTGATTTTGACGCCCAGGTCGAAATCTATCAGGTTAAACTTCTTGCACAAGTCCCAATGACACAATGCGTCTTCAGCAAGCTGAGGCATTACTCCTCCCTCTTTCACGACGACGTTGTCAGAAGCGTCCTTGCCTTCCGGGACATCTTCATTCGGGATGTTTGGAATGGAGTAAAGTAGGGTGGTGAGGTCTTTTTCGGCCGTTTCCATTGACTGTTGAAGTCCTTTAGCCTCTTCTTTCAGCTTTGCAACCTGCGCTTTCACCTCATTGGCTTCATCCATGTTCTTGTCCTTCATGAGCGTACCAATTTTTTTGGAGAGTAAATTAGCTTGCTGCTTGTTCTTGTCAAGTTTTTGTTGGGATTCCCGACGAAGTTTGTCAATGGCGAGTACCTGATTGATGGCTTCTCTTGCTCCCTCGAAATGTTTCTTTTCCAATCCCTTGATCACACGTTCCGTTTCTTCACTGATGAGTTTTAGTGTAAGCATATTTTATGTTTTTTTGAAAAATTTCCTATTGCTGACAAAGTTACTATTTTTAATTAAATATCGTTCATTAAATGATGATAATTTAAGGGCGGTTCGATAAAGGGCGGCTTCTATAAATCAGCTTTGACAGATTGTGAGACTTTTTTGAGGTCAATTTGTTTGTGAGTGAAGGAGTATAGCGAGCTATACGACTGAACGAACAAGAAAATTTAGGCTGGTTCTATAAATTAGCTTTGTTAGATTTTGAGCTTATTTTTGGGGTCAAAATGCAAGAGAGTGAAGGAGTGTAGTGAGCTGCACGACTGAACGAACTTACATTTTGAAAAAAAAACAAAAGATAATAAAACGTATTTCATAAACAATTAATGACTATGTGCGGCGGTAATTTATAGAACCAGCCTTTAACCAAAAAGAGTCCACAAGATGACAAAACGTAAAAAGACTGACATGAAAAAACTTTACGGCGGTAATTTATAGAACCGCCCTAAATGGAACTTTCTCGTTTAAGGATGGTTGTTTGGCGTGAGTGACGGTTGGCTTAGGATGTTTGTGACGATTGCCGGTTGCACGAACAGACTTCCGGATTTGTCTGATAATCTGACAAAAAAAAGGTCATCAGAATGTTCCAATCTGGGAAAAATCAATAGGCAAATAGGATGCAAAGTAGCCTTTTTTATGAAAGACAAGCGGTGTTTTCATGCAAAAAGCATTGAAAACAAGCTGTTGAAAGGTGCTTTTTGTGCCATTGTCAGCATGGGTTAACGGTGCGAAAGCATGTAGATTTCCGTCTTAAAGCATTGAGTTTTGCGCAAAAGGTGTCGCCATGAAGTGCGGAAACATCTTTTAATCATCCTAATATGTTGTGCGTCAATGATGTGCGAAAAAACGCCCATGCTTCGCATATTTGTCGCCTTCTGAGAATTTGTTTGAGAACACGCAAGTGTTGAGTGGGGTGGTGTAAAATAAAATTCAACACCATGAATCTCTGCGAAGTGCATGTGAATCATCCCACTCGAGTTAGCGTGTTCAACCTCCTTTATTTTCTCTTGATGTCTCTTTCTTTCAAGAACCCATGCCTGTAAGCGTACAACAATGCCTCAAGATCTTTGACTTGCTGTTTAAGCTCTTCACCCTTATCCGTGTCGGAAACCAGCATGCGGTGGCTGCTCATCTCCACAATCTGCGTGGTGCTTACGATGTCGGTACCCTGCAAGATGGCATCGTTGGTGCTGGTGAAAGGTTCGTGCTGAACAAGCTGCAGGCCACGGCTGTGATAAACCAGCGTATAGCCAGCGATACCCGTTTCCTTGTGATAGGCTTGTGAGAATCCTCCGTCGATGACAATCAACTTACCGTTCGCCTTGATGGGGTTTTCACCCTTCGTGACATGCACGGGGACATGCCCGTTGATGATGTGCCTGTTCTCGCCCGTCACGCCGAATGCGTCCAG
The DNA here is from genome assembly GCA_946998205.1 of uncultured Prevotella sp. Lineage (GTDB taxonomy): Bacteria > Bacteroidota > Bacteroidia > Bacteroidales > Bacteroidaceae > Prevotella. The sequence continues at coordinate 15,305 of CAMPYJ010000044.1, read as the reverse complement.
AATGCGGTCGGCCGTTGTTTCTTGATCGCGCAGTCTAAAGTAGTTGCCCTTCTCTTCTTTGTGTGTTTCCTTGTCGTCGATGAAGTATCGTTCGAAGGTAGACATTTTCGACTTGTTAAACAAAGGACTGTCCGGTCCGCACCACAGGTAGGTGAAGTAGTCGATGGCGTATTCGCGTTCTTCTTTGCATGTGTCATTTTGGAACGCCGCGCGAATCATCAGCCCCGTGTTGTGCATCAGTTCTCTGCCGGCGTATTTCTTGCCCGGATATATTTCAACTTCCTTCAAGGAACCATCCTCGTTCAAGGGAATGGATGCGTGGAAGAGCAGGTTGCCGTTGCAGACGCCATACATGCAGCCATGCTGCAGCAAGAGCTTGATGTGCTTGTGCAGCTTCTCACTCACCATGAAAGAATGGTTGAGCCTGTTCATCAAGTCCTGTTCCTCGGGGGTCAGCTCATTCGGATGCTTTGGATCGACGGTGGGGAAGTTGTTCCCGTGCAGCGCATATTCTTTGCCATCCAGCCGGATGGTTCCTTTTTCGTAATCGATATAGTTGAACAACGCGCGGTTTTGCATCTTCCATTCCGGGTGTTTCTCAAACAGTTTGCCCTCTTCTTTGAACTGGATGATGGCAATGGCCTTGTGCATCAGTGCCGTGAGGCGGAGGGTCTTCTCGTCCATCTCTTTCGTTCCGTTCATGAGGCGAGGGTAAAACTCCTGGCACGGGTCGTCCCCATACGTCTCCATGGCAAAGGTGGCCAAGGGAACGAGGTTGATGCCGTATCCTTCTTCCAATGTGACGAGGTTGGCATACCGTAGCGAAAGGCGGATGACGCTGCAGATACAAGCATTGTTTCCGGCGCTGGCTCCCATCCAGATGATGTCGTGGTTGCCCCATTGGATGTCCCAGTTGTGGTATTTTTCCATGAAGTCCATGATGATGTGTGCGCCGGGTCCTCGGTCGTAGATGTCGCCAAGGATGTGCAACTGGTCGACCACCAGCCGTTGAATGACATTGGCCAGAGCGATGATGAAGTCGTCGGCCCTTCCGGTAGAGATGATGGTTTGGATGATGACTTTGTAATAAGCAATCTTGTCATCCTCCTGTGAGTCTTCGTGCAGCAGCTCTTGTATGATGTAACTGAACTCCTTTGGCAGCGCCTTGCGAACCTTGGAGCGTGTGTATTTGCTGGAAACGTCCCTGCATACCTTCACCAATTGGTACAGTGTGATGTGGTACCAGTCGTAGATGTCCTCTTCTGTATCTTTCACCAGTTCCAACTTTTGCTCGGGATAATAGATGAGCGTGCACAGCTCGCGTTTCTCGTTTTCACGAAGTGAGTTGCCGAAAAGCTCGTTCACCTTGCGCTTGATGTTGCCGGATGCGTTCTTCAATACATGTTGAAAAGCTTCGTCTTCTCCATGAATGTCTGCCATGAAATGCTCTGTTCCCTTGGGCAGATGGAGAATGGCTTGCAGGTTGATAATCTCCGTACTTGCATCAGCTATGGTTGGAAACGACAATGATAACAAGTCTAAGTATCGCAAATCTTGTTCAATGTCGTCATGTTTTATATTCATCATCTGTTTTTATTTCTCTTTAGTTATATGTTGTTATCTCGGTTGATGGCACCTCTAATGTCTTGAGTTTGCCTGTCATTCAACGGGTCTAATGGCATGAACCCTTCTGTAAGCTGGAACTCTTCACTCAAAACCTGCATGACGCGAGCTGCGAATCGCTCTTCCCCCAGTTGCTTGATCATGTCGTTGAGTGCGTCTTCATCGTATTCCAAATTGTGCAGCGTATCGTTAAGTTCCTTCAATGTCTGCTTCTTGACGTTGCGACGGTGATATTGATAACGCAGATAAAGAATGGCATGACACACCTCTTTTTCTGGATTGTCGTCATTGGGAAAGATGTTTAATTTCTCCTGAATGCGTTGTCGTGTCAGCCGGTCGTGCGTCTCGAGGACTTCTTGATACAGCTTAATCGTTTCTTGAGCCATCTCTTCGGGCGAAATCAAGGAGGTGGTCACGGCGTTGGGTATGACGTGAGTTTGCTCATTCCATTTCCTCTTTTCCATTTCCTTCTTTTCAAATTCTCCCCAAACGATGAGGGCAGAAGCCTGTCGGGTAGCACGTTTCTGAGCAGAGGTCTGCAATACTTGAGTGGGAGAGGGGCACTTGGGGAAATGCCACGGAGCCAGTTGACCCAAGGAAGAGAATACTGTTGGAATCAATAGCTTGTGGCATTGCTCCAGTTTTTTATGAGCCGAGGCATCCCAAGAGCCGAAAACATGCACGATGTCGGGGAACTCATGAGATGGTTCTATCTCGCCGTATCCTTGAAGATACTGCTGAATCATCGACAGATGAGCTTGATCGTCTGGTCTGCCAGCTGTCTTCTTGGACATGTATAGTTCTACTCTCATCACTAAAGTTTATGACTGGTGAAATCGTTTTTGTCTGCTCTGACGTATCTTAAATGATAAGATAGATTTCTCCACATCATGCTGATTTCAAATGGTATGACCTTCCAAAGTGCGATGTCGTCCAGAAAATATGTAAGTGTTCCTTTGGCGAATCGTGCGCGCAGGATGACCGTAATGAGCAAAGAAACCACGGCTGTCAGCAGTAACGTATAATTCATGAGAACGCCACCATATACCATCATGGCCAAGATGAATAGGTAGGACGTATGCAAGAGTATCGTGTCCAAATTGAACAGCATGCGCATGGGCGTTGATCGGTTGAGGTATTTGCGTGTTTCTTGATAGAAAAGATGCTTGTTGAGCCATTTCTTGTGCAGTGGTTCGTCTTCCGTTATCCAGGCGTCTCGATTAACCATGAGGGCTGAAGAGCCTTTTTCAGCATATTTGTTGACCATGAAATCGTATTCACCCCGTAGCAGGCGAAGGTTTCCCCGATAGCCTTCTCCTCGCAGAAACACACTTTTACGAAACGCTAAATTGGCTGAGTTGGTGCGATAGGCAATACCGGTTTCTGCTTTCCTCATAAGGTACAGTTCTGTATACAGCTGCTCAAGTCGGCGAAAGTCAGCTGTTTCCGCCGTGTAGTTGCTATACCCCAGAACCAGTTTGTTGTTCTCATTGCATACCTTCGACATGCATTGCAACCAGTAGGGAGATGCGGGTGTACAGCCGGCATCGGTCATGATGATCCATTCATGCTTTGCCGCCTTCACTCCAAGGGTGACAGCCAGCTTCTTTCTACTCATGTAGCGTGAGGATGAAGGGACGAACGTTGCGTAAAGACGTGAATCGTTTTCATACCGCTTCAATACGTCTTCCGTCTCGCTGTCACCTTGCTCGGCTACGACAACTACCTGAAAATCGTTGTCAAACTCTTGTGAAAGAAATGACGACAGGTGCGTCTCCAGTTCCTTGGCTTGGTCGTGTACGGTAAGCAGTACGGTGATGGGAACTGACGTATTCGCAGGGATTGAGCAAGTTGTTGATGGTTCTTGGGCAGAGTTCTCTTCTTGTAAGCTGTCCAAGGCAGCAGATTCTTTCTCTTGGAGGCGGGAGGATTGAAGCCTGCTCACGATTTTCCTGAACCGGTAAAAGGGAGAGAAAAAAGGAGCAGTCACTGCAAGCAGCAGCGTGACGGAGCCTAATATGATGGTAAGTTGGTCAAAAAACATGGTTACGAATGATTCTACAAAGTTAAAAATCTTCTGTTAAATAACCTTCGGGTAATCTCCTGCAATTGTATTGACTGGCCATCACTTCACCGTAAGCACCCGCAGACCGGATGGCCAACAGGTCGCCGCGATGACATTGGTTCAAATCAATGGCTTTGGCAAACACGTCACTTGACTCGCAGATAGGTCCCACCACGTCATAGGTTTCATGCGCGTCATTGCTGGAAAGATTCTCTATCTGGTGCCGCGATTGATACAGGGCGGGTCTGATGAGGTCGGTCATACCGGCGTCAACGATACAAAACTTTTTGCGTACGCCTTGTTTGACGTACAGCACTTTGGTGATTAAACTTCCACATTGTGCGACGACAGAGCGTCCAAGTTCGAAGTGCAGTGTTTGATGTGGGTACAACTTCAAGTGCTGGACGTATGTCTGAAAATAGGCTTTGAAATCAGGAATGGGTTGCTGGTCAGGTTGTTCGTAGTTCACTCCCAATCCTCCGCCAACGTTAATGTTCTCAACATAAACATGATGTTGATGCAGTTCTTCCTGCAATTGATTGATTCTGTCGCACAAGGAGACGAAGTCACGCATGTCAAGAATTTGTGAACCGATATGAAAATGCAGGCCGGTAAACCTTACATTCTTCATCCGCAAACACGCCTCAAGGGCGGTTTCCATCTCGCACAGGGCAATACCAAACTTGTTTTCGGCCAGTCCTGTCGTGATGTTCGCATGGGTATGAGCTTCCACGTCAGGGTTGATTCGCAAAGCAATGCGTGCGATTTTACCTTTCTTTTCAGCAATCTCGTTGATAACCTCAAGCTCGGCGATGCTCTCAACGTTGAAGCAAAGAATCTCTTGGTCAATGCCCAAAGCGATTTCCCAGTCACTTTTGCCAACGCCAGCATAAACAATCTTGTTGGGAGAGAAGCCTGCATCAATGGCAGCCAATATCTCTCCGCCACTCACGCAGTCGGCTTCTAATCCGGCCTGACTGATGATGTTGAGCAGCTTTGCATTGGCATTTGCCTTGACGGCATAGTGAACTTGGAAACGTTCATACGGCTCAATTTCTGTCTTGATGGCCTGGAGCGTTTCTTTCAGCAAAGCCGTGTCATAGTAATAGAATGGCGTTTGCTTGGTTCTAAGTTTGTCTAATGAAACCAATTGATGCATACTTTACCGTCAATTACCGTTCGCGCAAGCTGATTCAAACAGCAAGTCACTCAAACTTTGCAACGCTCGCTTCTTGTCAGCATCCCTCACCAAGAAAGAAATGTTATAATTGCTGCCACCATAGGAAATCATGCGAACCGGAATATCCTTCATGGCATCCAAGGCAAGTGTTTCGAATCCAACATTGCTCCAGTCTAAATCACCAACGACGCAGATGATGCACATGTCGGTATCAACGGTCACAGTACCGTATTTTTTCAATTCATCAACGATTTCATCCAGATGCGTGGCGTTGTCAATGCTCATGGACAAGCCCACCTCGCTGGTGGCAATCATGTCAATGGGCGTTTGGTAGCTTTCAAAAATCTCAAACACTTTTCTCAGGAACCCTGTTGCAAGCAACATCCTGGACGATTTGATTTTGATGGCAACGATGTTGTCTTTGGCCGCAACGGCTTTGATTTTTCCGCGAACGATCACGTTGTCAATGAGGGTGCCGTATGCATCGGGTTCCATCGTATTCTTCAATCGGACGGGAATGCCCGCGTATTTGGCAGGCTGGATGCAAGTGGGGTGGAGGATTTTGGCTCCAAAGTAAGCCAGCTCGGCAGCTTCTTCAAAGTTGAGTTGCTGCACGGCGTCGGTCTTGTCAACGATGCGTGGATCGTTGTTGTGCATGCCGTCGATGTCGGTCCAGATGACAATTTCTTCAGCGTTGAGCGCGGCACCAATTAAAGAGGCCGTATAGTCGGAACCGCCTCGCAGTAGGTTGTCCACCTCTCCATAAGCATTTCGGCAGATAAAACCTTGGGTGATATAAATCTGGTAGCCCTCGTTGTCAGTCATGATGGCAGAGAGCTTTTCCTTGATGTATCGCGGGTCTGGTTCAGCGTTCTTGTCAGTTCTCATAAAGTCCAAAGCCGATAGAAGAACTGCATGAACACCCTGTTCCTGCAAATAGTTTACCACCATGTTGGTACTCATGATTTCGCCTTGCGCAACGATACACTTTTCCTCGAACGATGTAAAAAGCTCTTTGGTAAACGAGCGGATGTATTCGAATTCGCTCGCAAGGAACTGGCGGGTTTTCGCTTTGTATTCATCCGTGTCATACAACTCGTCCACATGGCGAATGTATTTCTCTTCCAGTGTGTTGATTACCTCATTGGCACCTTCCGGATTCTTCTTGTAGAGATAATCGGTTATCTCTATCAGCGTGTTGGTAGTGCCTGACATGGCCGACAGAACAACAAATGTCTGCTCACCCGACCGTGTCACGAGTGAGGCTACATTCTTCATCCTTTCCGGAGAACCTACGGAGGTCCCCCCAAATTTCATCACCTTCATCTTTATTATATTTACATTGCTTCGTATATGAATTGTCTGTCACTCGACAGAAGGACAAGGTTGGGAGCCACTCTCAGCCTCTTCTTGCAAGTCAATTTTGTTGTATTCGCCCGTAATGTCTTCGATGTGACCATCTTTGCAACGATACACGATACCCGGGAATTTGTCTAACATGGGGATGTTGTGCGTGGACATCACCACGGCTGTTCCCGTTTGTGTGATGTCTTTCAGTAACTTCACGATGTGACTTGCCGTTTCAGGATCTAAATTACCGGTAGGCTCGTCGGCGATGATGATTCTCGGCTTGTTCAACAAAGCCCTCGCGATGGCTATGCGCTGCTGCTCTCCACCAGAGAGTTCGTAAGGCATCTCGTGTTTTTTCTCAATCATACCCACGTCGTTGAGCACTTCATCGATTCTCCGGCTTATCTCTTTCTTGTCTTTCCATCCAGTGGCTTTCAAAACGAAATACAAGTTTTTGTAAACGTCCCTGTCGTGAAGAAGTTGGAAATCTTGAAAGATAATCCCCATTTTTTTTCTCAATGCAGGCACTTCGTTGTGTTTTACCTTCGTGATGTCTCTGTCAAGGATTTCAGCTTTTGTATCTGAATCGCCTTCGATATCCAATTCGCAATACATGGTTTTAAGCAGCGAACTCTTGCCAGAACCTACCTTCCCGATGATATAGATAAACTCTCCTTCGTCTACTTTGAAGTCAACGTCTTGCAAGATGTGATTGTCTGCTTGAAATATTTGAACTTTTTGATAATCTACTAACATATCTGTTTTTTCCTTTTGCTGATTTTGTTTAATGCCAGTTGGGGTATGCCATGTTCAAGAATGGTTGTCCTACGAATGATGTCGTTGTTGGTTTTCTTGCTTTTAAACGTAACGTTTTCACCAATGATAGGATGATGCAAATTTAGATAATTTTTCCGAATTATGCGCCTCTCGGGGTGGAAAAGAGTTGGTTGCGTACTTGGCTCTACACATTTAACAAAGTTGCTTTTCGTTTTTTGTTATTTAATCAAACGGGTGGTTCACCTGTGAAATGTCTTCTGTCGCAACGTCTTTTTAACACAAATGCTGGACGTTTTTTCAACCAACTTGTTCGAGTTTGTAAATAAGCGAATCATGGTAGAGTTTTGTTATCTGTTTGATTGTTAGTATCTTATGTGATTTTTAGTCCCAAAGAGAAATCAATAAGCAATGTGTTTGGCGCGTAAAACCCTCTATTTTGTGTAAAAAAGACCTTTAATAGGATTGAGATTGGGCGGCTAAAGCATGTAAATTGGACGGTAAAAGCATGCAAATTGCTGCTTTACTTCATGTGAATAGGGTACAACATGATGAGTTTAAGGGTTTGAATACCTAAAAAAAACTCCCAATTTTGTCTATTTTTCAATTTTGTTTTGTCAAAGAAAACGAACGGGTTTAACAAACGAAAGGTTTGTTAACAAACAAGGCAGGTGTTGTTGATTGCCCTCCAGTGTTATTTTCAAACCGTGTCGAAAATGGCAGTTCCATTCGTGTTCATACAAAAGAGCATGCTGTTTTTTTTACACCGAACAACCTTGTTTCAATGAAAGAGCCGTGAGTTGACGTATCATCTTGCGGAGTTTAAACCTGTTAAGTAGTGCAATTTTTCCTAAAACGATTGATAGAATGTCATCGATTTTTCAAGATTTATTGTAATTTAGCAACAATGATGACATATATTCAAATATGTTTTGGTTGAATAAATTCGGGCAACAGAGTTGTAAAGTATCGTCTCATTCAAAAATTGATCCTTCGACATCTTTAAATTGTCCCATGAGTCAACCGAAATTACATGAGTAACAACTATAAAAAACATAGAATATGAAAAAGTTTGTTTTACTGACAGCTGCTGTTAGCTTAACATCTGTAACATTCGGACAGAATGCAAGTTCTTCTCCCGTAGATGAATACGAGTGCATCTACGAGTATCAAGTAAAAAATACCAAAGGTTCTATCGATGCAATCTCTACCATTCTTCAAATCGGCAGAAACACAGCAAAGTTTTCTGATTATACCACCTTTCAAGTAGACTCAGCCATAGCTTGCAAAGCTCCCGAAGCGGATATCCAAAAGTTCAAGGCACAAGAAACGAGAAACGACATGCTCTTCGACCAGTCTGTTTCCCAAAATGAACCTAAAGGTAAGTTGGCTGTTTATAGCGTCATCACACCAAATTACTACAGTTATACCGAGAGCGCCACACCCATCAATTGGAACCTTTCAGAGGAAACTGACACGATCTGTGGATACACTTGTCAAAAGGCAGTGGGAGAATATGGTGGCAGAACATGGACGGTTTGGTATTCTTCTGAAATACCTGTTTCCTTTGGACCTTGGAAACTTTGCGGTTTGCCAGGATTGGTATTGGCGGCTAACGATGCCGAAAACATACATCAGTTCAAGGCAATCACCTTCCGTAAATCCAACACTCCGATGAACTTGAAGCCATACGCCAATCCCATCAATATTTCAAGAGAACAATTCATTAAAGCTAAAAACAAGTTTGAGATAAATCCGATGGGCAACATTCCTGCGGAAGCCATCAGCGAGATGATTGTTCAGAAATTTGAGGATGGCGGACATCGTACCTTGATCAATGGTGTGGTGCTGAGAGTTCGCCCTAATGGATATGTTCCGCTCGAATTGAAGTAAACATTGCACATTGATGAATAGGAGAATATTCTCGATTTTGATGCTGTTGACATGCCTCTGTAACTCCTCTTTTTCCCAAAGTGTAGTTACAGGAATAGTGCGTGATACCACTGGTTTGGCTTTGGAAGGAGTCATCGTAAAGGCTACTGCTGACAAAGCAACTTTAGCCTTTGCACGAACATCAGAAAAGGGAACTTATCAGTTAACGCTGAAGACAGATGCCAAACAGCTCATCATTACAGCCGAAACCATTGGATATGAGAAGGCCAAGAGAGAAATCAAGAATATCTCACAGAAGTGCGACTTCATCCTGAAAGAGAAAACAACTGCATTGAAAGAAGTCGTGGTAAAAGCTCCTGCCATCTACCAACGAGGTGACACCCTGACTTACAACTTAGCCTCGTATATAGGAAAGAATGACTACACTTTGAAAGATGCCTTGAAGAAGCTCCCAGGCATTGAAGTTGAGGACAAAGGTTCCATCAAATATCTGGGCAAGGAGATTTCTAATTTTTACATTGATAACATGGATTTGTTGGGTGGACGATATAACATAGCAACCACTAATATTCCTGCTTCGTTTGTAAACTCCGTGCAAGTGTTGAGCAACCATCAAGCTGTGAAAGCTAAAAAGGATGTCTTTTCCGACAACGTGGCAATCAATGTAAAAATGAGCAACAAGGCAAAGTTCAAACCAATTGGTTCTTATGGTGTGTCACTTGGTGCAGGCAAGCATACTTTGTATGAAGTGAATGGTGCAGGAATGCTCTTCATGTCAAACTTCCAAATGTTGGCTTCACTAAAAGCTGGCAACATCAATCAGTTTGCTTTGACAGACGGGACGAATCACTTTGCCAAGCAAGAGACATCATCTACCGTATCTAATTTATTGGGGAATCTTTCTGCTTCCACACCTCCTATTGATGTTGACAGATATGCTTCTCCAACAGACAGGTTGGTGTCGTTCAACCTATTGAAAAAGATTCATAAGGATGTTACCTTAAAAGGGAATATAGGATATAGTTATGCCAAAAGCAAGTATGACTATAGTTTGACGAGAAATTATGCGGATGCAGATCATCATATCATGATCGCCCAAGCGTATTCACCTCTATTAACCGTACATCGTCCGAGCATTCTGTTGGAATATAAAGACAATTCGGATAAGACTTATCTCAGAAACATTTTGTCTGGCACAGGTTCTTTTCTAACATCAGAATTGCCAACAAGGGAAAACGGGTTACTCTTTAACCAAAAGCAAACCATGCGAGAGTTTGATGTGAACAACAAGTTCTCCACCTTGTGGAATCACAAGGATTTGCGCTGGTCGGTTACATCTGTCATGTCATATCAAGGTTCGCCTATGGGAAAGATAACGCTTGACAAGGAAACTGCCGATGGTGTGGTGCAAAATGCCAATGGACAAACGTTCAGAACGGAGAACACCATCTCTGTATCGAAGAAACATCTTAACTCTCGCATCTATTTGCCTTTGTTGCTGAACTACTATATTGATAAGGTGAAGACGAACTTGCAGCCCACAGATAAAAGCAACGACGTGAGTATGCAACACTTTAAAATGGCGTTGGCACCACAATATGAGTATTCGCATCCGCAATACAGATATGTCTTTCGATTGGAAATGCCGATGCACATAGACTATATAGCTCATAGAGACCACATGGCGGCATCATCGTCTGGCTCTTGGTATTATTCTATTTGTCCAAGCGTGTATGGCAACTATAAGGTAACTTCCCGTTCTGTATTGCGTACCAACCTATTCTATGCCCGTAACTTTGGCGACATTCTGGACTTCTTAAAAGCACCTGTCAGAGTCAATGACACCTCGTTGAAAATTGGCTCTGGTATATTGGCAAACAACAAAAGTTTGAATGCCTCGTTACATTACGACTATAAGATACCACTGAAGATGTGGTTCCTCAATGTAGACCTTCTTTATAGCCAGGAAAAGAACAACTTGCTTTTGAACCAAAACGCAAGCTCGAAGCTCGTCACCATGTCGAAAATATACGCCCCAAATACAGGAAGAAGTTTGATGGAACAAGTAGGTATTACAAAATTTATAGAGCCTATCAAGACCAAAATTTCATTAAATGGTGTTTATCAATGGAAGCGACAAACGACGGTGCAGAATGATGTTCAGCAGAAATACACTTTGAAAAGTTGGATTTTCGCTCCAAAACTTACTTCACAACCATTTAAGTATGTGGAGTTAGATTATCATGGAATGTTTGTCAAGACTTATCTTTCTACAGAGTATCAGAGCAACAGCTATCTGAGTCAGCAACACAAGGTGTCCTTGAAAATCATGCCCTTCGACGGCTTTACATTCGATACTTCTGCTGATATTGTCAAGAATGAATTGACGAAAGATTTGACGAAGACCATGAGCCTATTGGATATAGGACTGTCCTATCGAAAGAAAGCACTCAAGGTTTCCCTTGACATTAAAAACATTCTGAACCAAAAACAATACGGATATACCATCTACAACACCGTCAACACATTTACCTATAACTATCAATTGAGAGGAAGAGAGTGTGTTTGCTCCGTAAAATTAACCATGTGAGTCTTACTCTATCGGCATAATCTCCAGGCTAAGATTGCCTAACGATGTTGAAAAAATATGGCACGGAACTCGCATTTTATTCTTCATCCTGGTCAGATGTTCGTAAAATAATGCTGGTTGCCCCGATGGTAAAAAGCGATCCTTCTCGGATGATTCTGCGTTCGCGGTTGCCCAGTAGTTGGTTGTTTACGAATGTACCGGTATAACTTGGGCCATCGCTGAGCTCGTATTTCAGCTTGCCATGCTTGTCCTTGGACACCGTGATGTTGCAGTGCGTCAGGTCAACGCTGGGGTCGGTCGTTTCAATAGGGCACTCTATGTCGTTGCCTTTGACGTAGCGTCCAATGTGATTGACACCGAGCTGAAGGGGAAGAACTTGTTTGTAGTGGAAAACGTTCTCAATGACAACAATAGCTCCATAGGCTTGTTGATGAGCGTTTTCTTCGATTTTCATGTCCTTTTGTCTTTCTTTCAGTTTGGATACACCTATCTTAATCCTGAATTGCTTGTTGCATTCAGGACATTGGAAAACTAAAGATTGACCGTTAGAATATTTTGTTTCGTCAAACGTGATGTAATTATCACATTTGGGACAGCGAACTCTTTTCAATGTAACAGGTTATTAATGAGAGGAAATGGGGGATAGTTTTAAAACCCAACCATCCGCAAATTCTTTTTGATTTTGAAGGTTGTCCAAGGTTTTGCATGCAGCCCGTTCGGTTTCATACCGGCCGTAGATTACCCTTATGGTTTTATCCTTGGTGTAAACCCTTGCCTGGTAATAGCCTGCTTGATGTAATTTTTCCACATATGCTTTTGCATTTCTTACCGTAACTCTACTGGCCAAGACAATAACGTATGCGGTTGTTTTCTCTTCTACCTCTTTCTTAATAGGTTCAGCCGCCGCCGTTTCTTTCAATACGGGCTTTGCTTCAACACTCTCAGTCTCGCTGCTCGGTAAGCCGATGGAGCCGGTGACGATGTCTTTGGGCATGATGTGATACAACAAACTGGTATCAATGTTACCAAACAATTTGGCATTGTTTCCCTGATGGTTCAGTGTTGCCGGAAACAAAAAGAACGCTACGGTTACCAAACAGGCTGCAACAAAGTTTCTGATGACGCTTACCTTCACCCGAATGGTTTTGCCCTTGCCCTCATTATTTTCATGAAGTATTGCTTCTGCGGGTGTGAGCCGTTCTTGCGATGGTGTTGACTTGTCCGGACAATCCACCTTATTGCGCTGAGAATCAGCTTGTCCGACAGGGTTTGTTAGAGCAACTTGCTGAGCGGAAGCGACGGCCTTGACGGGTGCGATTTCCAATGAATTCAGTCCGTACAGGGAGGGAGTGAGAATACCGGCCTCACAGGGTATGAACGTGAATGTTCCCTCGCCGTTATTGTAATGCAGCGTGCCGATGTCAGACAAGTGGAATTGTCCCTCGTTCGCAAGGTGTTCCTTAATCTCCATGACCTCACGTTCAATCCGCCTGAGAGCCTCGGGATAGCTGATGTCGTATACGTCTACATACGACTGCGCCAATAAAGAGTCGTTGATGGTAAGCTGTGGATTGAACCCAATGGTGCGGAGTGGGGGATAGTACAACCGGTCTTGCTCTTCATAGTGAGCATGAACGGGATGAGCCATGAACCCACCAAAATTTGGAATGATGACACAGTCATTGTCCAACAGCAGCGTTTCGATATGTTTTTCCAATTCAATCACGTTTGCAAAATTATTGCTTTTTTTACGAATACGGCAACTAAAAGCGTGAAATTTGCAGCGGTGATAAATAAAAGCGGCAAAAACTTTGCAGTTCAGTTGAATTGTGGTATCTTTGCTCAATGGAATATGTTCAGAAGAAGCAACGATGAAGTACACGGAATCAAAAATTAAAGGAGTTTGGATCATCGAGCCGAAAGTGTTTGAGGATGCGCGTGGTTATTTTTTTGAAGCATGGAAACAGGCTGATTTTCAAAAACATGTTGGATCGGTGGATTTTATTCAAGACAATGAGTCGAAGTCCAGTTTTGGCGTCTTGCGCGGCCTGCATTATCAGAAAGGTGAATGCTCTCAGGCTAAATTGGTAAGGGTCATCAAAGGGCGGGTGCTTGACGTGGCGGTAGATCTTCGTAAATCGTCACCGACCTTCAGCCAGTACGTCAGTGTGGAGCTCAGCGAAGACAACAAGCGCCAATTGTTCATTCCCCGAGGTTTTGCTCACGGCTTTTTGGTCTTGAGTGACGAGGCAATCTTCACATATAAAGTGGATAATCCCTACGCACCGGCACAAGAGGCTGGAATACGCTGGGACGATGAAACGATAAATGTCAACTGGCCCATAGACAAAGATAAGATAGTGACCAGTGAAAAAGATTTGAAAGCCAGCTCTTTGATGAATGCCGAACTTTTTGATTGATTCTACATTGGGTTCATGAAATAAAAACATCTTTATTTAGCGATGAAAACGTCTATCACCACAACGGTCATTCTACTCGCACTCATGTTCTTTTCTTCCAGCTGCGCAAATAAGGATAAGCGGGGCGAGAAAGCGTTGGCGCAAGAAAACGTGAAGGCCAAGCAACTTCTGCAAGGCATCTGGTTGAATGAAGATGATGAGGAGGTTGTTTTCAAAGTTCAAAAAGACACTATCTACTACCCCGACTCGACAAGCATCCCTGTTTACTTCAAGATTGTCCAAGACTCACTGATTTTACAGAGCTCGTCAACCGTCAAATATTCCATTGTCCGTCAGACGGCGCATCTTTTTGAGTTCAAAAACCAGAATGGCGACGTGGTTCGTTTGGTGAAAAGTGATAATCCGGAGGATGAATTTGCTTTTATGCGCAAAAAAAACGTAGCGTTAAACCAGAATAGCTTAATCAAGCGCGACACGGTCATCATCGCCCACAAGGAGCGGTATCACCTTTACGTTCAGGTAAATCCCACGACGTATAAAATCGTTAAGAATTCTTATACCGATGAAGGTGTTGAGGTGGGTAACATTTATTACGATAACATTGTACACATCAGCGTTTACAATGGAGCCAACAAATTGTTCTCGCGGGATTTCAAAAAGTCTGACTTTCATAAATTCATCCCACAACAGTTTTATGCGCAATGTATTCTTTCAGATATCGTGTTTGACCACCTTTCCCAGCAAAGTGTGACTTTCAAGGCATACTTGCCAATACCCGACTCAACGGCAAGTTATATAATTAAGGTTAATGTCACGTTCAATGGGAAATATGAGCTGAGCGTATAGGCTTGCATAGGCTGTCAACCGGTGTTAAGATACATTTTGCCGGTTGTTTTTTTTCAGATTGAAAAGATTGTTGTTTCATGCTTGACAGCTGGGACGCATACAACGAGTCGTCCGACCTCGTCACCCAGATGGAACTCTACAAAAAGCGTTTCAGCATGCTCCCGCGGGAGGTTCAGGCCGACAAACTCTACCTTGGAAAGGAGAACAGAAAGTATATCAAGGCATGCCACGTCGACTGTTACAACCATCCGCTTGGCCGGCCACCGAAAGAAGAAAACGATGAGCATGCGGAGGACAAGAGAAGGGCTGTCGGTGAGAGGAACTGGATTGAAGCCACGTTTGGAACCTCCAAGAGGATTTACCGAGCAAACGACATCCGAGCGGAACTTGACCAAACGGCTGACACTTTGATAGGAGCTTGCTTCTTCGCTAAAAACATGATGAAGTTCCTAAGGGGACTTCTTTGTTTCTTTTTTGAAAAAAACAGGGTCGAGAGACTTCAAAAAGAATATTATCGTCAAATTCGATGGACTTGCGGGAGTTTTTTCTATACCACGAACTTGC
>CAMPYJ010000043.1 GCA_946998205.1 uncultured Prevotella sp. | reverse complement strand
GACACCTCAACATATAAAATTTTCTCACAAGAAAAAATACTGCGGAATTAAGGTAAAACAGGCTGCGCCTCAACAATTCAAACAAGTTTGATTGTATTCGGCTTGCTCCGTTTTTGGTTCAATTTGCTTGTTCGTTCAGTCGTATAGCTCGCTATACTCCTTCACTCACAAACAAATTGACCACAAAAACAGCCTCGCAATCTGACAAAGCTAATTTATAGAACCGCCCTTGAGTTAAAAGCCAACAGGTATTTTATGCATAATCATGTATGTTCACAACGATGCTCGTCTCTGTATTCAAGAGGAGTGATACCCATTCGTTTTTTAAACATACGCGCGACATTCTTCGCATCAGAAAGACCTGTTGATAATGCAAGTTCTGCAATTGGTGTATCTGTGGACACCAATTTGTGTTTCATGCGTTCAAAGCGTAAATCCAAAATATACTGATGGATAGAAGTTCCAGTTTCCGCTTTGAAAGTTTTCTCCAATAAGCGACGCGACATAGGGACAAGTTTGAGAAGGCGATCCACCGAGAGATTGTCTGCATAAAACTGATGTATAAATGATAAAACGGTCAAAATATGCTTGTTAGAAGTCATAAATATGTCGGTTGACCGTCTTTCAACTACTCCCATATAATCAACCATGATGTTGTCAACTCTTTTATAATTATGATTTAACACATGGTCGATATATTGTGCAGAATTGTAGCCAGCACGGCGAACATCAAGACTAATACTTGACAGCAGGGGATAAGTGAGCGTGCATGTAATTTCATCATTATCGACACCTAAGACTGCAATTTCAGATGGAACTTTGATTCTAAGTAACCGACAAACTTCAAGAATCACGCTGGCTCGTGTGTCATCGCAGGCCAGAATTGCCGTGGAGGAAGGTAATTTACTCAGCCATTCAGCCAGGGGTTCCAAGTCATAATACCACAGATATTCAAGTGACTGCTTTATATAGATAGAAGGTGAATGATATCCAAAAGACTTGATAGTATCTGAGAAGCCTTTACAACGCTCTTGGCTCCATACCGCATTTGCATAGCCATAGAAAGCAAAATTTCTAAAGCCTCTTTTTACGAAGAACTCGGCAGCCAAATTGCCTTGGCCTATATAATCCCCCGTAATATTAGGTATGTTATGGAATCGTTGAATAAAATCTTGTGCAAGTGCTATTATTCCATTTTCAGCAAAGACGCTAACATCATCATTGTTATTAAACTGGCCGATGATGGCGTCTGCTCTCCATTGTCTTGCCCACTGAAGCACTCCTTCAATACCATGCTCAACACGGTATGAAGGAGGCATACGACATATAACCCAGGGCTCGTGAAATTGGGAATAATCAAGTATTCCCCGTAATAATTCCGTGGCGTAGGTTTCTGTGAAATCTATAAGTAATATCAGGCGTACCATGTAATGGTCTTCTATTTAATTTTTATCTCACAGATTCCAGCCAGATTCCACCCGTCAGCCTGCAGCTTCAGGTGTTTGGTATCAACTCCTTTGGGGAGATTGCATCTTATATTCCTATTTTCACCTGGTTGCAAAGTGATGAAGTTGTCTGTGTAATGTGCAGGATACACAAGATGCCCCTTCTGGTCAGTAAGCGCAAGCCGTATGAGTAATGCAACCACTTTATTAGGATTATTCACACTAATATTGATACTTTTCCCTTCGACACTGTTACTTGATTCGGCTTTGAAGTTAAGCTTCACTCTTTCAAGTCTTGCAAGAGTGGAATAGTCAGCGTACCTTTTTATTGGAGTTGTTATCCAGTTGGTAGCTTCCCAATCATAAATATCCATTTGTTCTGCAAGAACGTACTCGTTGGTGGAAATCGTATTGTGTTTCGCATCTGTGAGTTTCAAGAACAGAAAAGCGTTTCCCTTTATTTCTGGCGTATTAAATATGATTTCGTGCTTCTGACCAGAAATAGAAATATCAGTACTCTGTTCATCGATCAGACTTCCGTCCAAAGAATATATTTTCATGGATGCATGAACATGTGCGGGAAGCAACGTCCCATTGACAGCGACAATTTTTTTTGATGCGTAGTTATAAATCAACTGTATTGGAGAGTTGCCCTTTTTCACCGAATAATATGACGCATTTGGCTGCCCGTAGTAATCGTATAGTTGCCAGTACAATCCTGGACGAGCTGAATTAAGCATCCATTGCACAATGCCCGTAGAGCGTGGAGTGTTCACACGAAAAGCTTCAAACATTGCCTTTGTACTCTCATAATTGGCTAAATCTGCCTTGTGTAAGAAATCGTCTAAGGTAGTTGGCGTTCCATAACGCGAGGAAATGACTTTCTGCAGATGGTTAAGAGAATTCATGGAAGTTTGAGATGCCGTACAATGATATTCCCAAGTCTTGCTAATCGGCCATAGAGGTTTACCAATCATACGCTTGAGCGACTCTTTCTGTGGAATTTGTGCTCCAATGCCAGTTTCTGTATTAAAGCCAAATGCGCCGCCTGGAGCCTTCTGTTCATACCAATATGCCGGTCCAACATAGTCGTATGGCCCTTCCATTTTCATGCCTGCGGTTCCAGACAATTGGCTTTCTAATTTCTTTGCAGATGTGACTATCAAGCAAGAGGGGGCGAATCTACGAAGTAGTCGCTGATAATTCTGTTCAAGTTTAGGTACAGGTATCTTGTCGCTCCCAACAAACCAGCAAATAATACTCGGATGGTGACGCAACCAAAGCAATTGGTCATGAAAATATTGTGTCATCAAACGTATGTCATTCTCAGACGTCATACATCCATATAAATTATCGCCGGGTTTTCCAAGGTATGCTTCCCACTCCCAATGGCAGGTCCAACCAGGAAGTACCATTATACCGAGAGAATCACATCGATTGAATATATCTTGCGACTTTCCCCAAATATTTTCCATTCGTATAGCATTAAGGTTCATGTCACAGACTTTATAAAGTTGCTCGGCATTTGTCTCAGGCGTATCTCTCATAAAAATATCATCGGTCCATCCGCCACCTCGAACAAGCACACGCTTACCGTTGAGTGTAAATCCACGGTCGCCATCTGATGTGAAATATTCTCCTACCTGACGGATGCCAAACTGGAAGGACTTAGAGTCTTGAATTTTCCCGTTGGATAAGAACGTGAGGTTCATTTTATATAGTTCCGGTGTTCCCAAACCTCGGCACCACCATAGCCTTGGGTTTCTAATATGTAGTTGCTTTACCTGGTCAGGCGTAAGTGTCAACAGCCGTTGTTCGCCAGCATGTAGAGATATAGGATATGTAAACTCAACTTCTCCGAACGATGCATGTATTGCACCATGAACCTCGTGATTGGCCAGATTAGTTATTATAGTAGAAAATGTCAACCAAGCTTCGTCAAGCGTGCCCATATTCACCTCACTAAACACCGCAGGACTTGTCAACATCACATCACCACAGGTAACAATGCTCACTGGTCGTATAATTCCCATACTTTCATCTGCCGGTCTTGGATTCCAGTCCACATAACCTGCATTGGGTACCCCAGGCATAGCCCTATACACTTGAATCTGAAGATTGTTCTTCTCTTTCGCAACAGAAGTAATATCAAGTAGATGGCGACGATATGTGCCATACACGACTGAGGTGTCTGCTATTAGGACTCCATTGAGTTTAATGTTTGCACGGTAACTGATGCCATCAAGTTTTAAGAAGACATGCCCCTTCCGATCATTTTCCGTGAGACTGAATGTATTGGAGTATGTCCAGGGCTTGTCAAACCGTGTGCGGTCTATCTGCTTATAGGCGGTTCCTTCAAGTATACCGTCGTATTCGCCATTGTCTGTCAATACACCCATAATGGTTGATGGCACGGTAGCTTTGTATCGCCCCTGCAAGATCCATCCATTTTTTAACTCAAGTATGCGAGCTGGCAAAGTCGTTACTCCAAGAAAGAAAAACAGGGAGAATAATGCAAGGTGTCGCTGTATATGTACTAATGTCCCTTTCATTGTCTATTGGTTATATATGTTGTTCTATTGCTTTTGAATTTTAAATAAGACTGGCAGCTCCTAACAGTGCCGCATCTTGTAATCTGGTGGGCCTGATTTGTAGAAGCTTTGTCGATTTCGGATACGGGAACGACTTAATCACTTCATTCATGGATTGTTCGAACAGAGAGAACGCTTGTGAAATGCCTCCGCCAAAATAAATCGCATCTGGATCGTAAGCAAACATCACCATCTTGACCATGTTTCCCATGTGACAGCCAAACTCATGCCACTTTTCAATAGACTCGGCATCACCATTCTTTGCCAAACCGTAGAGCTGTAGAGCTGTTTTATGGCAGAAACGAGAAAAGAACATGCTGCCACAATAATGTTCTACATCACTATCCAGATAAGGAAGTGAGCCTATCTCACCAGCGGCCCCATTTGCTCCTCTATACAACTTTCCATTTATGACAACGCCACAGCCAAGTCCTGTTCCCAGAGTAATCCCAACCATGTGCTTGAATTTGTTGTCTTGTTCATGAAGTGAAACGCCCAATGCAAAACAGTTAGAATCGTTTTCGACTGCAACCGGAACATTGTAGCGCTTGTGCAGAATCTCCTTCAGCCTTACCTCTTTCCACGAAGGTATGTTCGCCGTATTATATACAATGCCACTCTCGCTGTCGACTACTGATGGTATGCCGGCACCTAACGACTCTATATTCTCATCAAAGAGTTTGTCAATGATTCCACATAATGCATCTACCACGTCTTGTACAGAGCCATGTGCAGGACATTGCACTTGCTCTTTTTTTAAAATGCCGTGCTTGCTTACAAGGGCAGCACGTAAATTCGTGCCACCCACATCTAATCCTATTTTCATTTATTCAAATATTTCCAGTTATCATTTGACACATAACATCCAGAAAGTGGCATCAGACCATGCCGCTGCGTCTGGTGTGTTATAACATAACACCAATTCGTTGTCAGTAAGTTTAAGTATTTCAAACGTGGTGATTTTGTTGACAGGATCATAAAAGGCATGCCCCGAAAGCATTGTGACTCCAGTAAGCGTAAGCTGACCTATTGACCATTGCTCTCCATTATCAGGGTTATTCTTTGTGGCTGTCATGTCAAAAGAGAACTTTCCTTTCTCAAGTATCTTGCCATTTGCATCAACCTTGGTAACATTGGCTCCGCCATTTAAATCAAACACAAGAGAACAGTTTCTGTCTTCCAACTCACTGAGCGGCTTCACGTCCCATGAAGGATTATCCTGCGTAAGCCAGCCACCAGTGCCATAGACCGCCCCGTCCTTATTGCCAAAATTCCACGTCCAACTTTTACCTTTTGCTCCATTTCCCGCAAACAAAATCCATTCTTTCTGGATGGGATGATCTATCTGATTGATGTGAACAGACCGCTCAGTTTCTACCTGTCCGCCATCGCACATACCTATGAATTTCACCTTAACATCACCAATGTACGGCATGATTATGGTGTCACATTGACGTGTAGACTTCCCTATGCCCGTATCCCAATAGGCGGCCGTGCGTGGTGTATTGTTTCTTAGGACTATGGCATTACTTCCTTCTTTGACGTTAGTTACTTCAATGTCAAGCTGTTCCGGTGACAATATCGCCCCCATAGGTTTGTCGTCAATCAACGGGTCGCATGCTGCTAACGAAATGACAATCGTTAATATAGCAAATATACAGAATCTTTTCATGATAAATACATTTTTGGTGAAGTGATTATGGTTTTAAACTCTCAGTACCCCAGCCTGGGTTTTGCAGAAGGACTCCGTTAGAGAGGTCTATCTGTGTCTTGGGCAATGGAAGTACTCCCTTGGTTGCCTGAATGCGTGCCTTTATTCCAGTAAAGTCCATCTTTTCGTCTACAAGATTATTTTTTACCTTCACGTTGTTCTGATTCGCTTCCAGGACATCTCCGGCGATATGCCAGCGTAACAGATCCCAATATCTTAATCCTTCGAACGCAAGTTCCCAATGACGCTCATTGCGTAGGTTCTTATCCGAATATGCGACATCGGCAAGCCCTGCACGATGCCGAACGCGGTTCAGGGGTACAGCATCTTGCTTAAGCTCTGCCTGCATGAGTAAAACATCGGCAAATCGAAGCACATAGATGTCTTGCATGTTGTTGAGCTGGTAATCGGGGTCTAACGAAGGATACATCTTCATATAGAAGTTGACACTGCTTCCGTCGTCATCAATACAATTGAACGCTGCATATTTCTTTTGCCAGTATCCTGTTTCGTTCATCTGCTTATCATTGCCCCAAACGTAATCTGGCATTTCTTTGTTCACACTCATAATCGAAGCATCACGACGCAAATCGTTTGCAGGCCAATCAGAATAAGTCCTTGAATTGACTGTACCAATGCCCCAGCCCAATCCATATGGGAAATTGCTCATCATATTGACGCCCTCACGTGGAGTCATAAACAGGCACACTCTGTTTGAACGATACGCAGATCCATCATTCCATGAAGCCTGCGTTGAGTATTTGATGGAAAACATGCTCTCGATGTTATTTCCAGATTCTCCAATCCAATGCAAGTTGTTGTCTTTCGCAAATGAATAATCTTTTGTTGTATACTCATTTGCATATGGCCAAAGACTACGGAAATCTGCAACAAGTCCATAGCCACTGTTTTCCACACAATCATCGATGTACTTTATCACATCTTCTCTTGTTAATGTACCTTCAATAAGCGGCATGCTCTTTTCACTGTAATATCCCGTATAGAACAGAAATACGCGTGCAAGCATACCCTCCGCAGCCCAATGGTTGGCGCGGCCGAGTTTCGACACATCTGACGGACTATAGGGCGTTGCTGGCAAACACTCAATAGCTGTCTTCAGATCAGTTCCAATCTGAGCATAGAGATCTTCTTTTTTGGCTCTGGGCAAGTTCTCGGCTTTTGTTGAGACTATTAGTGGAACCGTTCCAAACATCTGGCATAATTGAAAATAGAAGTAGGCCCTCAGGAAAGACGCCTCTCCATGCGCTTGCCGTTTAATATCTTCACTGACATTGATTGCATTCAATTTCTCAAGAAGGAAGTTTGCTCTGAAAATTCCGCTATAGTTTTGCTTCCATGGATCGGCAAACATATTTTCGTCTGACTTAAGTAGAAAATCTATAGCAGCTATACGGCGGTCATCAGGTCCTCCTCCACCAAACCGGTCATCAGAGAGAATCTCAGAAGTGATAAAGAAACACTGACCCTCTTCACCGTCTGTTGTTTTGCGTAACTCATCATAAATAGATACTACGGCTGATTCGATATCAGCTTCTGTCTGTGGAAAATTTGAGCTGTCCTTTTTCGTGAGGTTTTCTGTATCAAGAAATCCGTCACAACTAAAGATTAAGGGTATGCAGCTTATGAACAAAAATGTTTTTTTCATCTGTATAGGTAATTTAAGACTTTTAATTTCAGAATTAGAAAGTAGCATATTAAAGTTATCAGAACTTGACATTAAGACCAACCATGATGGTGCGGGGACTGGGATACGACCCAATGTCTACACCCGTCACCCAAGATTCGTATCCACCATAGCCTACTTCCGGATCCATTCCAGAATAACCTGTAATTGTAAAAAGATTTTCAAAGGCAAGGTAGACACGAAGCTGTTCTAAAGGCAAATTCTTGAACCAGCTCTTGAAATCGTATCCAATTGTCATATTCTGCAAGCGCAGATAATCTCCATCTTCCATATATAGGTCTGATACAAACTGCCAGTTAGTAGATGTACCAGTAGTTAACCTAGGCAGCCGGTTTGACGTGCCAGGTCCGTGCCAGCGGCCAAAAATTTCTGATGTATAGTTCTGTCTGGCATAATCGACAAATGAGCGATATGATTTCATGATTTGTTGCCCAAAGGCTCCATGCAGGGTTGCACTGAAATCGAAACCTTTATACGATGCTGTAAGACCAAGTCCTACCGTTACATCAGGATGTGGGTTACCAATCATTCCCTGGTCATGTTCATCTATGACGCCATCTTTATTTCTGTCTACCCAGATAACATCTCCCGGCCGGGTTCCTTCAAGTTTCGCTCCGTGGTAAGCTTTGATTTGCTCCTCGGTTTGGAATATTCCCGCTGTGCTAAAACCGTAGAAATATCCTATCGGATAACCCACTTGCGCTCGGTATATTTCAGTGGTCTGGTTGCTCAGTACGTCATTGGCTCCATGAATAATTCCTTCTGAATTGGCTATCCTCGTGACCTCATTCTTATTATATGCCATGTTCCAACTCGCTCCATATTTTAATTTACCCAAATTGTCATTCCAATTCAGAGCAAGCTCAACGCCACTGTTGCGCACGTCGCCACCATTTATATAAGGAGCACCTGTGCCATAACTATCGAGAATAGGAGCTACCACGAGCCAATCTACAGTGGTTTTTATGTAGTAATCGAAGATTAGTGCAAGCCGATTTTTAAAGAGACGAGCATCTAAGCCCAGATTCAGCTGCTCGGAAGTTTCCCATGTTAGATTCTCATTAGCCAGAATATTAGGATAAGCTCCTTTGCGAATAGCGCTCTTATCAGGACCGAAAACATAATCAGAACCAGCGAAAGAGATGGTTGAAAGGTATTGGAAAGCTGGGATTTCCTGATTGCCATTTTGTCCCCAACTGGCTCGTAATTTTAGATAATCCATCCATCCTTGTACTGGTCTCATCCAAGGTTCTTCGGTTATAATCCATCCTGTTGATATTGATGGAAAGAATCCCCATCTGTGACCACGTGCAAAATTTGAAGAGCCGTCAACTCGAGCCACGACAGTAGCCATATATTTGTCATTATAGTCATAATTGATACGGCCGAAAAATGATGCCAACTGACTATTACCCCATGGAGATCCAGCCAGGATGGTGCGCCCCGTTACCACGGGCGTATTGTTTAAATAGGCATGTTTGTAATCTGGGAATATAGAATTAAAGTTGGTGCCACTGATTGATTCACCCATGTTGTTCTTCTCAATCGATTGCCCGAGAAGAGCATCTATGGTATGCAATTTTATTCTTGTGTTATAGTTCAGCGTATTTTCCCAAAGAATAGACGTTCCAACACTTGCCCCTTGGGTCACTTGGCTTTCTGAGGCAAAATTATTACTTGACAGTTTATAAACTGGGACAAAGCTGCGATTGCTGTTCGCATTAAGTTTGTACCCGAAATTGGTCTTTATGCGAAGACCTTTGACAGGTTCTAACTGTGCATATAGATTTGCTTGCAGCCAGTGTGATTTTGAAACGTTTTGCCCTCCTACATAATCCATCAAACCGATAGGGTTTGGCTCTCGAGACTCCCAAGGAATAGCATAATGGTATGAGGAGCCATCCTTATCTAAATTGGGAAGGAATGGGCTTGTATGTAAAAGATTGCGAATGTCATTACTCCACATATCACCGATTCGGATGCCACTGCGCTCTGAATAGGAGTAGGTAAGGTTTTCTCCAACTTTTAATATATTGAGCTTTCCCGACACAATAAGGTTATGGTCGGAATTTAGGCGCACATTGTAGCGGTCATATTTTGGAGAAACTGGCTTGCCAATGATTCCGTTTTGCTCTGTATATGAAAGGCCGAGTGAATATGTAGACAAATCACTGCCACCTATGATATTAATTCCATGGTTTGTCACCAATGCGTTTTTATTTCTTGCTTCGTCCATCCAATTTGTTCCATTCCATTCATTATTTTTTATCATGGACCAACCAGGAACGAGTGCTTGATAATCAAAATCAGGAAGCCCGTCCATATAGCGTGCCTCACTCATAATTTTAGCATATTCTTGTGCGTTAAGAAGATCAGGCTGTCTGTATACATTCTGCCATCCAATATAACCATCATAACTTACCTGTGGCTTACCCTTATGTCCTTGCTTGGTAGTTACAAGGATAACGCCATTAGCAGCACGACTTCCATAAATGGCAGCAGAAGCAGCATCCTTGAGTACGTCAATAGATTCTATATCACCTGGATTGAGCGCATTGATATCGCCGCCCGTAACACCATCAATGATATAAAGCGGTTCAGAAGATCCTGTAGTACCCAATCCGCGAATGGTCACTTTAAAACCTTCACCAGGCATGCCCGAACTGGAAACAATATTAACACCTGGTGATTGGCTCTGTAGTGCGCCAAGGGCATTGACAGTGTTTAGCTTTGCAATATCGTCGCCTTTCACTTGGACGGTAGCGCCGGTAACAAGTTTTTTCTTTTGAACACCATAACCTACTACCATCACTTCGCCCAAAGAGTGGGTATCTGGTTTCATGAATACTTTTACTGGATTATTCTCGTTCATTTCAATGATGGACGTCTGAAAGCCAACATAGCTAAACTTCAATTTTGCAGGAAGTGCGGTCTTTAACACAAAATTCCCATCAATATCGGTCACGGCACCAACCAAAGCCCCCTCCACATGAACACTAACCCCAGTGAGCGGCTCCTTGTCGTCAGCACTAAAAACAGTTCCGCGAATGGGAATAACTTGCTGTGCAACTAAGGGGATGTACCACAACAGTAAAAATACACATAGACTCAGAATGCGCCCAAACGATATGGAACACGAGTCATTTGTTTGATTCATTTTTATTGCCATAATTTTGCAATTTAGATAAGGTTAACATTTAATTGTTTTTTGCAAAAATAGGCAATAATTTTATCCAATGGATTCTTTTTTGCGTATAAGAATCTTATTTTTGCGCATATAAATACTTGCTGACGTCAAATTTACAAAACTCTCTAAGGGGGTGCATCAAATACGAAAACACCAACAATGCCGAACTGCAAAATGACATCGAATTACTCAACAAGGAGAATTCAAGCTCGAATTTCAAGGGTGACATTGGTGGAACACGCGTTTGATGGGACAGCCAAAAGGCTGCCAACTTTTAGGTCTTACGCCTGGCATCATAACCTACAAGGGGTATTCGCTGGTCTGACAGACAGCGAATACCCCTTGCTGGTTCTTGGGAGGAACACTGTCCCACCAACCTACTTTTCAGGGAGAAAAAGCTCCTTAACGTTCATCGATTTTCATCTCGACTAGCTTCATTATGGGCGGATGCGGACGGACAATCTTTGCAAATTAAACGTTAAAAAAGGGTATTTCATCAAGTAATTGCGTAAATTTGCACTAAAGGCTGGTTCTATAAATTAGCTTTGTTAGATTTTGAGCTTATTTTTGAGGTCAAAATGCAAGAGAGTGAAGGAGTGTAGCGAGCTACACGACTGAACGAACTTACATTTTGAACCAAAAAGAAGCCAAAAGATAACAAAACGTATTTCATAAGCATTTAATGACCATGTACGGTGGTAATTTATAGACCAGCCTAAATTGATTATATGAACAAATACAAAAATAAAAGCTGAAATCGATGATTTATGCAACACGACAAAACGGCAACACTCCCATATGACGAAAAAGACATCTCTTCCATATTCAATCACAGCAAAAAATTAGTGAATAAATGTTTGAGAGATTTTGCTCCGAATGCCAAAGAATATAAAGGAAAAGGAAGCTTAGGACAATTAGTTGAAGCGCTTTTCTTCAAATACAACCTCAACTCTCGCCAGGAGGCAGACTTTTCTTTCGTACATGCTGAATTGAAATGTTCCCCCTTAAAGAAATCTGTAAAAGAAGAATTGTTAATCAAAGAGAGACTCGTATGCAGTATGATCAACTATACGACAGATTGGAACAAGTCCTTTGAAGAGTCCCATTTCTATCAAAAATGTCTTATCATGCTCATCATGTTTTATTTACATGATTCTTCGGTTACCAAACTCGACTTGCAATTTCTTTTTGCAGTGCTGTGGAAGATTCCAGAGAAGGATTTATTAATCATTCGAACGGATTACGAAACAATCATCACAAAGATAAGGAACGGGCTAGCACACACCCTGTCTGAAGGTGACACAATGTATCTTGGTGCATGCCGGAAGGGACAAAAGGGTGACTCACTCATGCCCCAGCATAATAATAGTGTTGGCGCACCTCGACGTGCTTGGAGTTTGAAGACTGCATACATGCGCATATTACTCGAAGAGGTAAAGAAATATAATAAACATGGTGCTTATTGCAATTATGCGCTTCATAAACCTACAAAGGAAGCCTTGTTCTCGGAGGAGGAATTAAGAGACAATTCCGTAGATGAGATTTTGTTGGGCAGATTTAAAAAATATTTCGGTAAGACATATCGGCAAATATGTAACAAGCTAAATATCGAGCTGTCGAATTCTAAGTCAAAATACTTTATCATATCCAACACAATCGCAGGACAGGGGGAAGTGAGTAATGTCAACAGGTCAGAAGAGTTTGAGAAGTCAGGCCTTACGATGAAGACCATCAGAATAAAGAAAAGTGGAACAATAAAGGAAGCTATGTCCTTTGAGAATATAGATTACCGAGAAATTTTCGACTGTGATGAATGGACCGATTCAAGGTTATATGAACTTTTTACTAGCCGTTTTCTGTTCATCATCTTCCGTGAGACAGACAACATGCTGCAATTGCCAAATGGAAAGATTGAACCTGAGTACAAATTAGAAACGGCCGCATTTTGGACAATGCCACAAGAGGATCTCCAAGTAGCTCAACGATATTGGAACAACATACGACAAAATGTATTGTGCGACAGAATTGCTCCACAGTATTTTTGGAGTGCAAAAGACGACCAGCTTTTCCACGTTCGTCCCAAGGCAAGAGTTGCTGAAAACATGACGAAAAATCCAAATGGAGGAATGACCAAGAAATATTGTTATTGGTTTAATCAGAAATATGTTAAGAACATCATAGAAAATGAATTATAAGATAGAAAACACAGAAGACAAATGGGTGTTATGTGATTCCATTGCAAGATACTCCAGCACGACGCATAAAAGAATAAAAGAACGTCAACTATTTGATAACATCCGTACCGATATTGGAGAAAAGGATATAAAAGTCGTAGAGTTATTTGCTGGCGTTGGTGGCTTTAGAATAGGTTTAGAACGTGCTTCCAAACTTTTTAAGACGATTTGGAGTAACCAATGGGAGCCATCAACCAAACGACAAGATGCAAGCATTATTTATTGCAGACATTTTGGCTCAGACGGACACTCTAACGAAGACATTGCAACTGTACCAACCTCAGAAATTCCAGACAGCGACTTACTTTGCGGCGGTTTCCCTTGCCAAGATTATTCGGTAGCTACGACTTTGCAACGTTCCGGCGGTATTGAAGGTAAAAAAGGGGTGCTTTGGTGGCAAATCTACCGCATACTAAAAGAGAAAGGTGACAAGCGTCCAAAATATTTGATGTTGGAGAACGTTGATCGTCTTCTCAATTCGCCAGCCAAGCAACGTGGACGTGACTTTGCCATCATCCTGTCTTCTTTGTCAAGCCTCGGATATATCGTGGAATGGCGCATTATCAATGCTGCTGACTACGGTATGCCACAACGTCGTCGCCGAACTTATATGGTTGCTTATCATAAAGACACACAACTAGCCTTACAATTTGAGAAGATAACCAACAAGTTAGAGTGGATTCTCAAAGACGGAATCATGCCACAATCTTTCAATTGCCTAAAGAATGGGGGAAAGGCAAATACCTTTAACCTTAGCGATGACATTGCAGAGGTTTCTGACAATTTCAACAAAGGAAAAGGAGAAAGTCCTTTTAAAAACTCCGGTGTCATGGCCAATGGTAAAGTTTATTCCCTCGACACCCTCCCAAAGTATGACAGCCCTTATCTCACTCTTGGTGATATTCTTGTGGATGAAAAGGATGTTCCTGATGATTTTTTCATATCTCAGGAAGATTTACCAAAATGGGAATACCAGAAAGGATCGAAGTCATTAAAGCGCATCAATAAATCCACGGGTTTTGAGTATAACTACAGTGAAGGAGCCATGGCATTCCCAGATTATCTTGATCGCCCTTCAAGAACCATCATTACAGGGGAAG
The DNA here is from genome assembly GCA_946998205.1 of uncultured Prevotella sp. Lineage (GTDB taxonomy): Bacteria > Bacteroidota > Bacteroidia > Bacteroidales > Bacteroidaceae > Prevotella. The sequence goes on along the minus strand of CAMPYJ010000043.1, from coordinate 8,736 downwards.
GGGGTGCTGGTCCATCACGATTCAAGCATGTCATCAAAACAGAAAGTGGCCGTTACCGCCGACTTGTACCCATCGAGTTAGAGCGTCTGAACATGTTTCCTGATAACCACACCTTTGGTTCATCCAACTTGCGCCGCGCATTTCTGATGGGCAATGCACTCGTTACTGGCATCGTTGAGAGTATCGCATTAATCTTGAAAGATAGGATGTAAGAAAGTTGACATGTCGGTATATTTTTTCTATCTTTGCAAAAGATAGGCTGCGCCCTAACAAAGTGAGTAAAAATCAAGATACAGCATTCATGAACGAGCAAAGAGAAACGGAAGTGCCACAACTGGAAAGCGAAAGCTTGGTACTGCGTACAGAAGGACTGGTAAAACGATATGGCAAACGTACGGTTGCCAACAAGGTGAGCTACAATGTGCGCCAAGGAGAGATTGTTGGTCTGCTGGGGCCAAATGGTGCGGGAAAAACTACTTCGTTCTACATGACCACGGGTCTGGTGATTCCCAACGAGGGTCATGTGTACCTCAACGAGGAAGAAATTACCGAATATCCCGTCTACAAGCGCGCAAAGGCGGGCATTGGGTACCTGCCACAGGAGGCCAGCGTGTTCAGGAAGATGAGCGTGGAGGACAACATCCTGTCGGTTCTGGAGATGACCAAACTGTCCCGTCAGGAGCAGTTGGACAAATTGGAGAGCCTCATCAACGAGTTCAGACTGAACAAAGTGCGCAAGAATAAGGGCGACCAACTGTCGGGAGGTGAGCGTCGGCGCACGGAGATTGCCCGCTGTCTGGCCATCGACCCGAAGTTCATCATGCTCGACGAGCCGTTCGCCGGTGTGGACCCCATTGCCGTGGAGGACATCCAGCACATCGTATGGCGACTGAAATACCGCAATATCGGCATCCTCATCACCGACCACAACGTACAAGAAACGCTGACCATCACCGACCGCGCCTATCTGCTGTTCGAGGGGAAAATTCTTTTCCACGGCACACCGGAGGAACTGGCCGCCAACAAGATTGTACGAGAGAAATATTTAGGTAGCAACTTCATCCTTCGCAAAAAAGATTTCCAACTCATTGACGAAGAACGAAGGGCAAGAGAAGAATAAGCAGTCGTCCTCTTTCTTCAAAAAGAAGAGGATTGATTGGTTTATCACGAACGAGCTAACTACTCCTCTCTCTTTCACAGAGAGGTAGGGTGAGACCGTTTACTTACGCATCCGCATCATACCCTTTCCCCTCACCGCTATAATCTTCGCCCGTTTCATATCCTTTCAACATATCTTTCAGGATGGCAATCATCTCGTTTTTCAGAGATTGAGGTTCTAAAACAATCAGAGCCCTGCTATTCTTCAACAATTCTTGCTTAAAATCGAAAGTTGGTTGAACATACAGCTCGTATTCTCTATATTCGCCATCGCCCGAATCTTTTACCATGCGCTGAGAATGATGCAAGGGCGTTTCTTCCAAAAAGACATATTGTGGCCAAAAGGCTCGCAGGCGAATATGCTCTGCCTTTTTACGAGGATCTTTCATAATGCCGAAGCAGTCGGCAAAGAACTCATCGGGCGTCAGAGGCTTCTCCTTACGCACCTTCACATCCAACTTTTCAAACTCCAACAACCGGTTGACCGCCAAGATTCTGACGTCCCCATTCTTCTTATCACGTCCGATAAGATACCACCGCTGTCTGAAAAGTCGAACAAATAGAGGAGCCAAGATAAATGTACTCTCAACACCGTAAGCATTTTTGTACGACACCCTTACATATCTATTTTCATCAATACAATCTAAGAGTTGGTTCATGTATAACGTATCTTGCGGAGGATTTTCCAACATAATCTTATCATGCTGCCTCACTCTTTGTGCCATTTCCGAAATGCGAAACGTACTCAGCAGCCAGTCCACGACATTTGCGTTATCGTAAATCGACTCCTTGATATAATACACATTCCCCGCTTTCTTGTTACACTCGATATACACCCCCAACTCTGTAGCAATATTCTCTCGATAACGATGAAACGTGCGGTCAGTCAATTCACCATGATCCACATTGTATGATGATGCAGACCACCTTTGCTTAATCTCCGCCAACGTCATTCGCTTTTGGCGCAGTATGTCAATCAGCCATAAATAGGCACGCAGTCGTCCATCCATGTGTGTATGTGTGAAAGATTACAAAGAAACCACTGCAGAGCATTACTATCGAACTGATGCAATGGTCATCGCTTTGCGTTATTTCTGATAGATTTTATTGAGTTCGTCTTGAGTAAAGTCCTTGAAGCGTGCCTGCCAATACAGGGACTTCTCTTTGTTGAATTGGTCTCTGTAAATTTTAGATTCACGGGACGTATGCAATATAGGATTATTCCCATCGCCCATGTGTTCATTCCAAGTGAGTTCAGCAAAAGGCGAGTCTTGTTCCTGACCGATATGGTGCAACTCATACGGGTCACCATTGGCATCACGAGGTGGAAATCCCTCTCCTATCAAGTCGGCATTGTTATATTCAGCCCATTTATCCCAGTCTGCCAAATATTTTTTCAGCCATGTGTTACGTCTAATGCTGTAGTCGCTCCAGTTAATATCCTCTCGTATAAGAGCCACCCGTCCACCAATATTCCGTTCCACCAATCCTGCTTTCATATAAATGGCAGCCTCCTCCATAGAACGAATATGGCTGATTACGTTATCACTCCACCCTGTTTGATGAGAAATATCCTGCTGCAGTTCTAAGCTTATGGGCGTGTTCTTTCTCATAATTATGCTTATTTTTTATTGAACGATAATATACATTATAAATTAATCAGTTTTGCCAACAAATCATTAAAACTGTCGCTTGCTTTTGTGAGCATATCCATCATCATTTGGTGTTTTTGCATGCTCTGCGCAGAAGTAGGATCCATACTGTTGCCAAGCATTTGGTCTGTAATCTTGTCTATCCTGTCAGACACTTTGTTTAATTGACGATCCAATATAGGCAATGCTCCCTTAAATTTAGTGAGTGAGCTATCGCTTTGTATGATAAATTTATCAAGGTCACTGTTCATTCTCGCAATTTCTGCATCAACCATTTTTGAAGCCACTACACATTCTTTTACAGACGAAGATACACTATTGAGAACCTTTAACGAGTTATCGACCGCCATGAGTGTCCTTTCGCCAAAGTTATCTGGATCGAATTCAATGTTGTCAGCATCCACATATACAATATCTGTAGAGCTTAACTCGTCAGAATATTCTTCTTCAGGACACTCTTTTTCAGAGAAAACTTCTTCATAGTCTACATAAGACTCTTTTTCTTTTTTCTTAAGCCAATTGAACATAGTAGTAAAAATTAAATTATCCAAATATATTTTTTAATATCCCATCAACTCCTGCTGTAAGCAAATTCTTTTTTTCAAGATCAGGTTCATGTACTTCTACATACCCCATTAAATCAAGTTGATCGCAAGCTGCTTCTTCGCAATTTTTCTTTTGATCTTCCTTATCATAAGAAGTTCCCACCACACAAAGAATTGCAAGTTCAACACCAACAACCAATATGTATGTTAGCCACCTAAAGAATGCCCACCAAGAACCTATCCAGCCAAAGCAGAAATAATCAAAAACAATACTTAGAACTAAAATAAGAGCAACCATTATTTTAGTACCATTTTTCAACTCATTAGCTTTTGACAAACGCTCTTTATAATTAATATAAGCGGTGTTCTCACTGAGTAAAACTTCTGCTATGCCATTAGGTTGAAAATCTAAATCACTAATAACCTCACTATTTTCAACAAAAGGAAACAAATAACATGATGTGATAGAAGGGTCTGCCAAGAATAACAACTCCGCACCAGAAATTTCTCCATTTGCTTCATTTCTTGTGATTGTGGTACACAAATTGTGCTGTCTTTTATTATTAAGTTCAAAAATGTCAGCATATAGTTCATTATTTACATGAGACATGATGGGACGAGGCAAGTCGGACTTTTGCTGAAAATTCAGCCATGCATTGTATTCTGCAATAAGATAATCAACCATTGTAAGGTCATATCTAAATGTTTTGTAAAGCTCGCATACACGAGCTATTTCACCTACTATAACTTCTGTATTCTCTGGATTATCAAGCAAATCCTGCTCATTATATTTATGTTCAAACTCATTAACAAGCAATTTTTGAAAACGATGATACGGACGCAAAGCTGTTTCACGAATCAACTCTATGCCAGCTTTTTTTTCTTTTGCAATTTTCACTTTCTGTGTAAGAAGTCTATCCAACTCTTTATTATGCTCATAAGCGGCCTTAACCTCATTGTATGCACCTAAAGCACTTGTTAAAGCGACACCTGAAATGGCAACTACCGACCCGAATTTTGGATGTCCCATTTTGGCTATTTGATTTGCAGCGATACTAATTTGTGTTCCTAATTCTTTCAACTGCAAAAAACCTTGATCTACATTTTCCGCAAGAAGAGTCAGATGCTCATCCAACACTTGTTCTACTGCTTTCATGTCATTAAGACAAGAATTCAGTTCATCATCTATTGTTTTCTTAGACAGATTACTTACCATTGTCACTTTTCCCCCTATTTTTATAATATTTTGATTAAAAAAAATAAACATTATTTTTTCGCATCACAAAGAAATCATACACTTATCTTTGCGAAAGAAAAACCATTCTGCAAAATCTGAGAACAACAGAACAAAAGTATAAATAAAACTATTGTCCCCGCTAAATTATGTTAGCATGATCCCCTGCATCACTCAACACAAATGGTTGTATCCTATTCATTAGACTCTAATTCTACATTGAATTGCAGTACTTCACTCGTTATAGGGCGGTTATATAAATTACCACCGTAAACTTTCTTTTTTATGTCAGTCTTTTTATGTTTTGTCATCTTGTGGACTTTTTTTGTTCAATTTGCTTATTCGCTCTGTCGTATAGCTCGCTATACTCATTCACTCACAAACAAATTGACCTCAAAAATAGTCTCACAATCTGTCAAAGCTAATTTATAGAACCGCCCTTAATTCTTACCCTATCTTCTCCACCCTCAAGCATGAGCAGTTGAGTGCGCCCATTTTATCTAAGTCTACACCAAAGTTGTTGATGAAGAGTTGGTTCACTTTTTTGCACTCTTGGATGTTTGTGACAGGATTGTTAACAAACGAAGCGATTTGTACGCTCATTCCTGGTTCGATAAGCATACCTGCGGTATTCTTACGACGTGTTACGGTAATTCTGAATAATGCCATATTTTTAGGTTTTTATTGGTTAATATACTTTGTTGTTTCTTCATGGCGAAAGCCTACAAGAAAGGCATGAACGCCTCGGTATCACATTCTACTAAGAGTAAGGCTCTGGTAAACCCGAAATTAAGTAAAACACGAAAGAGGAATCCATGCCTATGCTGGCAGTGAACTCGCTCTGACTCTCCGTGTTCATAATTTCAAGTTTGAATTTACCAGATTCTACTCCTTGAACAGAATTGTCATTGCGTGCGCACATTTTTATGTCGCTCACATACTGATAGCAAAGATATAAAATATTTTTATACATCTGCAAAACGTTTGCAAGAAAAAATTGGATTCCTCTCATTTTTTACATTTTATTTTTTAATCGCATCCTACTTGCATCAATCTCCACATTCCCCCTTGGGATGTATCTGTTTAGGGCGTTTCTATAAATTAGCTTTGTCAGATTGCGAGGCTCTTTTTGGTGGTCAATTTGTTTGTGAGTGAAGGAGTATGGCGAGCTATACGACTGAACGAACAAGCAAATTGAACCCAAAAAAAGACCGCAAGATGACAAAACGTAAACCGTTCAGCATAAATAAAACTTTACGGTGGTAATTTATAGAACCGCCCTTTATATAATGTCGCACCATATTGATTTACCATATAAGTTAATTTTGCACGGAATTTATAATTTACTAAGCGCAAAATTACAGGGGCGTGTTGCCATATTGTGTCATAACCAGAAAAATTATTAAGCTTTGTGTGTTTATGCTCACGATGGAGTAAAAATCTATTGGTTGAAATAAAAAAAAGCAAGCCTTGGCTTAAATCAACAACGAAATAGCAGAAAAACGAAAATACGCAAGTGATATGAAGAAATCAAAGAACGTAGACGTTCTGACGAAAACAGCGAAAAGAAATGCGTCGTGATTTTTTCTCCGTTTTTTTGTCAAAAGTGAAATGCTGCAAATATGTTTTTCGTTATTTTAGACTGAACGGGACGTTCTTTCGTGGAATGGCTTTTGCGGCAATGTTTTTAGATTCTTTTGTGTTTTTCGTTGTTAAAAGATTACCTGAGATACCAAACGCCTTTGTTTTCTACCATTGGAACCACTATCTCTTCGTTCGTACTATCCCCATAGGCAAAGACCAAAAAGACATTAGCTGCATGCTTTTCTATGTCGGCTTTTACCTGAACGATATGAACATCCTTAATGCCACGGTGTTCAACGGTTTGCTGATTCATATACATTTTGGCATTTGCAATGAGTTGCTCTCTATATGTGTCAGGAATACTGTCATGGCGAAAATGCCCATCCACAAAGGAGGCATAATCGCCATGAAGCAAATAGTCATAATATTGCTTAGCCGCGCGTGCCGCCACCTCACCTTGGTCTACACCTTTGGAAGTGCAGGCAGCGACAGCCATGAGTAAGGCTATGTAGAGTAGTTTACGCATCATCATTGGGTCTCGTTCTCTGTACTATTGATTCCGACAAAGGTACTAAAATTATTTGAAAGCGCAGAAGGGAGCAAAGGATACGCCAAAAGTTTATCTACGCCGTTTCCCCTTAGCTGGAACAAAATATGATTGATATGCTTCCGCGAAATCCACAGAACTGACCACTTGAGGATTTTTGCCTGGTTTGTAAAGAATCATGCTACCAAACGCTATCGTATCAGCTTGGATTATCTCACCATTGGGAAACAGGATGTCAGTATAGGCGGCTGGTACGAGAATGGCTTTTTGTCTGTGTCTTTTCATCAATTCCCCCGCCTGGAAAAGATAATAGTTCACATCATCAGCCTCAACATAAAAATCATCTTCATTCTTTGCCGCTTTTTTCATCTTTTCAATGCGTGCATCTGAAACAACAGGTTCTAACACACACGCTCGTTGAGGCACCTTAAAAACTTTCTTCACTATAGCCTTGTGCTGTGCAAAGGCGGCTGACGCTCCCAACAAGAGCATCGCCTGTACACATAGGAAGATTATTTTCTTTAACATCCTCATTAACTCCCGATAAAAAAGCATTAGTCCATTAACTCCAGTTAACTCCAATTTACTCCCGATTACTCCCGAGAAAAAGAAGCTCCCGTCGCGAAAATTACTTCTTCCGAATGAACACGTTGATGGGGCTTCCCGTCAGCGTCCAATTCTCACGTATCTTGTTCTCCAGGAACCGGCGATAGTTCTCCTTGACATACTGCGGCAGATTGGCATAAAACACAAACGAAGGAATCTGTGTGTTGGGCAGTTGCGTACAATATTTTATCTTGATGTACTTTCCCTTGATAGATGGCGGCGGTGTTTCCTCGATGATGGGAAGCATCACCTCGTTAAGCTTGGAGGTTCCAATGCGCAACTTACGGTTGAGGTACACCTGCTTAGCCGTTTCCAGCACCTTGAAGATGCGCTGCTTGGTAAGGGCAGAAGCGAAGATGATGGGAAAGTCTGTGAATGGAGCCATGCGCTCGCGAATTGCATTCTCGAAGGTCTTGATGACCTTGTGATCCTTGTCCTCCACCAAGTCCCACTTGTTGACCACCACCACCAACGACTTGTTGTTCTTCTGAATGAGTTGGAAGATGTTCATGTCCTGCGACTCGATGCCTCGCGTGGCATCAATCATGAGGATGCACACGTCACTGTTCTCAATGCTGCGGATGCTGCGCATCACCGAATAAAACTCAAGATCCTCGGAAACTTTATTCTTTCTACGGATGCCGGCTGTGTCGACCAGGTAGAAATCAAATCCAAACTTGTCAAACCGCGTATAGATACTGTCACGCGTGGTGCCGGCTATTTCGGTCACGATGTGGCGGTCCTCACCGATGAAGGCATTGATGATGCTACTCTTGCCCACGTTGGGCCGGCCCACCACTGCAAAGCGCGGAATGTCGTCTTCCAGTTCTTCCTTACTCTCGGCAGGCAGCTTCTCCAGTATCAAGTCAAGCAGATCGCCCGTGCCGCCACCTGTTGCGGCACTGATACACCGTGGCTCGCCCAGACCCAAGCGATAGAACTCGGCAGCCGTGTAATACTCGGCGCTGTTGTCAACCTTGTTGCCCACAAGGATGACGGGCAGCTTTGTTCGACGCAAAATCTGCGCCACGTCGGCATCCCAGTCGGTCAATCCGTTTTGCACATCCACCATGAAGAGCACCAGGTCGGCCTCTTCGGTAGCCACGATAACCTGTCTGCGGATGGCGTCTTCAAAGACATCATCCGAGTTGACTACCCACCCTCCGGTATCCACCACGGAGAACTCGCGCCCGTTCCAACTACATTTTCCATACTGACGGTCGCGGGTGGTACCGGCAGTATCACTTACAATCGCCTTGCGCGACTGTGTTAAACGGTTAAATAATGTGGACTTACCTACATTGGGGCGTCCAACGATTGCTACTAATTTTGCCATATTGAAAAAAAAAGCCGCCCCCGACCCCTCCGAAGGAGGGGAGCGTGCCATAGTGAGTTATATTAAAGCCTCCC
>CAMPYJ010000042.1 GCA_946998205.1 uncultured Prevotella sp. | reverse complement strand
GAACACGAAAGTAGGAAATAAACACCTATGATTAGTGTTTACCTCCTACTCGATTGCTCTTTTGTGAAATTTAGGTAAATTCAAATAGAGGGAGTTTGAATTTTGTTTCTACTATGCAGAATTGCTGCAAAGAATTACATAAGATTTTATCCGTTTCCTTTTGCACTTTCAAAATAAAATTCTAAATTTGCAACATTCCCATCAGATGGACTTTCTTTGAAAGCAGAAGCCCGAAGGGTGGGGGTACATATATGATAAGGCGTTTACTTGACGCTTTGTTCTTGACTGCTTGAAACTTCGCAAACTTCAATCTCTGTCAAGAATGAGGCAACAGTAGATGTCCATGGGTGTGTAATACCCTGTTATTGCGTTACCAACAATAGTGGCGCACAACAGATTTACATATCGGCGTGGGCTTCTGCGTTGCTCGTTCAACAGAGATGGGCAATGCGAAGGCCTCAAGCAGCGGGACGGGTAACAGGTACAGACTCCCACGCTTTTTTATATATGTACTGAAATACTATAACTCCGTTCAAAGGGGGATCTTTGGACAAAAAAGGAATGGATGTATGAAGACTAAAACCCTATTTACGTTTGTAGGCGGAGCTATTATTGGGGCTGTTGCCACTATTGTAATTGTCAGTAGAACAAATAATATTCTTTCTGATGCAGAGTATAACGATTATCTAATGATTACGAATAAAGATAATCTCATAGCTGCTTATAAAGCCTTTTTTATTGACTTTAAGCAATTCAACAATAATAATCAAGAGCTGATGAGATATGTAATTGGAAATATGGATGAAGAGACTTCTAATAGGTTTCTAACAGATATGGAATTGATAAACTCTATGGAACAGGCAAATAATAGTGGTACGCCTTCCGAGTATACAATAGAGACCACATCACAATCAAAACAACAAGACTAAATCAATTATTATGTTTATAGCAGCTGTTATAATTTATATAGTGTTAGCCTTAGTACTTGGTGCGACATGGCCTTTTGATATATTTGGAGGACATGGATGGCTTCTTCAAGTAATCGCCGCAGTATGGTGGATATTGTTAATCGCCAGTTTTTCATCATAGTGCCATAAAATCGATAGCATACATGATATGAAACGACTTATTTTAAGCATCACAGTATTGGCGTATAGCACGTTTTGCGCTGCCTATTACGACTATGACGTAGCAGAGGATGCTGGAGAGTCCGGTGGACCCTTCCATCTCATAGACCTCTTTGCACAATATGGTATATGAATATATAGCCAAAGACTCTATACTAAATATAGACGACCGACAGCAGTACATGAATATTTTAAAAGCCCAATTGACAAACGAGGAATTGTTCGTCGCCTTTTCTGCTTTTCTGGCTTGCAAGCAACTCCAAAAGGATATGAACCCCGATGAATACAAATTCTTTACATATCTCAAGACTGATAATCCGTTACTTGATAAAATCAAGCAAGAACAATTTTATAATACAAAGTTCCTTTACACCTATAAATATTATACTCCAGACAAGATAGATTTCGGGAATAACAATTATGACAATGAGCATGTATACACGACAATCAATCGAATAAGAATAAAATGAAGAACAATGTAATCAATTACGCTCTTGAGGGATTTGTACTGTCCCTCTTGAACCTTGCATTCTTGGCAATAGTTAATGATCATAGAGGCCATTACTTTGATGTAGAAGGTAGTCGTATTATAGAGGATTGGTATATCCCATTGGCACTTTTTACATGCATAATCACCTTTCTATGTATGAAGCTGAAGAAAGTTGATAAAAAGAAGAGGAAGGTCTTAATGGCAGTCTACACAGTTGTCCCCATAATTGTCGATATGGCTTTCCGATCAAACACAGAAATTGGCTATGAAGAAGGCAATCCACTGCTTTGGATGTTCGTAATCATAGTAAGCGTTTGGACACTCCTTCGCTATGAGGTAGACGAGTATATAAAATGAAGTGGAAACAAGCTCTTGTTTATCTTTGGGATAGTATGGGAAAGTTATTACTCTATATAGCCATGATAGTAAGTATTGTCTGCTTTACAAACTGCACACATCCATCTCAACGGGCACAAAAAAATAAAGCGAGGACAAAAATGAAGTTAGCTTCAAACATCATACATAGTTTGCAACATCACGCCAATATACAGGAGGATAACTCTGAAATTTGCTATGAGGACACTATAACCTGCAATGAAGAGACAACGTCGGGAATGATAGAATGGGCGAATAGACAACGAGAAGTGTATGAAACTACTACCAAAAATCTTGAGCATAAGCTACTTGTGTTCAAGTTCTTTCCTACAGTGCAGAGAGCCCATGATAAGATACGATTTCAAAAGTCTATAGCGGACGAGATAGCATATTGGAAAGAATTAGAAGAATTATTGCAACACTTCAACTCCATCGTTACAGATATTCAAAAGATACAAAATGGAGGAGGAAGCATCTATGGAATCATTCGCGCTGACAACCAGCGTGAACTAGGTTACATACGATACGCATGCCTCTTGGAGGATCTGGCAGTCCTCAACGCAACAAGTGCGCAGAAATCATCTTTGAAAGATAACTTATGCATAGACTCTCTTTATATAGAAATGAAGAAATGCCGTCCCTCTGTTCCCGCCCATGCGATTCGTGAGAATGAAGACTTGTCCGAACATGACGCTGCATCACGCGCTGAATATCTCAATGACGCCTATTCTTTTCCTGTTGTAAAAAGGGGTATTGAGAATTGGTTGAATGCCCGGGCACAAGTTGCCAATCTGTTATCTCCCAATTATGGGGTAGCATATAATAACCACACCATTAGAACCTTACGCTCACTTATATACCTGTATAGGGGGATGGAGCAGGGGGTGTGATTACTTTTCTGAAGAAACATGGGAGCTTTTTATAATATCCTTACCCTTCATATTTTTCTTCCATACTTAGGCAAATTGAGTCTATCTGATTTTTGCTGTTTTATCCTCTCGTATAAAGCAAAGCCGTTGACTGCATTCTGCACCTCCAATCTCCCGTTGGCATGTTCATTTTCTGTGAGGAATGGCCGGGAAAACGTTATCAGCGTATCAGTCGCCCGCATGTCTGTCAGAACCCATATCAAGAAAATCATTGACGGCACTGGCTTGCTCGTATGTGAATCGTCTGGCAATCGGCTTCTCAATATGCAACAAGCTGTTTAGAACATCCATAAACTCATCTACCATCTGTATTTCATCCATAAGTATAAAATACAGCTGGTTATCCTTAACTTGCTGGCGAATATATGCCAGTAAAACGTCAGGATTTCTTAGCTTTTGATTGATGCGGTCATCCACAGCAATAGAGATGATGTGGCCAGCAGGTATGTTCTGTTTCAACAAATAATCACGAAAAAGAACTCGTAAAAGTGTGGACATGCCACACCTTCGCATTCCTGTGATTACTTTACGGTGGTAATTTATAGAACCGCCCTTATCAAGTTTGCAAGTCATCTGAACGGCCAGGCCGCCATGGAGCCGCGGGCGTGTTGTCGCATTGCGGATTTGCGATCCGTGCGTCCCCGCGCAGCTTCCGCGCGGAATGTCAGGCAAGCGCCGCTGCCATGAACGAACAAGCCTTTGCGGGCTGTTGATGACTTTCAGCGGTGCAAGAAAAGGTACACCCTTCTTGTTGAGCGGTATATCCTCCGCGCAATTCGGCTGGGGTAAGTGTTGCGGAGCAGGAAATACAGCAACCGGGTTGTCAGGAAACGTGGCCGATAATCAAGTTCCTGTTCTATTAGCGATACCTGACGTTTTGAGAAATCGCGATCATAGCAGTCGACGTATATTGACAGCATTGCCAGGTTTATTGCTTTTTCATAAGCGTAGCCCGCATTCTCCTTGCTGAAGAAAAGCTCAACGACCCTCATGGCCCGTATGAACGAGAACAGCGATTCTAACGAAATGGATGCGCAGTAAGAGCCGGGGCGCTCTCTGCGATAGTAGTACACAACCTCATTTAAAAGAGCCCTGCGTCCCACGAGCAGTAAACAAGGTATCACGGAGTAATCCTCACCGAAGCCGATGCCCTCAGAAAAGAGAATGTGGTGGTCTGTAAACAGGGACTTTCTAAACAGTTTTCCCCATACCCCAAAATCCTTTGTCTTTCTCAGCAATATGGATAAAATGCGGCATTTCCGGCTTCTGTTGTCGGGATAAACCACTCGCAGCTGATTTTGTGCCGTAAAACAGTGTCCGCATTCTACGATGTCGGCGCCGGTCTCCATTTGTTTTCTTGCCATTTTCTCAATGGCGTCGCAGCCATACAGGTAATCGTCGCTGTCTACGAAAGCGATGAAATCCCCTGTTGCCGCATCTATTCCTGTCTGACGCGCTGCGGCAAGTCCCCTGTTCTTAGTGTGCCTGATCAGTTTGGTCTTGGAACTGACGGCAGGATACCTGCTCATGCATTGCTGTAAGACGTCAATGCTTTTGTCGGGGCTGCAATCGTCTACGAATATAAACTCAATGTCCTGGTATGTCTGTGTGAACAAGCTTTCAGCACATTTCTTGATGTAATTTTCTACTTTATAAACAGGTATTAATACAGATACTTTCATTGATGACAAAAAACAGATGATTAATGTCAAGTCACAGCCATGGGTGCCTTGGTTGCGGCAAGGCAGGCGCAGCCTATTTTCTGCAAAGATGGCGCAAGCCGAAGACAGAGAAAGTTTACTTTCTATGTTGAGGCGCAGCCTATTTTCTGCAAAGGTAGTCCTTTTCTTCCTTATGGTAATTTTGTTTTTCTGAAATTGTTTTCAAAAGTTGCATTTTTTAATAGAACTTACGTTTTTCAATCGGTCATCCGCCTTTGGAGCGATGAAAGATGAGCGAGACGAAAAGAAGGCCGTTCGGATTTTTCCTTACAAACCGCTTTTTATTCTTTGGCGTATTGGTCAACAAACCGCATTTCAGTTGCAAATTCTCCAGAAATGAGCGATGTTTGCAAACGTCTCATGCTCAGATTGTTGCACTATCATGTCATTGTTGTCACCCTTTCGTTCTTTTTTTTTCGGCCAAAAGCGTTGCTTTCATCATGCGAAAGGCATGCTTTTGCGGTGCAACCGCATGGAGAATGGCGGGCTAAGTGATGCTTCTTGCCGGGTTAAACGTATGTTTATTGGGTGAAAAATCTCTTTCTCAGTCAAAACAACCGCCTGCTTGCATCCCATTTGCCTATTGTTTTTTTTCTATAATGCAAGTTGTGTCGAGCTGTTTTTCGCGCGTTTTTCGTGATAAAAATCGAACATTTACGACCGTTCTCACCACCCCTCGCTGGTGATTGACACGCCACGTTCAGTCTGCGGCAGCAATTAAGAACATCTTCATTCCCCGCCGCAGGCGCGTGCAATAAAAAACATGCCGTTTCGTTCCGTCAATGAGTTATTATTTTATATATTTGCAGTCAAAGCCTTGCGGCATGAAGGCTTGCGTGCATAAATCGGCACGCTGATGTCCCGGAAGGCCGCGGCTTCATGAGCCGGCCCTCGGCGCGGAATCGCATGGGGTGTCCTGGACATTGAAAAAGAAACGTGCGGCAAACTTAAAAAGAACCAAGTTGAGATGGTCATAGCATTCATTCCAGTGTGTGGTGGCGGCAAGCCAATCCCCCATGAGAACGTTAAACCCTTTTGCGGAAAGCCCCTTGTGTGTTGGAGCATAGAGGCTTTGGAGGCCTGCCGCGAGGTGAGCAAGGTGGTAGTGGCCGCCGATTCGGACGAGACAGAGCGGGTGGTGACGTCGCGCCCGTATCAGAAAACGGAGATTTTCCGCTGCCCAGCCGTGACTGCCAGCGACGCCGTCTCTGCCGAGAGCGTGATGATAGCGTACATCCGCGCCGCCAATCCGGCGCCCGACACATGCTTCATGCTGGTGCAGGCCACGTCGCCCATGACGCAGGCGAGACATTTCAGTGAGGCCTTGGCGCTGTACCAGACTGCCCGATACGACTCCGTCCTCTCCTGCGTGCGCGATTACAGATTCTTTTGGAACGCCGACGGCACCAGCATGAACTACGACTATACACAGCGTCCGAGCCAGCAAAACTTCAAGGGAACGCTCATGGAGAACGGCGCGCTCTATATAAATAAGGTGGAGAACATCCTATCATCGGGCAACAGACTAAGTGGTCACATCGGAATCTATGAGATGCCGGCTTACACGGGCATGGCGTTAGTCGGGCCAGACGATTGGGCGCTCATGGAAAACCTCATGCGAAAGCATGTTTTGAACCATGCGGCGGACATCCCGAAGAAAGCCGTAAAGCTCTTCTTGTGCGACGTTGACGGCACGCTGACCGACGGGGGCATGTATTATGCGGAAAGCGGTGACGAACTGAAGAAGTTCAACACGCGCGACGGCATGGGGTTGCAGCTCTTGCAGGCGCAAGGCGTCAAGGTGGGCATCATCACCTCTGAAAACACCAAACTGGTTGAGAACAGGGCCAGGAAGCTGAAGGTAGACTTTCTCGTTCAGGGCAGGCGGCACGGGGGGAAGCTTGAGGCGGCTCAGGAAATTTGCGACCAGATGGGCATCACGTTGCGCGACGTGGCCTACGTCGGCGATGACGTCAACTGCCAGCAGCTGCTGAGTGCCGTCGGAACTTGCGCCTGTCCGGCCGACGCGGTGCGCCCCGTCAAGGAAATACCTGGCATCATCGTCTTGCAAAAAGCCGGCGGCGAAGGGTGCGTGCGCGAGTTCATTGACCAATATCTGCTGGGCGGTAGGTGAAATGAATCCTTGCAGGTCCTCGCCGGTCAACAATTGACATCAATTGTTTTGCAGGTTCTTTTATTTACACTACCTTTGCCCATCATTAGCAAACCAGTTGACAAGTAGATACATAACACCCGTGTTTGACGTGTCATAAATATTGAGAACGTTGGATTGGATTAACGATCTTTTTGCGATTCATTCTCCTGTGCAGGCGGTGGTAATCATTTCTCTGATCATCGCCGCGGGTATGGCGTTGAGCAAGGTCAAGCTCATGGGGATTTCCCTGGGCGTTTCTTTTGTCTTTTTCATTGGCATCATTGCCGGGAACGTGGGGATTTCAGTAGATTCGTCTGCGCTCAATTACGCCGAGACCTTTGGCTTGGTCTTGTTCGTATACACGCTCGGACTGTATGTGGGTCCCAACTTTTTCGGCGCTTTCCGCCACGAGGGCACCAGCTTTAACCTGTGGGGTCTTGCCGTCGTCATCTTGGGAACGGTGCTCGCCGTGGGGCTGTGTCCGCTCACGGGCATCTCCCTTCCCACGATGGTGGGCTTGTTGTGCGGTGCCACCACCAACACGCCGGCGCTCGGCGCGGCCCAACAAGCGCTGGAGCACATGAGCCTTCCAACCGGCAGCGTGGCTCTTGCCACCGCCGTGACGTATCCGATGGGGGTCGTAGGCGTCATCTTGGGCATTCTGGTCATGCGCAAGTTCTTTGTCAAGCCGGCAGACCTGGTGCCCAAATCACCCATGGACGATGACCACACGTTCGTGTGCCAGTTCCTCATTGTCAATCCGGCCATTGAAGGGCGTACCATCGGCGAGCTGGCCACGAACACGTCTTTGCGGTTCATTGTCTCACGCGTTTGGCGGCAGGATGAGGTACTCGTGCCGTGTGCCTCTACGCGACTGCACACGGGCGACAACCTCATGGTGGTGACCAACCGCGAAGATGTGTCTGGCTTGGAGATTCTGTTCGGTCAGAAGGTTGAGCGCGATTGGAACAAAGGAGAGATAGACTGGAATCATATCGACCGCAAGGTGGAGTCGCGCGTCATCGTGCTGACCCGTACGGCCCTCAACGGTAAGCTGTTGGGAAGAATCCACCTACGCGACAGTTTCGGCGTGAATGTCAGCCGTGTCATCCGGGGGGATGTGAAATTGTTGGCCACCAACGATCTCAGGTTGCAGTATGGCGACCGTCTGACCGTTGTCGGTGAGCCGAAAGGAGTAGACGGTGCCGAACACTTCTTGGGCAATTCGGTCAAGACACTCAACGAGCCGAACGTGGGAAGCATCTTCTTTGGGCTGATTTTAGGACTGGCCCTGGGTGCCATCCCCATCAGCTTCCCGGGCATGGACTCGCCCATCCGGCTGGGAATCGCGGGCGGTCCCATCATCATGGGCATCCTCGTAGGCGCGTTGGGGCCACATCTGCGTTTCATCTCTTACACCACCCGCTCGGCATCCCTCATGCTCCGCAGGGTGGGACTGGCGATGTATCTGGCCTGTCTGGGGCTTGACGCGGGCAAAGATTTCTTCGGTACGGTGTTCCGTCCTGAAGGGTTGCTGTGGGTAGGCATCGGTACGCTGCTCACCATCATACCGGTTTTGATTGTGGGTTGCATAGCTTTGCGTACCAGGAAACTTGACTACGGAACCATTTGCGGCATCCTTTGCGGCGCCATGGCCAACCCGATGGCGCTGTCGTATGCCAACGACACCATCGAGGGCGACACGCCCAGCATCAGCTATGCCACGGTTTATCCCATCGGAATGTTCATCCGGGTAATCATAGCCCAAATATTAATCATGTTCTTTGTGTGACAAAAGTGATGAAAACGCGTTTTAAGTATTTCTTTCTGACCTATGTCTTCTTTGTCCTGATTTTTATCATTCAAAAGCCTCTGTTCATGCTTTACCACCTGTCTTTGTTCAAAGAGGCAACGTGGAAAGATTGGTTTTTGGTGCCTTACCATGGTCTGCCGTTGGATTTCTCGTTGGCCGGCTACCTCACTATCATCCCTGGATTGTTGTTGATTTGCACCATCTGGTCGCGCAAACGTTTGTGGAGAAGGCTGGCAAAGGCCTATTTTGCCGTCATTGCCATCGTCTTGTCGGCCGTCTTTGTCATCGACCTGGTCCTCTATCGGTATTGGGGATTCCGATTAGATGCCACGCCTTTATTCTATTTCTGCTCCTCTCCGGGGGATGCTTTGGCCAGTGCTGGCGCATGGGAACTTATCGGTGGCATCGTGGCTTTCATGGTGTTGGCCGCCCTTCTCTATGCCTTGTTTTATCTGTTGCTGAGAGATGACGTGCTCGAAAAGAAGCTCTTGCCCCTCAACAGACCATTCTTTACCCTGCTTTTCGTGCTGCTTTGGGCGGCCTTGTTCATCCCTATCCGTGGAGGATTCAAGGCATCGACCATGAATATAGGCAAAGTATATTTCAGTGAGAACATGCGTTTGAACCATGCTGCGACCAATCCACTGTTCAGTCTGCTGGTTTCATTGCTCCAACAGGAAAACTTCAAGCGGCAATATCGCTTCATGAAGGATGACGAAGCCGGCAAGCTGGTGGCACAGATGTACGACCAGGACGTTGTACATCAATCTTATCAGCCACCCAGGCAGTGGATATTGACTACCGCCCGGCCCAACATTCTGTTCGTGGTGATGGAGAGTTTCTCCTCCAAGCTCATGGCTTCACTGGGCGGAGAGCGCAATGTGGCGGTCAATCTGGACAGGCTTTCGGCCGAAGGCTTGCTGTTCCGCCACTTCTATGCCACGAGCTTTAGGACCGACAGAGGACTTGTTTCCATCCTCAGCGGATTCCCCTCGCTGCCCACCAACAGCCTCATGAAGATGCCAAAGGTGTCTCAAAACTTGCCTTCCATTGCCGCATGCTTACGCAAGGTGGGCTATACGGCCGATTATTATTATGGTGGCGATGCCGATTTTACCAACATGCGGTCGTATCTGAAGGGTACAGGATTTGAGACGATTGTGTGTGATGAAGACTTTCCCGTGTCGGACAGGCTCAGCAAATGGGGAGTGCCCGACCATCTGTTGTTCGAGAAAGTGCTCTCAATCTTGCAGCATGGCAAACATCAAAAGCCGTGGTTCAAGGTGGTACAGACATCAAGCAGCCACGAACCCTTTGATGTTCCGTACCACCGTTTGAATGACAAGACGCTCAACGCGTTTGCTTATACCGACAGCTGCGTGGGCCATTTCGTGGACGAATTGAAGAAGCTGCCGTTGTGGAAGAACACGCTTGTGGTACTGGTTCCCGACCATTTGGGCTGTTATCCCCAGGACATTGACAACCTGTCCGTAGAGCGTTATCAAATTCCGCTCATCTTCTTGGGCGGCGCTCTCAAGGGTCCTGGTACGGTAGGCGTCTGCGGTTCGCAGACTGACATTGCCGCCACGCTGTTGGGACAGATGGGTATTGCGCATCACGAGTTTACTTATAGCAAGGATATGTTCAATCCGTCCTCCCCTCATTTTGCATTCTTCACGTTCCCGGATGCCTTTGGTTTGGTGGATGAAGACAATCAGGTGGTCTTCAATAACGTGTCGAAGAAGGTTGTTTTGGATCGGGGTAAGCGGCCTGGAAAGAATCTCAGGCGTGGGCAAGCCTATCTGCAGAAGATTTATGACACCATCGACAGGTTGGCAACAGAGCCTGTGAAAGAGGGCAACAGGCATTAAGTTCGCACAAGATAGCCTTTCACATCACCGATGACATGGGCTGTTTCAGTTGGCAAAAACAAATGGTTTGCCGTCTGAAGCAGCCTATTTTACGTTGTTAAAGCTGTCGGGTAAGGGAGCTTTCAGCATCATGCGCTTGCCCGAGGCGGGATGAATAAAGGTGATGGAAGCAGCATGCAGGTAAAGTCTGTCAGCCTGATGACCGTAAAGTTCATCACCTAAGATGGGACAATTCAGTCCTTCTTGATGGGCACAGTGCATGCGCAACTGATGTGTTCGGCCTGTCATGGGCGAGAGAGCGAGCAGCGTTTTTCCCTGATATACTGACAAAACGCGGAAGAAAGTGACGGCCGGTTTGCCATGAATGCGGTCGACTATTTGTCGTGGACGGTCGAGTAAATCGGGGCGTAGCGGCAGGTTAATGGAACCATCTTTCCGCGTCACCTCGCCATCCAGTACGGCTATGTATTCCTTTTGGATGGTGTGAGCCTTGAATTGGGCTTGCAAATGGCGGTAAACCTTCATGTTCTTGGCCACGATGAGCAGTCCAGACGTTGCCATGTCTAAACGATGTACGGCATGCAACGGCATGTCTTGAGGCATCATTTCCCGCAAGATTGACAGGACAGAGGGGCGGCTTGAGCGTCCTGGAACGGACAACAACCCAGCTGGTTTGTTCACGACAACGAGGTCATCATCCTCATATACCGCTTGAAACCGCATGGGTTCAGCATCTTCTGGATATTCATCGTCCACCTCAAGACCTTGCAACATGAAGCGAAGAATGGGCAGACATTTGCCCCGGCAGGCTGGGTAACATTCGCCATGGTGCCGTATGGTAGCCTTTGGTGAGGCTCCCCACCAGAACTCAGCCATCGCGATAGGCTTGTAATGGTGCTGATAAGCGTACTGCAACAGTTTGGGAGCGCAGCACTCTCCCGCCCCCGCAGGTGGAACATGTTGCGGCGTTTCGGCGAAAATATTAAGGAGATTGCGCTGCTCACCCCGTGCGTTGAGCATCACGAAATTAGTAAACAACCACCGTTGCAGGGCGTCTGACCGCTGCTTGCGCTGTTCTTTCAGTCGCCCAATGCGGTCATCATGCTGCGCCAGCCCGGCTCGTTTGTCTGTCAAGACCGCTTCCCAACGGTGCTTGATGCGGCGCAGTTCGGCCTTCATGAACTGACTTTCCCGAATGAGTTCGGCCTCTTCTTCTTCCGAAAGCGGGGAAGTTTTCCGCAGAAGGTCACGCTTCAGCTTTGCCTCTTTCAAGCGGTTTTGAAACGCAGCAAATGCTTGTTGCGCCTCATTTTCCAAGCATTTAAGTTCCGCTTTCATCGCCAAATAGCCAGCATCCCTTTCCTCGTGTTCCACCAGCGCATTGATATGCGTGATTCGTTCTTCATGTTTTTTGAAATAACCTTGCGGCTGTAGGTAATCAAACACGGCGGGAACGAAGCCCGCCCAGTTGCTCTTGCCCTCGATTTGTCCTGAATAAGCCGCCAAAAAGCCCAGCTGTTGATGCTGATCTTCAACCACCAAAACCCCGAACATTTTTCCCCTTTCCACCTCTCCCTGCCACGTTCGCATGCTTGGGATGTACTCCTGGACGCACTTTATGGCCAACAAAGCCAAAGGATGGGGCTGGTAACGAAAGGGATTGTTCAGCCTCAACGGTCGCTCCACGTTCGCGTTCAATGGGTGAAAACACGAGGTTGTGAAGGATGAGGGATGCAACAGGGGATGATTGGGCATACTACTTCATTTGAAAACATGCGCTAAGGGGCAAGCATGATACACGCTATGCGCCTAATAAAGGGCAGAGAAGAGCAGGCATTCGCCATCCCCTTAACGGCGCACAAACCTGACTATGGCATGCTATTCGAAATAATACAAGAAGGTAGCAATACCTTCCAAGGCCGGTTTGCGCTGCCCTTCAATCTCTATTTTGAAGTTGATTTCGGTCTTGCAGATGCCGCGTAGGTTGCTGATGGCATGCAGCTTGGTCACCAAGCGCACTCTGCTTCCCGTGACGACCGCCTGTCCGAAGCGCATCTTGTCCATGCCATAGTTGACCAACATCTTGATGTTGTTCACCTCAATGACCTGCGACCAGAGGTAAGGCAGCAGTGACAACGTCAGATAGCCATGCGCGATGGTGCTTTGATACGGACTCTCTTTCTTGGCGCGGTCAGTGTCCACGTGAATCCATTGATGGTCCAATGTCGCGTCAGCAAATAGATTAATGCGCTCCTGGTCAATCTGCAACCAGTCTGATACGCCCAATTCTTTGCCCTCAAGGGCAGCAAACTCATCGTAAGAGTTGACTACTAATTTGCTCATACTTGTCTCTTTTTATGTTCAATACATATAGATGCCCTTCATCATCTGCCCGCAATGAGGCGCGAAAGGCTTCTTGTCGTTCGTTCAGGTGGCAAAGGTAAGCAAACCAAACGACATGCACAAGCAAAGAAAACGTTTGTCGGCGTCAAGGCGTGCGCCATTCTGCCGCAAGCCAAAAATATAAGGGCAAAGTTGTCATTTCTAAATAATTGGCTTATCTTTGCAGCGCATAAACTACATTTCAGCATTCGGAAAGAGAGGCTGTGGTTTTCTGCTTTCCGCGTCATTCTGTGATTACATGAAAGAATTCATACAGGTTTTGCGACGTTTTGTAGCACCCTACAAGCGTTATTTGGGGCTTTCCGTGTTGTTCAACATTCTGTCTGCGGTATTGAACATTTTCTCTTTCGCAGCCCTCATCCCCATTCTCAACATCCTCTTTAACATAGGTCAGGCGCGCGTGTCCAAGCTCATGCCCTGGCCTTCGTCCATGAAAGAGCTGCCCGACGTGCTGAACAACAACGCCAACTACTATGTGCAGACCATGGTCGACCATTACGGGGCCACCGCCACCCTGCTGCTCATCGGCTTGCTCTTGGCCTTCATGACGTTTCTCAAGACCGGCTCTTACTTTCTCGCCTCAGCCAGTGTGATGCCCATCAGGACGGGTGTGGTGCGCGACATACGCAACCAGCTGTACCAAAAGATTACGAGCCTGTCGCTTGGGTTCTTCTCAGAGGAGCGCAAAGGCGACATCATCGCCCGCATGACCGGAGACGTTCAGGAGATAGAAAACTCCATCATGGCCTCGCTGGACATGCTGTTCAAGAATCCCGTCCTCGTGACAGCCTACTTCATCACGCTGCTCGTCATCTCGTGGCAGCTCACCCTGTTCACCATTCTCTTCGTTCCTCTCTTCGGCTGGTTCATGGGATTGGTGGGACGAAAGCTGAAACAAAACAGCGTGCAGGCGCAGAGTCTGTGGAGCGACACCATGAGCCAGGTGGAAGAAACGTTGGGCGGACTGCGCATCATCAAGGCCTTCTCGGCTGAAGAAAAGATGAACGCGCGCTTTGACAAGACCAACTCCAACTACCGCGACAGCATCCTCAAGGTCGCCATACGGCAGCAATTGGCTCACCCCATGAGCGAGTTTCTGGGTACGGTGATGATTGTCATCGTGTTATGGTTTGGTGGTACGCTGGTCTTGAACGAGCAGGTGCTCAGCGGACCCACGTTCATTTATTACCTCGTGATGCTCTACAGCATCATCAACCCGCTGAAAGAACTGTCAAAGGCGAGCTATTCCGTCATGAAAGGACTGGCGTCCATCGAGCGGGTAGACAAGATACTGAAGGCTGAAGAAGAGATTAAAGAACCCGAGAACCCCATACACGTCAACAGCTTCGAGCACCAAATCGAGTTCCGGCATGTGTCGTTCAGGTATGCGGAACAGTGGGTGTTGCGCGACATCAACCTGGTGATTCCCAAAGGAAAGACGGTGGCGCTGGTGGGACAGAGCGGCAGTGGAAAGTCGACGTTGGTCGACTTGATTCCGCGATACTATGACGTGCAGAAGGGTGAGGTACTCATCGACGGTGTCAACGTGCATGACTTGGGCGTACACGACTTGCGACAGCTCATCGGAAACGTAAACCAAGAAGCCATCTTGTTCAACGACACGTTCTTCAACAACATCACCTTCGGCGTTGACCACGCCACGCAAGAAGAGGTAGACCGTGCCGCTCGCATCGCCAACGCCTACGAATTCATCATGGAGTCGGAGAAAGGATTCGACACGAACATCGGAGACCGGGGCAGCAAGCTGAGCGGCGGACAGCGTCAGCGTATCTCCATCGCCCGCGCCATCCTCAAGAATCCGCCCATACTGATACTCGACGAGGCTACCAGCGCCCTCGACACCGAGAGCGAGCGCTTGGTGCAAGATGCCCTGGAGCGGCTCATGGACACCCGCACCACGGTGGCCATCGCTCACCGCCTGTCCACCATCAAGCACGCTGACGAAATCTGTGTGCTGCACGAAGGACGCATCGTGGAGCGAGGTACGCACGAAGAACTGATAGCCAAAGAGGGGTATTACAAAAAACTGCATGACATGCAAGAGGTTTAAGGCAATGATGAAACAAGTAAAAGCTACATTCCTACACACTTCTTTCGGGCCTTTCGGCGCCATGGTCGTCAACCTGTTGATGGCATTCGCGGCATACCTCATCGCCCGGGTGGAATTCCTTTTCGAGAATTACAGCTATTTCTCCGGCAACCTGTCGCTGGCCCATCTGGCCGAATTGTTCTACGGTGGCTACGTCTTCGACCGCTCTGCCATCGCCTACACCAATGTCCCGTACGTCCTGCTGATGCTCTTTCCGCTGTGGATTAAGGAGCGCAGAGGCTATCATTTGCTGTGCAAATGGGTGTTCGTGGTCATCAATGCGCTGACGCTGATTATCAACTTGTGCGACTCGGTGTACTTCCCTTACACCCTGCGGCGCACCACGACGAGCGTTTTCAGTGAATTTCGCAACGAAAACAACCTCGCCGACGTGTTCTGGGGCGAGTTTGTTGGCCACTGGTATCTCGTGCTGTTGGCCATCGTGGTCATCACCCTGCTGTGGAAACTCTACGTCATGCCCCGCACCGTGCACACAAATTATACCACCGCCGCTCAGCGATGGAAGTTCGGCCTCATCCAGTTTGTGCTGCTGGCCTTGCTCACTCCTCTCATCATCGGTGCCTGCCGGGGCGGACTGGCCTCGGGCATACGCCCCATCACCGTCAACAACGCCAACCAATATGTGCGCCGTCCAACCGAGTGTGCGCTGGTACTCAACACGCCGTTCTCGCTGATCAGAACCATTGGGAAGAACGTTTTCGACGTTCCTGCCTATTATCCCAACATCGAGGCAGCCGCCAAGGTGTTCACGCCGATACACCGTTTAAAGCCCACGCATGCGTTCCAAAAGAAGAACGTGGTGGTGCTGATCGTCGAAAGTTTTGGCCGCGAGTATATCGGTGCTTTCAACCAACAGCTCGAAAACGGCCGGTACAAGGGCTACACTCCATGCGTTGACCGGCTCATCAGGCAAAGCGCCACCTACAAATACTCGTTCTGCAACGGACGGAAGAGCATCGACGGCATGCCATCCGTGCTTTGTGGCATTCCTATGTTTAAAGAACCGTTCGTGCTCACCAACGCCTCGATGAACGATTACACCAGCATGGCCGGCCTGTTGGCGCGCGAGGGCTACCACACGGCATTCTTCCACGGTGCCAACCGGGGCAGCATGGGGTTCCTGGCTTTTGCCAACAAGGTGGGCTTCCAAGCGTACTATGGCCGACAAGACTATGCCGCCGACCACCGATTTGGCGGCGATGCCGACTTTGACGGGCACTGGGGCATCTGGGATGAGCCTTTCCTGCAATACTGGTGCGCGAAGATTGGCGAGATGAAAGAACCCTTCATGACGGCCTGTTTCACCGTGTCGAGCCACACGCCCTACGTCATTCCGGAAAAATACAAGGACGTGTATCCCGAAGAGGGACTGCCCATCCACAAGTGCATACGCTATACCGACATGGCCATCGGCAAGTTTTTCGAGGCGGCCAAGCGGCAACCGTGGTACAAGAACACCCTCTTCGTGCTGACCAGCGACCACACCAACCTGAGCGACCATGCGCAGTATCAGACCGACATCGGCGGATTTTCGGCACCACTCATCATCTTTGATCCCAGTGGAGAAGTGCCAGTGGGCATGCACGACGGCATCGCGCAGCAGATAGATATCCTGCCCACCGTGCTGAGCCTGTTGGGCTACGACAAGCCGTTCTTGTCGTTCGGTTGCGACCTGATGACCACTCCCGCACGGGAGACCTACGCCGTGAACTACCTCAACGGCATCTATCAGTATTGTAAGTATGGCTATGTGTTGCAGTTCGACGGTAAGCAAACGCGCGGCATCTATGCCTTGGACGACCTGCTGATGCGCCACAACCTGAAAGGAAGGGTGAAGGAACAGCGTAAGATGGAGCAAGAACTGAAAGCCATCATCCAACAATACATGTACAGGATGGTGCACGACAAGCTGATGCCCTGACCCCCGCGGGCGCACGGCTGGTAGTATGACGGCGGCGGTCATGGCTTCCCGCCGCATTGACCGTTCTTTGCGAGCTTCACGAAGTACATGAGTGCTTGCCCGAGCGGGCACATTTGCATCCCGAAATTTGTTCGATTTTTTACCCAAAAAACAGGGTTAAAACAGTCTTTCCGTACTTTCAATATAGAAAAAAACGATAGGCATGGAGGATACATGCCGGCGGTTATTGTGGCAAGAAAAAACGATTTTCACCCTCAAATCTTTGTTTTTACACCATTAACAGCATCATTTTGACCGTCAATCTGTATGGTCTAAGCAGGTAAAAGCATGCATATTTCACCCTAATAGCAATGCTTTTACCCTAAAATCGCATGTGAGATGGACACATGTTATCACCATGCTGGCGTAATGCATTAATAATCAACCAAATAAGGACATAGTCTATTTTGGGCGAATTTGCACAACAACCAAAGTTGTTTTGAAATAAGCGAAATTTGAAGCGGTACGATGTCAAGAAAATTCATCATCATGAACTGTCTTCACCTACATAATGTAGTGGCTGTTTTTGCTCAAGGGGCCACAGGAATACGTGGCTCTGAAAAAGAGGGGCACTACTGTTTTCCGTGTTTTTTCTTTACCGTTTGACGGGATGGTTTCCGGCATTTTGCTTGCTGTACTCAGATTCATTTCGTATTTTTGCAAAAGCATTTGATAAAGCCACTATGACAATTTCACAATAGTTCGTTAAGAGTTGAGCGAATGCTTACGCGGCTATCCGCTGCCAGCCAAGGAGTTCTTTGATGGCATGACTAAGTAACTTTTGGTTAGGTGTGTGCGCATAAGATGCGGAATGAGTTGAAATTCATGAATCAACCATCTTATTTTTAACTGACTAAATGAGAATTAGCGGAGTTATTGATAAAGAAAAACGTAGATACAAGTTGGACTCTACCCCATGGCGAACAACTTAGTAGATTATCTGTCTTCGCAGGCAGAAAGACATAGTGGGGATAACAAGAATGGAAAGGAATAAAATGGAAAAAGACAGTTTGATTATTGTGAGTGGTGGCATGGATTCCATCACCATGCTTTACGAGTACCAACAGCGTATAGCAATAGGCGTTTCATTTGATTATGGCAGCAATCATAACCAAAAAGAAATACCCTTGGCAAAGATGCATTGCGACCGATTAGGCATTCGGCACATCGTCATCCCCCTGTCGTTTATTCACGATTACTTCAAAAGCAGTCTGTTGGAAGGTGACGATGCCATTCCCGAAGGGCATTATGAGGAAGAGAACATGAAGTCGACGGTTGTGCCTTTCCGCAATGGAATCATGCTGGCCGTGGGATGCGGATTGGCTGTAAGCAACCATTTGAAATATGTGATGATTGCCAACCATGGCGGCGATCATACCATATACCCCGATTGTAGACCAGAGTTTATTGACAGTTTTTCGCAAGCCATGGCTGCCGGAACCTTTGAGGGTGTCACCATCTTGGCACCTTATACGCAGATTAGCAAAGGCGAGATAGCCTTGCGGGGTAAGAAACTGGGTATCAATTATGCCGAAACCTGGTCGTGTTATAAGGGCGGAGACAGGCAGTGTGGCAAGTGTGGGACATGCGTTGAGCGCAAAGAGGCATTGGCGTTTGCAGGTATCAAGGACGACACACCATACGAAGACTAAAAAGGCATTGATAACAAATAGAAATTAAAAGAGGTGAGGAAAGAACCCATGCCGTTCTTTCAACGCCTACTGGTAACATCAAGAAATATGATTTATTGCGTATCCAAACGTATGGAAATCAGTGCGGCTCACCGGCTTTCGCTCTCTTACGAAAGCAAGTGCCAATGTTTGCATGGGCATAACTGGATAATTACCGTGTATCTCTTTAAGAGAGACAAATTGAACGCCGATGGGATGGTGTTCGATTTTACGCACATCAAGAAGGCTATTCACGATCAATTAGACCATGCTTACATCAACGACGTCATTCCCTATAATCCTACGGCGGAGAATATTGCGCGATGGGTCGTTAATCAATTCGACGAGTGTTATAAGGCAGAGGTGCGGGAAAGCGAGGGAAACGTGGCTCAGGCGATAGACGAAACAAAGATTGTGGGTATAGAAAACCTCGTCATGTAAATATAGCCGGAAATGAATCGCGACGCGCGCACCTATAAGGTTAACGAAATATTTTATTCACTGCAGGGCGAAGGGCATCATGCAGGTAGGGCAGCCGTGTTTGTAAGGTTTGCTAAATGTAATCTACGCTGCTCGTTCTGCGATACGAATTTTGATGCGTTTACGGAAATGTCTGCACAACAAATTATAGAAAACGTGCAACAATATGCGCCCTGTAACTTTGTTGTCATCACTGGAGGAGAGCCTACTTTGCAAGTAACGCCTGAACTGTTGCAGCTTTTTCACGCACATGGTTATTATGTTTCGATGGAAACCAATGGCACTCATCCCATTCCTAAAGGCGTTGATTGGGTAACCTGTTCGCCAAAAAAGGCATTTATAGAAGCTGGAGACGTACATATTAAGCAAGCCAACGAGATAAAGGTGGTGTATGATGGCATACACCCGATAAGCACATTTGGCATCGAGTCGGAGGAACGGTATGTGCAACCTTGTGACGTGGGCGATGAATTGAGGAATAAAGAAATTATGCAGCAAGCAATTCAGTTTGTGAAAACACACCCCCAATGGAAACTGTCTTTGCAATTACATAAGCTCATAGGAATTCAGTAACGGGCGGTTCCATAAATCACCACCGTAAAGTTTTTTTATGTCAGTCTTTTTTACGTTTTGTCATCTTGTGTACTATTTTTATATAAAACAGGCTGCGCCTCAACAATTCAAACAAGTTTGATTGTATTCGGCTTGCTCCGTTTTTGGTTCAATTTGTTTGTTCGTTCAGTCGTATAGCCCGCTATGCTCCTTCACTCACAAACAAATTGACCACAAAAAACAGCCTCGCAATTTGTCAAAGCTAATTTATAGAACCGCCCTGAACAGAGTGTTGAAAAACTATGTGAATAGAAACAACAAACCCATGGAAAGATAATTTTTTAGTACAGATTTAACGAAATTACTTTCAAAATATAAAAATATTAACTATATTTGCAACTATAATATAGTATAACACAAAAAGAATAAATCAAAACGTAAAAAGACAGACATAAAAAACTATACGGCGGTAATTTATAGAACCGCTCCTAAATAAGAAGAGTAGCTCCTTGATTTATTCACTAAAATTTTAATTTTCTATGAAAAGAAGACATTTACGATTGGTGAGTCTTGCGTTTATGGCATGCTTATTTAGTACATTAAGCTTCGCACAAGACTTGAAGAGAAACTCCGAAAGGCTGCGAAAAATGGAAGCCGGAGACGCCGCGGTCAAGTTGCCGCCCGAGTTTGAAGGTGTTGTCTTTGATGACTTCTATGGTTCTAACTTCTTCCCGCAGTCTGACAAAACACTCAACGAACCAATCTTTTATGCGTTTTATTTGGACAATTTCTCGAAAACCGCAATCAATTCCGTAGAATTTGAATATTGGTTTGACAATGACCGTTCTACTTTAAGACACAAAATCCGCAACGACCTTCAACTCTCACCAGGACAAAAAATGCGTGACGGCGTAGGGTTCATCACCTTTCAAACACCCGAAGACACGCAGCCGCACCTTATCTACATCAAGCCCTCAAGGTTAAATGGCGTTGATGTTGATTTAAAAACTTACGTCAGGCCTTTCAGAAAATATTGTATCGATAAAACCTATCGCCGTCCAACCCATGTGGTTGAAACGTTCATTGACCCTACGGACAAGGAGGCTTTCAAACTTTACCGTGGACTTGTAACCAGTGTTTCCATGATGAAATACAGGACCCGACAGCCTAATCGGTACGAATTTATCACATTCGTTGGAAAGGCTGGAGAAAAAAAGTTTACGGCAGCCTCAGGTGAAAACGAACTTGCGGCAAAATATAAGATTGGAGCCATGCCGCGTGTGATGGTAGACAGAAACTTGATGACGCCATACGGGTCGTTGAACAATCATGAAGAATTAAGAAACTTGTCAATTTACACACCTGCGATGAGAATCAGCGACGTGCAAACCGACATCTACGATTTTCTGTTGTCACGTTCGTTCTACGGACCAGGGTTTGCTCAAATGACACCATCGGTGTCGCAGGTAAGCGATGGTAAGTTTGTCTGCAAGATAAAGGGTACCATATCTTCAATACAAAACACCAAGGGTCTGCGCATGAACGTGTACCTTGTTGAAAACACTCCGATTCCTGAGCCTGACGAAAACGAAGCGGTGAAGATTCCCGAGGGCACTGTTTACAACAAGTTCGTAAAGATGATTAGCCCCGTTGAGGGTTACGAATTGAAGGTGAATGAAGATAACACATATTCTTTTGAGTCAGATGCCTTCACCATAGACCATTTCCAAGCTGATAAATATCGCGTTGTCGCCTCTGTTGTAGACCCATGTGACGGACAACTTCAACTATCATCCGTACTTCAATCTTGCGGCATAGCTGTAACCAACGAGCGCGCCGGTGAGGTGTCGATGACTACGGTTCAAACCAAAGGAGAGATGAGCTTCGCGCTTGCTGCAAGCCAACCCAACACGCCCGTCAGTATTGATTGGGGTGACGGAAAGGATGTAAGCTATATGGTAGGCACTGATTTCAGTGAATTTAAATCAGAGGTTAAAGGTCCTGATTTGAAAATCAAGGGAAACATTACCAAGCTGAACTGTATGGCAAATAAGCTGAAAGCACTTGACATCACACGCTGCCCGCAATTAGAAGTGCTTCAGGCTGCTCATAACTACTTATCAAAAATTGATTTCTCGCAAAGCGCTGAAATTCAAAATATAGAGATTTTCGGCAGCAATTCACTTCAAGAAATCAATCTTACGAATTGTACCAAACTCATCCGCTTGGTAGCTTCACAAAATTTCCTAAAGGAATTGGATCTCAGCAAGTGTCCTAACCTTTCTTATATTGATTGCTCCCGGATGAAACAACTCAGCAAACTGGATTTGGCCAATTGTCACAAAGTAAGGAATGTCATAGCCAACGCGTGTGCTTTAGAGACGCTCGTCATGCCTGTTGACGCACCTTTGACAGAACTCTTATGCAAGAACAACCGCCTTTCAAGTCTTGACTTATCGCCATACAAAGCACTTGAGAATCTTGACTGTTCAGGAAATCCGATTAAAACACTGAAAGTCGAGTCGCCAGTACTGCACACTTTATATGCGATGGCAACAAAAATCTCATCCATCGACCTTGCGAAATCTGTAAGTTTGAAGTATCTCGCACTCAAAGACAATGTTAATCTCGCATCTTTAAACTTGGACAAGAATACAGAATTGGAAGAGTTGGGATTCAGCAATTGCAAAATAGAAACGCTGAACTTCCTTCCTTTGAGCAAATTAACTAAACTTTGGTGTTCAAACAGTTTGCTGACTGGTGCCAATCTCTCACATTGCGACAACTTGAAATTCATCGTGGCCGACAAATGCAAGATGAAAACATTGACGCTCCCTGCCAACAACGATGTCTTGGAGAAGGTCTTGGTTCCTGACAATGAATTGGAAAACGTGACATTCGACAATCTTTCAGCTCTCAAATTAGTAAACCTTAGAAACAACCACTTGACTTCAGTTGTTTTAAGGGGTACCAAACGTGTGGAACAGCTGGCCATGTCGGGCAATAAACTACATCGCGTTGACATTAAAGACTGTCTAAATTTAAAAATCATAGGATTCGCGAATAATGGCATGACCGCCTGCGAACTCAATGACATGTACAAGCAATTGCCGAAATTGAGCAAACTTCCAAACAAGCCAAACCTATTAAACGGAGCGTCATCTGACGAGGCTGCGCTGACAAGCGACACCAGTCTGGCGTTGGAAAGAAATTGGAAACCAAAAGTGATGGGTGATGGTAGCGGTTGCATCAATGGCATTAACGAGACAAGTGCAGGTTGTGAGTTCGCAGTTTCCGCTTTCAACCATCATTTGAGAGTGCGTTCACCATTTGCCGCTTCATGGGTTAGCCTCTATTCACTTGACGGAAAACTCATCATGCAGCATCATATAGAAGGAACGGAGGCAGCGTTCAGCGTACGGTTGAGTGGAACCTACATCGTTCGCTGTACTGATGACGAGGGAGGAAAAATGCTGACGGCAAAAGTCGTATTCTAACGGTTTTCAATACTTGTGGAATTTCAGCCAATGTACAATTACCAAAGGGCGGTTCGGCAGACCAGTCTCGCAAGCAAGCGAGGCTGACTGACAGAACCGCCCTACCAGTATCTGTGTCTATGTTTCCCCTTCAGTCGTCTATTTCCTGACCTATAGAGTCGTCGTCGGTAGTGGTTTCTCCGCTGATGTCTCCACCGTCGTTGGTACCAACTATGTCTGAGTTAATGCTTCCTGCCATTAGTGACATGCGGCCCGGCATGGCTATGAGGCAAGTCATGGGCTTGCAATATGCCCGCTTCTTTTCTTTTTGCTTTCTCATTATCCTTTTGTTTTAGGGCGGTTCTATAAATTAGCTTTGTCAGATTGCGAGGCTGTTTTTGTGGT
>CAMPYJ010000041.1 GCA_946998205.1 uncultured Prevotella sp. | reverse complement strand
CAAGCCGAATACAATCAAACTTGTTTGAATTGTTGAGGCGCAGCCTGTTTTATACAAAAAGAGTCCACAAGATGACAAAACGTAAAAAGACTGACATAAAAGAAACTTTATGGTGATAATTTTTAGAACCGCCCTTTAGACAGAATGTTTTTGATTGCCGTTTTTGGAAGATATTTTGATAATAAAAAGTGAATAAAGTTGAGGCTTACATTCTCTTTGTCTATGTTGACAGTGGTGAAGTGTAGGTTAAGTTTCAGGGCGGTTCTATAAGTCAGCTTTGCAAGGCTAATTAATAGAACCGCCCTAAATTGATTTCATGCGGGGTTGTATGCGTGTTTACGTCATCCGCAGCAGAACAGAACGATTAGTTGGGCTGTGAAGATTCTGAGGAACATGCTCAACGGATATACGGTTGAATAACCCGTGGATGGTGCGTCATGCGAACAAACCTGATTAGCGTATGCCAGCGCGGGTGGATCTGTATAAGTACCTGCTATCATGCCCATGATGGTGAAATAGTTGAATTTGAACTTCAAGCGAGCAATGGTGCCTACTATGAGAATGGGAATGATGGTAATCAGAATGCCGGTATAGACGTACTTCAGTCCGTCACCTTGAATGACGGTGTCGACAAATCCATTCCCCGCTTTGATACCCACGCTGGCCAGAAACAGAACCAAACCTATCTCGCGCAGCATCATGTTGGCCGATGTCGTGGTGTAGGTCACCAGCTTCATCCTGTGGCCACAGCGTCCTATCAAGATTGCAATGATCAGCGGACCGCCGGCAAGTCCCAGCTTCAATGGGACAGGCATGCCGGGAATGGCAATGGGGAAACTGCCAAAGAGGATTCCTATGAATATGCCAATGAAGATGGTCGCGATGTTGGGGGCGTTGAGGCGTCGCATGGAGTTGCCCATCATGCGTTCCACGCGGTTGACGTTTTCCTCATGACCCACCATCATGATGCGGTCGCCAACATGTAAGTTTAGGTCGTGGGTGGCGAACAAGTCGATGCCCTGACGGGTGATTCTTGTGATGTTAACGCCGTAGACGCTGGAGAAGTGCATCTTGCCAAGCACCTTTCCGTTCATCGACGAATTCGTGATGACCACTCGTTTAGAAATCATGGGTTGTTTCTCCTCTTCTTCAATCCAAGGTGATTCTATAACGTGTCCGAAGCTCTTGATGACATCAGCGTCTGACTCCGCGCAAACGATGAGCATCTCATCATCTTTGCGCACCACGGTTTCGCCATTAGGAATCTCAACGGTGTCATCATGTTTCAATCTCGTACATACGAATTCCCTGTTCAGAAATTCAGAAATCTCCCGCAACGACCGTCCTTCGATGTATGAGTTGTCTACGTTAAGACGAATTTGGCATGGCTTGGCATGTGGATTGTCATCTTCCGCTTGCGTCAGTTCGTCCTCTTCTTTATTCAAGTCTATTTTGCAAATGAAGCGTATGGCGATGGTTGCCGCGATGATACCCAACACGCCAAGGGGATAAGCGCAGGCATATCCACTGGCTATTTGGGGCACGTCACCATCAGGAAAGACAGAGGTGAGTGCCTCGTTGGCTGCGCCCAAGCCAGGAGTGTTGGTTACTGCTCCGTAAAGCGTGCCTACCATCATGGGCAGATTTTTTGCGTCATTGGTGTCGAAAAAGAGGAAATAACAGGCAAACATCACGGCGATGTTGAGCAAAACGGCCGTTGTAGTGAGCATGTTTAGGGTGACACCGCCACGCTTGAAACTTTCAAAAAAGCCCGGACCCACTTGCAGTCCGATGCAGAAAACGAACAGAATCAAGCCAAAATCCTGAATGAACGTCAGCAGGCTGACGGGCGCGGTGAATCCGATGTGCCCTGCGACAATGCCAGCGAAGAGCACGAAGGTAACGCCCAGGGAGATGCCACCGACCTTAACTTTTCCCAATAATACGCCAACAGCGATGACGCTTGCGTAGAGAAGAACAATGTGAGCAACCGACTCGTTGTTGGTAAACAATGCGATTATCCAGTCCATTTTTGTCGTTTAATAATTAATAACTGCGAGCGATAATGACACGATGTTTAGCCGGTTTGCCTGAAACCATGTCAACGCCTGGTGTCTGTTCAAAGCCAAATGGCACGCAGCGGATGGTTGCTTGTGTTTCTTCTTTAATTTTGGCTTCTGTTTCTTCGGTGCCATCCCAGTGACAAAGGAAGAATCCGCCATCTTTTATCTTCTCCTTAAACTCGTCATAGTTATCGCATTCATAAATATGAGCGTCACGATAGTCTTTGGCTTTCTGCAGAATGTTTGCTTGAATGTCGTCAAGCAGCTTGTTGATGTGGTCGGCCAATCCTTCAACGGGAATGGTTTCTTTCTCCAGAGTGTCGCGGCGCATCACTTCAATGGTGTTGTTCTCAAGGTCTCGTCCACCCATCACCAGGCGCACGGGAACACCTTTTAATTCATAATCCGCAAACTTGAATCCTGGACGTTTGTTGTTGCTGTCATCGTATTTCACAGTGATGCCGAGGTCTTTCATGTTCTCCATGAACGGATTCAGCTTATCAGAAATGGCCTTCAGCTGCTCCTCATTCTTAGCAATAGGAATGATGACGACCTGAATGGGGGCGAGCTTTGGCGGCAACACCAAACCGTTGTCGTCAGAGTGTGTCATGATCAGCGCGCCAATCAGACGTGTGGATACGCCCCAGCTTGTCGCCCAAACGTATTCAGGCTTGTTCTCCTTGTTTAAGAAGGTGACGTCAAATGATTTGGCGAAGTTTTGACCTAAGAAATGACTGGTGCCGCTCTGTAATGCTTTTCCGTCTTGCATCATGGCTTCAATGGTATAGGTGTTGAGGGCTCCCGCAAAGCGTTCGGTCTCGCTCTTCACGCCCTGAACCACGGGAACGGCCATCCATTGCTCTGCAAAGTCGGCGTACACCTTGAGCATTTTCCGTGCTTCTTCTTCAGCTTCCTCGCGCGTTGCGTGGGCAGTGTGACCCTCCTGCCATAAGAATTCTGACGTTCTCAGGAACGGACGTGTACGCATCTCCCATCTCATGACGTTGCACCACTGGTTGCACATCAATGGGAGGTCGCGCCAAGACTGTATCCAATTCTTATATGTGTTCCATATAATGGTTTCTGAAGTGGGGCGGATGATCAGCTCTTCTTCCAGTTTTGCAGCGGGATCCACTTCCACGCTGTCGCCTGTCTCTGATGATTTAAGCCGATAGTGCGTGACGACCGCGCATTCTTTTGCGAAACCTTTCACATGCTCAGCCTCGCGACTTAGGAACGATTTTGGTATCAAAAGAGGGAAATAAGCATTTTGCGCTCCAGTTTCCTTAAACATCTTGTCCAACTGTTGCTGCATCTTTTCCCAGATGGCGTAGCCATATGGCTTGATGACCATACAGCCTCGCACTGCCGATTGTTCAGCCAAATCAGCCTTGACAACCAAATCATTATACCATTGACTGTAGTTTTCAGACCTTTTGGTCAAATCTTTTAATTCTTTTGCCATGTTATCTTGATGAATAGTTATTTGCTTCATTAAAAGGGATATTCGTGTTGCATCATTGTGACATCCCTTTTGACCATGAGTTTGTATTGCTTAAATTTGACGCAAAATTACAAAAAAATGTTGACATGCACATCATGATGCGATAAAAAGAATTATCTTTGCAATTATAAATATAGACACAAAACTATGTGAGTATGAAGAAAATGAAAGTTATGACATTGGCTCTTTGCCTTTTGGCCGCCTTCAGTTGTTCCACTAAACAGGGAACGGGAGCTTTGGCGGGTGCTGGCGGTGGCGCCGTCTTAGGAGCCATCATCGGGAAAATAGCAGGCAACGCAGGCGTTGGAGCCGCCATCGGTGGCGCGGTAGGAGCAGGCGCAGGCGCCATGATTGGCCGACACATGGACAAGGTGGCGAAAGAAACCGCAGCGCAAGTTCAGAATGCCAAGATTGAAGAGGTGAAAGACAAAAACGGGCTGGATGCCGTGAAAGTTACCTTTGACAGCGGCATCTTGTTCGCCAGCAGCAAGGCCAATTTGAATCAAGGCAGCAAGAATGAGTTGGCGAAGTTCTCTATCGTGCTGAAGAACAACAAGGATTGCCACATTGATGTATACGGACATACCGACTCAACCGGCAATGACGGCATCAACATCCCATTGAGCAACGACCGGGCGCAGAGCGTGGTGAGTTATCTCAAGAGCTGTGGCGTCTCTTCCAGTCAGTTCAAAAACGTGTCGGGTATGGGCAGCTCACAACCCGTAGCTACCAACGAAACCAAGGCTGGACGCCAGCTGAACCGCCGCGTGGAAGTGTTTCTGTATGCCAGTCCTGAAATGGTAGAGAAGGCAAACAACGGTAAACTTAACTGAAATTTTAAGAAGAATAGTGAGGGGGTGCTTGTTGATGGTGCCCCTTTTTGTTTGAATGATGAGTATTATAGTGCGTTTCCTACGAAGAATCATCGTGTTTTTTTTTGTTTCCACCATTCTGGCAGTGGTGGAGTACCGTTTCTTTCCCGTGTATGTCACCCCATTGATGGTGATTCGATGCTTCGAGAAAGGTGAATTCAAGATACGTCACCATTGGGTGCCAATGGACGATATTTCACGACACATGCCTGTTGCCGTGATGGCCAGTGAGGACCAGCGATTCTTGTTGCACCATGGTTTTGACTACGATGCCATCGAGAAAGCTGCCGTTCACAACATCAAAGACAAGACCGGGAAGAAGCGGGGAGCAAGCACCATCACGCAACAAACGGCGAAAAACGTCTTTCTTTGGCCAGGACGTTCATGGATAAGAAAAGGTTTCGAGGTTTATTTCACCGCGCTCATTGAGTTGATGTGGAGCAAGCAACGCATCATGGAGGTGTATTTGAATTCCATCGAGATGGGGGACATGATTTACGGAGTGGATGCCGTAGCTCGCTATAACTTCGGTAAGACGGCCAGTGAACTGTCTCGTTCAGAATGCGCACTCATCGCCGCTACACTGCCAAACCCCATTCGGTTCAGCAGCAAAGCCCCCAGTGGGTATGTTCGGTTAAGACAAAGAAGGATAGAGCATGAGATGAAATTCATTCCGTCATTCCCTAAGGAGGGAGAGGATATTAATCCAAACACCACCAAAGGAGGTGTCTACCACAAGAAAAAATGAAAGATTTGTTGTCACAATTAAATCAAGAACAACGCTTGGCTGTTACTTACAACGACGGTCCACAGCTGGTCATCGCAGGCGCCGGGTCGGGTAAGACGCGTGTGTTGACTTACAA
Source organism: uncultured Prevotella sp. (assembly GCA_946998205.1). Classification (GTDB taxonomy): domain Bacteria; phylum Bacteroidota; class Bacteroidia; order Bacteroidales; family Bacteroidaceae; genus Prevotella. The sequence goes on along the minus strand of CAMPYJ010000041.1, from coordinate 18,261 downwards.
AATAGCTTATTTGGTACAACAAGGCATGAAGCCCTGGTCTATCTTGGCTTTGACGTTTACCAACAAAGCGGCTAACGAGATGAAGCAGCGCATCGCACAGTTGGTGGGACAAGAGACGGCCAGGCACATCCAGATGGGGACATTTCACTCCATTTTTTCCCGTATTTTACGCATCGAGGCCGATGCTGTCGGCTACACTTCGGGCTTTACCATCTATGACGAAAGTGATTCCCGGTCGTTGCTCAAGACCATCATCAAGGAAATGGGGCTTGACGACAAGGTGTACAGGCCAGCCGGCGTGCATGCCGTTATCAGCAAAGCCAAAAACCAGCTCATCACGCCTCACGACTATTCCGGCAGGCCAGAACTCCTGAACCGCGACCGAAACAGTCGCATGCCCGAGCTTCATTCTGTTTACGAGGCTTATGTACAGCGATGCCGCAAGGCCAATGCCATGGACTTTGACGACTTGCTCGTCTTGACCTATCGATTGCTGAAAGAGCATGAAGACATCCGACAAAAATATTGCCAGCGCTTCCAGTATGTGCTGGTTGACGAATATCAGGACACCAACTACGCCCAGCAATGCATCGTATGGCTGCTGACCAAAGAGCATCGTCACATCTGCGTGGTGGGCGATGATGCGCAAAGTATCTACGGATTTCGTGGAGCCAACATCGATAACATCTTGGATTTCCAACAGATATACGAAGGCTCGAGCCTCTTCAAGCTTCAGCAAAATTACCGATCTACACAGAGAATCGTGCAGGCAGCCAACAGCTTGATTAAACACAACCAACGGCAGATACCCAAAGATGTGTTCAGTGAGAACGATGAGGGGGAGAAGATTATCTTCAAACCCGTTTATTCTGACAAGGAAGAAGCATTCGTGGTTTGCAAGGACATCAAGCGTATCGCCAGGCAAGAGAACGCACCCTACAGCGACTTTGCCATCTTGTACCGAACCAACGCGCAAAGCCGAAGTTTCGAGGAGGAGATGCGAAAACAAAACATTCCATACCGTATCTATGGCGGTTTGAGCTTCTATCAGCGCAAGGAGATTAAAGACATCATCGCTTATTTTCGTCTGGTCGTCAATCCTGATGATGAAGAGGCTTTCAAGCGCATCATCAATTACCCGGCCAGGGGCATCGGGAACGTGACCATACAAAAGATAGCAGACTCGGCTCGCAGCCATGCGGTGAGTTTCTGGCAGGTCATATTCAATCCTGAACAATATCTCCAAGGGATGAATCAAGGCACAATTGGCAAGATCAATCGGTTTAAAGATCTCATGGAGGGATTTGTCTTAAAAGCTTCTTACACAGATGTATATCAGTTGGGCAATGAGATTATGAAGACAAGTGGATTCATTGCCGACATCTACTCCAACAGCGATCCGGAAGGACTGGCCCGACAAGAGAATGTAGAAGAGCTGCTGGCGGGGATGAAAGATTTCTGTGAAAGCAAGAAAGAAGAGGGTAGGGAGAACGAAATTTATCTCACCGACTATCTTCAGGAAGTCGCTTTGCTCACTGATTTGGACAGCGATGACGGCGAAGAGAGCCGGGTGTCACTGATGACCGTGCATGCCGCCAAGGGACTGGAGTTTCCCACCGTCTTCATCGTCGGACTGGAAGAGAACATTTTTCCAAGTCCGCTGTCGATGGGCTCGATGCGCGAGATGGAGGAAGAACGCCGTCTGCTCTATGTGGCCATCACCCGTGCAGAGAAGCATTGCATCATGACAAGTGCCAAAAACAGGTGGCGGTTCGGAAAGATGGAGTTTGACACGCCGAGCCGATTCATCAAGGACATTGATCCGAAGTTGATGGTGGTAGAAAGCGAGTCGGATGAGTTGGGGCTTCAAGCTGCCAAACATTCAGGATTCGACCGTCGCACCTCCTCCGGCTATGGTCGTGAATATTCGTCTGACGTTCCTTATATTGGTAGAAACACATGGGGTGACGGGGAGTTTAGGATGAATGACAGGATGCAGAACTCACGCCCGGTGGCGAGTCAATTCCGGGCCGATGCAAAGCCAAAAATCACCGCGCCGCACCGTGCTGAGACAGCCGTTGACCCCTTTTCAGCATCGTTTAAGCGCCGCTTGCAGCAAGCTGGCGGCAATTTAAGGAAGGTGCCTGAGGCTGTCTGTCATGGAGGCCGTACACTGCCAGAAGCCACACCCGCAGCGCATGCAGATTCTTTGCAAGAGGGAAGCGTCATCGAACATCAACGATTTGGCGTGGGTACCGTGTTGAAAATCGAGGGTAGCGGTGAAAATCAGAAGATTACTGTTGAATTTAAAAACTCTGGAACAAAACAACTACTCATTAAGTTTGCCCGATTTTCCATACTAAAATAATTATAAAACCGCCCTTAAACGAAAGAGCCGTGTCGAGTTGTTGTCTCCCCGTATCTTAGCATGAGCAGGGCGAGACGGTCGTTCCGTTTTCTTTACAACAGTCCTTTCATAACTCTCGTCAAATGCATGATGTCCTTGGCTGCTCGCAAATATCGCAAGCATTTGACGAATTCTTATCATTCACTGCGTCAATGAGTTATGCGAAAAAGTGATTTCTTCTATCCTTTTTCCGTTGACGCTTCGGTCGAATGACAGCCCTTTTGTCGTGCAAATGCATTGTTGTAGGGGTTCAAAGGCATGACAGCAGACTGCCAAAGTGCTACATGTTGCGGCGTTAACTCAATGCCATGACGGTGGCATGGGCGTGTTGTGCGTTCCGAACACGGTCGTCTTGCTTGTTTTTCCCGCTCGTTTTTTTTCTATTTCATGAAAAACGGAATGCCGTTTTTTTTGTCATATTATTTAACAAGGATGGGGTGGGGAAGCCCCCCCCCAACCCCTCCGAAGGAGTACAATTTTTCACTTCGTTTTGGAACTTACGACCGCCCATCTTACAACAATATGCTTAGGAGCGGTTCTATAAATCACCGTCCCTAAGCCATTGGGTTGCCACGCTGTCACAGGTGTGTCGTGAAAACGCTTTCCTGACGTCTTGTCACCATCGTGAGAACGCACAGCCCCGCCGTACGCAACGCAGGAACCAAGCGGGTTCTCTTGATGTCCGCGCCGTCAAACGGGTATCTTCGCTATTCTGCGGGCGTGTCGTCCGCCTTCAAAATCGGTAGCGAAGAACTCGTCAAGAATCTTTCGTGCCGTTTCCTTGTCAACAAATCTTCCCGGAAGAACCAACACGTTGGCGTCGTTGTGCAGGCGGGTCAAGTGAGCAATCTCGGGCGACCAGGCCAGTCCGGCACGTATTCCCGGATGCTTGTTCAGCGTCATGCTCATTCCTTCTCCCGACCCGCACACCCCGATGCCGGGATAGACGTCACCCCGCTCTACGCCATTGGCTAAGGCATGAGCGTAGTCGGGGTAATCGCAAGAGGATGTGCTGTCGGTGCCGTAGTCTTTGTACGAAACACCTTTCTCCTCAAGGTATTGTTTGACAAACTCTTTTATCTCAAAGCCGGCATGATCGCATGCGAGGCCAACTGTCTTGATTTTCATGACCGAATTATTCAGATAGATATTCTTTTACTTGTTTGTATACATTCTCAGCCGTGAAGCCCAACTTCTCATCCAGCACCTTGTAAGGTGCAGAATAGCCGAAGCTCTCCAGTCCGAAGATTTTCCCATTGGCTCCCACCAGGCCTTGCAGGGTGACCGGCATTCCTGCCGTGAGGCCGAAAATCTTCGCGTTTTTCGGAAGAATGGACTCTTGATATTCTTTGCTTTGACGACGGAACAACCCTTCAGACGGCACGCTTACAACGCGCGTCCTGATGTTGTCGTTTCTCAACAATTTCGCACCGGCCACCAATGTCGACACCTCTGAGCCGCTGGCCAACAAGATGACGTCGTATCGTTCGTCGCTGCCGGCTACGATGTACGCACCTTTGCGCGCCTGTTGGTAGCAGTTGCCTTGCGGCAAGCTCTCAATGGTCTGCCGCGAGAGGATGAGAGCCGTCGGTGTGTCCATGTTTTCCATGGCCATTTGCCAACACACGGTGGTCTCTTCAACGTCGGCTGGGCGAAACACCCTGACGGAATCCTTACCGTGATGGTTCTTCAGCTTTTCCATCAACCTGATTTGCGCCTCCTGCTCCACGGGCTCATGCGTGGGGCCGTCTTCACCCACGCGGAATGCGTCGTGCGACCAGATGAACTTGATGGGCACTTCCATCAATGCGGCCATGCGGATGGCCGGCTTCTGATAGTCAGAAAAGACGAAGAAGGTTCCGCAGGCCGGAATCACGCCACCATGCAGGTACATGCCAATGCACATGCAGGTCATGGCCAGCTCGCTGACGCCTGCTTGGAAGAAAGCGCCGCTGAAATCGCCTTTGACCATGTTCTGAGTTTTTTTCAGGAAGCCATCCGTCTTGTCCGAATTGGATAAGTCGGCAGACGAACACACCATGTTGTGAACCTGCTCGGCCAGTAGACTCAGGCACACTGATGAAGCGGCGCGGGTGGCCTGTCCCGGCTTCTGCGCGACCTTGCTCCAATCAATTTGAGGAGCGTTGCCAGAGAACCAGTCTCGCATTTGTGCCGACAATTCCGGATTTTTCTCCGCCCATGCCTTTTCTTCTGCGTGGCGTTGGGCGACAATCTCTCGCAGTTCGTCACGGCGCCGGTCGTACAACTCTTTGACGTCTTGGAATATTTCAAAGGGATTGTCGGGGTTTCCGCCCAGATGAAGCACCGTTTTGGTATATGCGTCACCGCCAAGTGGGGCGCCGTGTGTTTTCACGTTCCGCTCGTAGCTGCTGCCATCCGCTTTCAACGCCCCCTTGCCCATGGTGGTCTTGCCTATGATGAGCGTGGGTCGGTGCTGTTCCGTCAGGGCCGCGTCCAATGCCTTCCGAATCTGAGTGACGTCATTACCGTTGATGGTCAACACGTTCCATCCCCATGATTGGTATTTCATGGCTGTGTCTTCTTGCGTTACGGCATCGCATTCCGTTGACAGCTGAACGTCGTTAGAATCGTAGAACATGATGAGGTTGCTCAGTCCCAGCGCACCGGCCAGCCTGCCTGTACCCTGGGAAATCTCTTCCTGTATGCCGCCGTCGGATATGTATGCGTATATTTTATGGCGCATCATGGTTTTTCCGAGCTTGGCTTCCAGAAACTTTTCCGCCACGGCTGCACCTGCGGCGAACGTGTGTCCCTGCCCCAGAGGCCCCGACGTGTTCTCTATTCCCCGTGTGATGTCACGTTCAGGATGACCGGTAGTAGGCGCCCCCCACTGTCTGAAACTCTTCAATTCGTCAATCGTATACTTACCTTGCAGGGCAAGCGTGGCGTAAAGCATGGGCGACATGTGGCCCGGGTCTAAATAAAACCGGTCTCTTCCGGTCCAGGCCGCGTCGTCCGGATCGCAGACTAAGTATTCAGAGAAAAGCACGTTGATAAAATCAGCGCCGCCCATTGCCCCCCCGGGATGCCCGGAGTTTGCCTTTTCAACCATGGAGACAGCAAGAATCCTGATATTGTCTGCCGCATGGTTCATTGTTCTTAAGTCATTCATCATGTTATGGTTATACTGTTATTTTTTCCGACGTGAACGCGAATTAAGGTATACCGTCAAGATGTATACATGTGCAAAGTTAACATTTTGGATTGAGAATGGCGATTGAATGTCAACGTTTTTACATCATTTTTTGCCGTTTGTGATTTATTATCACTATATTTGCATAAAAAAATAATATTCGTTTACTTATGGAACATACACACAACCATTTGGTTATTATGGCAGGAGGGGTGGGAAGCCGCTTCTGGCCGATGAGCACTACCGACAACCCAAAGCAGTTCATTGACGTGCTGGGGGTTGGCAAATCTCTGTTGCAGCTCACTCTGGAAAGGTTCAGTGGGCTGTGTTCTCCCAATCACGTTTGGGTTTTGACCAACAAGAAATACTTTCACCTTGTGCGTCAACAACTGCCTGACGTGCCGGAAGGAAACATTCTTCAGGAACCCATGCGCCGCAATACGGCCCCCTGCATAGCGTACGTCAGCTGGCGCATCAAGTCGTGCGACCCACAAGCCAACATTGTGGTGACGCCCAGCGACCATGTCGTCACCAACGGGGTAGAGTTTCAAAGGGTAATCACGTCGTGCCTGGCTTTCGCCAACGAGACAGACGCGATCATCACGTTGGGCATGAAACCCACCAGGCCCGAAACGGGATACGGATACATTCAGGCTGACTTAACCTCCAGCTCGCTGCGTAACAAGGAACTGTTCAGGGTTGACAGATTTAGGGAAAAACCTGATTTGCAGACGGCGCGGGAATACATCGAGCAGAGCAATTTCTTTTGGAACGCTGGCATCTTCATCTGGAACGTCAAGACAATCGTCAACGCCTTCAGGGTATACGTGCCGGCAATGGCCAAGATTTTTGAGAGCATGATGGACGTCTATGGCACCAAGGAAGAGCAACGCGTCATTGACGAACGATACGGCGCGTGTGAGAACATCTCCGTAGACTATGCGGTTTTAGAGAAGGCTGAAGAAATTTTCGTGTGTCCGGCAGAGTTTGGGTGGAGTGACCTGGGTACCTGGGGTTCGCTGCTCCAGCAAACCAAGCGCGACTTGTATGGCAACGGCATCATCGGAGAGAACATTTCTTTGTACGACACACATAATTGCATCATACATGCGACGCAAGCGAAAAAGGTTGTCATACAAGGGCTTGAGGATTGTATCGTCGCCGAAAAAGATGGTGTGTTGTTGATTTGCAAACTGGCGGAAGAGCAACGCATCAAACAGTTTTCTGCCGACAGCTGAACGAATAGGAAAATTGAACCCAAAAGAGACCGCAGGAAGACAAAGCGCATACCAACCAAGGGGATAAAGGCTTATGGGGGTGATTTACGCACTCTCACGTTTTCAACCCTCCCCGTCACGCAAACGATTGCATTGAATTTAACGAAATATTGTTGTGTAATTCCTTGCTTTATCTTCATGTTTTCGCTATAATTGCAAAAAATAACCATAGCAAAGAAACTTTTACATAATAAATGTCATGAAAAAAGAAAAACTCACAAAATCCAAGTATCGTAAGCCTACGATAGAAGTTTTTCCGTTGCCTGGGGAGTGTTCAATATTGGCAGGTACGGGACAGCAGCCTATAACATTTAATCCAGGTTTCACGCTAAAGTCGTATAGTGATGATACAGAGAGCATTCGTTTAAACGGAAGTTGTATTACCATCACTTCAGATGATGGCAAATTTAAGAATACGACCGACATTACATTTAGCGATGAGAAGTAACAGGAACATACCATTATAAAAAAATACGGAAATGAGTTATTACAAACATTTTATATTCGCATGTCTCGCCGCCATTGGGGCATGTGCGGTATCTTGTTCTGACGACACGTTTGGCACTGATAACAACAACGTTGACGGACGGCTACACTTCAGGGCAAAGGTGATACAAAACAAGCAGTTGACAAAAGGCAGCAGAGCTGCGCAGCCAGCCGATGCCTGCATTGAAGCCCGCAACATACAAGGGCCGTCTTTTCAAGGTAAAACGATATGGCTGCAAGAGAGAACCATTAATGGCATCTTTCCTTCTTTAAAACAGAGGGCTGCCACGCGTGGTGACATAATACCGAGGGTGGACTATCTTTCTTATCTCTGTAACGATACTAGCATGAATAAGTCGTTATTCTTGTGGGGGTATAGGGCGAAAAATGAGCAAGATAGCTATGAAACGTGGTTCGGTAATCAGAAATTAAAGATTGATGATAATGGAACTGGAACTTTTGTCAATAATGGTGCTTCAGAGAATAAATATTTTTGGTCTGCTGACAAGCCATATTGCAAGTTTTTTGCCTTATTTGGGAAAAATCTTGATTTTATAGGAAATGAGAAATCCGGCCCTACATGCTCTTATAATGGAGAGGGGGAGCAAACGTGTTCTTATAATGATAAAAACAAACCAACAACTCATCTTAAATTCAAATGTCCTGAAAACGTTCTTGATCAATATGATTTATTGGCAGCAACCAAGAATGTAAACTATAATCAAGAGAAAGGTGTTCCGGTAAATCTTGATTTATGCCATGCGCTGACTGCGGTACAATTCTCCATTGGTAAAATACCCGACGGCTATGCACTAACAAGTGTAGAACTTCAAAATATAAAAACCGAAGGAACATATACATTCCCAACCGCAGACCACCTATCGGGTGAATGGAACTTGTCTGAGAAAAGAGGAACATTGTCTTTACCAGACTGCTGGACATCCCCTGATGAAACTAATACAATATCGGTAGGTGTCAATCCATCATCTAATAAAGACGAATATGGGGCCAATGAAGATGCTCACACATTCTTCGTCATTCCACAAAAATATGAAAATATTAAAGTTTGCTTCGTCCTCGAAAAAAGCGAAAAAACAGGTAACGAATATGGTAAGGTACCTATTGTGATTTCTCTGAATAATGGGGAGTTTCAAGCTGGAACCACAAAAATTTTCAATATCTCACTTTCCAAATCGTTTAATACATTCATAACAGAAGGTCCTGGCAAAATATATGTAAATGCCAATGGGGTAAACTTTAATGTTTATAGTTATTTTCAAGAAAACTTGGAATCTGATTCAAAACCTGTACCCTGGAAATATATTGGATATATTGATGATAAGGGTAATAAGCACGAAGATGGGACAACCCCTGACTGGATTGGTAGTGTTACCAATGAAGGTGACGGTGGATTGAACCAAGGGTACATCGATATAAAACAAAATTTTACAACCTCATTTCCGTGGGATGCCGAATTAGCTAAAGCTGCACGAAAAGGTGATGAGAATAGACCCTATAACCTTGCAAATAAAAGCGGTGGGAAAGACATAGAAGAAACAGCTAATTGTTATGTTATTTCCGCGCCCGGTGTCTATGCCATCCCATTGGTGTATGGTAATGCCATTAAGGATGGAAACGATAGGTCTGATGTCGCCTATACGTTTCATGGTAATACCCATAAAAATGAAAAAGTGAAAAATGCGGTTCTTCCGGCTTTCGTAAATGCTGCCGGTGATACAATAACCTCTTCATATATAGAAGGTGCCGAACACGCAGAAATGCTATGGCAGGATAGACCAAAAGAAGGTAAGAATGATATAGTAAGTAACCTACAAATAAAAGATAATGGAACATACCATTACTTGCAATTTGAGGTTTCAGAAGGAAATATTCAGAGCGGTAATGCTTTAGTAGCAGTAAAACATGGCGAAAAGACTCTGTGGTCGTGGCATCTGTGGTTCGTTCCCGAAAAAGAGTATGGAGGCACCGCAGCATATAACGGTCGTAATATAGCTGAATATCCATTAGGTTATACCCCCTATGAATATGGACCTAAAAATACATCACCAAGAAAAGCTAAATTAATTTTCCAACAGGATGGAACGGGCGTAACAAGTACGTTTACGGTAGAGCAAAAGCTCGTTACGGAACACTTGTTTTATATGACTTATTATCAACACGGACGAAAAGATCCTTTTTCCGGTGATGTTGTTCAAGCTCAAAAAAGTAAAATAAAAGCTGATACAAAGTCAGAACCTTTGGCTTATGGTATCCAGCATCCTAACACGCTAATAAATGAATATATATCAAATTGGTGTGATTCTACATATTTCAATCTTTGGTCTGCTAACTTTTCTATATTAGATAAACACCAAAAGCTTAACGATAATGTTAAAACCATTTACGATCCTTGTCCTGTAGGATATAAAGTACCTCCCGTAAATACTTTTATCGGAATGGATAAAAAAGGAGGTGGAAAATACGATGAAAATAGGTATGGTTGGACTTTCGATATCAATATTAAGAAAGGTAAATCTGATACTGGTAAAAAATTATTTATACCCATGACAGGAGCTGTAATTTATAAATCAGAAACCAAAGAAACTGCTTCTTTTCTTTATGTGGTAGACGATGGAAAGTTTCCGTATCCAGAGGCAGAAGGGTTTTATCAATTAGCTACATCCTGTAGCGAATCAGACAAAGAGAGTCCTTCAACAACCAGGCTTTACTTGGAACACAAAGTTGGTGGTTATTCACCTTCTGATATAACGAATAACCTGGCTGAAGCTGATGCCGTGCTACCTGTAAAGGATGAATAGCCCAATGTGAACAAATAGATGAGAGCATTTTATGTTTCATCACCTTTTTCTCCCCATCTTCGTTTTTTATGAGGATGGGGAGAAATTGCATTAAGATGAGATATTTGTCAGCTATCCATTCTATAATTTTTGTGCATCATGAGATTTTTTTGTTACCTTTGCGCTTAAAATAATAACATACTCTAACTGAATATACTTATGACTAAAAAATTTGCCGAACACAAAGGGCTTGACTTGACCCAAACAAACAAGGATATCTTGGCAAAGTGGGAGAAACAGTACATTTTCCACAGGTCTATCGATGAGCGTGAAGGTTGTGAACGGTTCATCTTCTTTGAGGGTCCTCCGTCGGCAAACGGTCATCCCGGCATTCATCATGTACTGGCCCGCGCCATCAAGGACACGTTCAACCGGTACAAAACCATGCAAGGGTTCCAAGTGCTGCGCAAGGCAGGATGGGACACACACGGCCTGCCCGTAGAGCTGGGAGTTGAGAAAGAGCTGGGCATCAACAAGAAAGACATCGACAACAAGAATTCAGAGCATTACATCTCGGTGGAAGACTATAACCGCAAATGTCGCGAGAACGTCATGAAGTTCACCGAAGAGTGGCGAATGCTGACTGAGGAAATGGGCTATTTCGTAGACCTTGACCATCCTTATGTGACCTACGACAACAAATACATCGAAACGCTGTGGTGGCTCTTGAAGCAACTTTACAACAAAGGATTGATGTACAAAGGCTACACCATTCAGCCCTATTCTCCCGCAGCAGGTACAGGATTGAGCTCGCACGAGTTGAACCAACCTGGCTGTTATCGCGACGTGAAAGACACCACCGTTACGGCAATGTTCAAGACGGATGAGGACACGCTGGCTAAGCTCGATGCCGAGTTGGCGGCAAACAACTGGGGAGCGACTTATTTGGTGGCATGGACCACCACGCCCTGGACCCTTCCATCGAACACGGCACTCTGCGTGGGGCCGAAGTTTGACTACGTTTCGGTACGCACTTACAACCCTTACACGGCAGAGAAAATCAACGTCATCATGGCAGCCGAGCGCTTGAACGCCTATTTGCCGGCCAACGGACTGGTGGCTCCTGGTGATGAAATGCCCCCATATAATAAAGGTGAGAAGGTGGTGCCCTATCAAGTGTTACGCCATTACAAGGGAAGTGACCTTGAAGGCTTGCGCTACGAGCAACTGATGCCATGGGTGAAACCCGCTGAGAAAGTGGACGCCAATGCGGCACCGTTTGTCCAGCAATACGCAAAGGCACATCCCGAGAAAGTGTTCCGGGGCGAGAATGGCAAAGACCAGTTTGTAGAGATGGCGGGTGAGGCCTTCAGAGTAATCCTTGGCGACTACGTTACCACCGACGACGGTACGGGCATCGTGCATATCGCGCCAACCTTCGGCGCTGATGACGCCAAGGTGGCTAAGGACGCACGGATACCTGACTTGTATTTAATCAACAAGAAAGGCGAAACACGCCCCATGGTTGACCTGCAGGGAAAGTATTATCTCGTTACAGAACTGGATGCGAACTTCGTGGAGAAGTGTTTGGACGTGGAAGCGTATGCGCATCACGCTGGCGACTATGTGAAGAACGCGTATGACCCCAAGTTCAATCCTAATGGGGTGTGGGATGTGGAAGCATCAGAAAAAGCGGAAGACCTGAACGTCATCATGGTTATGGAAATGAAGATGGCAGGAACGGCATTCAAGATAGAGAAACACGTACACAGCTATCCGCACTGCTGGAGAACAGACAAGCCCATCTTGTACTATCCGCTGGACAGCTGGTTCATCAAGGACACGGCCAAGAAAGAGCGAATGGTGGAACTGAACAACACCATCAACTGGCAACCACAGTCGACGGGGTCGGGACGTTTTGGCAACTGGCTTGAAAACTTGAATGACTGGAACCTAAGCCGCAGTCGCTTCTGGGGAACACCCTTGCCGATATGGCGGGATGAGAACAAAGGCGAGAAATGTATTGGCAGCTTGGCCGAACTTTACGATGAGCTGGAAAAGAGCGTGGCAGCCGGTTTCATGAAGTCGAACCCGTTGAAAGACCAAGGATTCGTACCCGGCGACTATTCGCAAGCCAATTACGACAAGATAGACTTGCACCGTCCATACGTCGACAGCATCGTGTTGGTAAACGAACAGGGAGAACCCATGTATCGTGAGAACGACTTGATTGACGTTTGGTTTGACAGCGGTTCGATGCCCTATGCGCAACAGCACTATCCTTTTGAAGGCGACATGGCCGAGGGCAAGACCTTGCGCGATGAGCAGGACAGGGTACTGACCGGAGAAGATGCCCGTAAGGCAATGATTGAAAGCACCTATCACGGCACGCCCGTTCCGCCCGCATTCTTCCCGGCCGACTTTATCAATGAAGGCGTGGATCAGACGCGCGGCTGGTTCTTTACCCTGCACGCCATCGCAACGATGGTCTTCGATTCGGTGGCTTTCAAAAACGTTATCTCTACCGGATTGGTTCTCGACGCCAAGGGCAACAAAATGAGTAAGCACCTGGGAAATGTCAAGAATCCATTCGACATGATTGAGAAATATGGAGCTGATGCCGTGCGCTTTTACATGATTACCAACTCGGCCCCATGGGACAACTTGAAGTTTGATGAAGATGGCGTAGATGAGGTGCGGCGCAAATTCTTCGGTACCTTATATAATACTTATTCATTCTTCGCCTTGTATGCCAACGTGGATGGTTTCGCCCCAGCCGCTACACATGCAAACAAGCACCAGACGCCCGAGATTGACTTATGGATTATTTCTAAACTCAACTCCTTGATTAAAAACGTCGAGACAGCGTTGAACGGGTATGATCCAACCCGCGCAGGCAGAATGATTGATAATTTTGTTAATGACGACCTAAGCAACTGGTATGTTCGTCTCAACAGAAAACGTTTCTGGGGGAAGGAGATGAGTGCCGACAAGCGTTCAGCATACCAGACCTTGCATACCTGCTTGATGACCGTCAGCAAGTTGCTGGCTCCCTTCGCTCCGTTCTACGCAGATCAGTTATATCTTGATTTGGGAGGAAAAGCGGAGAGTGTTCACTTGGAAGATTTTCCTGTTGCGGATGAGCGGTTGATCAACGAAGACCTGGAAGCACGCATGGACTTGGCTCAAAAAGTCACGAGCATGGTGTTGGCATTGCGCCGCAAAGTGAACGTTAAGGTACGTCAGCCACTGAAGCAGATCATGATTCCTGCCATCGATGAGGAACAAAAACGCCGAATCAACGTGATGGCAGATTTGATTAAGCGAGAGGTCAACGTAAAGGAACTGAACTTCATGGAGGGTGAAGGTTTGCTGGTTAAGAAAGTGAAGTGCAACTTCCGAACCATGGGTAAGAAGTTTGGAAAACTCATGAAGGGGGTTGCTAACTTCATGAACCATATCACTCAAGAGCAAATAGCATCCTTGGAACATGACGGCAGCATCAGCTTTGCTGTTGACGGAGAGGACGTAACGGTTGAAAGAGATGATGTGGAAATTGTCAATGAGGATATTCCAGGCTGGTTGGTGTCCAACGAGGGAAATCTGACCGTGGCCCTGGAAGTGGAATTGACGGATGACCTGAAGAAAGAAGGCATGGCCCGGGAACTCATCAATCGTATTCAGAATCTTCGTAAGGAAAGTGATTTTGAGATTACCGACCGAATTAACGTGACCGTTTCTCCCTATGAACATACCGACGAAGCCATACGGGCATTTGGCGATTACATCAAAAGTCAGGTGCTGGCAGACGACGTCGTCATCAATGAGAATGATGGGGTAGAGGTTGACTTTGACGATTTCAAACTTCATATTTTGGTAAAAAAAGTATAGTATCACAACTATAAGTGCGGCAGGAAGCAGGTTGATGTGTTGCCTGCCGTATGTTTGAATTCATTTTACATGGAAGAGAAGAAAAGGTATAGCGATGCAGAACTGGAAGAGTTTCGCATTATCATACATGAAAAATTGAGTCTGGCCCGCAGAGATTATACAACCATGATGAGACAAATCATGAATTCTGATGGCAATGACATCGATGATACGTCTCCAACGTACAAGGCTCTTGAAGAGGGTAGCGCCACGCAAACCAAGGAAGAGCTGGTACAGATGGCTAACCGTCAGCAGAAGTTCATCCAGGGATTGGAAGCCGCATTGGTGCGAATCAACAACAAAACGTACGGCATTGACCGGATGACAGGTGAATTGATTCCGAAAGAAAGATTGAAGGCTGTGCCGCATGCTACTTTGAGCGTGGCGTCAAAGAAGGCGCGTAACCACTAATACAGGATGACACTCTACATATCATAATCAAAAATTGATGAAGAGATATATTACAGACGGAAAATTAGCGATAATCATTGTTGTGGCCATCTTGGTGATTGATCAGATCATCAAGATATTGGTTAAAACCCACATGACCTTAGACGACTCCATTCACATAGCCGATTGGTTCTACATCAGGTTCATCGAGAACAATGGAATGGCATACGGCATGACCTTTTTTAACAAATTGACGTTGAGCCTTTTCAGAATAGTAGCCATCTTGGTGATTTCCTACTATATGTATAAATTGGTGAAACGTCAGCAACCAAGAGGTTACGTCATCTGTCTTGCCATGGTTCTTGCTGGCGCGATGGGAAATATCATCGACTCTATGTTTTATGGATTGATGTTTTCTCCCTCCACACCTTATGACGTCGCAGAGTTTGTGCCATTCGGTTCCGGCTATGCGCCGTTCCTGCATGGTAGGGTGGTGGATATGTTCTATTTTCCAATCATTGAAACGACATGGCCACAATGGGTGCCACAATTCGGCGGACAAGAGTTTATCTTTTTCTCACCCATATTCAATTTCTCAGACGCATGCATCAGTGTCGGTGTAGTTCTTTTGCTGCTTTTCTACCGGAAAGAATTGGAACTCATAGGAACTACCATGAAGGGAGAGGACAAAAATGAGGAATCACATGAGTGATCAATCGTCAAAATATTATTTACTCTTTGCTTTCTTCTTGCTGGCAATCGTGTCGTGTACACCCTCTGTGCCAGGACGTTACATCCAGCCAGATGAGATGGAAAGCATTTTGTACGATTACCACATTGCCGATGCCATGTATCAGTCGGATGATGGCAAAGCAACAACCATGATTGTCTACAAAGCCGCCATACTGAAAAAGCATGGCGTATCTGAAGCTGATTTTGACAGTTCGATGGTTTACTACACAAGGCACACGCGACTATTACAGAAAATATATGAATCTCTCTCAACCAGGCTGAGCAAGGAAGCAATGGCACTGGGAGCATCTGCAACCGAAATTAATCAACACGGATTGAACTCGGCAAATGGAGATACCACCAATGTGTGGAAAGGAGAACGATCTATGGTGTTCTCTCCTTACAGGCCTTTTAATTTGAGTTCCTTCACGCTGAAGACGGATACCGCCTATAAGGCCGGTGACAAGTTGTTGCTAAACTTTGATACGCAGTTTATATATCATGATGGTTCACGCGAAGCTGTGGCGATGCTGTCTGTCAAGTTCAACAATGACAGCATCAGTTCACAAAACGTATTTATCTCAACGGCGAATCATTATACGCTTCAAATTTCCGATGACAAGCGCGTTGGCATCAAGGAAATCAAGGGATATTTTATACTCAACAATGGCAATTCTTCCGATATGTATAGCACGACGTTTAAACTGATGATAATATCGAATATCAGTTTGATTAGAATCCATCCGCCAAAACAGACACACACAGGAGACGCAGCTTCTGACACCACGCCATCTGACACGAAACGCAGAGGCGGGAACGATTCACTGAGAGCATCGGCTTCAAGATTGGAGTCTTCACGAAGTAAACGGACTTCCATTGAAAAGATTCCCGCATCAGCAGCAATAAAATAGGCATTGTTTATAGATAAAATCACACCGTATATGATGATAAGATTTGTATTTTCTAAAATTAAGCATAACGTTGGTTCGTTATGTGCTAAAGTCATTTTCATGACAGCTTGCTCATTTATCCTCAATACGCAGAACGTATTGGCCTGCACGAACTTCATTGTGGGGAAAAAGGCTTCTGCAGATGGATCAGTTATCTGTTCTTACAACGCAGATGATTACGGAATGTTTATTGGCTTGTGCCATTTTCCTGCTGGCAAACATCAACCTGGCACAATGCGGGATGTTTACGATTGGGATACCAACGAATATCATGGTAAAATCCCGGAAGCTGCAGAAACCTATAATGTCATTGGCAACATCAATGAATATCAAGTGACAATTGGTGAAACAACCTATGGCGGAAGAAAAGAGATGGTTGATACAACAGGTATAATTGATTATGGGTCATTGATATATATCGCATTGCAACGTTCAAAAACAGCGCGGGAAGCAATTAAGGTAATGACCACATTGACCAATCAATATGGATATAATAGTGAAGGTGAGACTTTTACTATTTGTGATCCCAATGAAGCATGGATCATGGAAATGATGGGGAAGGGGCCTGGTAGTAAAGGAACCGTTTGGGTGGCCATGCGTATTCCAGATGACGCTATATGCGGACATGCAAACCAAAGCCGCATCGGGAAGTTCAACATGAAGGATAAGAAGAACGTCATGTATGCGAAAGACGTTGTTAAATTTGCCAGGGAAAAAGGTTGGTACTCAGGAAAAGACGCAGACTTTTCCTGGAAAGATACATATGCGAAACCAGACTTTCCTGGAAGAAGATTCTGTGATGCCCGCGTATGGAGTTTTTTCAATCATTTCCAAGACATGTCTCGCTATTTGCCTTGGGCGATGGGGAAAGATCCAAACGCCGAAGACATGCCCCTGTGGATTTATCCGAAAAAGAAAGTTAGCGTGCAAGACATTCAAAAATGCATGCGAGACCATTACGAAGGTACGCCGCTTTCATTGGATAGTACGGATATAGGTGGGGGAATTTGGCAGATGCCATACCGTCCAACACCGTTGATGTATAAAGTTGGTGAAAAACAGTATTTCAATGAGCGGCCTACGTCTACTCAACAATCTGCATTCTCTTATGTCAGTCAGATGAGAAACTGGTTGCCACGTGAAATCGGTGGACTTCTTTGGTTTGGTAATGATGATGGGAACATGATTGCATATACCCCTATATATTGCGGAAACACTTCGCAGCCTGAGTGTTACAACACACCAGGCGCAGATGCCGTGACGTTCTCTGATAAAAATGCTTTTTGGGTATGCAACTGGGTGAGCAACATGGTTTACCCACGTTATCATTTGATGTTTCATGACCTTCAAGCAGTTCGTGACTCTTTGGAATCGTCGTATTTTAACACTCAAACGAAAATTGAGGCCGAAGCTCAAAGACGATATCATTCTAACAAAAATGATGCAATTAATTATCTTAATGAGTATTCCAACAAGAAGGCACAAGAAATGCTTGATAGATGGAGACAACTGGCAGTGCATTTGATTGTTAAATATAACGACATGGCAATTAAGCCAGAAAGAAACGGCCAATTTTTAAGAACAAAGACAGGCCACGCTGCTAAAGTTAAACGTCCAGGATATCCCGTGTCATTTGCAAGGGAACTTGTCACACGCACTGGGAACAAATATCTGGTAAAATAAGTAAACTGACATTTTCAGCATGGGAGTGATTTGGTGTCGATAATTAGCGCTAAGTTCACTCCCTATATCCCGTAATTCAATACTACTAAAATAGGCGACAAAAACAGAAACATTTAATATCTTCCATATTTATTTATCATAATACAGGTTATAAGATATATTTAGTTTCATACCGAGCGTTCATAAGAAAAAGGTGATAGTCCTTTTATACTTTCTGTTGAGTCTTTCGATCCAGTTAGTCGTGTATATACACCTTTGCACTTCTTTTGGGATGTCCATATATGTGAAGTATGCCATATTTCTTTCTGCCTTATTTTTCTTAAGGATTCAATTCACGCTCGTGAAACATCAATGAATTCATGATTAAAGACTGAAGAGTCACGGCTCTTTCATTTAACAATAGCCTTTGCTGCCATAAATCATTCATCCTTTG
>CAMPYJ010000040.1 GCA_946998205.1 uncultured Prevotella sp. | reverse complement strand
AAAATAATGATATTTAGAATAAGAACCAAGACTTCTTAAATGAAAGAGCCGTGGCATCATCATCACATTTTAGGTGCGATGAGAAACAGATAAACTTCTTTTTTGTAACTTTGCCGGCGACATTCCTCCGTGCCGTCCAAGATACGACGAGGAACAACAAGACACTGAAAAAAACGAACGCGCCATGCCAAGAAAAAAGAAATCAGAACTAAAAGATTACGCCATCATCACGCTGGCCATGCTCATGGGCAGCTTGGGCCTGACCGTCTTCCTGCTGCCCAACCACATCGGCATGGGCGGCATCACGGGCATCTCGTCCATCGTCTATTGGGGCTTTGATATTCCCGTTGAAATCACCTACCTGGTCATCAACGCCACCCTGCTGGCCTTTGCACTCAAGATTCTGGGGTGGCGGTTCTGCGTCAAGACTATCTATGCCGCCCTGACGTTCGCCATGTTTGTGTGGCTCATCAGACAAGTGACGCACGACGAAGCAATCATCAACGACCAACCTTTCATGGCGGCCATACTGGGAGCCGTGCTGATGGGGTCGAGCATCGGACTGGGACTGTCGAGCAACGGCAGCACGGGAGGGACGGACGTCATCGCGGCCATGATCAACAAATACCACGACATCTCGCTGGGAAAGGTAATACTGCTCTGCGACATCACCATCATCACATGCAGCTACCTGGTGTTGCACGACTGGGAGCAGGTGCTGTACGGGTACGTGGTGCTCATCGTGTCTTCGGCATGCGTGGACAAGGTGGTGAACATGAGCAGGCGGTCGGTTCAATTCTTCATCATATCAGAAAAACACGAAGAGATAGGAAAGGCCATCAACACGACGGTACAGCGGGGATGCACCACGCTCACCGGCAACGGGTTTTATTCGGGACGCGACGTGAAGATGCTTTTCGTGCTGGCCAAGCAAACAGAGTCGCCCATGATTTTCAGAACGATTGACGAGATAGACCCGGGGGCTTTTGTCTCTCAGAGCGCGGTTATCGGCGTGTACGGACTGGGCTTTGACAAGTTCAAGGTGAACAAGAAGAGGAAAGTGGCACGGGAAGCGCAAGCTAAGAAAGAAACGCCTGCCCGCTGATTGGGGACAGGCAAGGGAGGACGTGCCGCTGGGTCGGCATAAAAATAAGGTGTGCCATCAAACCGGCACACCTTATTTTTATTCGTTACTTGCGGATGATTTCATAGATTTCAGCGTTGCCCTCGATAGATAGGCGCGCAGCTTTCTTCACGACGTCAAACTGATAGAAGGATGAGTTGACGGCAGTTTGAGCCACCACACGTCCTTTCTTGTCATGTTGTCTCACCTTGACTGTCTGATTTTCAGGCAGCTTCAGCAGCAGAACATAACGCCGCGCATGCTTGGGAACGCTGAACGAAAGGGTGCCGGCGAGATGGAAAGAGGTCAAAGGCTGTTCGTCAAAAGCGCGGATGGCCGCCTCACCCTGGCCAGACCTTACGTCAAGGCCAAGGCCTGACACGCTGACGGGGTTGACCTTGAACGAGCGAACGGCCAGCCAATTTGTCTTCTCTGAAGGCAGTTTGCGCAGGCGGACAAAGCGTCCCCGCACGCCCTGCCCCGTCCAACGAATGTCGTATTGCTTCCGCAGGTCGGCGATGAGGGGGTGCCAGGTCTGTCCGTCAGTTGAGCATTCGAGGATGGCGTGGTCGAAATAATCTACGTCATCTGTCGCATTGCGACCTTGCTTGAGCTCAACTTCCCAAATCGGCATCACCTTTCCCAAGTCCACTCCTATCCAGTCTCCCGTCTTTTGTCCCACGCCTGAATGATAGAATGAGAGGGTGTCGGCATCCAGCATGTTCTTGCCCTGCGTGGTATACACACTGGGATAAGACCCGACGGGACGCTGTACGGCGGGCTTCTCCCCCGTCAGTCGCTCGTAAAAGGCCTCGCTCATGTCCTCCATGGCCTTTTCATAGAACGGCTGAAGCTTCATGGTTCCCGACCGATGGGCGTCGTAAGCTTTCTTGTCTTCCGCGCTCATGAGGTTCTGCACATAGCTGATCCAGAATGCCTCTGGGGCTTCATGCTTGAACTTCTCCATGAGTTTCAGCGCATTTTTACCGCGCGTTCCTAACTTTCCGAACTCGGTGAGCCATGGACGCAACTCGCTCAACAGGCTCCGGTTGGCCAATCCTTGCTCCAACTGCGCCGGCACCTTCTCTATCTTCTCAAACTCACGCATGAGGTCATCATATTGTTGTTGGGTGTAATGCCCCAGGCTGAAGGTTGTTGTTTCCCACGATTCGTCACGCCGATAACCCGTTTCCGTGTCGGCAGAATGGATGGCAAAGGTGCGGTAAGCGTCCTTTGCTTGCGGTGCCATCACCGCCAATCCGCGCTCCCAACTGTCCAATGCGTTATAGGCTGTGGGATTCCAAGCGTAGTCAGCAACGCTGTACAATGCCAGTTTAGAGGCCTCACCATGCTCCATGGGATTGCTCAGCAAGCCGGTCATCTCGCCTGCGGTGATGGTGTTCTCAAGTCCATAGACGGGGCCTTGCAACACGATGTGGCGCACATAGTCGGTCACAGGATAGTTCCACCAAACCAGAGCCGGCCGCTTGATGCGTGAGTTGACCCACGCCAAGGTAGAACGCGTGATGTCACTGCACACCACATCACCCGTCCAGAACACCCTCACCGACGGGTCTAAGGTGCGTCCATATACCGACAAGCTGCCTTCGGGCGTAGGATTGGCCCAGGCTCGGCTATAGTCTGTGGGGCAAATGATGAGCGGCGAAACGTCTCCTTTGACCTTGACAAATTCTTTTGTCAGGCGGTTCAGCAATTCTACTTGCTTGGCGGGATTGGTGCCTTCACCCGAGATGTCGTCAAAGAAGATGGCGAACGAGCGGACACCCAGTTGGTACATCAGGTCGAATTTGTGCTTCAGGTTGTTGTAATCTTCTTCATTCCACTTGATATCTTTGCCCGGATGAATGGCCCAAACGAACTCTACCCTGTTTTTGTTACATGCCTCTACCAGCTCGTGAATGTTTCTCGCTTGGTCTGCCGGATAAGGTTTCCGCCAGTTGGGTGAACTGTGATAGGGGTCGTCTTTAGGTCCGTAAACGTAGGTGTTCAGCTTGTTCCTCCCATAAAAATCAATCAACGACAGGCGCACCTTGTGTGACCAAGGGGCACCATAGAACCCCTCTACGATGCCCCGGTATGGGAAAACGGGATAATCGTTGACCTCAAGACAAGGCATGGTCTTGCCGTTTTGGGAGATGGGACTTTCCAACACTTGCCGCAAAGTCTGGATGCCATAGAACACTCCGGCGTCATCGTATCCGACGATGTCAATACCCTGCCGGCGGATGCGCAACGAATAAGCGCCACTCACGGGTCTCACGCCGCGGCAGACTGCCGTCTTTCCCACGGATATGTTCAAGGGAACACCCACGGAACGCAAGGACAAAAAGGACAAATCTTCTTTGATGCCGCGCTGCTGACGACCCGCATCGGCCGACAGCCTGACACCTGCCGTAACGTCTAACGTTCCACTGACAGATAGATTTAGATAGTTGGGTACTGGATTGATGAACAATCCCCTGTGGTCAACTTGATGCCCCGTCAGCTTTGGTACGTCCGCACTCTCCTTGCGCTGTGATGACAAATCAAAATCAGACACCTGCGACACACTCACTTGGTAGGACAAAAGCCCTACTAACATAGTGGTTCCTAGTTTAAGATAATTCATAATAAAAAACGATAATTACCGGTAGCGACACAATCATCCGACCGTTCTACCGGGATAAACAATGACAATGTGGCGCAAAGTTAGATAAAATATGCTGAATAAACCGGCGTGAAGAGGGTTTTTAATTCATGAACAAGTCATAATTAAAATTTATTGCGTACTTTTGCGATGGTTTGTGTTCTTTGTTTATCACACATTTACAATAATGCCTGCACAACGACACAAAGACTCGAAAGGATAACGGATTTGGGCGACGAAAAGGCCTTCTCAGGCTCGCAGAAACAAGAAACGCCCATGGAGGAATAAGGTAATTGATTAATATGAAATTCAAATACGACGTTATAGTAATAGGTGGCGGACACGCTGGTTGCGAGGCAGCAACGGCTTCTGCCAACATGGGAGCGAGCACATGTCTGATCACCATGGACATGAACAAGGTGGGACAGATGAGCTGCAACCCAGCCATTGGCGGCATAGCTAAAGGACAAATCGTCCGCGAGATTGACGCCTTGGGGGGACAGATGGGACTCATTACCGACGCAACGGCCATCCAGTTTCGCATGCTCAACAAGGGCAAGGGTCCCGCGGTGTGGAGTCCCCGCGCACAATGCGACCGGGGAAAATATATCTGGCAATGGCGAAAGGTGCTGGACCACACGCCCAACCTTGACATTTGGCAAGATGAAGCCCAGGAACTAATCGTAGAAAACGGAGAAGCCGTTGGCGTAAATACCGTTTGGGGAGTTGAGTTCAGAGCGAAAAGCGTGGTCATTACAGCAGGAACTTTCTTGAATGGACTGATGCATATCGGGCGACATCAACTGCCAGGCGGACGCTGTGCCGAGCCTGCGGTGTATCATCTGAGCGAGAGTATATCGAGACATGGCATCCATGTGAGCCGCATGAAGACGGGAACGCCTGTCAGAATAGACGCACGGACGGTGCATTTTGAAGACATGGAACGGCAGGACGGCGAAAACGACTTCCATCAATTCAGCTACATGGGTGAACACAGAAAACTGAAACAACTACCCTGCTGGACGTGCTATACCAATCAAGAATGTCACGAAGTATTGAGGCAAGGATTGCCAGATTCTCCCCTTTTCAACGGTCAAATACAAAGTACAGGACCGCGTTATTGCCCTTCTGTGGAGACAAAGATTGTCACTTTTCCCGACAAAGACCAGCATCCATTGTTTTTAGAGCCTGAGGGAGAATGCACCAACGAAATGTATTTGAACGGCTTTTCATCGAGCATGCCGATGCAAATACAACTGGAAGCAATGCGCAAGATACCGGCTTTTCGGGATGCGAAGGTATACCGGGCAGGTTATGCCATAGAGTACGACTACTTTGACCCTACCCAATTGAAACAAACGTTGGAATCGAAGGTTTTGAAAGGTTTATTCCTGGCCGGGCAAGTAAACGGCACTACCGGATACGAGGAGGCCGCCGGACAAGGTTTGGTGGCCGGAGTGAACGCCGCTCTGCATTGCTCGAACAGCGAACCTTTCATCATGCACCGCGATGAAAGCTACATCGGTGTGCTGATAGATGACTTGACTACCAAAGGAGTTGATGAACCTTATCGCATGTTTACATCACGCGCTGAATACAGAATTCTATTGAGACAAGACGATGCTGACGCCCGATTGACGGAGAAAGCGTACCAATTAGGACTGGCAAGCCGTGAGCGTTACGATTGGTGGATACAGAAAAAGGAGAGCATAAACGCACTTATGGACTTTTGTCATCAAACACCGATTAAACCGAATGAAATCAACAATTTCCTTGAAAGCATAGGCACCTCCCCCCTTCACGGCACCTCCAAGATATCAGACCTCGTGGGGCGGCCACAAGTATCGTTGACACAACTTGCCGAACATATCACGACTTTGAAAGAAATGCTCAACAAACCTCGCAACCGAAAGGAAGAGATTGCAGAGGCAACAGAAATAAAAATCAAATATAAAGGTTACATCGAGCGCGAAAAACTCATGGCAGAGAAAATGCACAGACTTGGAGACATAAAGATACATGGACGCTTTCAATATAGCGAATTACATGAATTATCTACGGAAGCTCGCCAAAAGTTGGAGCGAATTGACCCCGAAACACTCGCTCAAGCCAGCAGGATACCCGGCATTTCACCAAGCGACATCAACGTCCTCCTGATTCTGTTAGGAAGATAACGAACAGCGAAAAGGAGCATAAGTCAAGCATGTTTCACATGAAACAATAAAACAATTAACAATAACACAACATACTGATAATGAACAACAAATTACTTTTGGACAATTTGCGTAGCATACAAGATTGGCCAATCAAAGGAGTGAATTTCAGAGACGTCACCACTCTATTCAAGAACCCCGAGTGCCTGCGCACGATAAGCGAAGAGATGTATGAACTATACAAGGACAAAGGCATCACAAAAATAGTAGGTATCGAGAGCCGCGGGTTCGTGATGTCATCCGCCATCGCCATCAAATTAGGTGCAGGAATCGTATTATGCCGCAAGCCAGGCAAGCTTCCTTGCGAGACAGTACAAGAAAGTTACGCCAAAGAATACGGCATCGACACCATAGAAATCCATAGAGACGCCATCAACGAGAATGACGTCGTTCTGCTACACGACGACCTACTTGCAACCGGAGGAACGATGAAAGCAGCCTGCGACCTGGTGAAGAAGTTCCACCCTAAGAAGATTTATGCAAACTTCATCATTGAGCTCAAGAGCGAGTTTCCACACTGCAGAGAGCAATTTGACAAAGACATCGAGATTGAGTCGCTGTTGCAATTTTAGCCAACAGAGACAACAGCACGAGGTAGCGGTAATCAATCGCCGCTACCCCATCGCAAGATGTCTGACACAACACACAAACGCAAAAGAGACACTGATGTTTCACATGAAACAATTGGCTTGTCATTTCTTGAGACACAGGATGTTGTAGCGATGAACAAAGACGAAAACCAAAAGAGAATTAACCGACTAAAAAGCATAGCACTGAGCATGCCTGGGAAGCCGGGCAGCTATCAATTCTACGACAAAGAACACAAGATAATCTATGTAGGTAAGGCCAAAAACTTGAAAAACCGTGTCTCTTCGTATTTCCGAAAGGAAGTAGATCGCTACAAAACCAAGGTCCTTGTCAGCAAAGTTTGGGACATCACATACACCGTGGTCAACACGGAAGAAGACGCACTACTACTCGAAAACAGCCTTATCAAGAAGTACAATCCACGTTATAACGTACTGCTAAAGGACGGAAAGACCTACCCGAGCATCTGCGTCACTAAAGAATACCTGCCCAGAATCTTCAAAACGAGACACATAGACAGGAGGTTTGGCACCTACTATGGCCCTTACAGCCAAATCTCCATCATGTACTCCCTGCTTGAACTCATCAAAAAACTCTTCAAACCACGCACCTGCCACATCCCGATAACCCCAGAAGGAATCAGCAAGGGCAAGTACAAACCTTGTTTGGAATACCACATTCACAATTGTAAAGCTCCCTGCACCGGCAAACAAACGTACGAGAACTATCAGGAGGACATGGCTCAAGCCCGTGAAATATTAAAGGGTAACACGCGGGAAGTGTGCAAGATGCTCTACCAACAAATGCTGAAAAAGGCCGAAGAATTGAAGTTTGAAGAGGCTGAAGAGCTCAAGCAAAAGTACGAAATGCTGAACAATTTCGTGGCCAAGAGTGAGGTGGTAAGCAACACCATACAAGACTTGGACGTATTTACCCTCACGGATGACGACACAAAAAAGAACGCTTTCATCAACTACATACATGTGAAGAACGGCACCATCAACCAGAGTTTCACGTTCGAGTATAAGCGAAAACTTGACGAGACGGATGAAGAGCTGCTCATTACTGCCATCCAAGAAATCAGAAGCAGGTTTAAAAGCCAGGCCAAAGAGATCATCGTTCCCTTTGAAATCAATTGGAGTTTGAACAACGCCTCCTTCTTCATTCCCCAACGAGGGGATAAAAAACACCTTCTTGACCTGTCTGAGATGAACGGAAAACAATATAAATTTGACCGTCTCAAAAGGTCGGAAAAGCTCAATCCAGAACAAAAACAAACCCGTTTGATGAAGGAACTGCAGACCAAACTCAAGCTCCCAAAGCTGCCCTATCACATCGAATGCTTCGACAACTCCAACATATCCGGCACCGATGCCGTTGCAGGTTGCATCGTATTCAAGGGCATGAAACCCTCAAAGAAAGACTATCGCAAATACATCATCAAGACCGTTAGCGGCCCAGACGACTACGCTTCCATGCAAGAGGTGGTGCGCCGCCGATACAGCAGGATAATGGAAGAGCAGACACCCCTACCCGACTTGATTATCACCGACGGCGGAAAAGGACAGATGGAGGTGGTGAGAGAGGTGGTAGAAGACGAGCTGCACCTGCAAATACCCATTGCGGGACTGGCAAAAAACGACCGACACAGAACTAATGAACTATTGTTTGGTTTTCCACCGCAAGTAGTTGGTTTAAAAGCAGATAGCGAGTTATTTCACCTACTCACACACATTCAAGATGAGGTGCACCGGTATGCCATCACCTTCCATCGGGACAAACGGAGCAAACACGCTCTGCACAGCGAATTAGACGAGATCAAAGGCATCGGTCCCAAAACGAAAGAGCAACTGCTGAAAGCACTGAAAAGCGTAAAAAAAATAAAGGATGCAGACATGAAAACGCTCACAGAAATCATCAAAGAGACGAAGGCAAAAATCATTTTCAATCACTTTCATCCCAACAATCCATAAAAAATGCTTATCTTTGCGGCAAATGAGCAGCACAACGGCAATTTGAACGCAATCTCATGGCCGCTGTTAATCGTACACAATACCCACATCCTTTAGAAACAAACCATCAAAAAACGTCAACTGACAGATGAGAACCTGGATGCAAGCCCTGTTGCTATGCTTAGTTCTGTTACTCGGTAATCAGAACACATGCACGGCACATGTCAACTACACGACACCTGGCATGGCTGAGGATGGCGTCACGTCCGGGTATTGCGATGATGAAAAGAGCATAGACCATATCTACGAAGACACGGTAGCACCGGCCCAACGGCAAACAGCTCTCATCACCGACAACAGTCAAAACGTACGCCTGTGCAACACCAGGCCACAGCGCATCCTCCCCTCTTACACGACTAAGCCAACACATCTGCTTGGCCGAAACACGTTTCAAAACAAGTTTTATTCACTACATTTTCGAGGAATAGACCGCTACCTCACAAAGGTTACAACCCCTATTCCGTCCTCCGCCGCATGCGATTATTACGTCATCGCATTGAGGCAAATCATTCGTTGATCCATCTTCTTTTTAATCTATACGCACATCGCAAGCAATCAAAGCATGTGTGCACAGTGAGATTTTACTAATAAATCGTAAAAGCTGCTTCAAACATATCGCGGGCAAGGCAGTGAGCCGCACGCTGCGTCGAAGAGGAACATACACCCACTGCTCACCATCGCACGGCCCACAACACCGATAAAAACGGTATCATATTGTGTATCAACAGACTACACGGTGAGAAGCAAGCCTACAACACAGCAAGACAACAATCAATTAAAAGAAGAAAATGATGGCAAAGATAAAACATTTAGAGATGGCAGAAACCATCTACAACAATCCAAATATCAAGATTTCAAAGGGATTCATCGGCATTGGCCGCAAAGCAACATATACACCCACGAACAGCAAACTGAACGCTGTAATCAATTACTATAAAGCGGAAGATGCACAGGCATTCGTGAGACTTATCAATACTGCTGAAACGGAAGTGGTGAGTAAGGCAAAAAAGATGACACCAACCGCGAAACTGAGCATCAGCAACTACCGCCTTGAGGCGTGTGTAACTGATGACAAACAGTTTGTTGCTATTCAAGTGCTGAGTTATGCCGACTTCCGTAACACGCCCATTTGTGATATAAAATACTTTGAGGGCGAAGCAGCGCAAGCCATTGCCGCTCTGCTGTAAGACCATAAAGAGCCATGGCGTCAGCCATCGGGCAAGCCATCTCCCATCTGTCAAGCGACGACAAATGGGAGATTTTTTATGAACCAAACTACGACATACAAGGTGATGCAAGACAGCATCAAAACAAGAAGAATAACACGACCTTTCAATTGCATAGAGATTGGCCGTCAAACTCAATGCGCTTAAGCACCAAGGTGATTGAGATTGGCCTCCAAACTCAATGCTATTAAAACAGCAACATAACTACCTAAAAATCAAACAAAAAGCGTGTGAAGGCGAAAGATGAGTCCAATTATCGGATGATTATTTGGTTTGAACCATAAAAATAAATATCTTTGTAATATGAGAATCGTCATACAAAGAGTTTCAGAAGCATCGGTGAGCATCAAAGGCACGTTGAAATCATCCATTCAGCAAGGCTTTCTTATCCTTTTAGGCATAGGTGAAGATGATGGCGAGGACGATATAGAATGGCTTGTGAAGAAGGTTGTCAATCTTCGTGTGTTCGATGACGAACAGGGCGTGATGAACAAATCCATCCACGATGTCAATGGCGACATACTGGTGGTGAGCCAGTTTACCCTCATGGCATCATATAAAAAAGGAAACCGACCCTCGTATATCCGAGCCGCCAAGCACGAGATTTCCATCCCGCTCTACCAAGCCTTCTGCGAGCATTTGCGCAAGGCATTAGGCAAAGACATCGGCACTGGCGAGTTTGGTGCCGATATGCAGGTAAAATTAGTGAACGATGGTCCGGTAACCATCTGTATGGACACACACAACAAGGAGTAATATGAACAAAACGTTTATAGACCTGTTTGCGGGTATAGGTGGCATACGCATCCCTTTCGATGAAATGGGATATGAATGTGTATTCTCTTCCGAATGGGACGACAAAGCGTGCATCACATACGAAGCAAACTTTGGAGAAAGGCCAGCCGGTGACATAACAAAGATAAAGGCTTCAGACATCCCGCAACATGACATATTACTTGCAGGCTTTCCCTGCCAAGCCTTCAGCATCATTGGAAAGCGACAAGGCTTCAACGACATCAGGGGCACTATGTTTTTTGAAATAGCGAGAATATTGAAACATCACGAACCAGAAGCATTCTTGTTGGAGAATGTCAAACAACTGACAACCCACGACCACGGCAAAACATTTGAAATAATAAGAAGAACCTTGACAGATTTAGGCTATCATCTTCATTGGAAAATCCTGAATGCCCTTGACTATGGAGTGCCACAAAAAAGAGAACGGATTATTATCGTAGGCTTCAAAAACACCACTTCGTCAAGTGCTTTCCATTTTCCTCTCTGTAAGAAAAAAGCCTTTCTCAAAGATATTATCGAAACAGATGACATGATAGACAAATCACTATTTGCATCAGAATACATCAAAGAGAAAAGGAAAAAATCCGTGAACCCACAAGATGTCTTCTATCCATCAATATGGCATGAGAACAAATCGGGACACATTTCCGTGCTAAACTATGCCTGTGCCCTGCGAACAGGAGCATCCTATAATTATCAATTGATAAACGGAATACGACGTCCTTCATCAAGAGAGCTTTTGAGATTGCAGGGATTTCCCGAAAATTTCAAAATAGTAGTATCCAATGCAGACATAAGAAGGCAGACAGGGAACTCTGTAGCCGTACCCATGATTAGGGCGGTGGCACAAGAAATGAGGAAAGCCTTGGGCTGCAAAGAAAACCATACGTTTAACCGTAATAATACATACAATGCAACGACCCAAATTACGAGACAGTAAACACCTCAAAACAAAGGAACTTTATCCACTGAACGAAATACCCGAGGACATAGTGTATAAGATAGGAGCCTATCTCATATATTTGACGGGAACAGGGAGAAAAGACATCACAGGCAACGAATGGGGAGATGCTTTCGCCTATGCCATCAACGGATCTCACCTAGAATCACCTGTCGGCATAGCTGATGTAACACTCAAGGACATGGCTTGGTCCATGAAGACTGTCAAGCATTCTCATATCGACTCCGTGAAGACGTTACGATTGATTAGCGGTAGGTGTTCACCAGACTACTCGTACGGCATAACAGATCCACATAAAGATATTCAACAAACAGGCAGAGCCGTATTGGCAATTTGGAATGAAAGGATAAATATCGCACAAGACAACTATAAGCAAGTGCGTACAAACATACTTGTACGGTCTGACGATTTAAAGTCGTACATCTTATTTGAAGAAGAAAATCAAAGGTTTAGAACCAATGACTATATCTGGAAAGAAAAAGAGAACGGCAACTTAATCGGACTCGACATCAAAACAAACAAGCAAAAATTTACTTGGCAGCCACATGGTTCACAGTTCACTATCAATACAGACATTCCTGTAAATGCGACAAGATTTGAAATAAAACTATCTGAAAGCATGAACTGTGATAAATTCTTAGACACCATTGGATTTGACCATTCATGGATAAAGATACTATGACAATCAAAGAAGCACAGCAACAAGTAGACCGCTGGATTAAGGAATATGGTGTACGCTATTTCTCCGAACTCACCAATATGGCGTGCCTCACAGAAGAGGTTGGCGAGTTGGCGCGCGTCATCTCACGCACCTATGGCGACCAAAGTTTCAAGCCAGGAGAAACGCCCAATCTTGCCGATGAAATGGCGGATGTTCTGTGGGTGCTCATCTGTTTGGCGAATCAAACAGATGTTGATCTGACCCAAGCATTCGAAGAAAACATGAAAAAGAAAACGAACAGAGATAAAACAAGACATATCAACAACCCAAAACTTCAATAAAAAATGGCTATCAAACAAAACATAGAAGCATCGAAAGAGCAATTGAACGCAAAAAATGCGCCCAAACAAACAGTTGATAAGTACGAACAGGCTTTGAAAAAGTACAACACCAATCTCAACGATGATGAAGTGCGAGAAACGGTTAAGAAGATTATCGAAGAGAAAGTGCATACCAATGACACCCCTGAGGTGAAGAAGTTCCTGTTTGGAAGCATCGAACTGACCTCGCTGAAATGCACCGATTCGGACGAAAGCATCATGGCATTTACCGAAAAGGTAAAACAGTTTGACACGCAATATCCTCACCTACCCCATGTTGCCACCATCTGCGTGTACCCCTGTTTTGCAGCCATCGTACACGACACCTTAGAGGTTGAAGGCGTTGAAATAGCCTGCGTGTCGGGCAGTTTCCCCTCTTCACAAGCCCTCATCGAAGTAAAGGTAGCCGAAACGGCATTGGCAGTGAAAGACGGAGCTACGGAGATTGACATCGTGATGCCCGTAGGTAAGTTCCTAAGCGGCAATTACGAAGAGATGTGCGAGGACATACAAGAGTTGAAAGAAACTTGCGGAGACGCTGCCATGAAGGTGATTTTAGAGACAGGATGCTTGAAAACAGCCTCAAATATCAAGAAAGCCTCTATCCTTTCCATGTATGCCGGAGCCGATTACATCAAGACTTCTACGGGCAAAGAGAAAGTGGCAGCCACGCCAGAAGCTGCGTATGTGATGTGCCAAGCCATCAAGGAATACTACGATGAAACGGGCATTCAGATAGGTTTTAAGCCTGCTGGCGGCATCAATTCAGTGATGGACGCCCTCATCTACTACACCATTGTAAAAGAAGTGTTAGGCGAAAAATGGCTTACCAACAAGTGGTTCCGTCTCGGTACCAGTCGCTTGGCGAACATGTTACTCAGCGAAATTGAAGGAAAGGAAGTAAAATTCTTCTAATGATACAATAGAAACAACTGAAAAAAATACCTTGTAAAAAAGCGGATATACACCTCAGAAATGTATATCCGCTTGAGCTTTTTTGCGTGATCAAAGCGCCTTGATCCAATCAGAGATGTCTTGCATCACCTCTGGCGCAAAGGTTTCTTCTATCAATCTGTACTCCGTTGTCTGCCCCGTAGTACAGTGTTGGAACAGATGGTTCAGTCCTTCGTATTCTTTTATCAGGTTCTTTTTGTTGGGTTTCAAGCCTTTTCTCAAAGCAGAAAGATTGTCGTGCGCATCTACCTGCACATCTTTACTACCATTCACTGCCATGACAGGACACTTGATTTTAGGAAGATAGCAAGCCATGTCGGTAGCGATGAAATCGAGAACCCATGGGGTTTGCATGGTGATAACGGGTAACAAACTTTGCCGGCTCAATGCTGGGAGCGACACATTGGTTTGCTTCAGCAAGGAGTCTAACACGGCTTCGGGGTGAGAAATGTCTTTCTTGGCATTTCTATAAGCATAAATAGCCCCCAACACCTTACAGTAATCGCGTGCGAAAGAAGCACCACCTCTCGCCTCCATCGCTTGATATACTTGCTTCAACATCAAGCTATCACCACGTTCAGCCATCCCTGCAAGACTCACAATGAAATCGGTTAAGCCTTCTGCTGCCAACATCATGGCAATACTACCACCCTCACTATGTCCCATGACACCTATCTTTCCAAACTTTTTTAGGCTTTTCAGGTAGTTGAATCCACAGCGGGCATCCTCCGCATTGTCTTTCATCGTCGATTGGGAAGCATCACCTGTAGACTTCGCAAACCCTCTGTCATCGTATCGAAGCGAAGCAATGCCATGGCGAGCCAAGTAATCTGCCAAGACTAAGAAAGGTTGATGGTCGAACATTTCCTCGTTTCTATTTTCCTGACCGCTACCTGTTACCATCAGTACCACGGGTACTTTCTGCTTGTTCATCTGCTCATAACCCACAGGATAAGTCAATGTTCCCGAGAAAACGGCATTCGCCTTGGCGTTTTGAAAGGTCACTTCCTCAGTTTGATAGGGATAAGGCGCATGAGGAGATTGCGGTCTTTTTAGTTCCTCCACACCACGATTGAGCATCAAGGGGAAAGACCTACCAAACTGGGTAAACGTTCCTTGAATGTGGTCTCCTTGCTGTTTGCCGAGATACCGAGCCCCAATCGACGAGACAGCAATATCTACAGAGTCGGCTGTGAGACTGTTCACAGTGGCTGGAACGCCTTTTACACTTTGGTCAGGACTATCCATCGTAACGATGAAACCGTTGTTTTTGTCCTTTTCCACATGAAAGACAAGCGTTAATTGTACACCTTGAACCGACAGTTTGCCCGTCCAACTACCTTCCAATTTCTGTGCTTGCGATACGCAAACGGAAGCACACAACAGGAGCATAAAAGAGAGAAATCTTATTTTCATGAATAAAATAATATGATTTTTACAGGTTATCTATCACGCTCAAAACAAAAACAAGGCAATAAAAGGTGTGCGTACTCCTTATTTAGTACGCTTCACCACATAGTCGATATAGGCCTGCAAAGCCGTCTTAATATCGGCATCCGTTACATGCTTGTCTATATAAGCCAATGTTTGTTGATGCAATTCGCCCATGCGTTGCTCAGCATATTCAATGCCCCCTTGCTGCTTGGTGAAAGCTACCAATTGTGCGATTTCATCGGATGTCACCGTGTTGTCCTTCACCTTATGTGCCAATTGGAGCATGGCGGCATTGCGAGTAGAATTCAAGGCATAAATAACAGGGAGGGTAAGTTTCCCCTCTGCCATGTCATTGCCAGTGGGCTTGCCAATCTCTTTCGATTCAAAATAATCGAAAATATCATCCCTAATCTGGAAAATAACACCCAACGTCTGTCCAAATTCACGAGCTGCTTCCACCTCTTCAGGTGTTGCTTTGCCCGCTTGCGCGCCAATCATGGCACACGATTCAAACAATGCAGCCGTCTTTTGCTTGATGACTTGGTAATATACCTCTTCCGAAATATCTCGGTTAAGGATATTGCTCAGCTGTAAAATCTCACCATTCGACAAGGTTCTGCCAAGGTTGGCAAGATTCTGAATGATGGCTTCCGAATGGGTGAAAGAAACCTGCAACAAAGCCGTTGACAGGATATAATCGCCCACCAGCACCGCCACTTTATTGTCGTAGGTAGCATTCACCGATGCCTGCCCGCGGCGTTCACCACTCTCGTCCACCACATCATCGTGCACGAGACTGGCGGTATGCAGCAGTTCCAAGCCCACCGCAGCATGCTGAGCGGTCGAGGTAACACCACCAAAGTTCTGCGCCATCAACAAAATAAGCATGGGGCGCATGCGCTTACCCGTACGTTTACGAATGTGAGAAAGAGCTTGCGACAACAATCCGTCAGCGTATGTCAACGACTCTTCAAACAGCTTGTCAAAGTCGTTCAGCTCCTGTACAATCGGTTGTTGGATAAGGGATAAATAGTCCATGCCTGCTATTTTTGTCACAAAAATACAGAATAAATCCCTATTTTTTTTATTTTTTTCGTACTTTTACAAGTATAATATACTAAAATATGGACAAACTGTTTCTCTTGGATGCGTATGCTCTCATTTATAGGTCGTATTACGCATTCATCAACAACCCACGCATCAACTCCAAAGGTCTCAACACATCAGCCGTCATGGGCTTTTGCAACACCCTCAATGAGGTACTCACGAAAGAGAATCCCACGCATATAGGCGTGGCATTCGACCATGGACTTACCTTTAGAAACGAGGCTTTTCCCGCTTACAAGGCGCAACGGGAAGCCACACCCGAAGACATTAAAAAGTCAGTGCCCATCATCAAGCAAATCCTGGAGGCGTATCACATCCCATGTTTGCAAGTAGACGGCTTCGAAGCCGACGACATCATCGGCACATTAGCCACGAAATCGGGCAAAAAAGGCATAGACACCTATATGCTGACCCCTGACAAAGACTACGGACAACTGGTGGGAGAACATGTGTGGATGTACCGACCACGGCACGGAGGTGGGTACGAAACGCTGGGTGAGAGAGAAATCTGCGACAAATACAACATCACCACCCCACTACAAGTCATCGACCTTTTAGCCCTCATGGGTGACACTGCCGACAACTTTCCGGGATGTCCGGGCGTGGGAGAAAAGACCGCTTCAAAACTTATCAACCAGTTCGGATCCATTGAGGAGCTGTTGAGACGAACCTCAGAGATTAAAGGTAAGTTGCGCGAGAAAGTGGAAAAGGCCATCGAGGATATTAAGATGTCACAATTCTTGGCAACCATCCGCACCGATGTGCCCATTGAGTTGAACCTGGATGACTTGACGCTGAAACAACCAGATGAAAATAAATTGGCCGAAATCTTCACCGAATTAGAATTCAAATCATTCGCCAACAGAATCCTTAACAAATCACAAAGAAATCCAAAAACAACAAACAAACAACTCAATCTCTTTGCAGAATCCCCGGCAATTGGGCAGGTTGAGCCAAAAAACGCGAGTTTTGAGAGCCTTAAAACGGGTCATTACGAATACAAACTCATTGATAGTCAGGAAGAAGTGCATCGGATTTGTGACTTTTTCTTAACAAATAAAATTCTCAGTCTAGACACTGAGACCACTTCAACCAACCCCATGGAGGCAGAATTGGTTGGTTTGAGCTTTGCCGTTGAGCCGAAAAAGGCATTTTACGTGCCTGTTCCTACCAATCGTGAAGATGCCATAAACCTTGTTAAAATATTCAAACCACTCTATGAAAACGAGGAGATTGTGAAAGTAGGGCAAAACATCAAGTACGACATGGAGGCGCTTCGCAATTACGGTATCGAACTGAAAGGACCGATGTTCGACACCATGATTGCCCACTATGTACTGCAACCCGAACTGCGTCACAACATGGATTACATGGCAGAGGTGTACCTCAACTATCAAACCATTCATATTGAAGAACTGATTGGCGAGCGAGGAAAAAACCAAAAGAACATGCGCGACCTCTCTCCTACCGACATCTATGAGTACGCTTGCGAAGATGCAGACATTACATTGCAACTTAAAAACGCGCTCGAACCTAAACTCAAGGAAGCCGGAGTCGCTGATCTGTTCTACCAAATGGAAATGCCTTTGGTAAACGTACTGGCCGAAATGGAGTTGAACGGCGTGCGCATAAATACCGAAGCGTTGAAGGAAACGTCAGAAAACTTCACCAAACGGATGCTGGATTTGGAGCATCAGATTCACGAACTGGCCGGCGAAGCGTTCAACGTGTCATCGCCCAAACAGGTGGGCGACGTTCTTTTCGACAAATTACACATAGCCGAAAAGCCCAAAAAGACCAAGAAAGGGCAATTCGTCACCGGTGAAGAGGAACTGCAAAAATATGCGGCTGGCAACGAAATAGTAACCCTCATCCTGGATTATCGCGGGCTCAAAAAGCTCTTGGGGACCTACGTTGATGCGCTACCCAAGCTCATCAACCCCCGAACAGGACACATTCACACCTCGTTCAACCAAACCGTAACGGCCACAGGACGGCTCTCCTCGAGCGATCCTAACCTGCAAAACATCCCCGTACGGGGCGAGGATGGGAAAGAAATACGCAAGTGCTTCATCCCCGAAGACGGTTGTTTGTTCTTCTCTGCCGATTATAGTCAGATAGAACTGCGTGTCATGGCGCATCTCAGCGGCGACAAACAAATGATTGAGGCCTTTCAACACGGCTACGACATCCATGCCGCCACCGCTGCCAAAATATACGGAAAGGACATGAAAGACGTGACGCGTGATGAAAGAACCAAGGCCAAACGCGCCAACTTCGGAATCATCTATGGCATCACGGTGTTTGGCTTGGCAGAGCGATTGGGCATCGACCGGAGTGAAGCCAGAAAGCTTATCGACGGCTATTTCACCACCTTTCCGCAGGTTTACGACTACATGGAACAGGCCAAAGCAACGGCTCGCGAGCAAGGATATGTGGAAACCTTCTTCCATCGCCGCCGCTATCTCCCCGACATCAACAGCCACAACGCCACCGTCCGTGGCTTTGCGGAGCGCAATGCCATCAACGCCCCCATACAAGGGTCGGCTGCCGACATCATCAAGGTGGCAATGATACGCATTTACGAACGGTTCAAACGAGAGAACATCCAATCAAAGATGATTCTACAGGTACACGACGAACTCAATTTCAGCGTGCTGCCCGAGGAGAAAGAGCAGGTTGAACGCATCGTGATGGAAGAGATGCAAAACGCTTATCCGCTGCGGGTTCCACTGATAGCCGATGGCGGTTGGGGTAAAAACTGGCTGGAAGCGCACTGACAACCCATGCCGTCTGCGGGACAAAGCACGACGAACATTCAAACCCAAACGATTACTTACATGAAAATAATAGATATCGTAAGATACGCGACCGACCCCGTCAGCTACATGGATGAAGTGGTTAACGCCAACGAAACGCTGTTGGTACAACGCCCTGAAGACAAGAGTGTGGTGATACTTTCCATGGAAGAGTACAACCGCCTGAAAGCCATCGAATGGCGACAGCAATCAAACGAGCCCCCTACTCCACGCGATAACAACAAATAAACGAATGACGCCTTGAAGACGTTGGCCACGCCTGATAACCCCCCTCGCCGTTACATCACAACCAACTGAATAGCAATTGGTTACAAAACATCCAGGACACACCTTTCAAAAGCATTGAGTTTGAACTCCAAAAGCATTGAGTTTGGACTTCAAAAGCATAGAGATTAAACGGCAGAAGCATGGAGATGGAAAAAATATCATCCATACGTTGGGTAACGCATGGATGAGGATAGGAAGCAGCTTGGCAGGACCAGCCGGCACCCGAGCGGTTCGTTGTACCGCAAAGGGCGCAGCAAGACCTGCCAAGCTGTGCCGCGTCAAGCAGTTCGCAGAACTGCATTAGAACCAAAACCCCCTGCCGTCGTGGACGGGAACATCAGCCATATTCCAATAAAACTCTGCCAAAGCGGTTTTGATATCCTTGATACCAAAAGCCTTCATGAGCGACAGCACCGTTCTTTGGTCATGCTCGGAAAGGTCTTTCAGCTGGGTACTCTCCACCAAATTTGGATTCTCCCAAACCTCAAGGTCCAAGCCTTTTTCATTCCAGTCCATATACACGTTGACGGGAATCTTTATAACCGGCATCCATGCCTCTTTTGCTTCTTGCTGTGCTGAGGGCGCATAAAAAGGAGAAGGCTTGCCCCCTACCCTTTTTGACTGGTGCGCCCGCATGAGTCGAATGTTAAGTGTGAATTGCTTACGGCTGCGCAAAAAAGTAAAAAACCCCTTGATACCTATCGGGTTGTCGTCGTCCAAGAACGCAGCATCGTCAAAGTGTACGGTCTTGTTCCAAGGCTTTGTGTCGCAGTAAGTGTATTGGAAGAAATCAGGATGGTTGCCATCCGTCTTCTCCTCTACCCCACCATACGACGGTTTTACATCGCTCACGGTGAAGAAATGTTGATAGTGCTGGTCCTCTCCTCCATTTACTATCTGCCCCGTTATATCCTCATGCTTGTCGTTGAAATAGCGCAAAGAGAACGCATATCGCACAAATTTATCAGCATTTCCCATCACATTAACCGACGTGGGATTTGACTTGTCTGCCACCCATTGATTGTTTTCCAACGTATATTTCAACCTATACGACTTGCCCAGGCATTGATTATTCTTTGAATATCCGTTTTGATGGAACGTCTTTTCTCCATGCAAATGCCCTTCATACACCTCTATTTCCACCGTTTTGGGTTGAAACAGCGACGCATCGAGGGGTTTCGCGTCCCCTTGAGCCACCTGTCCGTCTACGTCAAAGGGCAGCGACACCGTAATGTCCCACTGTCCGGTAGAGGTGAGAACCGCTGCAGGAAGATAGAAAGGTGACAATCGATTGTCCTTGTCATATTTGCTTTGAGCCGCATGCAGCAAGTCGACTGACAGGTTGAACGCCTCACTCGGATGCACAATCTGCAACAACCCGTCAAATCCAACGGGGTTGGTAGCCCCCATGTTTACCCCATTGTATTGGTCCACATAGCAATAATCGTAGGGCAATTTGCTCTTATCTGTCACGCGAGCCTTGCCTGTTTTACCGAGCACCGTAGTGGTTTTGTACAGCGAAAAGAAGTGCTGGTGTATCTTATCTTGTCCCAAATCAAAGAACTGGTGATTGATTTTCTGCCCCTTGCTGTTATAATATTCAATGGATAAGTGGTACACCACCGTCGGATTCTCCTTGACGCTCTTCACTTGAAAGTGCTTGAGCGCACTGCTAACATGCCACCCTTCTTTGGGTGTTATTTCCCAAACGATTTGCTGCGCCGGCGTTGTTGATGGGGTAAAATCCGCCAACACCAACTGCTGGTTAAACGCCTTGTTACCCTTGATGACCCCCTCTTGCAAGGTAAACACAGCCTTCACTGGGTCTTCGTGCAACTTGTTCTTGAGTTCATCCACAGCCTCTTCGGGCTTACATGATGATAAAAATACGAGGAACACCATGCCCACACAGGCCAAGATGTTCGAGAATAATCTTTTTGTTTTCATTGTTATGTAAAGTTCTAATAGAAATTAATTCATCATTTATAATCCATCATTCATCGGGAATGATGGGGAGTTATCGGGAAGTTATCGGGAGTTAATGGACATTAGCTGTGCTGGCAATTACAGTCTTAAAAACTTATAAACTCAAAAACTCACAAACTCACAAGCTATCAACTTGTCAACTTGTTAACTCGTAAACTTGTCAACTATCTCAATTAAACTTCCAACGAAGGGTGCAACGAATGTCCCTCCCAAGGTCGTGGGCGTAATATCTGCTCCGATTGGTGTACTCCTTATATAATTGATTCAACACATTGGTACCTTCAAAACACAAGGATAATTGTTGGTGATGAGGCATTTTCCAGGTAACGCCACAGTTAAAACCCAACAAGTGATAAGCCGCAGGCGTATCGTCCACCAGGTCGGTAGCCGCATTAAACCTGCGTTGCTTAGCCACATAGCGATGTTCAATGCCCACAGAAGGCTGCCAAGCCCCACTGACGGCAGGCTTCCACGACAGTTGTTGCGTGAGCTTAAACGACGGAATGTACGGCAAATATGCCTTGGTTCGTTGCTCGTTCGCCCATATCCACGATGCAAACACGCGGTAATCTATCGTGCGCAAGGGGTAAAAATGCGTATCTACGTCCACTCCGCGGAACAAGGCATTGGTCTGAACGTATTGAAATACGGGGTATGCCCCAGACACCACGACGATGTTTTCATGCGTAGGATAATCGTAAATGTAATGATTGATCCATTGAACATATCCATCTACCCGAGCTTGCACCCATGTGTTGGCATAGCTGAGTGATGTCACCCACTTGTAACTCTGCTCTGAACAGAGCGTGGAGTCGCCACGCACAAACATGCCGGAGCTTAGTTCGTTGCCATTACTAAACAGTTCGTAAACGTGTGGAGCGCGCCATGCCATGCCCACGTTCGAGGCAAGTGTCAGTTGTTTGGTAAAATGCTGATGCGCCCCAAGCGTAAAGGTAACGTTCTCAAAGTGTCTGCTTCCCCCATATCGATGCCCGGTCCAATCGTAACCATCGGCACGAGTAAGCTGGTAATCAAACCTTGTTCCGCCCTCTACACCCCATGTATCGCCCAAATATTTGCGCAACGCATAAGCGCCGAAGGTTGTTTCTGTATAGTTGGGAATCACGGGTACAACGCCCGTTCCGCGCTCATTACTGTTCTTCATGAGCATGCCTTGCGCCCCCCACTCTGTCTTCCAACGGTCAGACAGCTTGCTCCAATGCCATTGTGATTGCAGGGATTGCAAGAAAAGACTAACCGAAGGGATGTCCGAGTGGTTCATGCGACGGATGCGGTTCTCACGCCTGTCATCTGCTTGATAGGTGGTTTGCCAACTGCATTTCACGCTCCTGCTGGGCTGATAATACACATTGAGAAAGGCAGTATGGTGCGCCACGCGCTGAAAAGGATAATCTATTTGATAGGTAAAAGGCGTAAACTCAACCGGTTGACCTATCCTGATGCGCTCTTGCAACAGCTGCTCGTTGCCCATTTGCGCACTACGCATCACTCCCATTTTTTGCCAAAACAAGCTGTACCCTGTTTCTATGCGCCACTGGTCATGCTGATATCCCAGCGAGAAAGCGGCGTTGCGTTGCCGCATGCCCGTGTTGTTGAGCAGATAAGCTGCCGTACTTCGGTCGCCCGACTGTTCAAAAGTACCTTGCAGGCTCCA
Organism: uncultured Prevotella sp.; assembly: GCA_946998205.1. Taxonomy (GTDB): domain Bacteria; phylum Bacteroidota; class Bacteroidia; order Bacteroidales; family Bacteroidaceae; genus Prevotella. The sequence goes on along the minus strand of CAMPYJ010000040.1, from coordinate 775 downwards.
CGCTATTTGGCGATTAAAAGGCAGCGTTCCCTGCATGAATCCTACCGTTCCCATCTGCCGTCCGTTGCTTCCATAGTAGCTCATCACGTCGGCTTGCACCTGAGGAGCGCCATACGGCAAGGGTTTGGCGTTCATCAAAATGATGCCACCCAACGCTTCTGCGCCATATCTCACCGACTCAGAGCCTTTCACTACCACCACATCGTTGAAGGCATTCTTGTCTATTTCCGGCGCATGGTCTATCCCCCACTGCTGTCCGGTAAGCCTTGCTCCCCTACTCACTACCAATATTCGGTTGCCATACATACCATGTATCACCGGCTTGGCAACGTTGGAGCCCGTCTGAAGCATACTAACCCCACTGACATTCTCTAACATCGAGGCCAGTGACTTGCCCGCTGCACGGGCAATATCGTCGTGAGTGAGCGTGGCACTCACACTGTTTGGCGTAACAATTTGTCGTTTACTCTTCACCACTACCTCGCCCAAAGTAATGGTATCTTTTAAATGATGCCGAGGTATGTGTTCTATATCCTGCGCATTCACCAACGTATTATTGCTCATCAACATACACGACAATATGCTGAAAAGCCATAGTTTTTCCTTTTTATTCATTTGTATAATTTCTCCTTTTCATTCAATAGGCATCGTCTCAGCCATTCAATCATGATTGGATGGTCTTCAGTTTGCACTATTTTTCAATAAGATAGGCATCGCCTCAGCAATTACAAACAAGTTTGATTGCGTTCAGCTCGCACTATCTTTACATAAAACA
>CAMPYJ010000039.1 GCA_946998205.1 uncultured Prevotella sp. | reverse complement strand
TTGTTTCTCAGGCACTTGGAGTTCTTACAAGAATTTATGCTGCGGAATTAAGGTAGAATTCCAAAATTGAGGAAATTTATTTCCCGTTTTTTATTTCTACTGGCTCATAAATTGCGATTTTTATGTAAATTTGCAATAGAAATAAAAAAAAATGACAGACTACAACCCCAACCCATCTGTGCGGAGAGAAGGAGCTCATGGATGCCATTCTCACCATCATCACCATAGGCATGACGGAGGTCACGAGTCAATACCGTTCAAGAACAATACCTTCCTTTCTAAAAAAAGAAGGAAGGTTATTAGCGACATTCTGTTCGTTTTTCTAACCATCATTGCAGCACTCATCATGATTGCTGTCATCTGGTTGTACACCGTAGAATAATACCACATGAATCATGTTGAATAATGTAGGATAGGAATCTATTCATCAAGATAAAAAGGCGTTTCGAAGCATGATGTTCGAAACGCCTTTTCATTTAATGGTGTTGTTTGACTAACAAACTTTCTCCAACCGCTTCATCATAGAGAACATGAAAACTGCGGCAAGCAAGCAAAGGCCAATGAGAATGCCCCAGATGGCCGTAAGCGGCAGATCTCCCCAGAGACGGCCTGTTATTTGCACCGCATAATTGCCAATGGCTGTGGCAGCAAACCATCCGCCCATCATAGCTCCCTTGAGTTTTGGAGGAGCCACCTTGCTGACAAACGAGATGCCCATTGGGCTAAGCAGAAGTTCAGCAAACGTGAGCACAAGGTAGGTACCTATGAGCAGGTTGGGCGATGCGGGATTAGTAAGCAAGTTGGCATCTGCACTCAGTGCGGCGGGTGTAGGCATGCCCATACTGCCAACGGAGAGCAAACAGTAAGCCAAAGCGGCTATCAGCATGCCGTATGCGATCTTGCGAGGGGCTGTTGGTTCTTTACCACTACGACCCAAGGCTGAGAACAACAGCAGAGAGAAAGGTGTAAGCGCTACCACGAAGAACGGATTGAACTGCTGGAACTGTTGAGGCAGGATGGTGAAACTATTGGGTAATTCGAAATAGATGCAGCCAGCACCCACCAAGCTCAGTGCAGCTACAACACCAGCGATAGTCTTGCTCTTGCTCGTCTTTGACTGGAAGAACGAGAATAGTGAGTAAATAAGAATAGCAAAAAATGCCAATATCCATACATTGAAGCCCATTCGGGTAGCACCCGTTACAGTGCTTGCGGTATAATCGCGTGCAAAATAGGTGAGCGTCAAACCGTTTTGGTGGAATGCCATCCAGAAGAAGATAACCACAATAAATACCAATATAAGGGCCGTTACGCGCTGACGAGTCTCTTGCGGAGTTAATTCTTCCTCTATCACGTTGGCATTATTAGCAGCCTTGGCATCTTCTACCATCTGCTTGGAGTTGCCCTCAACGTGTTTGAAAAGGCGGCGGCATGAGAAATAGATTACAGCAGAAAGTATGAGCGACAAGCAGGCAATGCCAAATCCATAGTTGTATGACCTTGACAAACTTTCTATGTACTGGTGTGCGAAGGTTACCAAATCGCCTGTATAGTTAGTGGCGATGGCCCCGCTGTTGATGAGTCCCTGTACCAAATCTGTGTTGGCCTGCGAAGCTGTACCGTCAATGATTTGGTGTGCGATGGACGGTATACGGCCATCATAGACAAAACCATCACGCCCCATCATCCAATTGGTCATGGCCGTGGCAGCGGTCGGAGCAAACATGGCACCGATATTGATAGCCATATAGAATAACGAGAAAGCTGTATCGCGCTTGCTTGCATAACGCTTATCATCATACAGGTTACCCACCATCACTTGTAAGTTACCTTTGAACAAGCCGGTGCCCAACGAAATAAGTGCCAATGCACCTATCATGCTCCAATAAGCCACATTATCATTGGCGGGTATGGCCAACAGCAAGTAGCCTATAAACATAACGGCTAAGCCTGTAACGACCATCTTGCCATAACCAAACTTGTCTGCCAAGATACCACCGATAAGTGGAAGGAAATAGATGCCGGCGAGGAATGCGGAATAGATGCCGGAGGCTTGCCCCTCATCGAAACCAAACTTCGCCTGTAAGAAAAGTGTAAAAATGGCGATCATGGTGTAATAACCGAATCTCTCGCCCGTGTTGGCCAGTGCCAAAGCAAAAAGGCCCTTAGGTTGATTTTCAAACATAAGATTATTTTTTATTATTGGTTCTAGTCATGTCAAAGAGATAAGACAGCTTCACGACGACATTAGACAAGTTTGACCTGGCAAAATAATCTCTCTTGCTGTCACCATAGATGTTTGCCAAAGCATAATAATAACGTGCGTCAAGCAAGACATGCCCCACCTTTGGCAGCGTGTATTCCACACCAACGCCTGCTACGATGCCATAATCAAACTTATGTTCCACGGGCATGCCGTATTGTGCCGTTTCCTTATTGGCTCTGTCTTTCAGGTTTACATTGTCCAAGGCAAAGTTTAAGCTGGTTTTCTCATTCAGCATATACCCGAACTGGGGGCCGGCCTGAAAGAAGAACTGAACGCCTCTACTCTCTTTTCCCCACGCCAAATGGGCAAAAACGGGTACTTGAATGTAATTGATGGTTCTGCCATATTCTTCGGCGAGCCCCGTTACAGCGTTAACGACGGGTCGATCTTTCAAGTCTACTATATTTTCTTTCCATCCGCCTTGTACATAATTCACCTCAGCATAAATGGAACAAAGGGTATTAAAATACTTCTCTGACGTATAGCGCAACGTGAGTCCACCCGTCATACCGCCATGCAATCCTTGCGTGACTTTTGGCAAGAATCCGACATTACCTAAGACATAGCCCCCGTTCACACCCGCGGCAAACTCACTACGGTAGCGTCCCACCTGGGCAAAAAGCCAAGAAGGAAGTAACACGAACAGCAAAGAAAATACCGATTTTTTCATGTAAGACCTTTCAAAAGCGATTCGTCAATATGTGATACTGTCGATGGTTCGGTCATGCTTATAATGTATCAACATAAAGTTGACATTCTGCATTCCACCGTCGGCCACCTGCCTGAAATGTAATGGAGTTTGCAATGGCTTACATGTATTCTCCGCTTTGCTTCCAGAGAAGTTCATGCCATACCGATGGAGTCCTTGACAAAAATAATTTGCCTGATCGTAACCTGTAAGGGCAAATCTTGGAAGAGCTCCTTGCATCTCCTCCTTAAACCACTGATGATACTTCTGTTCAACACGCCTGGTCTGTGGAGAGAGCGCATTATAATAAGCAACTGCCGGTATGTAAGTTTCATACTTGCAGAAGTAATCAAAATACACTTTCGTATACATCAGCCACTCTGTGTAGCCAAACAACGACACGGACAGAGTGGGATTGGCTGCCTTCAGCCCATCTATCTTAGCCAACGCCACGTTCAGTTCGGGCGAACGCCCGGTGTTCAGAATGACGACATTAGGCTTTGACAAGCTGAACGACTTGACAAACGCCTCCTCACTCGACTTCAAGTTGGTGATGCTATACTTGATACCTTTGGCTTCCAGCTGCTTTCTCAACGGAAACGTGAAGATTCCTTTTGTGCTCGCGGCATCATTGCAGTCAATGAATACCGGATGGTGGTTCATGAAAAGATCCAGGTAAGCGCGTATGGCATCTTGTGCTTGACTGTCTGCCGACTGATATATCTGGAATATCTGAGGATTGTTGGCCACCTCGCCGCCCTCAATAGAGAACGGTATGACCATCTTGATGCCAAACTTCTTGCAGAAGTCTCCCAAAGATTTCACATGCTTGGTGTATAACGGACCGAAAATGATGTCACAACGCTTGGCGTTCGGATCCAGCAATGTTTGTCGGATATCTGCGTCAATCGGAACATTCCAAGCATGGATGTCGGTAGAGATACCTCTTGCCTTCAAGTCATCACAAGCCAGCAACAAGCCTCGATAATACTCCACCATCCTGCGCCCATCACCATCAACATCGTGCAAAGGGAGCATCACACCGATGCGAATGGCTCGCTTGGTAATGTCCAGATCTCTAATTGGTTGCGGTTTGGCCGGTTCTTTTGTCAGAGGCGTTTGTGTTTTGACAGACCCAGTTGTCTCAGTAGTCTGTTTCTTGACAAATGGTATGAAAATGGTATACCCCTTCTTCAACTCATATCCTTCCTTTTTCATTTCTGGATTGGCATCCATCAAATCAGGAACGGAAATACCATATTTTCGAGCAATACCGAATACGGTATCTTTCTTCTTGGCCTCGTAAATGTCACGCCATTGATTGACTTGCGCAATGCTATCGATACTGAAAAGCATCAAAACCGCCAGTAACGTAGCTTTAAATATATGATTCACTTTCATAGTTTCGTCCTTAATTTAACCGCAAAATTACAAAAAAATATTCAACAACTCACCTTTGGTCATGAATCTTTTACTATCTTTGTCTTCGGATTGCACTATCTTTTCATAAGACAGGCTGCTCCTTAACAAAGAAAGTAAACGTTCTCTGTCTTCGGATTGCACTGTCTTTGATGTTCAAAACGAATCAAAATGAAAATTAAGACTGCCCTATTCATCCTCCTGCTGCTAATCTCTTCGCACATCATGGCAGAAGAGACACCAACGATTAGTCCATCTGCCATCTTCACAACCATAGGTGGAGAAACGGGTGAAGCGGTCACCGAATTCAGTGGTTCAGCACCTTTAAAGGCCAAATTTTCTGCGAATGTAGCAAACCAAGGCGACTGGAACGCTTATTACGAATGGCGATTTACCCTTGAAGGTGAAAGGAAGCCGTATCTCGTACGCTATGAACGAGACACCGAAGTGACGTTCACCAAGGCAGGTACACACCGAGTTGTACTCTACGCCGTCTTCACTCATGGAACCGACTCTGTGAAATATACGGAGGAATATTGGGCTGATGCGTCACCGATAACTGTTTCAATTTCAGGAAGTAAACTTGAAATGCCTAATGCTTTTTCTCCTAATGGTGATGGTATCAACGACACTTATAAAGCAAAAGACGGTTGGCAAAGTCTGATAGAGTTCAAGGCGTACATATTTAACCGATGGGGACAAAAGTTGTACGAGTGGACAAACCCAGCCGATGGTTGGGATGGAAAGTTCCAAGGCAAAGACGTGAAACAGGGTGTTTACTTCTGTTTAGTCAAGGCAAAGGGTGCCGACGGAAGAACTTTCAACATCAAAACAGACGTGAATTTGCTGAGAGGATACAATGAAGATGGTGGCACCAAGATGGGTAAATAAAACAAATTAGGAAGCAACAGGATACAAATGACTCGCGAAGACGAAAAGATTAACATTTGGGGTGCGCGCGTACACAATCTTAAAAACATCGACGTAGAGATTCCGCGCAATGCACTCACCGTTATTACGGGCTTATCTGGTTCAGGGAAATCATCCTTGGCATTCGACACCATTTTTGCCGAAGGTCAACGAAGATATATCGAAACGTTCTCGGCATACGCCAGAAACTTCCTCGGTAACTTGGAAAGACCCGACGTAGATAAAATCACAGGACTGTCTCCCGTCATCAGCATCGAGCAGAAAACCACCAACAAAAATCCCCGTTCTACCGTTGGTACGACCACCGAAATATACGACTACCTGCGCCTTCTCTTTGCCCGAGCCGGTACGGCATACAGCTATCTGTCGGGCGAAAAGATGGTAAAATACACCGAAGAGAAGATTGTTGAGATGATTCTCAACGACTATGCGGACAAGCGCATCTACATTTTGTCCCCATTGGTGAGGCAAAGAAAAGGCCACTATCGCGAACTTTTCGACAGCATGCGTCGCAAAGGTTATCTCTACATGCGGGTAGATGGAGAAATCAAGGAGATTGTTCGCGGTATGAAGGTTGACCGGTACAAGAACCACAACATTGAGGTGGTCATCGACAAGCTGCAGGTGCGTGGCAAAGATGATGAGCGACTGAGAAAAACTGTACAGACAGCCATGAGGCAAGGCGACGGTGTCATCATGATTATGGACAAAGAAACGGGCGAGATACGCAACTTCTCTAAACGCCTCATGGACCCCGTCAGCGGCATTTCATACGGTGAACCAGCACCCAACATCTTCTCTTTCAACTCGCCAGAGGGCGCCTGCCAGCGTTGCAAAGGTTTGGGCTATGTCAACGAGATTGATCTTTCAAAAGTCATTCCGAATGACAAACTCAGCATACATGATGGTGCCATCGTTCCATTGGGTAAATATAAGAACCAGATGATATTCTGGCAAATCGATGCCATCTTGCACAAGTACGACCTGACACTCAAAACTCCATTCAAAGACATACCGCAGGATGTAGTTGACGAAATACTTTATGGAAGCCTTGAGAACATCAAGATTTCCAAAGATTTAGTTCACACCAGCAGTGACTATTTTGTGACTTTTGAAGGCATCATCAAATACCTGCGTACGGTCATGGAGAATGATGATTCGACAGCCGGACAAAAATGGGCCGACCAGTTTCTTGCCACAACCTCTTGTCCTGAATGCAACGGCATGAGGCTCAAGCGAGAATCTCTGTCGTATAAGATATGGAACCGAAACATTTCGGAGATTGCCAACCTTGACATCACTGAACTGAAAGAGTGGCTTGACCATGTGGAGGAACATCTGGACAAACAGCAAAGGGCCATTGCCACAGAGATAGTGAAGGAATTGAGAGCACGCGTGAGCTTCTTACTGGAAGTTGGTCTCGACTATCTTTCACTCAACCGCGCGTCTGCCTCTTTGTCCGGAGGCGAGAGCCAGCGCATCAGACTGGCCACTCAAATTGGCTCACAACTGGTCAATGTGCTGTATATTCTCGACGAGCCCAGCATTGGTTTGCACCAAAGAGATAACGAACGGCTCATCCACTCACTGAAAGAGTTGCGCGACATGGGCAACTCTGTCATTGTCGTGGAACACGATAAAGACATGATGTTGGCTGCCGACTACATTATAGACATCGGTCCAAAGGCAGGACGCAAAGGGGGTGAGGTGGTTTTTCAAGGCACTCCGCAGCAAATGCTCCAGCAACATACCATCACGGCCGATTATCTAAATGGCAAACGAGCCATTGAGTTACCAGCGAAACGGCGTGAGGGCAACGGCAAAAGCATTTGGATAAGAGGGGCAAAAGGTAACAACTTGAAGGATATTGACGTGGAGTTTCCGCTTGGAAAACTCATTGTCGTCACTGGAGTGTCTGGCTCTGGCAAGTCTACCCTCATTAACGAAACCTTGCAGCCCATACTGTCGAAGCATTTTTATCGCTCGCTGAAAAAGCCAATGCCATACGATTCGATAGAAGGCATCGACTATATAGATAAGGTGGTGGATGTAGATCAAAGTCCGTTAGGGCGAACTCCTCGCAGCAACCCTGCCACCTATACGGGCGTGTTCAGCGACATTCGGTCGCTCTTCGTCAACCTACCCGAGGCTAAAATACGGGGTTACAAACCTGGGCGCTTCTCTTTTAACGTAAAAGGTGGACGATGTGAGGCCTGCGGTGGCAATGGTTACAAGACGATAGAAATGAACTTTCTGCCCGATGTGATGGTGCCGTGCGAGGTTTGTCATGGCAAGCGCTACAACCGCGAGACACTTGAAGTGAGATATAAGGGCAAAAGCATTGCCGACGTGCTGAACATGACCATCAATCAGGCGGTAGAATTTTTCGATGCCGTGCCTAACATTCTACACAAAATCAAAACCATTCAGGATGTTGGCTTAGGCTACATCAAACTGGGGCAACCCTCTACTACCCTTTCGGGCGGTGAGAGTCAGCGGATAAAATTGGCTACCGAATTATCCAAACGTGACACAGGAAAGACGCTGTACATCCTCGACGAGCCAACAACGGGACTGCACTTCGAGGACATCCGCATCTTGATGGACGTGCTTCAGCAATTGGTTGATCGTGGTAACACGGTTATCATCATCGAACACAACCTGGATGTCATCAAGTTGGCCGATTACATCATTGACATGGGACCAGAGGGTGGACGTGGCGGCGGCATGGTTTTAACCACGGGAACGCCCGAAGAAGTGGCCAAAAGCAATAAGGGACACACCCCAAAATTCTTAAAACAAGAACTTAAAGGCTAACTCCCTTTCCTATTGAGCCAGCCTTATTTTGTAGAAGCAGGAACGTCCCTGCTTCTTTATTTTTTATACATAAATGTTACAAATATTTAGGAGACTCACCGTATTGATTGACCTCTGCCTTAGAATCTTGGCAACACCAAACGAGTAATAAGATAGCACCAATCAATGGAATGATTCCCCAAAGAATATTCCAACCGCTCTTGTTGATGTCATGCAAGCGGCGAACCGTAACAGCTAAACTGGGTAACAGCAACACGATTGCGGCGATACAATAAATCGGTCCGTAACTGGTGTCCGCAAAGGTGAGACCAAAACAGCGGTCTAATAAAATAGCGACAAACACAACCAAGTAGTTAAACAGTACGAACCACCAATACTCTGACCGGCGCGCACGCCCCCTAAAAGTTGCATACTTGTTTAATACTTGACGAACGGCATCGCTAAACGTCAGCTTTGGCGATGCCTCACGAATAGAATTTGTTTCCATAATTTTGTTTTTTATAGGTACAATCTCATTGTACCTTGGTTATTAAGATGTTTAAAAAGAAACGGAAGTATCAGCCTCTCCTCCTTAAAAAAAACGCTTTGAGCTATAACTTTACACGCACTTTCATTTTACAAAGATAGATATAAATATTCAATTTGAGAACTTTCTTGCTCAAAAATTTCATGAGCGGTCACGGCTCTTTCACATTGCGGACTATGTGGAAATGCCGTGTGGGCGGTTCTACAAATTCGCTTTGACAGATTGTGAGACTCTCTTTTGAGGTCAATTTGTTTGTGAGTGAAGGAGAATAGCGAGTTATACGACCGAACGAACAAGAAAATTGAACCCAAAAAGAGTTCACAATCCGTCAAAGCTAATTTATAGAACCGCCTATATGCTAATTCATTCTCATTCAGGAACATATATCACCTGTCCATTATCTAATTCGTAGGCTATTCCTATTTTTTTCCCTCTGGAACCATCGGCATTACTTTTATCGTTGGAAGGAGTATAACGCTCTATCTTTTTACCTTTTTTGGTAATAATCTCCATATTTTCTTTACCTGGATTTTTTACCATCGTAAAATCCTGACTGCTGAACATCTCTGGCATCTTGTACCGTGTTACCAATGCCACCATGAGAGCCACGGCAAAGACCATAGACACGTCAAAAAGATTACCCACCACACTCATGGGATTAAAATCTTCATCGTTTGAAGATGATGCATAACGGCGACGTCTTCTCATACTCTCTCCTTGTTTTCTAAGATTAAATCTGCCAAGAACTCTAATTGCGTGCGCTGCTGCATGAACCAACGCCGCTTAACCTGCATGGTTATCATGCCTACGCCAGCCGAGAATAATCCTACGACGGTTGTGGCAAAAGCCACTTGCATATTATACGCCATAGAAGCAATGTCGCCTGTTGACAATCCTACAAGAGCAGGTCCCATGGGAATAAGCGTTCCCATAAGTCCCAACTGTGGTCCTAATTTAGCCAACAAGGCAGGCGCGCCTATCTCTTTATTATAATCTATTTCAAATTGGGAAAGCAACCTCTCAATGTGTTGCTCGCTTCCTTTCGCATCTAATATGCGATGCGCGTAAACTAAAAGAGGCGACGTTCTTTGCGTAGGCAGCTGCTCTTTGAGACTGGGCAATCCATCGACGGTAAGAGTGTCGAAATGCTTTTCAATGACACGCAGCGTATGTCGCATGCCAAGATACTGGCCGAAGAATGTACCTAACAAGAGTAATGCTCGGATAAAGAGCAACAATAAAATTACGATGACAGGAATTAAAAGTCCTGTGGTAATCCAAAAAAGAAAATCTGAAATATAAGTCATATCTGTTTTTATTTAGTTTTCAATCAAGATATTTTTACAATCATGTATTTATCAATGTCCTATTTTATTTTAATGTAGCGTATCAATGCCCCTAAGAAAACGCCCAGTGCAAGCAACAAAGCCACTCCAGCCGTAGCGAACCAATTAACTGGCGAATTGCTATTTTGTGGCGTCGATACCCGAACCGTTGCCACGACAGCAATCATCGCCACGATTAAATTTGAGAGGAAAAGCATTTCTAAGCGTACGTCTCTATCGCCTAAAAGTCTTCGCAACAGAAAAGTGAGCAATGGTATGGATACGACAAATACTGCCGCCAATACATATGCTATGAGCGAGAACGAGAGACCGGGCAAGCCAAAGATGCACTCAACCAGCATGGCAAAAACAACAGGAAAGATTGCAAAGCCTGGCCACCATTGTAATATAGCGTAATATATTTTTTGACGAAACGTGGCAGCCTGTGGCATCTTTGTCTTTTCCCGCGCTGCAACCATACAAAAAAGCAATTGGACAATAATGTCTACTGAGAGTATGACAGCCATATTTTGCATAATCGGCTCAGAAGCGAACCATTCGGCTATATGCGTACGCGATTGGTTAATGGCGATTTGCCATGTACTTATCGTAAACACTGCTATGAGCATGGTGTATACCGCAATCCCTTTCCACGTTCCAAAGGTTTGCTTCAATAGAAAATTGAAGCAAACCAATAACATAAGAATAGCTATAACAGTAACCATTATATCAATTTTATTGTTTTATATTATTTCTTTTTTTGTTGATTCTTGAAAATTATCTATGTTAGATTTTGAACTTATTTTTGCGGTAAAGATGTATTCTCATATAATCACATTTACCCATAAGATGTTTTTTCAGAAACAGCCTTCCTTCATTTTTATCGCATTTTACGATTGCGTCGCACTATGAATGCAACAGCAATTATGGCAATAAGTACGACAATGATAATAACCGTACCGTTTACGGAGTCAGAGGTGGTATTCTGGTTGTCAGACAACGTTTCCTTCTTCATGGTCATTCCCTGTTTGCCACCAGTAGCCTTCTCTCTTATCTGATCAATGTTTCGGAGATATTGTTGCCGTTGAACGGCATTGTCCGTTCCCTCCTTCGCGATAAACTGACGAAGTTTATTATTGTTACACACAAATCCCGAGCATGAGGGTTTAAAGCGGTTTACCAAGTCCATGTGCCGAGAAGCCAAGGTTTTTATTTGTTCGCGCGTAGGTTTCCACATTCCTTTGCGCGCGCCTTCCAGCATCACGGCCGTTATCTCTTCAAGAGCTGCAGGATTTTTTTGTTCAAAATACTTCTGCATACCTACCTTATATTCGTCTTTGATGTAAACTTGATAAATTTTATTCCAAAACTGTTGGTCAATCACGTTGGTACGCATCACGTTCCAACCAAAAGTGTTTTGTATGGTTTTGGCAAACTCATCAGCTCCCTCTTTTCCACTCTTGATATGCTCTTTGATGTAAGCAGGATTGAAGATGGTAGTCCGGCTCTCTATGCCCACCGCTTCTTTCAAATCTTGCATATGCATATTGTAATGATTGCGCATATCACTAATGTAAGCATCCGGTTCTTTGCCTGTTGCCTTGGTGACGGCTATGTTGAGCCCGCCCATAAACTCATAAACATGGTCTAAACTTAATGCTCCCCATAAGTTACTTTGTCGCGGTTGAACGATGACGTCCGTACGAGTAAGAGCAGCTTCGAAGGCATATTGTTTAAAATCCTCCCACTCTTTGTCGTCACCATAGAAAGCTCCCATATTATTAAGATAGGTATCCGCAATCTCTGAACGCTTTTCCCATTGGTCGCTACTCATTACCATCGACTGTATGTTGGTGCCATAACTGCCATTTACACCGCCAAACACCCGTCGCGCAGCCATGCTTCGTGCTTCTTTTGGTGAAACACCTTTCTCTGTCAGCACTCGCTCGGTCTCCTTCACCCCCTCGCTTACCATGTTCTCATACTTATCATCATGAGCAGCGGCGGCCATTTCGACAGCCCTGTTGATTAAGAACAAACGTGATGCGGCTAAGTCTCGCAACTGTCCGGAGGTCTGTACAACAACATCTATGCGCGGACGTCTTAACACTTTTGACGGAATAAGCTTGATGTCTGATATGCGTCCAAAGAAGTCACGAACGGGTTCTACCCCCAAAAGGTATAAAATCTGTGCAACAGATGCTCCTTGTGTTTCAATAAACTCACTACTCCAAAGCGTAAAGCTCACTTTTCTTGGAATGCTGTCATGGTGATGTTGCTGATACAGGGCAATGGTGTTTTCTGCCAGTTGTTTACCCTGTTCCCATGCAGCTTCGCTGGGAGTTGTTTCGGCATTAATGCTATACATGTTACGCCCTGTTGGCAATGTGTTGGGATTCGTCACAGGATCGCCCCCTGGTGAGGGTGATGTATACCCACCATTCATTGCATTAAGAATGCTTTTCAATTCCATTGTGGGGCTTTGTATCAGCAAATTGCGGTATTTCGCCACGTTCATAATTGTTCGTTCGGCTTCTATGACAGCAAATGCTAAATCCTTTTCATGAGATGAGAACGAAGGCTTTTGCATTCTCATGCCACCCATTCCCATTCCCTTTGGCATATTTCCTTTCATGGAATTCATGTTCTTTTTCATGCCTTTAGCCATCGGTGACTTTTTACTCATGCCTTGCATCATAGCCATCATACTGGATGGCGCATTAAGTGCCTCGCAAAGATAATGTGCTTTTTGCAATTCGGCAGGAGCGATACCTAATACTTGGCACACCATTTTTGGATTGCCAAGAGAAGGGTTTGCAAGAAGTTTATCTACTAACTTCTGAGCAGGGTAAAGATAGTGTTGTACGAACAAAGAACGTTGTTTCATCATGACATCAGATGCTCTCCCCTTTTGCTTGTCTACTGCGAATTGCGCATATGCAATAGGATCGGCACACATAGCCATAACCGTAGAGTGCAAGCCTTGGGTATCATAAGGTACTCCCATCGTGTATAAATGGCCACCGATCTTTTCGGTTGCCAATTCTTCAATAAAGTTGTCCACCTGTTGCATCTGCTCTTCATTGTACGGCCGCTTAAGGTTCGCATCTAATTGTAAGTCACGATGAATGCCCATTTTCACAACCATCGCCTTCACTTGCAAGGCTGTTTCCGTTATACCAGGAAGTTTTTTAGCCACTTTAGTATGATACACATCCATTTTATCCAATAATGCCTTGTACATAGTGCGCACGTCATTCTTCATATAAGGCTGTGTAAGATAGGTTTGCAAGCAAGCATACGAACGGCGTTTGGCGATGACTCCCTCGCCAACATTGCCTACTGTGTATATATATATATGAGGAATTGCCCCCACTAATCTATCGGGCCAATCCTCATTGCTCAAGGCAATTTGCTTTTTTGGCGTAAACTCCATGCTGCCATGTGTGCCAAAATGCACCAACACGTCGGCCTTAAAGGCATGTTGCATCCACAAATAAGACGCGATGAAAGCATGAGATGGAGCCGCATCTGTTCCATGTACAATCTTGAAGGAGTTACCCTCTGTGCTAACGGCGAGTTGAGGCATGAGAACAATATTGCCCAACTGTATGCGCGGTATAGCCAATTCGCCTTTGTCTGTCGCTAAGTAATTACCGGGAAATTCTCCATTTTTCTCTACTACTTCCTTATATTTCTCACCAACGATAGACGCCTTTACCCATTTATCATATTCCTCTTTATTTACCAGCGCAGGATGCCCTGTGTGAATGAAATGAGTGATGGCACCTTTGGCATATGTACCCAAAACCGCGCCTTGCTGTTGAATGAGTTTTTCAAGTTCCTCTGCTGATGACGGAAGGCCTTGCACGTTATACCCCTGCTGCTTCATGGTGGTGAGCAAATTGAACAATGAAGAGCAAACATCCATACCACTTGCTGTTAATGCATTTTGTCCAGGCCCCTTGTAATAATAAATGGCAACACGTTTTTTGCTGTTTGGTATATTTTTCAAGCGAATATAATTGTTTACCGTTTTCACAAAAGTGTTCAATCTGTCGGGAATCGCATCTACATAATCAAGACCGTCTTTTCCCTTATAATGAGCAAAAAGAGCAAACGGACGGATAGCTCCATCGATTTCTGGCATGGTTACACTCTGCGATAAAAATCCCCCCATCATTCCCTGTTTGTCATTGCGCCAATCCTTCTCAGGTTGGTTTACGTTGAGCGGAGCGAACAAGGGAATATTCTTTTGCTGCAAGAAAGCCACCAGATTATCACCAACTCGTCCATGTGCCATATTGATAACGGCACGCAGAGGAATGCTGTCAGCATGTCCCTCTTCTATAAATTTTCGAATGTCGTTAACAGGATAAACATTATTTCCTGTTTGTTCCAATCGTGCAATCAACGAGGTTGGTTCGCCCATGGGTCCCATTACCACTATTGCCGGTGCGCCTTCGTGCCACAACCCTTGTTTTTTTAAATAAGCATTGTATTCTTTTACAGAGTTAAACTGCAAATCATCGGCAGCCTTATCCTCTGTTTTCGGACGATGATGCAACAACCCAAGTATGTGTTCAACCACGGGTTGCGGCGTTGGAGCCTTAAAAATTTTAGCGTCAATGTATTTGCGTACATACAAGGCGAGATTACGATAATTTTGTCGTCCACCATTTCCCAGATACTGCCGCAAGGTGTCAGCACTAACCTGGTCAATGGTTGTAAAATCGTTTTCGGGAGTTGTAATCATCGTACTTAGCATGGGAACCCCCTTTTGGGCAGCCGTCGTAATGAGCTTGCGCTGTTCACCAGTAAGTTTCAACCCCATGGCTTGCACAAACACCATGTCGTACTTGTTGAGCTCGTCAAGATTTTCTACACTTAAATTTTCTATCTTAATCATTCCATTGTCGTTGGCGCGACTAATTTGAGCAAGTTCAATGGCTTGATAATTTACAAATGCGATACGGGTACGTGAGAACCAATGACTCCATCCCCATGTTGCCAAAATAATGACTATTATTGTAATAGCGGCAATGATAATTTTTTTTCTCATCATGTTCTAATATGATTATAACTTTAGCATATCTGCAATATTAATAGAAAGCGTAGCGACATAAGTACGACCATTTTGTGGATATTGTAATCCTGAATCAACAGCTTTGTCCTTATAGTTCAGCAAATTGTCAATCATGACGCCGATTGTAATGCCATGGGGTAGTTGCGAGCGCAAGTTGAGCGAACAGATAGTGCGTGCTTCAAAATCTTCTCGCGTGAAGCTCTCAACGCCTTTACCTGTCTGCTCATCTTTATTACTTTTGTAAGTGTAGGTAGAGAGAGCCGACACCCAGTTGGTGTAGAGTGACAATGTTTCTGTCGTCTTTCCCCATTTCTTTGAATATACGGCACTTAACTTGGCGCTATGTGGACGCAGCCATGACAGGTTATATCCGTTTTTCTTATTATAATCGGTAATATAGGTGTATGCTCCCGCAAGTTGCAGCCCCCAGACAAACTTGTAATTGGCCGTCGCCTCCACCCCAAACGTCCTAACGCTGTCGGCGTTTTCCCATCTCATGTCCATGTTTTTTTCTGGATGAACATACGCATAAGTTATCTTGTTGAGATAATTATTATAGTAAGACGACAGGGAAAGGTTCAACCCATTCTTATCATATTCGACAGATGCGGACAATTGGCTTCCCACTTCAGGTTTCAAGTTAGGATTGCCATACATTTGTATAAGTCCACCCATGGTCCATTCTTGATACAACTCTTTTAGGTTTGGCGCACGATACCCTTGCGAATAGCCCGCACGGGCAGTAACAAACGCCCAAGGCCGATACATGACAGATAGTTTGGGTGTAAAGTGCAGCTTATATCTTGTAACCTTGTCGGCACGCACGCCCGCCACGATGTTCAGTTGCCGCCACGGTTTCCAGTCTTCCTGCAAACAGCAAGAAAATTGACTTGTGTGCATTTGTGCGGTGTCTGGCAGGAAATAATGTTTCAAGTCTTCGCGAACATAGTCAACACCTGCGCTTATGGTGTGTTTTCCTAACGTACCCGAATAATACAGTCTTCCCGTCGTGTTGATGTTGCGGTACACATGCTCTTTCAGGTCTACCTTGTCAAACACGTTGGTCTTCTGATAGTCGTCACGTATCACGGTCAGCTCTATGTTCTGATTGCTGGATGGTATGTATGCCAGTTTTCCGCTCAATGTCAAATCCGTGTAAACCTGATGCAGTTTTTTGTATTCATTGCTCGGACGCCTGTTGTTATAGTACGAGCCCCGAAAATCGGCGCGTAGCTGGTCGTTGAACACATATGACAGTTTTTGAGAGACATCCACTATGCTGTATCCGTGAATGGTAGACTGGTAAGCAGGCAGCGTATCACGCTTAACCACCCCGTTAGACAAACGTGTCTCACGCACCTTACCCGTACTGTCGGCGATGGTATATGACTCGCGCTTGCGATACCCGAACGAGGTGAGTGCTGAAAAGTTCTTACGGTTGACACCTGCCGAAACCGAATACATCTCGCCGTTTCTCCCTGCATATCGGGTGGAAACGCGACCGGTAAGGGGACGGAAACCTTTGCGTGTAATGATGTTGATGACACCCCCGATGGCTCTGCTGTCGTATAAGGTAGCGGCAGCTCCGCGCACTATCTCTATCCGTTCAATGTCGTTTACGTTAAACCTGCTGTAATCTATGTTGTTGGCACCACCCTCACCACTGATTCGCTCACCGTCGAGCAAAAAGAGTACCGCCTTTCCGCCCAGACCCTGGTAAGTGATTTCGGTTGCTTGTGACATGTCATTGTACGAGAATTGCAATCCCGGCAACGCCGTTTGCAGCAGTGTGGTAAGGTCTATGGCGTTTATCGTTTCTATTTCGCGCCGTGAGATAACTCGTGTCAGCACAGGCATGTCTTTTAATGGGCGGTCACTACGGGTGCCGGTTACAACCACTTCGTTCAGGTTGGTGCGCGAGGGGCGCAGCGCTATGCTGACGTGTTGACCAGGGTGTGCGATGACATGTTTGGGCTGAAAGCCTACATACGAAGCTGTAATGTCATAATTACGATTTTCGTTGACCGTGATTTCAAACATGCCTTTGCTGTTGGTTCCCTGTTTGATGGCGGTGCCGGAAACTACGATGAGAGCTCCTGGCAGCGGACTGTCACATTCATCGGTTACCGTTCCACGAATGGTATAGCGAGAGGATGCGGTGTCAGCTTTGGCAGAGGTCGTGACAAATTGGGAGATTGCGAATAAGCAGAGCAAGAATATTTTGTTCATGAAAATGACGAAAAAACAGATGAGAGTTACCTACCTTTTACTGTTTCACTTGTTTCTCACCTTATTTATTATATGATGAGTGATATTGCGGTGAAAGACGCATGGGTGACAACGCTTTTCCGAAGATGGGCGTTCGGTTTGCTGGATTGCAGCCTTGACAAAGCAAAAAAATCCACCTCTCATGCCCTTATCAGCGGAATGAAAGGTGGCTATCTTCACAAGGGTTTACTTCTTTTTAACAAACTTGTAGTCGAATGACACTTGTTTCTTCTTTCCTGTCGCATCAGTAATGTCTGTGAACTTGATGGCAGCAAAACTTCCATCCTTGAATTTTACAATAAAGATGCGCCCTTTATTTGCCATTTCATATTGCCCCATCCCCGCACGAAACATATACTTGTGCAGATTGGGATTAGAAAATCCCTTACTGTATCCCATTGTCGGAGGCATCTGCATCATACCTGCCATATCTACCAAAATCCATACAGGCTTGTCTGCTGTCCATGTTCCACCCTTGGGAAGTTCAGTGATTTGGTCAACAGAAGTAGTGTCCTTACCTGCAATCATCACCTCACCGCCATTGGTCATGGGGTCGTACAAGTGGAAAGCGATGTGCCACTTCTTTGGTTCGTTATTAGCACGCTCGGGTATCGTTTTGGTAGTCTGATCCATTTCGCCCGTTTGCCGGTTCATCATGCCATACACCCATTCACGATAATCTGTCTTGGTTTCAGTCTTGCCACTTTCCAAATCAATGTAAACCCACTTGTCGTAGTTGGTCATTTGTTTTTCTTGCAACAAAATATCGGCATGCTTGCAAATCGCATTTTGTTCTTCTTTCTCTTTCTTTTGGGATAAATCCTCCGATTTGTCACACGATGTCCATGTAAACGCCATGGCTGTAAGGCCCAAAAACAGGGCGGTAGTCATTTTTTTCATTTTAATAATTGTTTGAATAATGAGTGTTATAAATTTGGTTGCAAAGGTACGAAGATGAAAAAAAATGCAAAACACCCATTTTTATGTATTTTGCTCTTCTGCGGACAAAATGGGTTGTTAGATATGTAATATGTTGTAGGTATAAGAGGCATGGAGGGCACCGTATGGGTGAGAACTGTTTTATATGGAAAAATAAATGGTATGAAAAACAAGAATGCAAAAGACTTTTATGACACAAGAAGGCATGCGTGTTTGTCCTAAAAAAATAACAATAAAACCGCACTTCAAAATCTTTGAAATAGAAAAAAATGATAGGCTAACATGATGAACTTGTGAAAATATAGGCTAAGAACAATGCTAAATTTACGCAAAAGCATTGGAATTACAGTGCTACCAACATGACTTAATGCCACTATTACATCACTTTTAAACAAAAAGAAGGTGTAGAAACCTGCCAAAATACATGTTTTTTTGAGACCATCAACACAATTAACGAGACAAAAAAGCGGCACAAAGCATATAACTAATTAATTTACAGAACAATACGAAACACGCTCATATTTGGCGTATTTGAAACCTAAAGTAAGAATGCTGACAAATAAGCCAAAGGTGAGAAGCGTGTTGTAAACATGTTTTACTCTACCTCATAGAACCATAATTGCCAATAACACGCACCCCTATGCACACTTATCATCCCACTCATTCAGCACTGAGATGACATCCGGAAAGACGCAAACTGGCAGTTTTGCAAACTTCTCATTTAATCAACCATCATGCTGAAACACAGACTAATAGCTTAACAACCTCATACTCATACCTACAAATAGGTATACCTGAGCGACATCCCAATTAGTAGGTATTGCTCATTATGTTGATAAGACGTACTTTTGCAACCCACAAGGCACTATAACTCAAATATGCTTACCGCATTTGGTTTACGCACTATTATAGAGATACATTTACACTTTTACAAAATAACAATTAACATGAAAAAAATTTTACTACCTGCTCTTTTGGCAGTATTGTGTTTAGGCGTTAACGCCGAAAGTAAGAAAGCACCCAATTATTACAGAGCTATTCCAAAAGTTCACACGCACCGTCTTGCGCAATGGAGTACGTTCGGAGGTGATGAAGTCTTTAAATATAAATATGATGACTATGGCTTTCTGACAGAAGTAGAATCTACCGAAGATGACAATCTAAAAGAAGTCATCAAGTTCGCTTATGATGCGAATGGCTATTTGAAAGAAGAAACACGCTATACCGTCAAGCCAGATGGCGAACAGCGAAAAGACCGACGTGACGTTTACGATCGTGACGACAATGGATTTATCAAGACCTATCATAGATACACGTTAAAACCGAATAAAGAGGGGAATCCTGTATTGATGGAAGACTTACGTTCTACATACGTGTACGATGCACAGATGCGCGTGATTAAAACCAATGACGTGCAGTTTGACGAGAAAAATCTGAAACTGGAAGGTTTCGCAGATCGCCATACCACCATCACTTATGATGACAAGGGACGTGAGCAGACCTTTAGTTTTATGATGAGCAACGGCAACAATGTATGGAAAGAAGTGTTTGAATACGATAACAACATTGACGACCGCATGGTAGGTTTGAAATATATTCCAGGAGAAGAAATGACGGAGAGCACACCCATGGAGCTAAAGTATGTGTACGATGACAATGGAGACATCACGAACACAGGAACAGAAGCTTTCTCTTACACATTCCATTATGGCGATGAAGGCGATGAACAGTACGATGCCGCACATACGTTCATTCCTTTGGTGCAATCAGAAGGAGACCGCCTTTACTTAGGTCCGCGCAACTGTATGTACTTCAACCATCTTCCGCTCAACAAGGCTTTTAAGCATGTTCCAATGCAAGAAGATACGGATGCTGCCGAATGTAGTTATGAAGAAAACACGGCAGTAGAGAAGAAAACGAATGGCATTGCAGAAATCACCCATGACCAAGCGAACATTAGCTTTAGCAATGGCTGCCTAATCATTGAGGGGGCGACAAACAATGGAACGGAGCAAGTTTGCGTGTACAGCGTAACAGGACAATTGATGGCAACCCATGCGGTAAGAGGCAACAAGACTATCAGCCTGAACACGTTGCCCGCTGGCGAATATATAGCCAAAATAGGAAGCAAAGTTGTCAAATTTTCAAAATCTTAATGCGTCACGACAGTATAAGGCAAGGGAGCTTACGGCAAAGAAACCGTAACACCCTTGCCATACTTTATTTACAGACTTACGCAAGCAACGATCATGTGCTTGCAAAAGAAATCAACAATGAAGAAAACTCTATTATTCGTTTTAATCGCCATTTCCACCTTGGCCAATGCCAATCCCATCGGAAAGCAAGAGGCCATGAAGCTGGCCATGCGGTTCTTGAAGCAAAAACAACCAACGACAAGCACTCGCGCGAAGTCTCAGCGCAACCAGTTGAAAATGGTCATGCGGTGTCCCAACGCTTATTATGTCTTCAACAATGGCAACGGGGAAGGCTTCGTCATCACGTCGGCAGACGACCGGACAGACGCGGTCTTGGGATATGCCTATACGGGAAAGTTTGACGTAAACAACATTCCCGTGCAATTGAAAGACCTGCTCAGTTTGTATGAGCACGAGATAAAAACAGCTGTCCGCCTGCGGTTGAAAAACCTAAAAACCACTTCCGGAACCCGTGCGGGACTAAGCGTGAAACGCTCCATTCATCCGCTCATCGAAACACGCTGGAATCAAGGAGCACCCTATAATGACGCCTGCCCGATGGGAGCTTTTGAACGAACGGTAACAGGATGCGTCGCAACTGCCATGGCACAAGTGATGTATTATCATCAATGCCCGCGGGGAGAAACCCTTGACACGATACCCGGCTACAAGAGTCCGAAGATAGGAAAGGTTCTGGACACGCTGCCCAAAACGACATTCGACTGGAAAAACATGCTGCGGACGTACGACGAGAATGCCAATCGGGAGCAGAAAAACGCCGTAGCTAAATTGATGAAATATTGCGGTGTCTCCACGGAAATGGATTATGCCACCGCCAAGCAAGGGGGGTCGGGAACGGTAGCCGTTGAGTTGCCATACGCACTGACGCACTATTTTGGATACAGCAAGGCGGCACGCTATGCCGACCGTAGTGGATATACCTCAAAGACATGGAACAACATGATTTATGAGGAATTGAAAGAAGGTCGCCCCGTACTGTATGGGGGCGTGACGCCAACAGGAGGAGGACACGAATTCGTATGCGACGGATACGAGTCGGGCGATTACTTTCACATCAACTGGGGATGGAGCGGCTTGTCTGATGGATATTTCCGCTTGTCTGTTCTCAATCCAGACCAGCAAGGAATAGGGTCGTTTGAGGGCGGATATTCATTGAGCCAGTGTGCCATCTTAGGCGTTAAGCCGAATGAAGGTGAAGAGCAGTTGGACGCCATGACGGTAATAGACCTGCACTTGCGCGGACTTAGCCAGATGTCGAGAAAAAGAATTGAACAAGGTTTTAAAGGCCTCAGTATGTCTTACGAGCTGTTCAATTACATGCTGTTGCCCTTTGAAGGTCAAATGGGCGTGGGCTTATATAAAGACGGTATGTTGATGAAGGTGGTGCATGAGAGCGATGTTATCTCGTACGAGCCAATCACCCCTAAAAGGACTTTCTATAAGGCAATCTTGAAAAACTTTGGCGCAGGACTGAAAGGTGACTATCAGTTGTTGCCTATGTGCAAGGAAAAAAAGTCGAACACCTGGCAACTTTGCCCTGGTGCGGAGAAGTCGGTATGCAACTTACATATTACGGAAACCCAGTTGAACGCGTCCATCATCAACCCTCAAACCATCGACTTGAAATTGGTTTCCATTGACATGCCAAAAGTCATCAAGACGGGCAGGACTTATACGGCCATGGCGAAAATAAAGAATGTCGGTCCCGACTTTACCGGCTCGTTAAGTTTTGTTTTCGGCAACAAACGCTCGGTATTGGGTTTATCCATAGCGCCTGGCGCAACGATAGATGTACCTTTGAGCTTTCAACCCGACGTAGCGAAGCCGAAAACGCAATATCACATTAACGTTTGGGACAGCATGCAAGATCGTGACATCGATTTCGTAGGCAAAGGAGAGGTGGACGTCGCTGAAGGAAAGAACGTGCCAGACGCCAAATTAACGGCATCGGTATTCTGCACAAACGGTAGTAGTAAAAAGGCGGATGAACTGTACGGCACCCACATGGAAGGACGGTTTGAGGTTAAAAATACGGCGACAGATGATTACGACCGTGATTTGCTCATCGCAATAGTTGGAGAGAAACAAGACGTACAGATGAAACAGCTAAATGCTATCATTCCCGCAGGAAAGACTATCACGCTACCGTTTGCTTTCGACAACCTGATTCCTGGAACAAGATACATCGTAACATTACTGGGGTACGAAGGTATCTATCTAAAAGGTAAGGCTATATGCAATGGAGCCATTACATGCAAAGCTGCCGTGATGAAGTACCTGGCAGATGGAACGCCAGTGGCTCTTGAACCAGAAGAGAGTATCGACTTGACGGACGCCATAGCGGTAGACATGCGCGACTTGAACGTGAAGAAAGATACAAAGCTGAGACCGAGCAACAATCCCAACTGTCTATATTATCTACGCGAAGCAAGCACCGTACCCGAGACCTTGAAAGATAAAAATGTCATCTTGGGTGATGAAGCGCCGAAAATAACCTTACGAACCAACCAGCCCATAAAGATGTTGAGCAATTTTACCGCAAGAGAAATTACATGCCAGCGTCCTTTGGTTGCCAATGGTAAGGATGCTGGAAGCGCATGGACTACCGTCTCTTTGCCTTTTGTTCCCGATGCCATGAAGATAAACGGCCAACCCGCCGAATTGCATGTTTATAATTTCGTTCATGAGCAGGAGAACAAACTTTATTTTAACACAACCCAGCATATAGAGGCTTATTGTCCTTATCTTCTGGAAATAAAACACATTGATGCCGCAACAGCAGACATGATGCTCACCATTCATGGCAAGGATGTAGAAGTAAATCAGCAAGCCAAGAGTGTTCTCGGTTCTGACAATTATAACTTTGTAGGAACGATTGGACAACATCAGCCAGTCTCGGCTTATCTCTATAATGCGGCAACAAATCGCTTTGAACTGTCTCAGACACCAACCATTGAGTGTTTCTCTGCTTTTGTGGTGCCTAATCATAACAATGACGACAATGCCGTGAGGTCGCTGGCTGTTGTGTTGGATGACGTAGAGTTGGGTATTCCTGCCCATACAACGGCAAATGCTTCCCGATATGCCATATACAACCTTCAAGGGGTTAAAGTTGGAGAGGGCAAAGAGGGCATCGCCCGATTGCCCAAAGGTGTGTATGTTGTCAATGGAAAGAAGGTGATTAAATGACGTGGGCAGCATGATGTGACATGCGAGGGGTAGCCCTCCTTCATCAACACCAAGCATCCCATGCCTTCACAATGGGATGGTGATTTACAAACGCTCTGTTAATTTTAAACAATTGTATTAAAATTAGCAGAGCGTTTTAAATTGCGGGCGGTTCTATAAATTATCACCGTAAAGTTTTTTATATCAGTCTTTTTCCGTTTTGTCATCTTGTAGACTCTCTTTTTGGTTCAATTCGCTTGTTCGTTCAATCGTTAAGCTCGTCTATACTCCTTCACTCATAAGGGCGGTTCTATAAATTAGCTTTGTCAGATTGCGAGGCTGTTTTTGTGGTC
>CAMPYJ010000038.1 GCA_946998205.1 uncultured Prevotella sp. | reverse complement strand
AAGCTCCTTCAGTCCGCGCCCAACAGTGTCGGCACCGGGTAACAGCGTATCAGGTAGGGTGTTCAAAATCTGTATATAAACCCGACGCAAAAAAGTGCAAGAATTCAGCTTATTAAGTTGCTGATATTTAACACTTTATATCGCAAAATATCTTTCTGAAAGTTGTGTAACTCGTTGATTTTTAGTAACTTTACATACATAAAACATGTAAAAGATATGAAAAAGTCAACGCAAGAAAAAGAAATAGAAAAGCTTAAAAAGCTGGTGGAAAAACTCAAGAATGATAAAGAGTCTCTTCAACGAGATAACCGCAATCTCAAAGGAAGATTGTCCACGGCTCAGTCAAACAATGTCAAGTATCGTTCCGCACTCAAAAAAAAAGAGAAACCGAGTGTTGGATTGAACAAGGAAACTTTCGAGCAACTAATGAATCTATTAGACGACATCATTACTCCAGTTTGATGGTTGCCCTTAGTGTGGCTTTTTATGCACGTTTGTCAGTAGGATCACGACAGATTGTCGAGATATTCAATATTCTGAATGAGTTTATGGGCAATATGTTTGGTAAAGTTCCTGCCTATACAACGATTGGATATTGGACGCAGGAATTGGGACTTAGTGTCTATAAGGAGTCATGCAGTCTATTCAAAGATAAGCGATATGCTTTGATTGTTGATGAAAGCATGATGATAGGCAGTGAGAAACTTCTACTTACCCTTGCTATACCCGCCGTTAATACTGGTTCTGCAATTACAGAAAAAGACATAACCATAGTTGATATTTCCATTGCAAAAAGTTGGAATGGAACGACCATTAAAGAAGTTTTGGAGAAGGTTGCTGATAAAATAGGACACAAGCCAGAATATGTTATCAGTGACAATGGCTCCACGGTATGTAAGGCAATAAGAGATGCGGGTTATGCCCATCATTTGGACATAAGCCACACGCTTGGCATGTTTCTCGAAAGGGTGTATAAGAAAGAAACTGATTTTCAAGAACTTTCCAACAAAGTTCAACTTGCGCGTCTGAAATACAACATGCAAGACATAGCGTATGTGCAACCTCCTTCACAACGTAGCATTGCACGATTTATGAATATGTCAAAATGGATTGACTGGATTAGCCGTATGCAATATTTGTATCATACTCTTCAGAATGACATAAAGAGCATTTATGCCTTTATTCCACAAAATGCCTCTCTTGTAGACGAACTGGCAGAAACTATGGATTGTATAACAAAGATAGAGAAGGATATCAAAAATAACGGCTGGTCTCATGGTACAATCAGTCGGTGCAAGCAACTTGTAACAACAAGTCTGATGTCCGGGAATGAACGACAAAGTAAAGTCGGATCATTTATCTTGGAATATATGGAACGTGAACGAACATTCGTCAATGAAGGGGAATCGCAGAATGCAAGTTCAGATCCGGTAGAGTCAATCTTTGGAGTAGTGAAAGACAGAATGTCTGATGACAAACTTTCAGGAGTTACTCCAATGATTCTGATGATGCCGCTTCGCCTTAATTTGGCAGATAAGGACAGACGGGTTAATTTCAATTTCAAAGAAAGATTGGAGGAAGAAAGACACCGTCACATTAAGGAATGGACGAACGAAAACCTTTCTCCAAATTTGGTGGTTAAGCGCATCAATACTATAGGTAAAAAATGTATGGGATTTTAAAGCAATTTTGAACACCCTACGTATCAGGTCTCTGCTTGAACTGCCCTATAAGCGCATTGATGTCCTCAAGGCATTCTCCACCACAAAGGTAACTGAAGAAGAGAGAGCCAAAAATACTTCCATAACAGAATGCTTTGCCGCTACTTCCACGTTTGCCCAATACAGATTCGGTAAGTTTTTCAAAGCCCAACTTTGAGAAAACGTCCATAATGTGATAAATTCCTCCGAAAGAAGTGATATTCTCGTTTTTAATTGCTACCTTTGTCATGTCAGATTTTTGCTTACTTGTTATATTCGTAGCACTAAGATAGGTGAAATTTCTGACATATCCAAGTGTTTTGAGAACTTTGTTTCTCAGACACTTGGAGTTCTTACAAGAATTTATGCTGCGGAATTAAGGTTCTTCATAAAATTTGTTGTTTGATTTATAGTTTAATATAGATAAGTCTGTTTTAGAAAGGATGCTCAATACCTTTAGAATATAAGAAATGCTGAAAGGCTGGATAGACTTTTGTTTCTCTCAACAGTCTCAATTCTTCTGTGTTGAGTTCACTAACCAGCTCTACTTTGTCCAAAACGGCATTTAGTCGTTCATAACTTCCATCATCAAGGTCTCCTTCGTACTTTTCCATATATTTACGAAACTCCCTTGTTTGTTCATCTGACCATGAAAATTTGATGGTCTTCTTTTCTGATTGTTTCAGATTGTCTTCCATTAGGGATAGTCTTTAATCTGTGATATGTAGTTTCGACCCTAAACTACAACAAAAAGAAATATTATCACAGCCATACAGAAAAAGTGGAGTCGAAACCTACCAATCCTTCTCTGTGTGGGTCTGGACTCCCAATAGTCAAAAGGAAAGGGGGTACAACTCCACTGGATGTATTTCGTTGATACGAATACAAACAAAAGAGCGTAACCCACCATACCTGCCGACTAATTGAAATTGTCCAGATTTCACAGAGCAGTGTTTAGTGAAGATACGCTTTTATCAATATGTCTAACGCAAAACTGTATTGACAGCAATGCGATGGTGCAAATATACAGATTTTAACTAAGATGTACAAATAAACAAGCATATATTTGCCGTTTTCGATATAAATTTCTAATCTTTGCATAATAAATCGGTAAAAATGCTAAAAGAAGAAGGTATAAATGAGGTGCTTAAGAAAGTGAAGGAAACTGATGTAACGGCATTCCAGCGGTATCTGTTTGGCGATACAGACAAACCTTTGCTTGTTGCCAATATGGGTTGCTCCATCGGTGTGTCTACCTATTGTGCGATGCTTTACGAAATGAGCGTGAACATAGCAGAGGTGAAAATAAGCGAGTTTAAGAAAGATAAGGCTTTAGCCTTACCACCAATAGAAATGCAATAAGGTGGAGCATCACGCCCCACCTTATTATATCATACAGCCATTGCAATAGCCTTTACTTTTCTCAAAGTATTCACTGATGTACTTGTGATTTGGCTCACATTGCGAAGAGACAGTCCTTTTTTGAGCAACTTCACTTCTGCCTTATATTGCTCAAGCATCTGCTCATCCGTTTTTCGATAGCCCTCTTTGCGCCCCACCTTACCTCCTTGCGTGCGATAATGGTTATAACCGCTTTCCATGCGTGAACGGATAAGTGAGCGTTCCATCGAGTTGAATTGTGCGAGGATGCCCAAGACAAGATTTGCGATGGGATTAACTTGACCATTGGGAAGAAGCGTCTCCAATCCGTTTTGGAGAATGAAGAGGCTCACCTTCATCGTGTTGAACTGTTCGATGATACTCAAGAAATCAACTGCCCTTCTTGAAAGTCGGCTACACTCATATATAAGCACCTTATCAATCTTGCTGCTTACAACAAAGTTAAGAAGTTCGGTCAGTGCATCACGCTCTGCAATCTTCTTCGCTCCGCTTATCTTCTCCGAGAACTCTTTGACCACCACATACCCCATCTTGTAGGCATACTCTCTCAAGTCGGCTAATTGCCGTTCGTAATCCTGAGAACTCGTTGAAACTCTCGCATAGATGCAAACCCTTGTCTTTGTACTCATATAATCTTTTAAGTTAGAATGACACGCAAAAATCTTTGAAACCTACTTGCTTATAAGATTAAATTGCATCACATTTAATTTGATACAAAGATACGGAATTTCCTGTTATCTTGCAACTATAGGATGTTATAAATCCCTGTTATTCAATAAGATATACTACATTTAAGGTGTAACTTTGATTACAGCTAATGGAAAATTGATGCATCAATCACACTAAACAGATAACCTATACTGATAATCAACTACTTATCGCCTTTTAGCTTCATTAGGCCGTACCCAACCTTGAGTCGAAGATGTCAAAATCATGCTCTTGGTTGCCATTGCCAAGCATAGTTCTTAAAAGAATATCAACCTTGAGGTGGAAAAGCAAAGATGTTATAACTTCTGTTACAGCACGGGTTAGGTCGGTTCTGCTAATCTCCCAAATGGCTTGTACATTATCAACATTAAATATATTGCAGTCCACTCTATTTTCTAAGCTCATTGCCAATCCATCAATAGCATCCCTTAATAAGTCGTTACCCTCAATAATTTCGGCAACCCCATCCGTTGTATCAAGCACACGGAAGAGTATATTCTGAAAGTGGTTTATACAACGCTCATCATCTATGGTATTATGTTCTTTTGCAGCTTTCTTCATTCCTTTCTTTATTACATCCTTATTAAAATGTCTTTTGATATTCTTCATTGTCTTCATCGTTATCTATTTTATCTTTTTTATTTTCAGTTCCTTCAATAGTTTGTTTAAGCATGGATAGGTCGAGCAATGCATCTTTTAGTTCCTCAAAATTGACATCTGCCTTGCCCTTAATCTTTGTCATTTGCTCTTCAAGGTCTTGTTCATCCGTTTCTTGTTGATGGACTAAAATCGCATCGTATAGCTTTGCCTTTTGCCTCAACCTATCGTATCTTTTCTTTTGGCTCTCACTGATTTTCTTTTTAGCCTCCTCGGTATGAGGTTGAGAGCGTTTCTTATTTTCTTCTGTACCGTAAATTATCATCGTTACTTTTCTTTTTTACTTACTATATATAAATATCAAGTAAGTTATAAAAAGTAAGTTCAAACTTGCTTTTAGGATATTTTTTTTATATCTTTGCTCAAATGAGATTTGGTCGTGAGACCGAAAACATAATATTTTTAACATGATAAGAAAGGTAGAAGAAGGAGGTATAAAATATGTATAGTACCTCAACGAAGGTTTACTCGTACCAACAAAAACGAGAGAGTAAGGTAAACTTCCAAGCAATGAAGTTTGAGAGTAGAGACACTGACCTAAATGCTTTCGTAGAGTATGTAAAGAACGGTCATGCTATCACACATATTTTCAAAGACAACAGACGAATTAAGGATAACTATATGTGTACCTCGTTTATTTGTCTTGACATAGATGGATGCCCGATTGATATGCCTATGATGATTGAGAGGATTGCCAAGAAGCCTACGATGGCTTACTACACGGCAAACAATGGGTATAAGGGAGAAGGTTTCAGATACCGTTTTATCTATCTCTTTGATGAACTTATAGACAGATGCCATTATCAACCTTTGGTTTGTTCCATCAACCATTACTTGAAAGACTGTGTTCCCGAATTTGAGAACGATGACAACTGTTCGGAAAACATCAATCAGCTTTACTTTGGATGCGATTGCTCTGAAACAAATTTGATAGTCAATGCAGATAGCATCTATCACCTAAGCGAATTTCCACATGAGCCTATGAACAATGAGAAAATGGAGGGCAGAAAGGAAAAGAAAGCTAAAGCAAAGATGCCTCAAACGGATTTTTTCAATGACCTATGCAAATTCTCTCCTTGGGATTTTCTCAACAAGTATCGTTCGGTATTCCAAGTGCAAGACCATTCTAACCCTATAGCATACAGATATGGTGCTTTTATTTTTGATGGGGAAAAGTATGAAGAGGTTTGCCGTCCCCTAATCAAAGATAGGCTAATCGCAAGCATGGATAATCTAAAAGTTGTTACCATCAAGGATGGACAACACCGAAGAAAGAAGCTCTGTGCTGATGCCATCCAATATAGGCGCATCAACCCAAAGATAACTCTTGAAAATTTAGTCTATGATTTGATGTATGAAATCTATATCATTGGAAAATACGATAACAAGGATAATGTTCTGAAAACTTTTGAAATCTATAAGATAGCTAAATATGTATCATCGTTATCCATTGAAGAAATAATGCACAGTGAATATAAAGGAAGGAGGCATCTGTTTCGTCTTGATAAAGAGTATTGTATGGAACATCATCTTGAGCCAAAATCTTATAGCAAAAAGGTTTCTAAACTTTTAAGGATGGAAAAGATTTTACCTTTATACAATTCTACTCTAACTATTATAGATAATGTTGAGAACCTAAGAAATGATGGTATCAAGATTTCAGAGAAAACCTTATCAAGGTATTTGAAAGATGGAGATGTAAGTATGGTTTGGGAGCATATTCAAAATGATTTTTCGGGAAAGGACAATAAAGCATATACTAATAACCCTCCAACAATTATGTTTCAAAGTCCTATTCCAGAAAAAAGGAGATATACTGATGATGAGATTGGAGAGCTATACGATGTCTCAAAATCGTTGAAGGATAACTTACAAAATTTTAAGCAGAATGGAATACACATTGGGAAAGATAGGCTATACAGCTTTTGTAAAAGTCATCATATAGAAACCAATCCTAACAAAAAGACCTTGATAAATTAACAATTATTTAGGTTTGGTGTTTGCTTTTAGATTTTATTTCTTATACCTTTGCTTTGGTAGTATCATTCAGATATAAGCCTACCTTGATTTCAACGCTTATACTTGAATGAGGAATATTCCAAGAGATGGTCATTCTTGAAACCATCAAAAAATATATTCAGGAATATTCGCTAAACAGATGAGTTTGATTAAATGCTTTTGAAAGTAAGGGGGACGGCCTCGTTCTCTACATGGGAGGGCCGTCCCTATACTTTTTTAAGTTGAGGTTAAGAAGAATATACCTCTATTAAAATATTCTTCAAATAAAATATTTTGACACATGATAAGCACAAACATTTCTATTGAGGATGAATTTTCGTTTAATGTGTACTTCAACTTGAACAAGAAGTACAAGAATAACAAGTATGAGATTGTACTCAAATCAAAGATAAAAGGGGAAAAAGTATCAATTCCAATAGGAGCTAAGGTTGAAAAAGACTTTTGGATTAAGCGAGATGCTACACATCCTTATGAGAAGGCTAAGGTGGATAGTTCAAGCGGAGCAGTGAAGCAGAAAGAATGTAAGGCTATCAATAAGAAAATTGAGAAGCTATTGAGCTATTGCCACGATTATGCAGATGCAGTGAATATTGCGCCAACTGAAAATGAAATCATAGAGTATAATGCATCCACTTTCAAAGAGTTTATTCAAAAAAAGCTAAAAGGAGATAAGGTAGCAGACAATCCCGATGCTTTTATAACAGACTACATCTACAAGAAAGAGGATGGCAAACTTCTCTCCATTGGTACGATAAGAAATCATAGAATTTGCTTAGAGCGACTAAAGCAATTTTGTAAGGATAAAGGATATAACCTGTCTTGGAGACTATTCAATGAAGAATTTGAGGATGAGTTTAGATGTTGGGCAAATGCTAAAAAAGCATCGTACAGCCTCAACACCGTTGATAGTACTCTAAGCACATTCAAAGTATGGCTTAGGAAAGCAGAAGAGAAGGGTAAACTCGTCTCACTGTCATACCATCA
This sequence comes from uncultured Prevotella sp., assembly GCA_946998205.1. Classification (GTDB taxonomy): domain Bacteria; phylum Bacteroidota; class Bacteroidia; order Bacteroidales; family Bacteroidaceae; genus Prevotella. Next base: position 17,405 of record CAMPYJ010000038.1, on the reverse strand, counting down.
TTGGCACACCAAGCACAATGTAAAAAGTGAAAAGACATCCATCGTATTAAGCGAAGATGAGATTGAACGCATTTATCAGCTTGACTTCAATTCAGATACCATCAAAGGAAAGGTGGCTCACAACTTAAACCTCCAAAGGATGGATGAATGTAGAGACCTTTTTATTATAGCTTGCCATACAGCCTTAAGATTTTCTGATTGGGATGAAAATCTCAGAAATGCAGAGATTATAACAGAGAAATGCATCAAGGTATATAATAGCAAAACGAAGAAATATGTAAAATGCCCTATGAATGACACCGTTAGAAAATTAGTAAATAAATATGGCAACTTTGCTTCATTGCCCAAAGCACCATGTAAGAGTACAGCGTTGACTTATATAAGGTTAGCTGCAAAGTTAGCAAATATCGCTGATGATGTTACTTACCATACGGATACAGGCGAAACTAAACAAGATAAAAAGTACAACCTAATAGGTACGCATACAGCAAGAAGAAGTTTCGTAACCAACCTAAAAAAGAAAGGCATTGCATCGGAAGATATTGCAGTAGCAACAGGGCATACCACCTTGTCTATCTTAGAAGGTTACGACAAGCAAACTGACATCGAGAGAATTTCACGCCTAATAGCATAAAGACAAAAGCCTCACTGTAACCCACAGTGGGGCTTTGCTTTTATACCCCCTATTTGAACGCACGAGCCACGATGTCAGCGTGCTGCTTCCTGTCAACTTTGATGTATTTCAAGAAATTCTCTTCCGAGGTATGCCCCGAAATAGCCATCACAGAGATGGTGGGTACACCTTTCAAATACATATTGGTGCAGAAGGAGCGTCTTGCCGTATGATTGCAGATGAACTCGTATTTAGCCCCACGATTAATGACGCTCTTACCGCCTCTCACTCTACACAGTGAGGTTGCTTCGTCTATATGGGCAATCCTACCACATTCCCTTATATGTTTCAAACAAGCGGTTTTATCGCCACTTCGAGGAAGATTGCCATCGTACTTTTTGACTATGGCTTTCACCATCGGATGCAAAGGGATAATCACTTCTTTGTTGGTCTTGTGCGTGTGTACGGTCATGTAATCATCCGTAAAGTCAGCCACAGCCATGATATTATGCCAATCGTGAAAGCGTAAGCCCGTCCAACAAGCGAGTACGAAGAGGTCTCTTGATTGTTCGTACTTTCCACCTTTTGATATTTGATAACCCAACTCCTTTTGAACTTCATTACTCTTAAAGTCTATATCGTAAAGCCTCTGTATCTCTTCTTCCGTCAAATAGATGTTCTCCACATTATAGACCTTTGTAGGGTATTTGTGGAAGGCTTTGTCCGTTATCAGATTATCTGTTTCAGCCTCTGTGAGCCATACTTTCATTACAGAGTATTGGCAGGCGATGGTATTTGCTGAATACCCTTGAGCACAAAGCCATTCGCTGAATTTCGTTTCAAACTTACGGTCAAAGAGTTTCCAAGTGAGCTTGATGCGTTTCTCCTTGCAGAACTGTTGCAATCGCCTCAAGGAATTTCTATGGTTGTAAATCGTTCCTTTTGATAGTTGCCTTTTGGTATCTTTGTTGAGCATCGAACATTTGGTTTGTATGTAATTGCCGATATAATCCTCAACATCTAATTGTCTCTTCTCGTCTTTGCCATCAATCTTGGCATAAATGAATGTCTTAAAGTTTTCGGCAGAATGTTCCAATGCCTCATCGTGCAAAGTGTTCTTCGTAACCGCATCCACATAGTCTTGACAAAAGCCTATTATCTCCTTGAGCCTCTTATTGATGCTTTTGCACTCTTTCAGATTGACTTGTCCGAACGATGCGTCTTCCAATGCCATACCACCATTGCCCCTGTTGCCATTTTTAGCCCACAGACGAGGCTCTATAAGGAGATGGGTATAAACTCTTACCCTTGTACCGTAAATGGTCGTACCAAGCCATATTTGACTTTTCGACACGCCCAATCTTGTTAAATCCTTGAGCGTGTAGCTCACATTCATTGCCATTTTGTCTTTAATCTCTATCTTCATGTTATTGTTTCTAATGCGTTCCTCAAATGCCCAGCGTTTACTGGTGTCAAGAAGTGGTGTCTAAGTCCAATGGAAACAGAGATTACAGCAGGTTGGTGTTCAAAATTGGTGTCCAATCAGTAAACGACCTTAACTAACTGATTATAAGCAAAAAGCCTCAACTCTTATTACGAAGTTGAGGCTTTCTTATGGCTTGTAAATGCCGTATTTAGGCACTTTCTACTATTCCCATTCGATGGTCGAAGGCGGTTTCGAAGAAATATCGTAGCAAACCCTGTTCACCCCTTTCACCTTGTTGATAATCTCGTTAGACACCTTTGCTAAAAACTCGTATGGCAAGTGTGCCCAGTCGGCAGTCATGGCATCCGTGCTGGTAACGGCACGCAATGCAACGGGATGCTCATAGGTTCTTTCGTCCCCCATCACACCCACACTGCGAATGGTAGACAGCAATACGGTTCCAGCCTGCCACACTTTATCGTACAATGGCTCGCCATCGTCGCAAATCCAATCATGCAACGCACGGATATAGATATCGTCCGCCTCTTGTAAAATGGCAACTTTCTCGGGAGTAATGTCCCCAAGAATGCGAACAGCAAGGCCGGGACCGGGGAAAGGATGACGCTTGATGAGATGTTCGGGCATACCCAATTGGTACCCCACTCGGCGCACTTCGTCCTTGAACAACCACTGAAGAGGTTCGCAAAGTTGCAGATGCATGTCCTTTGGAAGGCCACCCACGTTGTGATGACTCTTGATGACCATGCCGGTAATACTCAAACTTTCGATGCGGTCTGGATAGATAGTTCCCTGCGCTAACCACTTGGCATCGGTGATTTTCCTCGCTTCTGCGTTGAACACCTCAACGAAGTCGCGGCCGATAATCTTGCGTTTCTGCTCAGGATCGGTCACTCCTTTCAAGTCAGCAAAGAACTTTTTGCTGGCATCAACGCCTATCACGTTCAGGCCAAGCCCTTCATAAGCATTCATGACATTGCTGAACTCGTTCTTACGCAACAAGCCATGATCAACGAAAATGCAGGTCAGATTACGACCAATGGCCTTGTTCAAGAGTGTTGCGCACACAGAAGAATCAACGCCACCACTCAGTCCCAGTATCACCTTGTCATTGCCCACCTGTTGCCGAATGCTCTCAACCGTGCTCTCAATGAATGACGCTGGGCTCCATGTTTGCTTGCTGCCGCAGATATCCACCACGAAGTTTTTCAACAAAGTGGTACCTTGTGTGGTATGAAATACTTCGGGATGGAATTGAACAGCCCATGTTGGATTCTTCTCACTGGCATACGCCGCATACTTCACCTCACCCGTACTGGCAATAACATGACAATCACTTGGAATGGCAGTAATGGTATCACCATGGCTCATCCACACCTGTGACTGCGGTTGAAAGCCCTTGAAAAGCGGATCAGTTGCATCAAACTTTTCCAGACGGGCGCGTCCATATTCGCGCGTACCCGTACTCTCTACCTTTCCACCATTGGTGAACGAGATGAATTGGGCACCGTAGCAGATGCCCAAGACGGGATACTTGCCTATGAAATCACTTAAATCACACCTGAACGCCTCACTGTCATGCACCGAATACGGCGAACCACTCAGGATGACACCAATGACAGATTCGTCACCTTTAGGAAACTTATTATACGGTAATATTTCGCAGAAGGTATCCAGTTCACGCACTCTTCGGCCAATAAGCTGTGTAGTTTGTGAACCAAAGTCTAAAATGATAATTTTCTGTTGCATATTGATGATATTGCTGGATACTGATTCGTAATGCATAGAACGACACATTCCGCACAAGAACGAGCTAACTTTCTATTTACAGAATGCCCCACTCTGGTCTTCATGTCCTTCTATGGTACAAAGTTAAAGGTTTTCGGGCAAATAGCAAAGGTGTGCGAAAAAAATGTCGTTGAGCATGCCACTTTATGCTCAATTGCCGCAACATCATGCGAAATCTCATTGAAAACAAGCGGAAAAGTGGCATACGCAGTCCTTGAAGCGCATGCCACTACTATGCCGTCTCACAACTAAATGGCAACAAACGACGACAAGTCACGCCTGTAAATCTTGGGATTTGGCTGTGATTGACGTTGCTGTCGTTCCAGAAGCCTTGCCATTCATCTTGTCTGCACCTTCGTCCAGCTTGGCCTTGAGCTTATCATTGGCCGCCTCTATCTTTTCAATTTTTGTCTGCAAACGCAGAATTTCCTTCTCCTTAATCTCTATTTCTTCGCCTTGGTTCCTGATGGTTGTCAACAGAGAATTCAGCTCTTCATTGTCGATTTCTTCGGGATAAAGCGTGTTCACCCGATTGATAAAGTCACCCAAGATGTTCATATAATTGGTAAAGGCATCAAAAGGACTGCTGTAAATACCCCGATCCAGTCCCACTCCAGACGACTTAGTTGTCATGAACCTGAAGTTGTTGCTGGCTTGTAAATAGTCCCAATCCTGATTCACTCGCGGATCATTGGCGATTCTCACGCGGTCAGCAACACTGTAAAGCTTATTGAATGCCTCTCGCTGCATGGGGTTTCCAAGCCAAGCACTCACATCCCTCTCTTCATCATTCCAACTAATTGTATCCGGAACATCCAAGGCGCCGACACTCTGAGTCTTTGAACATATCTCATAAGGAGTAGAAAACACGATGTCTTTATGCTTCGCACAAAACGGCAATGCCTTCAAGAACTCAAGAATATTGCTGTCCAAGGGCTGCGACATCCCTATGGCAGAAAGATTCATGAAGATGTTGATTACCTGCTCTTTATCAGGAAGTTCAGCTATTCTGTTGATGTAATTGTCAGCAAACAAAGGATAACCTTCCCATGAACGGTTGTTGAAACGCAGTGAAATGTCGTCACTCAGCTCCACGTCACGCAGCAAAAGCTTCAGTTGCGGAGCCAACGTACAATGATAAATATAATGAGGCGATTTCCATCCCAGTACTTGCTTGGCGCCCTCTGTCAACATCCCATCAAACCCCATCTGTGAAACTTGCAGTCCGATGTCATCACTGTAAATCAACGATGAATTGCGGAGAACACGCGGTTGCTGGCCAAAATACTCTTTCATTTTCTGGCATTGGCGCTTCACCTCTGCTGCAAAACATTCCTCATTAATCAGCGATGACAACCCATGCGAATAGGGTTCAGCCAAGAACTCCACGCATTTTGTCTCATTGAGTTCTTGCAATTTTTCAAGCACTTGCGGCGCATGAATCTCCATTTGCTCTATTGCCACGCCCGAAAGAGAAAAGGCCACCTTGAAGTATCCTTTGTGCGTCTTGATCATTTCCAACAGGGTACTCAGAGCCGGCATGTACGATTGGTTGGCAATCTCAGTCATAGACCGTTCGTTCTCATAGTCATCATAATAATAATGGTCGGTACCAATGTCAAAAAAGCGATAACGTTTCAGATGCCTGATCTGATGTATTTCGAAATATAGACAAATTGTTTTCATTGTTATTTATAGGTTTTTCGTTATTTCACACATATCCATCACACTTAACGCCAGCCCATTGTACGCTCGTAAAGCTCTTTGATCCACGCGCCTACCTTCTCCCATGTAATCTGATCCACCTCTTTCTTTCCCTCTGTTTGCAGGTAGGTGAACAGACTTTCATTGTGACAGATGGAATAAATGGCATCCGCCAGGGCATGGATGTCCCAATAGTCAACCTTGATGCAGTTGGTCAGAATTTCGGCACACCCACTCTGTTTGGATATGATGGTGGGCGTTCCACATTGCATAGCCTCCAAAGGAGAGATGCCAAACGGCTCGCTCACGGACGGCATGACATACACGTCAGAATTCTTCAAACACTCATATACCTGTCTTCCACGTAAGAATCCGGGAAAATGGAAGCGATCTGCGATACCCCGCTGAGCCGCCAGATAAATCATCTGATCCATCATATCGCCCGACCCAGCCATACAAAAACGTACGTTGTGCGTGCGATGAAGCACCATGTTGGCAGCCTCCACAAAGTATTCAGGACCTTTCTGCATGGTCAAACGCCCCAGAAAAGTGACGATTTTCTCTTTCCCCCGGTGGTCCGCGCGTGGTATTTCTTGCAATTCTTTCCGCAGCGGATAAACAGCATTGTGTACCGTAAAGCACTTTCGGGGATCCTGATGATACTGATTGATGACCGTCTGTCGGGTCAGCTCGCTCACACACATGATGCAGTCGGCATTGTCCATTCCGTTTTTCTCCATGCCGTAAACGGTGGGATTCACCTTGCCTCGGCTACGGTCAAAGTCGGTTGCATGGACATGGATGCACAGCGGTTTTCCGCTCACCTGCTTCGCATGTATTCCGGCAGGATAGGTAAGCCAGTCGTGCGCATGGATGATGTCAAAGTCAAGCGTACGGGCAACCACGCCCGCCACGATGGAATAGTTGTTGATCTCTTCATGCAGATTGTCGGGATAACGCCCCGAGAACTCCAAACATCCCAAGTCGTTAACATTCATGTAACTGAAATCAGCGTAGATATGGTCTCTGAACCGATAATACTCATTGCTGTCAGTGATGTTTCCGATTCGGCTTTTCACATAGCCTGCATCCACGTCACGCCATACAATGGGCACGTTGTTCATGGCAACCACATGCGCGTTCGACTGGTCTTCGTCACCCCATGGCTTTGGCAGGCAGAAGGTAATGTCCATGTCGCCCTGCGCTTTCAGTCCCTCGGTGATACCAAAACTGGCCGTACCCAGTCCGCCCAGGATATGAGGAGGATACTCCCATCCAAACATCAAAACTTTCATTTGTCCGTCCTCCTTTTCAATACTTATATTTTTCCAACAACTCCAGCGTGCGCAATATCTCAGCCACGTTCATGGCATACGAGATGGCTCCGCGCCCATGGAACGGCGGATTGCCGTCAAACAACTCGGGAATCGTTCCCAAGCAGTGCTGAATCATCTCGTCCTCATAGCCCACCATCTGACGGTCGATGAAGCTCAATCGCGTACGCTTGTACAGCTTCAGGCACGCTTCCATGTAGAATCCTCCCAGCCAAGGCCACGCCGTTCCCTGATGATAGGCGTGGTCGCGCTGCACCTGCGGCCCCACGTACATGGGATTGTAACCATTGCTCTTGGGTGACAGCGAGCGCAATCCCTTTGGTGTCAGCAACTCTCGCGTACAAACATCCAACACGTTCTTCTTCTGCTCTTGCGTCAGTGGCGAATAATCAAATGCGACAGGGAATATCATATTGGGTCGAACGCTCCAGTCTGGGCGTCCATCATCCACATAATCAAACAGATAACCGTATTCATTATAGAAAGTGTTCACGAACGCCTCCCGGCATTTTTCCGCCAAAGCCTCATGATGGTCTACGGTTTTCAGGTCTCCGCACTCTTCCGCCAAGGCTGCCATATACTTCAGAGCGTTATACCACAGGGCATTAAACTCTACGACATACCCCGAGCGCGGAACAACCGGACGGCCGTCGGCCATAGAGTTCATCCATGTCACTGGCTTGTCGCGTCCATTCGTCTTGAGCAGTCCGTTGGCGTCGAGGGTGAGATTGGGATGGCGTCCCGTCTCGATGAACCCCAACATTTTCAGCAGCAAGTCATAGTATTTACCGATGCATTTTTCCATTCCGGCTTCCTTACCGTATTGTTGAATGGCCCATACTGCCCACAACAACACGTCGGGTTGGTCTATCTCGTATATCTTAGCGGTCAACGGCCTTCCCTCCATGAACTCATTCAAGCCCCTCATGGCCGTGGCCATCACCAGCTCGAAATAGTCTTGTTCCTCGATAGACAGGGTCAACCCGGGCAGTGCCACGAACGTGTCACGCGCCCTACACTTGAACCAGGGATAACCGGCCAGGATGTACCGCTCGTCTTCAGACGTGCGGTTGTGGAACTGATGGGCAGCGTTTACCAGACAGTGGAAGAAATTGTCGCGCGGACTGCGTTCCTCTACTTCTTCGTCGAAGAGTTGTTGCAGCTCTTTCGGATTGCAGGAAGAGGTAGATGCCGAGAACACGACCCGCTCGCCTTTCTTGATGTTCAGCTCGAAATATCCCGGCACGTAGAGGTCTTCATTGGACGCATAGCCGCGCTCACGCTCTTTGGGATACTCAACCCCACGATACCAATCGGGCTGGAACACAAACTCATTGTCCTTGGAAAACTGCATGTACAGCTCGGGGTATCCGGCGTACATACACGTCTTGACACCCTTGTCCACCTGTACGAAGTCTCTGCTGGCCGTAGTGTTCTCGTGCGTGAACTGCCGGACGCTGCGGAACGCCAAGAAAGGTTTGAAACGCAAGGTGGTCTCCGAGTGTGCGTCCAACAGCGTATAGCATATCAAGATCCGGTCTTCGTAGTGTTGGAAAACCACCTCTTTCTTCAACAACACCCCTCCCACCCGGTAGATGGTCGTAGGAACCTTGTCGCAATTGAACTCACGGATGTACTTGTGTCCATTGGGACTGAAATGCTCGCCCTGATATTTGTGCAACCCCAGGTTGAACGCCGCACCATGCTGGATGACCGTCACATCCAGCGATGACAGCAGCACATGGTTGTCATCGTCGAGCTCGGGAATGGGAACAACCAGCAAGCCGTGGTACTTGCGGGTGTTGCAATCCACGATGGTGGAACAGGAATAGGCTCCCGACCGGTTGGTTCGCAGCAATTCCCTCTGAAGAGATTCCTCCAAATTAGTCATGAATGCCCGTTCAAATTTAAGATAGCTCATAGGCCTATTAAGGTATTATATTGGTCTGTTAATAGATTTAACGGCCGGAGCAAACAACACTTCTGCATGTTTGACAGCGCATTCAAAGTTAATCATTTTTCAATTGAAAGCAAAATAAAATGGAACTTTATTTATAAAATCCATCTTATTTCGCTGCGGACGAGCAACAAACGTGGTTTTCTGTCTTTGCAATCAATTCAGTAGGCAACGTGATTCCAGCATCATTCACAAGCATGATTGGGCGCTAAAGGGCGGTTCTATAAATTAGCTTTGACGGATTGTGAGACTATTTTTGAGTTCAATTTGTTTGTGAGTGAAGGAGTATAGCGAGCTATACGACTGAACGAACAAGAAAATTGAACCAAAAAGAGTCCACAAGATGACAAAACGTAAAAAGACTGACATAAAAAAACTTTACGGTGGTAATTTATAGAACCGCCCTAAACATTTCCAACAAAATGACAATACCGATACTTGTATGAAGACGTATATAACGCCTGAAAACCAGCTCAATAAACGCTGGTAAACAAAACTCAACGGCTTTGGCAGCCAAACTCAATGGGTTTGACGGCCAAACTCAACGGCTTTGGCGGCCAAACTCAACGGGTTTGGAACCGAAACGCGCGCTACTTGGGAGACGACAGCAAAAAAGAGAGAAAAGATTAGTCGGGCAACAAGAAATTGATGGATTCGGGTTCTATCGACAACGTGAATTTCCCAAGCGGCGTCTCCATCAGTCTTCCATCGATGCCCACCATGGCATGCTCCGTCGCCAACACCTCTACTTTTTTGGTACGGTAAGGATGTACGCTCTTGTGATTGAGAAACTTTCCCCGCAAGAACAAGTAGATTCCCTCAAAAAGCTGGGTCATTCCCGGATGATAGACCACAGAGACATCCAACTGCCCGTTGTAGGGAACGGCGTTGGGCGTTTGGCCATACCCCAGCGAGTTGCCCACGCATACGGTCATCACCTTGCGCTTGATGACGTCGGTGTTGATCTTCAGATGCATTTTATAATCCAGTCGCTGAAAAATCAGCAAGACGAACGAAAACAGGAACGACAGCGCCCTCGAGCCAAAAAAGCGGCGCGTCTTGCGGCGCAGGTTCATGGTGGCCGCTATGAAGCCGATGTTCACGCAATTCAAGAAATAGCACCTGCATGGCTCACCATCCCTATTGACGTACCGCATGCACCCCAAATCCAGTTTCTTGACGCGGTGTTTTCTCAACGCTTTGATGATACGCTCCTCCTCACCTTCCCGCATGTTCCAGAAATGGGCAAAGTCGTTCATCAGCCCATTGGGTATGAGGCCCAATGAAATCTCGCCGCGCAGCTTCGAATCCACCTGCATCATACAGTTTACAGTGTCATTGAGAGCTGAGTCGCCGCCAACGATGACTATCGTCTTATAGCCCGTATTGATGAACATCTTGACCAAGCGAGACACGCTTGCGGAATTCTCGCTTTGCACATAGTCGTACTCCACCCCATTGGCCTGAAGGCTTCTTTCGATGCGTTCCCAATATTTTTGGGGTCTTAAAGCGTTTCTCTTGGGGCAGTAAACAATTCCCCACCGTTTGTTGTCAATAGCCATATATCTCTTTCGTTCTTGTTATTTTCTCCTCCATGGGCAACGTAGCGTCAATCCAATGGATGGCGAACCCTCGCCGTTCCATCCCCCTGAACCAAGTCATTTGCCGCTTGGCAAACTGATGGATGGCGATTTCGAGTTGCTGAAACATCTCGCCGTAGGTGGTTTTTCCAATGACATACTCAGTCACATACTTATATTCCAGACCATAATAGATCAGGTTTTCAGGCGGTATACCTGCTGCCAACAGTCCTTGCACCTCCTCGATCATGCCGTTTTCCAACCGATGTTTCAGTCTGTCGGTAATTTTTTTTCGCCGTTCATCCCTGTCAATGCGCAGTCCAATGACGCACGCATCAACGGGTGGCAGTGCGCGGTCGGGCATGGGATGCTGCGACAGATGAGTTTCAATCTCAATGGCCCTGATGGCGCGCTGCGCAGTATCCACGTCAGACTGATTATGCATCACCGAAAGGTTTTTCCGCTTCAATTCAACCAGTATGTCAGTCAACTCTGCCAAAGACTTGTCGCTCAGCTGCTGTCTCAGCTGCTCATTCTGTGGCACGGGCGACAGGGCATAACCTTTCAACACGGCTTCTATGTACAGACCGGTGCCGCCACAGAGGATGGGAACGATGCCTCTGGAAACGATATTCTCGTAGGCTGCATGAAAATCTTGCTGGTATCGGAACAGATTGTACTTTTCTCCGGCATCCGCAATGTCAATCAAATGATAGGGAATTTGTTTGTTAACGACATAGTCAGAGAGGTCTTTGCCAGTGCCGACATCCATCCCCCGATACACCTGTCGGCTGTCGGCGCTGATGATTTCAGCACCGATGTCGGCTGCGAGATGGGCTGCGAATGTCGTTTTTCCACTGGCCGTCGGACCTAAGATTGTTAACATCTTCACGCGGCAAATATAACAAAAAAAAGCCGTCCGAGCAGTCTCGAACGGCTTATTTATCGTTAAACGACTAATTTTGATTAGCCGTTAACCTTTGCCATGTGCTTGATCAACTCAACAACCTTGTGTGAGTAACCAATTTCGTTGTCGTACCAAGACACAACCTTCACGAAGGTGTCTGTCAAAGCGATACCAGCCTTAGCGTCGAAGATGGAGGTACGTGCGTCGCCCAGGAAGTCAGAAGAAACAACAGCCTCATCGGTGTAACCGAGAATACCCTTCAGTTCGCCCTCAGAAGCGTCCTTCATAGCCTTGCAAATCTCCTCGTATGTAGCAGGCTTAGCCAAGTTAACGGTCAAGTCAACAACAGAAACATCCAAAGTAGGAACACGCATGGACATACCTGTCAACTTGCCATTCAGCTCAGGAATCACCTTACCTACAGCCTTAGCAGCACCCGTAGAAGAAGGAATGATGTTGCCGGAAGCGGCACGACCACCACGCCAATCCTTCATTGAAGGGCCGTCAACGGTCTTCTGTGTTGCGGTAGTAGAGTGTACGGTTGTCATCAAACCGTCTTTGATGCCGAACTTGTCGTTCAACACCTTAGCGATAGGAGCCAAGCAGTTGGTGGTGCAAGATGCGTTAGAAACAAACTGTGTACCCTTCTGATACTTGTCAAGGTTTACACCGCAAACAAACATCGGAGTGTCATCCTTGGAAGGAGCAGACATCACTACATATTTGGCGCCAGCCTGGATGTGAGCCTGTGATTTCTCTTTTGTCAAGAACAAGCCGGTAGACTCAACAACATATTCAGCCCCAATCTCGTTCCATTTCAAGTCAGCAGGGTTGCGTTCTGCGGTAACACGAATCTTGTTACCGTTAACAATCAGTTCCGATTTCTCAACGTCGCACTCAATCGTGCCGTTGAACTGACCGTGCATGGTGTCATATTTCAACATGTATGCCAAGTAATCTACTGGGCAAAGGTCGTTAATACCTACAACTACTACGTCTTTTGCATTAGCCTCTTCCAAAGAAGCGCGGAAAACGAAACGACCGATACGGCCAAAACCGTTAATACCAATTTTAATCATTTTACTTTTAGTTTTTTATTAAAGGGTTAAAAATAATAAATCATAGAAATACTTGCCATGCTGAAGACATTACCTCTGATTGCATCATGAGAAAACAAAAAGAGAACGTCATTGCAACATTTATCCTCTGTTCGTATGCAAAGTTACGATTTATTTTCTATATTTGTATGTGATTCATGTATTAAATAATATAAAAAACCATGGTTGTTCGATTACTTTAGGGCGGTTCTATAAATTAGCTTTGACTGATTGTGAGACTATTTTCGAGGTCAATTTGTTTGTAAGTGAAAGAGTATAGCGAGCTATAAGACAGAACGAACAAGCAAATTGAACCAAAAAAAAGTCCACAAGATGACAAAACGTAAAAAGACTGACATAAAAAAAACTTTATGGTGATAATTTAAAGAACCGCTCTTTACTAAATAAGATTATTGAAAAGCAACAGAGACAAGTCAACATGACCAAACGTCAATCATCATTATAACAAACATATTTCATGAAGAATTTTTTCAATGAGTTCAAAACCTTTGCCGTGCGTGGCAATGTGGTAGACATGGCTGTCGGCGTGATTGTAGGAGGTGCCTTTGGCAAAATCGTGTCATCCCTCGTAAATGACATCATCATGCCTCCCATTGGTTTTCTGCTGGGCGGCGTCAACTTCACAGAATTAAGTTGCAAACTGGGCGAGAAACTCGCAGAAGACGGCAAGACCATGGAGGCCGTAACGTTGAACTATGGCAACTTCATACAGCAGACTGTCAATTTCATCATTATCGCCTTCTGCGTATTCTTGCTCGTCAAAGCCGTCATGAAGATTACCAAGAAACATGTGAAAGAAGAATCCACACCCGCAAAACCTGAGCCAACGGCAGAAGAGAAACTCCTGACGGAGATTCGTGACTTGCTGAAAAACGCATCGCACGCGGACAGCTGACGGCTTCTTCCAGAAAAAGATAGTCAAGGTGAGCGGAAACCAAGAAAAACCAAACAAGATATTTTGAAGTATGCGCTGTTTGGGCTAACTTTGCATGAAAAACGCAGAAAGGCTTCGCATCTTTGAACCTGCCAGCAAGGTTACGCCCTGCTCATTCTGCCCAGTAACCTACTCTAAGTTAAACAAGAACAGTGCACATAGCCATCGCAGGAAACATCGGAAGCGGTAAGACAACCCTCACGAAGATGTTGGTCAAACACTATGGGTGGACGCCCAAACTGGAGCCGGTAGATGTCAATCCATACTTGGACGACTACTATCGGTCTATTGAGCGATGGGCTTTCAACCTTGAGGTTTACTTCTTGAAGCAACGTTTTCATGACTTGCTGGACATAGCTCAATCCAAAGAAACCGTCGTACAAGACCGATCAATATACGAAGGGGTATATGTTTTCGCCGCCAACAACCGAGACATGGGGCATTTGTCTGACAGAGACTTCAAAACATTCATGGAACTGTTTGAAGCGATGATGACGGCTGTCAAATTTCCCGACCTCATGATTTACCTTCGATCGTCTGTTCCCAACCTGGTGGAGCACATCCAAAAGCGCGGACGAGACTACGAACAGGCCATTCCTCTGGAGTATCTCACCAACATGAACGAGCGTTACGAAGATTTCATCATCAACAAATACCAAGGAAAGAAACTCATCATCGAGGCGGACACGCTTGACTTTGAGCACAATCCGAAAGACTTTTCAGAAATCATTGACAAGATAGACGCGCAACTGTTCGGCCTCTTTGGCAATCTGTAATCAACACGCAGCGTCTTTTCAACATATTGACAATCATTCCATTCACACAACAAACACGCATTCATCATGCACATAGCCATTGCAGGAAACATAGGAAGCGGCAAGACAACCCTCACAACCATGCTCGCCAAACGATATAACTGGACGCCACGATTCGAACCCGTAGACGACAATCCGTATCTGGATGATTTCTATGCCGACATGACACGCTGGTCGTTTAACCTGCAAATCTACTTTCTCAACAAGCGGTTCAGAGACGTAGTCGCCATCAGCAAGAGCCACGACACCGTCATTCAAGACCGAACCATCTTTGAAGATGCCTGCATCTTCGCACCCAACTTACACAGCATGGGTATGATGAGCGACCGCGACTTTGACAACTATACAGACCTTTTCAATCTCATGATGTCGCTCGTGAAGCTGCCGGACCTCTTGATTTACATTCGTTCAGGGATTCCAAACCTGGTTTCGCATATCCAAAAACGCGGACGAGAGTACGAGAAATCCATCCGGATAGACTACTTGCAGGGGCTAAACACACTATACGAAAACTGGATTAGCACATACGAAGGAAACCTCATGATTGTTGATGGCAATCGCCTTCACTTCAAAGAAAACCCACAAGATTTCAAGGAGATTACCGACATGATTGACGACCGCCTGTATGGTTTGTTCCCGCTTGACGTGAAATAGCACCGGCACGGCCATGCCTTAATGGGTGCAGAACAAGGGAATGAAGTTGTTAAGGCGTGTCGTTTTCAAAGTCATTGTTTCAGCCTTCCATACCAATTCCTGAGAGCTGGTCGCGGAACACCTAATGACACAAGACGGTCAAGGTCGTCCCTCGCCTTTTCAGTCTTACCCAATCTGATGCGCAACTCGGCTCTGTTCAGCAGATAATCGGTATTTTTCCGATCCCTTTTGATGGCCTCTGAATAATCATATTCGCCCAACTCAAGCATCCCCTGCTCTACTTCAATTCCCGCACGAGCTGCATAAGCCACCGCACTATCGGCATGCTGGCTCACCAACTGGTTAATCTGATTGAGCGCTTCCGTATGATGATTGTCCTTCTGATTGAGCAAAGCCAGACCTAAGAGTGCAGAAAAATGCCCGGGAACCCTTTGCAACAGATTCTCATAATCAAGTCGGGCAAAATTGTATCTCCCCAATTTCTGATTGGCGAAAGCCCGATAATACAAGGCGGCGATGTTGCGCTGATCCTTGCTCAGCACCCAATCGTATTCGTCTTTAGCATACTGCCACTGCTCTAATTGCAAATTCCACGCAGCCTTCTTCAACCGCAAGTCCACGCTGTCCGGATGATATTCCAAGGCCTCGGTGGCCTTCTTCAAGCTGTCACGCAACGCTTCACGCTGTTGTGCTAAGCCGTTTACAGGCAAAAGAAACAAGAAAAAGATTGCGGAAACAGACAAGGCGCGCACCTTGCCCCTGAAAGGAAAAACCTTTAAAGTTTGCCGCGACATGCTTATAAAATCCCTCATATCTGTTCCATTCACATTGTTTTACACCAACAGTTCGTTCACATTCATGGAGAAGAAAGCCCATTGGTCAAAACGGAACAGGCTCTGCTGGGGGCAAATCTCCCAAAGGCGTGGGTTCCGGAGGTGGGAATCCACCGTTAAGACGCGACTCCATAAACTCTCCACCTTCAGGAATTGGCGTCGAATAACTTTCGTCCAAGTTTTCAAAACGCGTATACTCGCCACGGAAATTAAGCAGCACATC
This sequence comes from uncultured Prevotella sp., assembly GCA_946998205.1. Lineage (GTDB taxonomy): Bacteria > Bacteroidota > Bacteroidia > Bacteroidales > Bacteroidaceae > Prevotella. The sequence continues at coordinate 1,501 of CAMPYJ010000038.1, read as the reverse complement.
GCCCGTCGCACCTTTACGATGCTTGGCTATGATGATTTGAGCTTTACCCCGCAAGTCCACGCCATTGTTGTCTTCATACAACCGATAATACTCCGGCCTGTGCACAAACAGCACCATGTCGGCATCCTGTTCGATGGCGCCCGACTCGCGAAGGTCGCTCAACTGCGGTCGTTTTCCCTCCAACCCCTCTCGATTCTCTACGTTACGGCTCAGCTGTGACAGGGCCAGCACGGGGATATCAAGCTCTTTGGCCAGGCCCTTCAGCGAGCGGGAGATGGTAGACACCTCCTCCTGACGGTTGCCAAACCGCATGCCATTGGCATTCATCAGCTGCAAATAGTCTATCATGATAATCTGCACGCCCTTCTCTCTTACCAGTCTGCGCGCCTTGGTTCGCAATTCAAAGATACTCAGTCCGGGGGTGTCATCTATATAAATAGGTGTACCCGTGAGGTTTCTCACTTTCGTGTCAAAGCGCTTCCATTCATCAGCAGTCAGTTGTCCACTCAGAATCTTGTTACCCGCAATCTCACAAGTATTGGATATCAATCGGTTGACCAGCTGCACATTGTTCATCTCCAATGAGAAGAATGCGATGGGAACTTTATAGCCTACGGCGATATTCTTGGCAATGGAGAGTGCGAAAGACGTCTTTCCCATTGCCGGACGGCCGGCGATGATTACCAAGTCGGACTTCTGCCAGCCACTTGTTATCTCGTCCAATTTGGTGAACCCGGAAGGAATTCCCGTCAAATCTCCCGTGTTGGCAGATGCCTTTTGCAGTATTTCCGTCGCTTGGGCTATTACAGGATCAATCTGCGTATAATCTTTCTTCATGTTGGTTTGCGACAACGTGAAGAGTTCACTTTCGGCTTCTTGCATCAGCTCTTCAATGTCCTGCGACTCATCAAACGCCTTGGTCTCAATGACGCTGGCATAAGAAATCAACTGACGCGCCAGCGATTTCTGCGAGAGTATTTTGGCATGATACTCGATGTTGGCTGATGATGCGACCAAAGAACTGAGTTCCACCACATAGGCAGCGCCTCCCACCTCATCCAACGTCCCCTCGCGTTTCAGCTGGTCGGTCACGGTGATGATGTCAACCGGCTTCTCCTCCATCGTCAGCGACTGGATGGCATGGAATATTTTCTGGTGCTTAGGCTCGTAAAAAGACTCTGGCCGGAGAATCTCGGAAATGATGGAAAAAGCGTCTTTGTCTATCATCAGCGAGCCAAGCACAACTCGTTCTACGTCAGTTGCTTGTGGCTGAACATGCGCATAAGAGTTGTCTATCGGCGCCGGACGCTTGTTATTGGTAGTGGCCATGTGTGAAGTATTTTATCGCATTATCAACTTGGGAATGCAAATGTATAAAAAATAGTTCAACCATCGCCTATCGGCACTCATCTTTTTACCACCGACACGCCGGCTCTTTCATTTAACACCTTAATTCCGCAGTATTTTTTCTTGTGAGAAAATTTTATATGTTGAGGTGTCT
>CAMPYJ010000037.1 GCA_946998205.1 uncultured Prevotella sp. | reverse complement strand
ACTATCTTTGCATAAGATAGGCTGCGCCTCAGCAAAGCAAGTAAACTTCCTTTGCTTTCGGCTTGCACTATCTTTGCATAAAAGAATATTCGCCAAACTAATAATAAAGATATATGATTCTCTTCTTTAAAACCCCGCAAGAAACCATTATTGCCACCGAGATGGACCATCAACCCAGCCAAGAAGAAACCAACAAACTGTGCTGGCTCTTCGGTGGAGCAGAATGTATAGACACACCACAGCTTGATGGAATCTATGTGGGGCCGCGACGCGAGATGGTGACACCATGGAGTACAAATGCCGTAGAGATTACCGAGAACATGAATCTGACAGGCATCATGCGTATCGAGGAATACTTCCCGGTAAGCTCCAAGGAGGCCACACACGACCCAATGTTGCAACGTATGTACGAGGGACTGGACCAGAGGCTGTTCACCGTGAACCGTGAGCCAGAGCCTATCAGGCGCGTGGAGAATCTGGAGCAGTATAATGAGGACGAGGGATTGGCCCTCTCGCCCGAGGAGATGGCGTACCTGCACACCATAGAAAAGCAGAACGGACGGCCGCTCACCGATAGCGAGATATTTGGATTCGCACAAATCAACTCGGAGCATTGTCGGCATAAGATATTCAGCGGCACCTTCATCATCGACGGGGGGGAGAAAGAGTCATCGCTCTTTGCCATGATCAAGCGCACCACGCAGGAGAATCCCGGCAAGATTCTGTCGGCCTACAAGGACAATGTGGCCTTTGCACAAGGCCCGGTCATCGAGCAGTTCGCACCCGCTGACCAGTCTACCAGCGACTATTTCCAGGTGGAGGACATCGAGAGCGTGATCTCTCTGAAGGCCGAAACCCACAACTTTCCCACCACCGTGGAGCCGTTCAACGGCGCCGCGACGGGCACGGGAGGCGAGATTCGCGACCGTATGGGCGGTGGCGTAGGCTCTTGGCCGTTAGCCGGAACGGCGGTGTACATGACCGCTTATCCGCGTTTGGAAGGCGAATCGCGTACCTGGGAGGACATCCTGCCCGTGCGGAAGTGGCTGTATCAGACTCCCGAACAAATACTCATCAAGGCCTCGAACGGTGCCAGCGACTTCGGAAACAAGTTCGGTCAACCGCTCATCTGCGGTTCGGTGCTGACGTTCGAGCATCAGGAAGATGGTCAGAAGCTGGCTTACGACAAGGTTATCATGCTGGCAGGAGGCGTTGGTTACGGCAAGAAACGCGACTGTTTGAAGAAAGAACCACAGAAAGGTAACAAGGTCGTGGTGGTTGGGGGCGACAACTACCGCATCGGTTTGGGTGGCGGAAGCGTGTCGTCCGTTGACACGGGGCGCTACACCAGCGGCATTGAGCTGAACGCTATACAGCGTGCGAACCCCGAAATGCAGAAGCGCGCCTACAACTTGGTGCGTGCCTTGGTGGAGGAAAAGGAAAATCCCGTGGTGTCCATCCATGACCATGGCAGTGCTGGTCACCTGAACTGTCTGTCGGAACTCGTGGAAGACTGCGGCGGAGAGATTGACATGGCCAAGTTGCCTATCGGTGACAAGACGCTCAGTGCCAAGGAAATCATTGCCAACGAGAGTCAGGAGCGCATGGGACTGCTCATCGACGAGCGGCATCTGGAACACGTCAAGGCCATCGCCGAGCGTGAGCGGGCACCGCTGTATGTGGTGGGTGAGACCACCGGCGACGCCCACTTCTCATTCGTACAGGCCGATGGCGTGAAGCCTTTCGACCTGGATGTGGCACAAATGTTCGGACACTCGCCCAAGACCGTCATGACCGATGAGACGGTAGAACACCATTACGAGAACGCCACCTATTGCCAAGACCAGATAGATGCCTATCTTGACAACGTGCTGCGCTTGGAAGCCGTTGCCTGCAAAGACTGGCTCACCAACAAGGTGGACCGCTCGGTAACGGGCAAGATAGCACGCCAGCAGTGCCAGGGCGAGTTACAATTGCCGCTCTCCGACTGTGGCGTGGTGGCTTTGGACTACCGCGGCAAGCGGGGTATCGCCACCGCCTTGGGACATGCTCCACAAGCCGGATTGGCGTCACCGGAGGCCGGCAGCGTGCTGAGCGTGGCCGAATCGCTCACCAATATCGTGTGGGCACCGCTCGAAGATGGGCTGGAAGGCGTCTCGCTCTCAGCCAACTGGATGTGGCCATGCCGTGCGCAAAAGGGCGAGGACGCGCGCCTGTATGCCGCTGTCGAGGCCTTGAGCGACTTCTGTTGCTCGCTCCACATCAACGTACCCACGGGTAAAGACTCGCTGTCGCTTACCCAGAAATATCCTAACGGCGAGAAAATCATCTCTCCCGGAACCGTTATCGTCAGCGCGGGGGGCGAAGTGGAGGATGTGAAAAAAGTGGTTTCACCTGTACTGGTGAACGATAAGAACTCGTCACTCTACTACATCGACTTCTCGTTTGATGACCAACGCCTCGGCGGCAGTGCCTTTGCACAGAGCTTAGGCAAGGTGGGCAGCGACGTTCCGACGGTGAAAAACCCTGAATACTTTGCCGACTGTTTCGAGGCAATACAGACGCTCATCAACAAAGGATGGGTAATGGCTGGCCATGACATCAGTGCCGGTGGCCTGATAACCACCCTGCTGGAGATGACGTTTGCCAACCAACAGGGTGGCATCCATGTGAACTTGTACGATGTGAACGGTGAGGACGTGGTGAAAAACCTGTTTGCCGAGAACCCCGGAGTGGTGATTCAGGTGTCTGACCTGCACAAGCATGCGCTGCGTGAATACTTAGAAAGCGAGGGTATCGGCTATGCCAAGATTGGTTACCCCACACCGAAGGAGCGCAAGATTGTCGTGAAGAAGAATGAATGGCAGCACGAGTTCGATATCGATGCCTTGCGCGAGGCATGGTACCAGACATCATACGAGCTGGACAAGCGGCAGAGCATGAACGGCATGGCCGACCAGCGTCACCGCAACTACAAAGAGCAGCCACTGCAACTGAGGTTCAACGATGCCTTCACGGGCAAGCTGTCACAATACCAACTCAACGCTGACCGCCGCACGCCTTCAGGCATCAGGGCGGCTATCATCCGTGAGAAAGGCACCAACGGCGAGCGCGAGATGGCTTACGCCTTGTATCTGGCGGGCTTTGACGTGAAGGATGTGATGATGACCGACTTGATCAGCGGCCGCGAGACACTGGAAGACATCAACCTGATTGTGTTCTGTGGCGGATTCTCCAACAGTGACGTGCTCGGTTCAGCCAAAGGATGGGCAGGGGCATTCTTGTACAATCCCAAGGCCAAGGAAGCCCTCGACAGGTTCTATGCCCGCAAGGACACGCTGTCACTGGGCATCTGCAACGGCTGTCAGCTCATGGTAGAACTCAACTTAATCAATCCCGAACATCAGCAAAGAACCCGTATGCTGCACAACGACTCGCACAAGTTTGAGAGCGCGTTCCTCGGGTTGACCATCCCAGAGAACAACAGTGTGATGCTTGGAAGCCTCTCTGACAGTAAGCTCGGCATTTGGGTTGCCCACGGAGAGGGTAAGTTCAGCTTGCCTGAAGGGGAGGAGAACTACCACATCATTGCCAAATACAGCTACGACAGCTATCCCGGAAATCCGAATGGCAGCGACTACAGCGTGGCCGGCATCTGCTCCAAGGACGGACGACACTTAGCCATGATGCCCCATCTGGAACGCTCCATCTTCCCATGGCAGAACGCTTATTACCCCCACAAGCGGCACATGGACGAGGTAACGCCGTGGATAGAGGCGTTTGTGAATGCGCGAGAGTGGGTGGAGAGACAGTTGTAGTAGACGAGTTGACAAGTTCATGAGTTGACGAGTCGGTTACATGATAATAAAAGGTATTCATCAGTTAGGTAACAATCATCATTTACAGGGCATGGGCAATCAAATCAAAATACCCAACACGGCAGAGACATTGGAGGACAACTACCGTTGGGCCACGCTCTTTAAGACATTCGTCAAGATAGGAGCGTTTACCCTTGGCGGGGGCTATGCCATGATACCCATCATCGAGGCGGAGGTGGTTGACCGGCACAAGTGGATTGACAAGGACGAATTTCTCAACCTCATCGCCATCGCGCAGAGTTGTCCTGGCGTGTTCGCCGTCAACATCAGCATCTTCATAGGCTATAAGCTGCGGGCGACGCGGGGAGCCGTCTGCACCGCCATGGGTGCGTCGCTGCCCTCGTTTCTCATCATCCTGTTGATCGCCATGTTCTTCCATAGTTTCATGGAAGTGCCATGGATTGCGGCCATGTTCAACGGCATTCGCCCGGCTGTGGTGGCACTCATCGCCGTTCCCACGTTCAACCTGGCCAAAAGTGCCGGCATTTCATTGGTCAATTGCTGGATACCCATCATCTCCGCTCTGCTGATATGGGCCATCGGCGTGAACCCCATTTTCATCATCATCGCCGCAGGTGTCGGTGGATACATATACGGACAATTCATCAAACCCACCGAGTAGCGGCTGGTTCTATAAATTACCACCGCACATAGTCATTAAATGTTTATGAAATACGTTTTGTTATCTTTTGGCTTCTTTTTGGTTCAAAATGTAAGTTCGTTCAGTCGTGTAGCTCGCTACACTCCTTCACTCTCTTGCATTTTGACCTCAGAAATAAGCTCAAAATCTAACAAAGCTAATTTATAGGACCAGCCTAGCATGATTTATCTCTATCTTTTCATTACGTTTTTCCAGATTGGTTTGTTTGGTTTCGGTGGCGGCTACGGCATGCTGTCGCTCATTCAGACTGAGACGGTGATACACCATCACTGGCTTGGCAGTGCCGAGTTCACCAACATCGTGGCCATCAGTCAGATGACACCCGGCCCCATTGGCATCAACTCGGCCACCTATTGCGGCTACGCTGCCGTGCACAACGCGGGCTACGGCATGCCGATGGCCATCCTGGGGTCTGCCACCGCCACCTTCGCCTTGGTGCTGCCATCCCTCATCCTCATGATTCTCATCAGTAAGATGTTCATGAAGTACATGAACACCGAGCCCGTTCAGAATGTCTTCAGCGGACTGCGACCCGCCGTAGTGGGGTTGCTTGGCGCTGCCACCCTGCTGCTGATGAACGAGGAGAACTTTGGCTCCATGATTAAAAACCCATGGCAATTCTGGATCAGCGTGGCTCTCTTCTGCGCCACCTTCGTAGGTACGAAATACATGAAAATCAACCCTATCCGGATGATATGCTATGCGGCATTCGCAGGACTGATGCTGCTGTATTGAGGATATATAAGTTGACGAGTTGACAAGTTTAAGAGTTGACGAGTTGATAGTTTACAAGTTCACAAGTTAATGGCTATAAACTTGTGAACTTGTAAATGCGTAAATTTCTTGAGTAAAACGCTTTCAACTCGTTTACTTGTCTACTTGTCACCTCGTCAACTAAACCAACCATCACCTCGTCAACTTGTCAACTCGTCACCTCGTCAACTAAAAAAGAAATTCCAATGAACAAACTACATGGTTTTGTAGGCGCCATCACATCTGCGACAGCCTTTGGGCTTATACCACTCTTCAGTCTTCCGGTATTGGCAACAGGCATGTCCTCCGCTGCGGTGTTGGTGTATCGCTTCGCTTTTGCCTGCCTCATCATGCTTGTCATACTGATGTGTCAACGGAAAAGTCTGCACCTCCGCTTTGGCGAATCGCTCCGTCTCATGCTGCTATCCGTCGTCTACACGGGGTCGGCGGTGTTCCTTATCGAGGGCTATCGCTATCTGTCCAGCGGCATCGCCACCGTCATCATGTTTTCATATCCCGTGTGGACGGCACTCCTGATGATGATCTTCAGGGGTGAGAAGGCATCGGGTACAACTTTTTTAGCCATTGCACTGGCAGTTGCAGGTGTATGTTTCTTATCAGGAATAGAGAACGGCGCAGGCAACATCTCTGTTTTGGGCATCTGCTTAGAGCTTTTGTCAGGACTGTCGTACGCTATTTATATGGTTGCCTACCCAACGATGAACATACGCGCCATACCCACCATAAAGGTTAACTTTTATATATTCTTCTTCACGATGCTGCTGCTCATGTTATACGCCACGTTCACGTCAGGCGGGCTTGCTGCCATTCATACGGGTGGAACCCTGCTCAATCTCTTTCTGTTGGGCTTGCTTCCAACCGTAGTAAGCAACATCACCCTCATCTTGGCACTGAAGAGTATCGGCAGCACCCTGGTGGCCATCCTCGGTGCTTTCGAGCCGCTCACCGCCATGTGCATCGGCATTGCCGTCTTTGGTGAGCCGCTCACCACGAGCATCGCCATTGGCTTTGTGCTGATTCTCGCCGCCGTGGTGCTGCTCATCCTGAAGAAATCGCCAGCTGAAGTAGAAGCCCAACCCGTTCAACAGCACGAAAGGAGATAAGTCGGGTGTACCGACTTACCTTCCCATAGGAGTCAGCGTAAACTGGAACCTTTTGTGTCCAAACGGCACACGGTATTCCTCCAATGCCTCGGCATGGCCGCTCCACGAGTCAATACCGCCAACGCCAGCCATCTCACCGTCGATGTGTAGGTTCGTAAACTTCGACTTTGGAACCTCCTGTATGTGGCGTTGTTCCTTCTTGTCACCATCGTCCAAGTCCTCAACCGTATAATGCAAGGCCGAAGCATAGAACGGCTTGTCCGAACGAACCAACAACCCCATACCTTTTTCGCCAGTCTGTTTCCACCAGCGCATATCGCTCTTGGTTCCCGTTTCTTGTGGGCGTATGTATGGATAGAACTGCTCATCGGCCGTCTGTAGGTAGATGCCGAACCGTTGAGAGAACTTCCGATCGGCATAATTCTCAATGGGTCCGCGGCCAAAATACTCGCTCTTCTCCATATCGTAAGGCATCTGCATCACCATGCCATAGCGCAACATGCCGGGAACTTGGGTACCGGCATCGGGAATGAGTGTCTGCGTAATCTCTACTTTCCCGGACATTGTGACGAGATATTCAATTGTCATCTGTGACTTTACGCCTGGCATGTCATAGTCCACCGTCACCAACATGGAGTTGTTGCCCAGTAGTTTGACCTTCTGCACGTTGATGTTTTTCACCGTCATGGCAGGGTTGCGCCATACGCTGTACTTCTTGTTGATGCCCGCTCCCATGTCATTATCCGTCACGGCACGCCAGAAACAAGGCTTCAAGACACCACCGTCAGCCAGATAAGAAACATCTCCCACGACATATCTCGTCATCAAACCCGTTTGCTTGTCGAACGAGATAGACACCTGTTGGTTTTCTATCGTCACTTGCTTGTCTTTCTTCTTGCTGGTTTTCTTCAAATTTCCATACCACGCAAGTGTTTCCATCTGAGGTGCTGGGGTAGTGCTTTTTTCTAAATAATAGTCTTTTATTGGAAACTGTTGGTAGGCCACTATCTGACCCTTTTGCATGAGAGGCTCGGGTTGTTTCAGCACAAAGTCTATGTTAAGCTGCACGTCCCTGCTTTGCGAGTCGGCCAACAGTGGGTTCAAGTTGTACGGCAGTGTCAAGTCAGCCGTTTGTTGTGGCTGCACCTGCAGGTCGCTCACGATGCCCTTCTGCGCCTCCTTACCATTGACGAGAACCTTCCATTGCAGGGCATAGTTGCCCAAGTTGCGGAAGAAATACTCATTCCTCACCTTTATTTTCCCCGCCTTCAAGTCAACTGGTTGTACCCAGATGTTTTGGTATTCATAGCCCACCTCATACATGTGTGGGTTAGGTACGCGGTCGGGACTGATGAGTCCGTTGCAGTTGAAGTTGTTGTCGCTGGGATCATATTTATTGTAATCGCCTCCATAGGTATAGATTCCGCGCTTTGTGTCACGCAAGGCTTGGTCCACAAAGTCCCATACAAAGCCACCTTGAAACTTGGGATACTTGCGCACCAGGTCCCAGTACTCCTTCAAACCACCGCCCGAATTACCCATGGCGTGGTTGTACTCGCACTGTATGAGCGGCTTCTGATCCTCTTTAGCCGTGGACCGTGCGTATTCCTCGCACGCTTTTTGAGGGAGGTACATGGGGCAGAACAACTCGGTGTTCGGTCCCTTGATTGCCCGTTCCCAGTGTATCGGACGCGAGGAGTCCACGCTCTTAATCCAATTGAATGCCGCTGTAAAATTGGGACCATCGGCCGTCTCGTTGCCCAATGACCAAATGATGATACTGGGATGGTTGTAAAACATTTCTACATTGTGCTGGTTGCGTTCCATAATTTGTTTGGCAAACATGGGCTTTTTGGTAGCCGCGTCATCCCCGTAACCAAAGCCATGCCCCTCCTGGTTGGCCTCTGCCACCACATAAAGTCCATACTCATCGCACAGCTCATACCACTGTGGGGCGTCGGGATAGTGACAGGTGCGTACGGCATTGATGTTGAATTGCTTCATGATCTTGATGTCCTGTATCATCCGCTCACGACTCACGATGTAGCCACCGTCTGGATCCATCTCGTGCCTGTTGGCACCTTTTATATAGATGGGTTGCCCGTTGACCAGCAACTGACTGTTCCTAATCTCCACTTTCCTGAACCCCACCTTCTGCGGAATCACCTCAATGACCTTTCCGCCCTTCTTCACAGTGGTGACAAGGGTGAAGAGATAAGGTGTCTCGGCCGTCCAAGGCTTCACGTTCTTGATGTTGAAAGTCACGTTGCCGTGTCGCTGTCCCTTGAAATCCACGCTGTGCTTGCTCACGGAGATGCCGTTGGCGTTCAGCAGGTCGAAGTCTACCGTGGGACTTCCCTTCACGTCCAAGTCCACCGACAGCGCACCGTCTTGGTAGTTGTTCACCAGGTCGGCCTTCAGCTTGATGTTGCTCACCTGCACCTTTTCGTTGCGGGCATAAAGATAACTGTCGCGCGCCACGCCGCTCAGCCGCCAGAAGTCCTGATCTTCGCTGTACGAGCCGTCGCACCAACGGAAGGTCTGAAAGGCAATCAGGTTGTCGCCCTTTTTCACATAGGGCGTGATGTCGAACTCGGCGGCCACCTTCGAATCTTCGGCATAGCCCACATACATGCCGTTGACATACAGGTAGATGTTGGACGTTACGCTGCCAAAGTGGGCGATAACCTGCTTGCCGTCCCAGCTGTTGGGGATGTTGATGATGCGGCGGTAGCTGCCCACATGGTTGTCTTTCAGCGGCACTTGGGGCGGATTGTTCTTGAAATGTCCGCGCCAGGCGAAGCCGATGTTCACATATACCGGGTCGCCATAGCCGTTGAGTTCCCATATTCCCGGTACGCTGATGGTCTTCCATGCAGCGTCGTCATAGCCGGTTTCGAAGAAGCCCGAAGGTCGTTTGTCGGGATTTTCTGCAAAGTGAAACTTCCACGTTCCGTTCAGCGAGAGGTAGTTGGCCGATGCCTTCCGGTCGCCGGCAAGTGCCTTCTCGGCCGATTCGTACGCGAAATAATTGGTGTGCAGTTTCAGTCTGTTCACCTCGTTCACCTGCAAGTCGTGCCACTCCGTATCGGTAGGCATGTCTTTCTTGATAACAGGCACAAGGTCGGCACTGACTGGCAGTGCGGACAAAATGGCCAAAGAGGCCGCGATCAATGCTTTTTTCATCAATTTGGATTTTTGGGTTAGCTGCCCCCGTGGGCGATTGTTTGATTCTGGTTGTATGTCACAAAGATAGTGTGTTTTTGGCTATTCTGCAAATTTTCTGTGTCATTCGTTGGCGCATCCATTTCCTTCCCCATTCTTGTTTTTGTCCAATATTTTGCCTGAAAAAAGCCCTTAAAACGGCACTTCCAAACGTTCAAACCAGAAAAAATCAATAGGCAGGGAGGGTGCAAGATAGGGCTTACATTGCCAAATAAATCGTATTTTTACACAAAAACAAGGCGTTTTTGGGCTAAGAGGCATCATCTTACCCCTCAATTTGCATGCTCTTTCCCTGCAAAAGCATGCAGATTGCCTCGCAAAAGCAATGCTTTTGGCTGGAGAAACGTTGAGGAAAAGGTGGGGTAGGGTGGCCGGTGTTTGTAAAATGTTGTGTGTTAACAGAGTACGAAAGTCACTCATTTTTGACGTATTTGCAAGCGAGTGCCATCCTGTTTGAGAATATGCGAAGCATGAAAGACTTGTTTGTCAAGAAAAATCATCATCATCCGCCATCCTGATCTGCCTGCCGCTCCTCGCCTTGTTCTTGTTTCTTTTGCCGGGAAACAACTATCTTAAACCCTGTTTTTCTTTGTGTTTCACGTCATAAAATTGTATTTTTGCAAATGAGTAAGCATTAAAGGGCGGTTCTATAAATTAGCTTTGTCAGATTGCGAGGCTGTTTTTGTGGTCAATTTGTTTGTGAGTGAAGGAGTATAGTGGGCTATACGACTGAACGAAAAAACAAATTGAACCAAAAAGAGAGCAAGCCGAATACAATCAAACTTGTTTGAATTGTTGAGGCGCAGCCTGTTTTATATAAAAAGAGACCGCAAGATGACAAAACGTAAACTGTCCAACATACAAAAAACTTTACGGCGGTAATTTATAGAACTGCCCTAAATACCATTCAGCATAATGACAAACACAAAACAAAGGGACGAACTGCAGGCAGCCATCTGGAGAATTGCTAACGAGGTGCGCGGTGCCGTAGATGGCTGGGACTTCAAGCAGTTTGTATTGGGCACACTGTTCTATCGTTTCATCAGTGAGCATTTCACCACCTTCATAGAGGCTGGCGACGAGAGCGTGGATTATGTTCATCTACCCGATGACGTCATCACGCCCGAGATAAAGGACGATGCCACCAAAACCAAAGGATACTTTATTTACCCCAGTCAGCTGTTTTGCAACATCGCCAAGGGAGCCAACAACAATCCGAACTTGAACACCGACTTGGCGGCTATCTTCGATGCCATAGAGAGTTCTGCCAACGGCTACGACTCGGAACATGACATCAAAGGACTCTTTGCCGACTTCGACACCACGAGCAACCGCTTGGGAAACACCGTGGAGGAGCGGAACATAAGATAAGGAAGTATTTGGTGGACAACAACTTTGTGGAAACGGTCATCGCCCTGCCGCCCAATCTGTTTTACGGCACGAGCATCGCCGTGAACATCTTGGTGCTCTCCAAGCATAAGATGAACCCCACCACCCAGTTTATCAACGCCAGTGGTGAAGACTTCTTTAAGAAAGAAACCAACAACAACATCCTGCTGCCCGAACACATCGAACGCATTGTCGGCATCTTTGGCAACAAGGACGAGGTGGAGCATGTTGCCACATCGGTGGACAACAACACGATTGCCGAGAACGATTACAACCTCTCCGTTGGCACGTATGTAGAGGCGGAGGACACGCGCGAGGTGATAGACATCGTGAAGCTGAACGAGGAAGTGGCACAAACAGTGGAGCGCATCGACGCACTGCGGGCGGATATCAATAAAATCATCAAGGAGATAGAGGCATGAAAGACTTAATGAAATTTGAGAACAAGCAAGTTCGTTCCCATTGGGACGCTGAAGAAGAGAAATGGTATTTTTCTATAGTAGATGTCATTGCTGTGCTGACGGATAGCCCCAATTACCAAACGGCAAGAAACTATTGGAAGGTATTGAAAAACAGGCTGAATAAGGAGGGCAATGAAACGGTTACAAATTGTAACCGGTTGAAAATGCGTGCTGCTGATGGCAAGATGCGTATGACCGATGTGGCTGACACAGAGCAACTTCTTCGCTTGATACAATCAGTGCCAAGTCCGAAGGCAGAGCCTTTCAAGCAATGGCTTGCAAAGGTGGGGAGCCAGCGTCTTGACCAGATACAAGACCCCGAACTGAGCATACAGCAAGCCTTGCAAGACTATCGTCGCTTGGGCTACTCGGACGATTGGATTAACCAACGCCTAAAAAGCATTGAGATTCGTAAAGAGTTGACTGATGAATGGCAACGCACTGGCATCACCGACAATAAGGACTTTGCTGTCTTAACCAACATCTTAACCAAAGCATGGTCGGGAAAGACGGTGAAAGAATACAAGCAACACAAGGGATTGAAGAAGCAGAACCTACGTGACAACATGACCAGTACCGAGTTGATTCTCAACATGCTGGCAGAAGCTTCTACCAAAGACATCTCACAAGCCAACAATCCAAACACTTTCGACCAAAGCATGACTATCGCCAAGCAAGGTGGAAATGTGGCAAAAGTGGCACGAGAGGAGTTGGAACGACAAACAGGAAAAAGTGTAATCAGTAGCGACAATGCCGCCACGTTGCGCAGATTAACCCAAAACACACAGCACGATGAAGAATAAAGAAACAATGCCCTTTATAGAACAACTGCTCAATGGGGAAAGCGTGGAGTGGAAAAAGCTCGGGGAAGTGTGCAGTTTGACAAGAGGCAAAAGATTAACCAAAAGAGATTTAGATATAAATGGTATTTATCCTGTATATCATGGCGGCATAGAACCAATTGGATATTATAATCAATCTAACAGAAAGGCAAATTCTACAATGATTATCAATGTGGGTGCATCTGCAGGAACGGTTGGTTACAGCGCAAATGATTTTTGGTCTTCTGATGGATGTTTTTGTTTTTCTCATAACGAACAGTTAAATCAAAAATATTTGTAATATTGGCTTCAGAACATAGAAACATTTATCAAATCAAAAGTACGGAAAGCGGGGGATTCCTACTTTAGATAATAAAGTATTAGAAAATATAAAGATTCCCCTTCCTCCTCTTTCTGTTCAACATAGGATAGTGGAGATTCTTGATAAGTTCACAGAGCTGGAAGCGGAGCTGGACTGCCGCAAGCGGCAGTATGAGTATTACCGCAACCAACTGCTGTCATTCACACCATAAAAGAAAATATCATGGCTAATGAAACTACGGTTATTAGAAAGTACAAGGATTACAAAGAATTGTTTTTCTATCAAAAAACTGACACCATCTATCAGCTGACATACATCTTCTGCACAAGGTTCTTACCTAAATACGGTGACAGAACGGTAGACCAGATGGTGCAAGCGGCGCGGTCGGGAAAACAAAACATCGTAGAAGGAATAGAAGACGGTAACACATCCTCAGAGATGGAGCTAAAACTGCTGAACGTGGCTCGTGCATCATTGCAAGAGTTGCGCGAAGATTACGCTGACTACTTGCATACACGCCACCTTGCACTATGGAACGAGAAGCACGACAGATACAACGCCATGCTCGCATTCTGCAAGACGCACAACCAGCCCAAAGATTATCTGCCTTACGCCCAACGCTGGACGGCAGAAGAGTTTTGCAACGCATTGCTAACCCTCTGCCATATAACAGACAAACTCATGTGTTCGTTCCTGAAGAGCTTGGAGAAACAGTTTGTGGAGCAAGGGGGCATCAAAGAACGAATGTATGCGGCACGCACGGGCTACCGAAAGCAGCAAGACGAGGAAAGGCGGCTCCTGCTGAGAGAAAATGAACAATTAAAAGCCGAGCTAAAGGCGCTTAAAGAACACCTCAAACGCTTAGAAGGAGAGAATAGGGAAGACTAGGGAAGACTAGGGATGACTAGGAGAGACTAGGTAAACCTAGGTAAACCTAGGAAAACCTAGGGACACCTAAGCAACAACAAAAAAAAACAACATCATCATGACCACCTACAACACCATTGCAGAATTGCAAAACTTCATTGTCTTAGACAGCTACACCAAGCTGTCACAAGCCTGCGAGCAACCCACAGGCTATCAAACAGAGGCTGCCTTAGAGCGTGAGCTGATAGAAGATTTGGTGAACCAAGGCTATGAATATCTACCACAGCTCGTAACGCCACAGGCTTTGTTGGTAAATGTGCGCAAACAACTGCAAACGCTCAACAACACCGTCTTCACCGATAAAGAGTGGCAACGCTTCTTGGACGAATATTTGGACAAAGCCAGCGACGGTATTGTGGACAAAACACGCAAGGTGCAGGACGATTATATCTACGACTTCGTGTTCGATGATGGGCATATTCAGAACATCTATTTGGTGGACAAGCAAAACATTGCCCGAAACAAGGTGCAGGTCATCAACCAGTTTGAACAGACAGGCACGCAAATGAACCGTTACGACGTGACCATCTTGGTGAACGGACTGCCCATGGTGCAGGTGGAACTGAAGAAACGTGGCGTAGCAATTCGCGAAGCGTTCAACCAAGTGCATCGCTACAGTAAGGAGAGCTTCAACAGCGAGAGTTCGCTGTATAAATATTTGCAGATATTCGTCATCTCTAACGGAACAGACACCCGCTATTTCGCCAACACCGTGAAGCGCAACAAGAACTGTTTTGACTTTACGATGAACTGGGCAAAGGCGGACAACATGCTCATCAAAGACCTGAAAGACTTTACAGCCACCTTCTTCCAAAAGAACACCCTACTACAAGTGTTGCTCTCCTACGCTGTGTTTGACACCAGCGACACGTTGCTCATCATGCGCCCCTATCAGATTGCTGCCACCGAGCGGTTGATATGGAAAATCAGAAGTTCGTACCAAGCAAAGGTGTGGAGCACCCCCGAAGCAGGAGGCTACATCTGGCACACCACCGGTTCGGGCAAGACACTCACCAGCTTCAAGGCAGCTCGATTGGCAACCCAGCTCGACTTTATAGATAAGGTGTTCTTCGTGGTAGACCGCAAGGATTTGGACTTTCAAACCATGAAAGAGTACCAACGGTTCTCGCCCGACAGCGTGAATGGGTCGGAAAGCACGGCAGGACTGAAACGGAATATTGAAAAAGACGACAACAAGATTATCGTGACGACCATTCAGAAGTTGAACAACCTCATGAAGAGCGAGGCAGCATTGCCCGTGTATGGGCAGCAGGTGGTGTTCATCTTCGACGAGTGTCACCGGTCACAGTTTGGCGAGGCGCAGAAGAATCTCAGAAAGAAGTTCAAACGATATTAGGGCGGTTCTATAAATTACCACCGTAAAGTTTTTTAAGTCAGTCTTTTTACGTTTTGTCATCTTGTGGCCTCTTTTTGGTTCAATTTGCTTGTTCGTTCAGTCGTATAGCTCGCTATACTCCTTCACTCACAAACAAATTGACCTCAAAAATAGTCTCACAATCTGTCAAAGCTAATTTATAGAACCACCCATTACCAGTTTGGATTTACCGGCACCCCCATCTTCCCCGAAAACGCTTTGGGATCGGAGACCACCGCCAGCGTATTTGGGCGTGAGCTACACTCGTATGTCATCACCGATGCCATACGCGATGAAAAGGTGTTGAAGTTCAAGGTAGATTATAACAATGTGCGTCCTCGCTTCAAGGCGTTGGAAACAGAGAAAGACGAACTGAAACTGACGGCAGCAGAAAACAGAAAACTATTGCTTCACCCCGACCGTATTAAAGAGGTGTCACAATATATCTTGCAGAACTTCAAGATAAAGACCCACCGAAGTCAAGGAAACGGCAAGGGCTTCAATGCCATGTTTGCCGTGAACAGCGTGGAGGCAGCCAAACTCTATTATGAAGAACTCAACGCTCTGCAACAAGACAGCGACAAGAAACTGAAGATTGCCACCATCTTTTCTTTCGCTCCCAACGAGGAACAGAATGCCGTGGGCGATATTAGGGAAGAGAACTTTGAACCCACTGCCATGGACAGCAGTGCCAAAGAGTTTCTGACCAAAGCGGTAAACGATTACAATGCCATGTTCAAAACCAGTTTTGGTATTGACAGCAAAGGTTTCCAAAGCTATTATCGTGACATCGCAAAACAAGTGAAGAACCAAGAGGTGGACCTGCTCATCGTGGTGGGTATGTTCCTCACAGGCTTCGATGCGCCCACGCTCAACACGCTGTTTGTGGACAAGAACTTGCGCTATCACGGATTGATGCAAGCGTTCTCGAGAACCAACCGTATTTATGATGCCACCAAGACATTTGGCAACATCGTCACGTTCAGGGATTTGGAACAAGCCACGATAGACGCCATCACCCTGTTTGGCGACAAGAATACGAAGAACGTGGTGTTGGAGAAGAGCTACGAGGAATATCTCAAGGGATTCACAGACATTGCCACAGGGGAAGCGTGCAGAGGTTATGTGGAGGTGGTGAAAGAACTGAAAGAACAGTTCCCACAACCTGACGAGATAACGACAGAGGCGGAGAAGAAAGCCTTTGTAAAACTCTTCGGTGAGTATCTGAAGATTGAAAACATCTTGCAAAACTACGATGAGTTTACAAATCTCAAAGCGTTGCAAAAGATAGACAAGGAAAATCCAGAGGCTGTGGAGACTTTCAAGGAGAATCATTTCCTGACCAATGAGGACGTGGATGCCATGATGCAGGTGGACGTGTTGCAAGAACGGACAGCACAAGATTATCGCTCCACCTACAACGATATTCGTGACTGGTTCAGACGGGAGCGAGAAGGGAAAGCCGCTGAGGAATCTAAGATGGACTGGGACGATGTGGCGTTTGAGATAGACTTGCTCAAATCGCAGGAAATAGATCTCGACTATATCCTTGAATTGGTGTTTGAACACAACCAGAAAACAAAAGATAAAGACGCATTGATAGACGAAGTGCGCAGAATCATCCGCTCGAGTATTGGCAACAGAGCCAAAGAGGAATTGGTGGTTGACTTCATTCACGACACAGACCTTGAGTCTATTCAAGACAAGGCAGGCATCATTTCTGCTTTCTTCGATTATGCACAGCAGCGACAGAAGGAAGAGGCAGCAAACCTCATTGAGGAAGAGAAACTGAATGTGGACGCAGCCAAACGGTATATCCAAACATCGCTGAAGCGTGAGTTTGCCAGTGAAAACGGAACAGACCTCAATGCCATTCTGCCAAAGATGAGTCCGCTCAACCCGCAATATCTAACGAAGAAGCAGAGTGTGTTCCAGAAAATTGCCGCCTTCATTGAGAAGTTCAAGGGCATTGGTGGAAGTGTGTAGTATTTTGATGTTGAAAAAGTTTGTTGGTTCGCCGCTAAATCTCTATATTTGCATCAACGAAACCATCCGAATGATGCTGCGCTGGAAAGACGTTTCGCGCGTCATGCCGCACCATGGGAATGGGGTGTGAGAGAAGTGAGGAGGTATAGAAATGGACAATCCGTATAAGAAACAATATCCCGATTTGATGAAGGGCAAGACCCTCATGTACGTTCATGGCTTCATGTCGTCGGCCCAGTCGGGCACGGTGGCCATGCTCAGGGAACTGTTGCCCCAGGCGAACGTCGTGGCCGAAGACCTGCCAGTGCATCCCGTCGAGGCGATGGATCTGCTGAGGCAACTGTGCCAGAGCCACCATCCCGACCTTATCATCGGCACCTCCATGGGCGGCATGTATACCGAGATGCTCACGGGTTACGACCGCATACTGGTGAATCCGGCTTTCCAGATGGGGCTGACCATGCACGACCACGGTTTGATGGGCAAGCAGTCGTTCCAGAACCCACGCAAGGACGGTGAGACCGAAGTGATTGTCACCAAGGCGTTGGTCAACGAGTTCAAGGACATCACGGAACAGTGTTTCGCCAGTGTCACGCCCGAGGAGCGAAGGCGGGTCTACGGTCTCTTCGGCGATGAGGATCCGCTGGTGCACACCTTCGACCTTTTTCGCGAGCACTATCCACAGGCCATCCGCTTCCATGGCGCCCATAGACTCACCGACAAGGTGGCCTTCCACTATCTCATTCCCGTGATACGCTGGATTGACGACCGCCAAGAGGGGCGCGAACGCCCCATCATTTACATCGACTACGCAACGCTGCACGACAGTTACGGCAAGGCCACGTCGAGCATGCACAAGGCCTATGAGATGCTCATCGAGTGTTACCAGGTGTACATCGTGGCTGCTGCGCCTACCAACGACCATGGCTATGTCGGCGAAGTGCAGGCATGGGTGGAGGAGTATCTGTCGGCTCCGGCCTACGATCGGGTAATCTTCACCAATCAGCCGCAGCTGCTCTATGGCGACTATCTCATCACCCCCGAGGAGCGAGAGGGTTTCATGGGTACTTGTCTGGCTTATGGCAGTGATGAGTTCAAGACGTGGGAAGAACTCATCGTGTACTTCGACCGCCTGGGTGGACAGTAGCCAATTCTTGATTGTTTTTGCGACATGCAGCAAACGCAAACCTACGTCACGGCCAACGAACTCTACCAACGGGCGGCCCAAATCCTTGAGACTGGCTCTCAGGAGGGTGCGCCGGTCAATAAAATGTTGCACGAGACGTTGGTGATGGCGTGTGCCGCCGGTTTGCGAAACACCTCCTATAGCTTTGGCGACCTCAACGCTCGCGTGGATCATCTGTGTACCCAGTGTGGCTTATCGATGGCCGATACCCGCGCCATTCACCAGATGCGACGCCACTCCAACTCGTCATCGCCCATCTTACCAGAAGACCTTACCTACGATGTTCGTGCGCTTTGTGTCTTCATCTCGGCAGTGTTCAGAGAGGCTGTTCCTTCTTTTTTAGTCGGCAAAATACCCGTTCGGGCTCAACAAACGCGACAAACATTGCGGTTGGACGAACGTTACATCCGCTGCATCGTGAGGCAATGGGACGAACACTTCATCTGGGTGATGCCCGATGGGGAAACCGATGAGCGCCTTTTGCAAGTAGAATATACCAGTGAGGAGCAGTTTGCCGACCTCTCGTATCTTCATGACATCTTGCGCAAGGGCATGCCGTTGAACCTCTTGGACTGTCAGGTGAAGGATCATCTGGTTACGCCACGTCGCATCATCGTCATCCCCGACTACCTGGTGGACATCAGTTCTCTGGCGACATGTTTTACGGAATATGGTCATCATCCGGCCCTCTTCACCATCAACCGCATGAAGGATAAGGCCAATACGCGGCATACCATTTTGGGAAATTTTGCCGGTAGCGCGCTCGATGACATCATCCATGCGCATGGAGAGCATGCGTTTGACATGGCAGAAACACTGAAAGACAACTTCAGGGAGAAGGCTTTGGAATACTGTACATGCACCGACCTGGATCCAGTGGCGTTTAAGGTGGAGGCCATGAAGCAGGTGAAGAACCTGCAGCAAATCGTTGCAGAACTGTTCAAGACCTACAATCGGGAGCGAGCCTTGCTGGAACCGTCCTTCGTATGTGAGCAGTTGGGCATACAAGGGCGTGTGGATATGATGACCACCGACTTCAGATTGCTGGTTGAACAGAAGTCGGGAAAGAACATGAATCTGGAATACGGCAGCCACAACCGACATGGCAACCAGCACGTTGAGGCGCACTATGTGCAGGCACTGCTGTACTATGGTGTGCTGAGGTACAACTTCCGCCTGTCCGACAAGGCCACCCGCATCTTTCTGTTGTATTCGAAATACGCGTTGCCGACAGGCTTGATGGACGTCAGTAGGTTGGACATGCTCATCCATGAAGCCCTCAAGCTGCGCAATCTCATCGTGGCTGCCGATTATACGAGTGCCCTCGAGGGATTCGCAAACATGCTGCCACAGCTCAACCCGCAAACACTGAACACGGAGAATACCAACACTTACTTCTACAATCGTTTCTTACTGCCGCAGATAGAGGCCATCACGGTGCCGCTGGAGCAAATGAGCAAGCTGGAGAAAGCATATTTCTGCCGCATGATGACCTTCGTGCTGAAAGAACAACTCATCTCGAAAACCGGTGGCGTTGATGGCAGCGGGCGCAGCAGTGCTGACCTGTGGAACATGCCGTTGAGCGAGAAAAAGGAGATGGGGAATATCTATACCGGCCTCACCATCACGCAGAAGAAACGAACCCGCAGCCGAGGATTTGATGAAATCACGCTCGCCGTTCCCGACCAGGGTGAAGACTTCCTGCCCAATTTCAGACGGGGCGACATGGTATATCTGTACGGCTATCATCCCGATAGTGTGCCTGACGTGCGTCGGAGCATCCTGTTCAAGGGCTTCATCATGTACGTCAAGACCGATGAGATAGCCGTTCATCTGACAGATGCACAACAGAATGATGACCTATTATATACGGTGGAAGAGGGTAAACGGCATGCCCATCACACGCCTTTGGTATACGCAGTGGAGCATAGTGCCTCTGATGCGGGTGGCGCGTCAGCCATGCATGCTCTGCATACGCTGATGACCACCTCGAAAGAGCGGCGCGACTTGTTGTTGGGACAGCGTGAACCACGCATCAATCACGCCCTGACGCTGTCCCGAAGCTATCATCCTGACTATGATGACGTGGTGCTGAAAGCCAAACAGGCACAAGACTATTTCCTGCTGGTGGGGCCTCCAGGAACGGGTAAAACATCGATGGCTCTGCGTTATATGGTGCTGGAAGAGTTGGAAAATCCTGATGCGAACATTCTTCTCATGGCCTACACCAACCGTGCCGTGGATGAGATTTGTGGCATGTTGTGCGACGAAGGTCTCGATTTTATACGTCTGGGCAACGAGTACAGCTGTGACCCACGCTTCAAGGGTCATCTCTTGGGGCAGACCATTGATGACCATCCCAAGCTGAACGACCTGCGGCAGCGGTTCGCAGACATGCGCCTCATCGTGAGCACTACGTCGATGATGATGAGCAAGCCCTTCATCTTTGCCATCAAGCATTTCAGTCTGGCACTCATTGATGAGGCCAGTCAGATATTGGAACCTAACCTTGTAGGCATTCTGTCGAGCCACGTTTCGGAGGAGGGAGGCTCTGGCTTGGCCTTCGGTCATCAACCTAATATTGACAAATTCATCCTCATTGGCGACTACAAGCAGCTGCCCGCCGTGGTCCAGCAAGACGCGTCTGAATCGCAAGTGACCGATGCCGACTTGCGGAACATCTGTCTGACCGACTGCCGAAACTCACTGTTTGAGCGACTCATCCGATGGGAAGAGCGGCAGGGACGTGCCGACTTCGTGGACACGCTGCGCAAACAAGGCCGCATGCATCCAGCCATTGCCGCCTTTCCCAACAAGATGTTCTATGCCAAGGAGCAGCTGCAGCCCGTTCCATTGCCACACCAGGTGGGCGAAGATATCGGTTATACGGCGGTGCCGCAGGATGAGACTGACGCTTTGTTGGTGAGCCATCGGTTGCTTTACTATCCCTCTCACTTCACGCAAAACGTGAGGCTCTCTGATAAAGTGAATCCAGACGAGGCCCGAAAGGTGGCCGACTTGTTGCGCCGCATCCATCGGTTGGCGAAAGAAAAGTTTGACGTACAGAAGACGGTGGGCGTGATAGTGCCTTATCGCAACCAGATTGCAATGGTTCGTAAAGAGATAGAAAAGACGGGCATCTCACAACTCATGCAAGTGGATGTCGACACCGTGGAGCGTTATCAGGGCAGTCAACGTGATGTCATCATCTACTCTTTCACCGTACAGAACCGCTACCAGTTGGATTTTCTCACGGCCAACAGCTTCCTGGAAGGGCAGGCTTGGATAGACCGCAAGTTGAATGTAGCCCTGACAAGAGCCCGAAAACAGTTGATCGTATTGGGCAATGAGGCGGTGTTGTCGGCTAATCCGCTGTTCAAATTATTGATAGATGACATTCCCGCGCGATTGTGTTAACAAACCAGAATGTAGTCATAATTAAATAAAAAATAAGACAAATGTATGTTTGTTACCCGAAAACAACTTACATTTGCTTGTGAGTTCAATAAAAAGATTAGCAAATCAGGATTTATTTACAAAAACTAAAAACAAGAACGCTTATGAAAAAGATGATTTTAACAGCAGTTGTACTGCTTTCGTCCGTAGCAACATTTGCGCAACGCACAGTAGGAACAGTTTCTTTGAAGCCGCAGTTAGGTGTTGTGGGTGCAACAATGACCGAGTTTGAAAAGACAAAGATGAAAGTTGGCTTCACAGCTGGTGCCGAATTGGAGTATCAGGTATCTGACATTTTCAGTCTTACTGGAGGTGTGATGTACGCACAAGAAGGCGTGAAGCAGGATGGTGACGTCAAGATAGGCAAGGCAAAATTCGAGTTCAAGGATCCTAAGATTAATCTGGCCTACATCAATGTGCCTGTCATGGCGAATGTATACGTTGTGCCTGGATTGGCAGTCAAATTGGGTGTTCAGCCAGCATTTGCAGTGGACAAAGGCGGCACCAAGGCTAAGGGCTTCGACCTCGCTATCCCAGTTGGTCTCTCTTATGAGTTTTCCAATATCGTTATCGACGGACGCTACAATTGGGGCGTAACCAAGGTTTTCGACAACCTCGATGCAAAGAACAGCGTGTTCCAGGTAACATTAGGTTACAAGTTTGATTTGTAAGATACTCGGCAGAATCTGCCAAACTATACACTGAGGCAGCCAGCAATGGTTGCCTCTTTTCGTGTGTCAGCAAGCCAACATACTTGACGTATGGACATAAAAAAAGGGGCTCCGCCGAGTCCCAATCTTTGTTAACCTTAAATCTAATACTATGAAAAACACGCTGCAAAGGTAGTGCTGTTTAAATGTAATAACAACTGTTTGCGTAAACAATTTGGTTTTAATGCCCGTTTCTTGATATAAATCAATCCTAAAGGCGAATCATCCGTTGTTAGAATACGTGCCAACCATTTGATAAATAATGTGAAAATACTTGTTTGTTGGAAAAGAATGTATAACTTTGCGAAAAGTGAACAGCAAACGAGGACTTAGGAAAAGGAATTCCGACACGTTGGTAGATGTCGGAATTCTTTCTTTTAACGTCTTCACCAAAGCAATTATTAACAATAAATACTTATAACGTTATGGCTTACATGTCACAAGAAGGCTACGACAATCTCGTAGCTGAGCTTACCCGGCTCGAATCTATTGAGCGCCCGAAGGCATCAGCTGCCATCGCGGAAGCGCGTGATAAGGGTGATTTGAGTGAGAACTCTGAATATGACGCCGCCAAGGAAGCGCAGGCGCATCTCGAAGATAAAATCAATAAAATGAAACTGACCATCGCCGAGGCCAAAATCGTTGACGTGTCGCGTCTCAGCACCGACACCGTGCAGATCTTGTCCAAAGTGGAGATGACGAACATGAAGACGAAGTCAAAAATGGCGTATACCATCGTCAGTGAGAGCGAGGCTGACCTCAAGGCGGGGAAGATTTCCATCAAGACACCTATCGCGCAAGGACTGCTGAACAAGAAAGTGGGTGATGAGGTGGATGTCAAAATACCGGCAGGCACTATCAAACTGCGTATTGACAAGATAACGGTTGAATGAAACACGGTAGGGTCATGGACGTTTTTTCTAAAATAGCTGCTGGCGAAATTCCCAGCTACAAGTGTGCGGAGAGTGAGAAATTTTATGCCTTTCTGGACATCAGTCCGTTGCAGAAAGGACACACGCTGGTTATTCCGCGGCGTGAGGTGGACTACATTTTCGACATGGACGATGATGAGTTGGCCGAGTATCAGGTGTTCGCCAAAAAGGTGGCGGTAGCCCTGAGGCGCGCCTTCCCGTGTAAAAAGGTGGCGCAAGTGGTGCTGGGACTTGAGGTGCCGCATGCGCATATCCACCTCATTCCCATGAACAGTGAGGCGGATGTGAACTTTAGAAAAGAACATTTGAAACTTTCTGAAGAAGAATTCAAGTCGATTGCCGACCGCATCTACGGCGAGTTTCAAAAACTTTAATTTGTTTTTCCAAGGCACTCGGCTTACAAGAGAATATATGTAAGGCGGGTTATTCGCCAATCATCCTTCAATTTAACCAACGATGAAAATTGCCGTTTTTTGCTCAGCAAATGATACTATCGCCCCCGAATATTTCACGCTGACCGAACAACTGGGGAGGTGGATGGCCGAACAGGGTCATTCACTCGTGTTCGGCGGTTGCAACCTGGGTCTCATGGAGTGTGTCGCAAAGGCCGTGCATGAGGCGGGTGGACAAACCATCGGCGTGGTGCCGTCTGTCATAGAGGAGCGCGGAAGAGTGTCTGACTATGTTGACGTGGAGATTCCTTGCGACAACCTGAGCGACCGCAAAGAGCTGATGTTGGCGCAAAGTGATGTCTCCATCGCTCTTCCGGGCGGTGTTGGTACCTTGGATGAGATATTCTCAGTGGTAGCCGCACACAGCATTGGCTACCATCAACAGCAAGTGATTCTTTACAACATGAATGGCTTTTGGGATGCGCTGGTGGCTCTTTTGGACGATTTAACGGCCAGAGGCGTGATCAGGGGCGATTACCATCAACAAATCAAGGTGGCTCATTCGTTGGAAGAACTCAAGCAATTCGTAGGGCCATGAACGGCATTCAGCCACTTTCCCATTGTGAATGGTGGCTGAAAACCGATGGGGTAGAGCCGTACTCCGAACGCACAATCGTGAACTGTTGATGTTGATAGCAGTGATACAAATGCTTTGCGTATGCAACACTCGCTCCATCTACGCCACTGCGATGGTGATGAATTTTCGTGACGATCATCGCTCTTATCCTTGGCTTGAAATCCATCAACCTTACTTCTGCTTGCAAATACGCTAAATATGAGCGGGTTTTGTAATTCGTTGTAATTGAATGTGTTACGCTGATTATTCTGCTTTTAACTCTCTATTTCTTCATTTTTTCGCACCAATAGCATAGCTCTAAGGATGTTATCTGTATGCTTTTGCGGTGCAATACCATGTAGATTGTGCGCCAAGGTGATGCGTTTAATGCGTCCATCTCATTGCTTTTCAGCCAAAAGTCGATAATTCTTCCCAAAACAACGCTTTTTTGTATCCTGCCTACCTGTTGATTTTTTCTATTTTAAAAGTTTTCAAGTGCCGTTTTAGGGGCATTATTTGGTAAAAAGAACAGACATTCTTTGGATGCGAAACCTTTTGGAGAAAGTTCTGTGGAGCGATGGTTTTTGCCATGAATCAGATGCAGGAAACGATTCACAGAGGGATGTTCATGTTTACCTCCTCCGTATCATCTGTCGTTCCGCAACAGGCCCCTGCTATGAAACAACGTGTCAACGTGGATGAAAAATATGGAAAAAAGTTTGGAGGTCTCGCAAAAACGAATTATCTTTGCACCCACATTCTGGATAAAGAATGGGCGTTTAGCTCAGCTGGTTTAGAGCATCTGCCTTACAAGCAGAG
>CAMPYJ010000036.1 GCA_946998205.1 uncultured Prevotella sp. | reverse complement strand
TGACCTCAAAAATAAGCTCAAAATCTAACAAAGCTAATTTATAGAACCAGCCTTAATTTCGTTGTTGATTTCTTCTATGTTGTTTACAGCAACAAAATATACCCTCGTTAAATGAAAGAGCCGTGCAAATTAATGATCTTCATTTTCCATCTGGTTGCATACTACGAAAATATGATGTAACTTTGCACGCTCAAACAGATCCATCATTCTACGATGGTCTGTAAGATAACTATTATATTATCGTAAATGAACATTCATCGTCCTGTGTCACGTCAATTCACCGCATGCGTGATGCTGTTTTTGCTATCATCGAAAGCCGTTTTCCCCGCCGTGACTGACACAACGGTGTTAACGCCACCCGACACCCTCGCCCCTGTGACGAATTTCAATGTGAAGAAGGCATTGAAACAAGATTTCACTTACACGGGATTTGGGTTCATCGCCTCGGGATTTATAGTGAAATCTCGCAAGGAAGACTTCCGGGCTGTCCGACATTACTTTCAACCAACGTTCAAGACCACTTGGGATAACTACGCACAATACAGCCCTCTGCTGACAACGTGGGCACTGAGCGCGGCCGGCGTTCAAGGACGAAGTTCACTTCCGCGTCTTGCGGTAAGCAACGCCTTGTCGTTTGCCGTGATGGCAGGCATGGTCAACATCATAAAGCACACCACGAGAGAGCTACGCCCCGACGGCAGATCACGCAACTCTTTCCCGTCGGGACACACGGCGACATCGTTTGTCGCCGCAACCATCTTGCACAAAGAGTACGGACTAACGCGAAGTCCATGGTACAGCATAGCCGGGTATTCGGTAGCGACGGCAACGGGCATATGCCGTATTTTGAACAACAGGCATTGGGTAAGCGACGTGTTGGTCGGAGCGGGAATAGGCATCCTGTCCACTGATATAGGCTATGCCCTGGGAGACCTGATATTCAAGAACAAAGGTTTGAACCGAAGAAACCTGGAAGAACTTAACCCAAACATTTCGAATCGACCCTCATTCTTTGCCATCAATATAGATGTGGCTCCCATGCTGGAACGCTTCAAAGCACCAGACATATACGACAACTATGATGAGAACATGCGCCCCTATACACCTGGCAGCACTCTGGTGTCGAGCCATCCATTAGGGTTGAAATTAAATCTGGGTGCCAGTATGGGCGTAGCGGTTGAGAGTGCTTATTTCTTGAACGACTACGTCGGTGTTGGCGGAAGACTTTGTGCGACGACCACGCCTGTCACAGCTACCATTGATTTGTCGCATGGGTTCAAGTACGACATGTACGCACATGACCTGCAAGCGGATTTGAAAGAAAGATTCGTGAGCTTCGTAGGATTGGAATCAAATCATGTCGGCATGTTCAGTTTCAGCGCGGGTGCCTATTTCTCTTATCCACTTGCCAGCCGATTGCGCTTAGGCGGCAAGGTGCTGATTGGCAGAAGACTCACGACAGACTGTGATATTGATGCCATCACCAATGTTGATGTCGAGGGGCTGCGCAATGCCCTCATCCCAATTTCCGCAAATGACAAACAATATTTTAAAAATCCCGAGGAAAAGAAAGAGCTGACGAGATGGTTGGACGACTTGGGGGATGGACGAGACATCCATGACGGTAAGTTTTTAACAATCAAGTCGAACAAAACGCCCATGTATAGCACGGGACTCTACTTGACGTGGGCTTACAAGCATGGCATGTCATTCAAGGCTGACATCAATTACGACTACGCTGAACCTGAATACACATATGAACTGAAAAACCGTGTAAAAGAATCACGGGTTGGCACACGGACTTACCTTACAGACACCTTCAAACGTAGAACCCACATGCATCAACCGAGTTTTTCTTTTGGCATGGCATTTAATTTTTGACCCTGTCAACACCCGGCGGAACATGATGAGCTGAGCCACAGGTTATGGTTAAATGAGAGAGCCGTGTGTGACGCATAAAATATGTTCGCAATTATTTTGCTTTGTCTCCAACTTCAACTAACTTTGCAATCAAATCACATTTGCAATTGAAAATATGAACAAACAGCATAAAAATCATTATCTGTTCGCTGCGGCCATCTGCGTTCTTTTGGTATGCGGGTTGACCTATTATTATTTCTTCAGCTCGTTCTCAATGTCAGAAACCACCCGCTATGTCTACATAGACACGGATGATAACGCTGACTCTGTGGTGGCCAAGCTCACTCCCATCGCCCACCAGCACAGTCTTCATGGCTTCAAAACCTTAATGCGGCACACCAAGTATGCCGACCACGTTCGCACGGGTAGGTATGCCATCAAGCCGGGTGAAGGAACCTTTATGGTTTTCAGACACTTGAAGAATGGCATGCAAGATCCCGTAAACCTTACTGTTCCCACGGTAAGAACCGTTGAACGCTTGTCGGCCGAGCTGTCGAAACACCTCATGCTTGACAGCACGACCCTGGCAAATGCCTTGAAAAACGACCAGCTATGCCGCAGGTATGGCTATGACACCACTACCATTGCGTGCATGTTCATTCCGAACACCTATCGTGTTTATTGGAATGTAAGCGTTGACAGGCTGTTGAAACGGATGAAAAAAGAGAGCGACGACTTTTGGAACGATGACAGGAGAACCAAAGCACAACGGCTGAAACTATCGCCAAACGAAGTAATCACCTTGGCCAGCATCGTTGATGAAGAAACCGCCAACGATGCGGAGAAGCCCATGATTGCCGGCATGTATTACAACCGACTGATGTTGCGCGACGCAAAATATCCCAACGGAATGCCGCTGCAAGCCGACCCCACCATAAAATTCGCCTGGAAGAACTTTGGACTGAGGCGCATATACAACAAACTGTTATACATAAAAAGTCCTTACAACACCTATACGAACCCAGGCCTGCCGCCCGGCCCCATACGCATCGCCTCCATCGCAGGCATCGAGTCGGTGCTCAACATGACGCATCACGATTATCTGTACATGTGTGCGAAAGAAGACTTCAGCGGTACGCACAACTTTGCGCGAACATACGCCGAGCACATGTCCAACGCAGCCAAATATGCGGCGGCACTGAACCGGCGAGGCATTCGGTGACGGGCTTGCCCGGCCCGGCAGCGTTCCCCCACCTCATCATCTGCGATGCGGTCATGGAAACGCAGCGCGCGACAGGTTGAGGAATTCCACACATCCCCATCCCGCACGACTTTCACCAGAAAGAAAGAGGACATGCCAATATTCAGGCATGTCCTCTTTCTTGCGTGATTTGCAGATGCGGACGAACGTCAGAACGGCAAGTCGTCGGCGCTGTCTTCCGCTGCCTCTGTCTGTGGAGGGAAAGGAGCTTGCGCACCACTCTGCTGAGGAGCTGCCTGCCGCACGGGCGCATCGCTGGCGCCGACTGGCGGCACGGGTGCGCCCTGCACGCCGTATGTGGCAGGATCAACCTGACGCACATCGAAAGCGCGGATGCTGTTAAACCAACGGCCGTTATATTCGCGGGCATCAATATCAAACGACACCAACACTTCTTGTCCGACCTGAACGTTAAATTTCTGCAGACGGTCTTGACCAAAAACAGAAAAAACCATCTTGCGAGGATACTGGTCGTGCGTTTCGATGACGTATTCCTTCACTTTCCATTCTCCCCTCGCTGACACACCACTTCTTTCAGGTGTTTCGGCAATAACTTTTCCTTGTAATTCCATTTATAGCGTATTTTTTGAATAAATTATCTGACATGCGTGTCTTTTGTTTTGCGAAATTAGCAAAATACTTGAAAAAAAGAAACTTTTCTCATCTTTTTTTGCTCAACACAATGGATTTTTGTAGTTTTGTGACATATAAGGACAGACTAACATTTTAAACATCATACCAATGAGATTTACATTATCAAGCAGTGCATTGAACAGTCGGTTGCAAACACTTTCTAAAGTCATCAACAGCAAGAATTCATTGCAAATTCTTGACAGTTTCCTCTTCGACATTCAAGACAAACAACTAAACATCACCGCCAGTGACAGCGAGAATGTCATGCGGACGTCGGTGCAACTTGACGAGTGTGACGGTGAAAGCAAGTTTGCCGTACCCAACCGCACGATTCTTGATGCGGTGAAGGAGTTGCCGGAGCAGCCGCTGACCTTTGACGTTGACACGAACAATTTCACCATTCAGATACAATATCAAAACGGCGTGTACAACTTCACCGCCCAAAACGCCGCGGAATATCCCGAGACCCAAGCGATACCAGATGGTGCGACGGTCATCACGATGAACGCAGGGACACTTAATGACAACATCAACCGGTCACTCTTCGCCACAGCGCAAGATGAACTGAGACCCGTCATGAACGGTATATACTTCGACCTTACGAGTGACAGTCTGGCAATCGTGGCAAGCGACGGGCACAAACTTGTGAGAAATAAAAACTTCAATCTGAAGAGTGAAACGCCGGCATCTTTCATCTTACCCAAGAAGCCAGCCATGCTGCTAAGAAACGTTTTGACAAAGGACGGTGGAGACGCCGTCATCAAATTCGATGCGAAGAATGCCGAAATACATTATGCGGGTGGGTCGTTGTCGTGCCGACTGATTGAAGGCAGGTATCCCAACTACAACTCTGTCATTCCACAGAACAATCCCAACCAGCTGACGGTCGACCGCAAGGGGCTTCTGGGCGCCTTGAGGCGCGTTCTGCCATTTGCGAGTGAAAGCAGTCAACTGATACGGCTTCATTTGGAAGCGGGAAAGCTGGAACTCTCATCGGAAGACGTTGACTTCGCGACAAGCGCCAAGGAAAGCATCGTTTGCGACTACTCCGGTCAAACGATGAGCATTGGCTTCAAGGGAAGCTCGCTCACGGAGATTCTCACTAACCTGGAAAGTGAAGACGTTACCATACAGCTCGCCGACCCAAGCCGTGCCGGTGTCATCGTGCCAGTGACGCAACCGGAGGGCGAAGACGTTCTGATGCTGATCATGCCGATGCTGCTCAATGACTGACATGCAGTCGCAAGCATGAGGCAAGACATATCTACCCGGTAAGAAAAACATCATTTCGACAACGGGTAGATATTTCCGTTTTATTCATAGACAAGTGACATAAAAATGAAACTGAATTTAAAAAAGCCCATCGTCATTTTTGACCTTGAGACAACGGGGCTTGATTTAGTGAAAGACCGTATCATCCAAATATCTTTCATCAAAGTATATCCTGACGGAAAAGAAGAGCGCGAGAATATCCTTGTCAACCCGGAAAAGAAAATACCTCTCGCGGTTTCTGCCTTGACAGGCATTACCAACGAGGATGTGGCAGATGCGCCCAAGTTCCAAGATTTGGCGCAAAAGCTGTCTGAACGATTCAACGGTTGTGATTTCGCCGGGTATAATTCAAATCACTTTGACATACCGATGCTGGCGGAAGAGTTCCTGCGGGCAGGCGTTGACTTTGATTTCAGCAAGAGTAATTTGGTTGACGCTCAAGCCATCTTTCACAAGATGGAGCGACGAAACCTGGCGGCAGCTTACAAATTCTATTGCGGAAGGAAAATGGAAGACGACTTCGAGGCGCATCGGGCAGACCAAGACGCAGAGGCGACTTATCGCGTGTTGATGGGTCAACTGGACAAATACGACCCCGAAACTGCTGAGGAGGCTAACCGATCATTGACCAACGACATGAAATACTTGGCCGAGTTCTCCAAGATGAATGATAACGTGGATTTTGCCGGTCGCATAGTCTGGCAAGACAAGAAAGGTCCTGACGGCAACGTGTTGACCATGGAAGACGGGTCGCCAATGAGGCAAGAAGTATTCAACTTCGGTAAATATAAAGGTTGCGCAGTGACAGAAGTTCTTCAGAAAGATCCGGGCTATTACAGTTGGATGTTGGCCAATGACTTCACAAACAACACGAAACAGGTGCTCACACGCATACGCTTGCGAGAGTTTAACAAGAAATAGGATAGTTTGACACGCTGAGCCTCATGCAGATGAAGAAACTTGTATTTCTCCTCACATTCAGTCTTTTTCTGGCTTTCGACCTGCATCCGTCCTTATACGGACAGGAGTTGAACGCTCGTGTCCATGTCAATCATAACCAAATACAAGGCACTGATGCCGACATCTTTGAAAATCTGGAACAGACGCTCACGAGGTTCATCAATGACAGGCAGTGGACGAACCTGAAGTTTAGACGCATAGAACGCATTCCATGCAATTTCAACATTACGGTGACGAAATACGATCAAGCCACAAACATGTTTACCTGTCGGGCATTGATTCAAGCCAACAGACCCGTGTTCAACTCAGCATACACCACCACATTATATAATAACACTGACAACGAGTTTAATTTTGAGTTCGCTCAATTTGACAGATTAGAGTTCAACGAACAGGCCATCAATAACCAGCTAACGGCTTTGATAGCCTATTATGCTTATCTTATCATTGGATTGAATCTGGACTCTTTCTCTCCCATGGGCGGTGAAGACATACTGCAAAGATGCCTCATCCTGACCAACAATGCACAGAATCTTAATTTCACGGGTTGGAAATCGTTTGATGACAGCCGAAACCGCTTTGCCATCATCAACGACTACATGGACAGCGCCATGTCGCCTTTCCGGCAACTGCAATATGATTATTACAGAAATGGATTAGACCAGATGGCCGCTAATGCTGAGAGGGGAAGGACAAACATCACGACAGCACTGGAAGAAGGATTGAAAAAAAGTCACGAAAACAGACCGTTGAGCTTGTTGCCACAGATATGGACTGATTTTAAGCGTGACGAACTGGCCAACATTTACAAGGGTAAAGGCACACAGAAAGAGAAAGAGCAAGTATACGAAATATTGTTTTCCATCAACGCTTCCCAAAACAATGCGTGGGAAAAAATTAAAGAATAGAGATGCTGAAGCAATTACATATTCAAAACTTTACACTGATTGATGAACTTGACATCAACTTTTATCCCGGTTTTTCAGTCATTACGGGCGAGACGGGAGCAGGTAAAAGCATCATACTTGGGGCTATTGGCCTCTTGATGGGTAATCGAGCTGACACGAAACTCATCAGAACAGGAAAGGAAAAATGCTTGATTGAAGCTCATTTTGACATCAGCAATTACAATCTTCTTCACTTCTTCAAAGAGAATGATATTGATTATGATGCAGCAGATTGTATCTTGAGAAGAGAAATAAACAGCTCAGGAAAGAGCAGGGCCTTTATCAACGACACCCCTGTACCTCTTGCCGTCATGAAAGAATTGGGGGAGCAATTGATTGACATCCATTCGCAGCATCAAAACCTTTTGCTCAACCAGGAAGACTTTCAGCTAAAGGTAGTCGATATCATTACGCAGGACCGCAACAGTTTGCCCCAATATCAGACTTGCTATCAAGAATACAGGAAGTCTGCGGAACAATTGGAAAAGTTGAAGGCTGACATTGCAAAAAGTCAAGAAAACGAGGAGTTCTTACGCTTTCAGTACAGTGAGCTCGCACAAGCACAACTTGTTGAGGGTGAACAGGAAGCCATTGAACAGGAACTTGCCACGCTCGAACATGCAGAAGAAATTAAGACTGCCTTGTATCAGTCAGAACAGTTGTTGGCTGCAGAATCAGTTGGCGTCATCGAGGCTTTGAGAACGATTACTCAACAACTGGATAGTATCAAGGAAGTTTACTCCCCCATTGAAGAGGTTGCGCAAAGAACAGAAAGCTGTTATATCGAACTAAAAGATATAGAGAACGAGATTCAGAGAAAAACGGAAAACATTGAATTCGACCCCCAACAGCTGACAAAACTTCAAGATCGAATTGATTTAATCAATGCGTTAGAGCATAAATTCCATGTTGAAACCATTACGGAATTACTCACCCAGCAAAAGCTAATTGAAAAACAACTGGAGCAAATTGATCACGCTGACAAGGAGCTGCGAACGCAACAAGCACATGTTGACCAACTGCTCAAAGAATGTACGAACAAAGCTCATCAGCTAACCGCTGTAAGACAAAAGGCCGCCAAAGCTATTGAAAAAGAAATGTCGAGCCGCTTGATTCCGCTTGGCATGCCTAAAATCCGTTTCAAAGTTGAAATCATCCGGAAGCCATTGGGAAACACAGGGCAAGATGGCGTTTCTTTCTTGTTTAGCTCCAACACCAATTCACCCTTATCCCCCATCTCACAAGTTGCCTCCGGCGGTGAGATAGCGCGCGTCATGCTGTCGCTGAAGGCTATGATTAGCGGGGCGGTCAAACTTCCTACCATCATTTTTGACGAAATAGATACGGGCGTGAGTGGCAGTGTTGCCGAGAAAATGGCATGCATCATGGATGAAATGGGTAAGGATGGCCGACAAGTTATCAGTATAACTCATCTTCCGCAAATCGCCGCCCTTGGTAAAACTCACTATAAGGTAAGCAAGTCTGAGGTGAAAGACTGCACGGTAAGCAACATGTACGAACTCAACCAAGACCAACGCATACAGGAAATAGCGCAGATGCTGAGTGGAAGTAATGTCACAGAAGCAGCTCTTGCCAACGCACGCGAACTTTTAAACATGAAATAAAAAACTATGATACATCCGATAAAATCAAAATCAATTCTTGCTCTCGCCTGCCTCATGGGTTCACTGCTGTGGGGACATTCTCAGGTTAACGCACAGTCTGCAAATGTGAAGAAGGTGGCAAAATCAGTTTTCTCCTTAACCACGTTCAAGGCCGATGGAACCTTGCTTGGTACAACACGCGGTGTGTTTGTTGGAGAAAATGGAGAGGCAATCAGTACCTGGAAACCTTTTGTGGGAGCCGACAGTGCAGTAGTGATTGATGCCCTTGGTAAAGCCATGACGGTTGACGTTATGATTGGAGCAAACGAATTGTATGACGTATGCAAGTTTAAAGTTCTGGGAAACACCACTCCGGCAAAAATTGCTACGTCTACCTCGAAAGCGAATGAGAAAGTTTCTATCGTAGGCTATTCCATCAAATCAATTGATATCAAGCAAGTGCCTATCCAAAAGGTGGAAACCTTTATGGATAAGTACGCCTATTATATCTTTTCTTCCGAAGCTCCGGAGAACAAGGAGGGCTGTCCGTTCGTGAATTCCAAGGGTGAGGTCATTGGTATATTGCAACATGCCAATAGTTCCGACGAGACGCATGCGGTTGATGCAAACTTCATGAATGACATGAAAGTTAACACCGGACTGAGCATTGCTGACCCTGTATTGCGACAAACTTCTATACGCACACAAATGCCAGCCAACGAGTCTGAGGCGTTGGTCATGCTGATGATGTCAAGGGAACAGAATCACAAGAACTATCTCAAATATGTGCAAGACTTTAAACGTCTGTTCCCACAATCAGTCGATGGATATGCTGCGCAAGCAAACATTTTTGCCGGCAAGGGACAGTTTTCTCAGGCTGCCGACGAGATGGAAACGGCTGTCAAACATGCAAAAAACAAGGATGTTGCTCACTCCGAGTATGCCAAACTCATCTATCAGCAGCAACTTTATCAGCCCGACTCCGCCTTTACACGATGGTCA
The DNA here is from genome assembly GCA_946998205.1 of uncultured Prevotella sp. GTDB lineage: Bacteria > Bacteroidota > Bacteroidia > Bacteroidales > Bacteroidaceae > Prevotella. The sequence goes on along the minus strand of CAMPYJ010000036.1, from coordinate 16,044 downwards.
TTAGACAAAGCACTTGATGAAGCCACGCAAGCGAACAACATCAAACCTCTTCCCATATACCAGCATCAACAAGCTCAGATTATTTTTGCCAAGGGAAATTATCAAAAGGCTTATGACATGTTCATGGCACTGACGAAGACATCCTTGCGATCTGGTGAGCTTTTTTACGAAGCCGCACAAGCAAAGACTCAACTCAAAGCTGACAAGAAAGAAATTCTGACCTTATTAGACAGAGCAGTCGCAGCCTGTCCACAGCCTTTGACATCGGTGGCTGCTCCCTATGTGTTGGCACGCGGTGTAGCTTACGACCAGATTGGAGAATACAAAAAGGCATTGGCAGATTATAATCAATATGACACGTTGATGCTGGGCAGAGCCAGTCATGAGTTTTACTACACTCGCTACAAGTGCAACACACGGTTGCGAAGATACCAACAGGCTTTGAACGACATAGCTCATGCAGCCGTGTTGAATCGAGAAAATCCCACATATTTGGCAGAGATGGCCTCGCTGCAATTGACAGTGAATTTATACGAAGATGCCATCAAAACGGCTGATCTATGCATTGCCATCGCACCAAGTTATGCCGATGCCTATCTCATCAAAGGATTAGCGCAAGTACGAAACAAACATAAGAAAGAAGGACTGGAAACATTGAACAAAGCGAAAGAATTAGGGGACGCCAGAGCTAAAGACTTTATCAACAAATACAAATAAGGTCGGTTCTATAAATTAGCTTTGACAGGTTGTGAGACTTTTTTTGAGGTCAATTTGTTTGTGAGTGAAGGAGTATAGCGAGCCATACGACTGAACGAACAAGCAAATTGAACTAAAAAGAGCTCACAAGATGGCAAAACGTAAAAAGACGGAAATAAAAAACTTTACGGTGGTAATTTATAGAACCACCCATAAGCAACTTCACTTCAGTCTCCTCATGTAAGGTTGTCATCAAACAAATCAACTCCGCATTGGTGAATCTTGAATCAGTCCAACAAAGTAGAGGCCCTTACCCTGCTCAATGTTTCGGGTGTCATCTGTAAATAGTTGGCAATATAGGTCAAAGGAGCTCGCAAGACTACTTGTGGAGACAGTTTACACATCCGCTTGTATCTGTTCTGTGCTGACTCAAATCGTATCAAATCGGCATATACCTGTGAAATAATCAAGCTTTCCTCCAGAATCTTGCGATACATCATTTGGATATTTACATGATGCAGTGAAATTCTCTCCAACTTGTCTTTAGGCATGGCATAAACGACGGAAGCCTCAAGCGCTTCTATTTGAAACCGGCTGGGTTGTTCCCTGAACAAACTCTCGATAGACATGAAGATGGTGTGGTCTTCGCCTAAATGCTCTGTTAATTCTTTGTCGTTCTTGAAGTAAAACTGCCGTATCAACCCTTTATCCAGATAATAAATATCACGGCACACTTCCCCCTCGCGGAGAATAATTTCACCTTTCGCAAACTTCATGGGTACGAGAATGCTTTCCAAAGCATCCAACTCCACATGTGTCATGGTACTGTATTTGCGCGCCAATTCCCTTGCTATGTCACGCGGTGTGTTAACAGGTTCTTTCATTTGTGTGGTATTGAAAAATTGGTAAATATTAGTTTGTGCCGAACATTAATCCAGTTTCAGAACCGCGAGGAAAGCTTTCTGCGGAACTTCCACGTTTCCAATCTGTTTCATGCGTTTCTTTCCTCTTTTTTGTTTCTCCAATAATTTTCGTTTTCTGCTCACATCGCCACCGTAACATTTAGCGGTTACATCCTTGCGGACACATTTCACGGTTTCCCTGGCTACGATTTTTCCACCGATGGCGGCCTGAATGGCTATGTCGAACTGCTGCCTTGGTATCAGGTCTTTCAGCTTCTCGCACATTTTCCTGCCCAGGCTTACGGCATTGTCTTGATGCGTCAGGGTAGACAGCGCATCCACAGGTTCACCGTTGAGCAAGATGTCGAGCTTGGCCAACTTTGACGGTCGGAACGAGTCTACATGATAATCAAACGACGCATAGCCCTTTGAGATGGATTTCAGTTTATCATAGAAATCAATGACAATTTCTCCCAAAGGTATCATGAAATGCAATTCCACACGGTTTCCGGTTATGAATTCCTGCTTGACCAGCTCACCCCTCTTATCCAGGCAGAGCGTCATGATGGGGCCTATGTAGTTGGCGTCGGTGATGATGGTAGCCCTGATGTACGGCTCTTCGATATGCTCTATCATCGTCGCTTCCGGCAATCCGGAAGGATTATGAACTTCTTTCACGTCTCCGTGCTTGTCATAAACCCTATAAGACACGTTGGGCACGGTAGTGATGACCTCCATGTTGAACTCTCTGTCCAGACGTTCTTGTATGATTTCCATGTGCAACAGTCCCAGGAATCCACATCTGAAGCCGAAGCCAAGCGCCGCGGACGATTCGGGGGAGAACGTCAGCGAGGCGTCATTGAGCTGAAGCTTTTCAAGAGACGCTCTCAAGTTTTCATAGTCATTAGGGTCGATGGGGTATACGCCGGCGAACACCATTGGCTTCACTTCCTGGAATCCGGAAATCGCTTTCTCGCAAGGATGGCTTACATGCGTGATGGTATCACCCACTTTCACCTCCTTGGCATCTTTTATTCCGCTGATGATATAGCCCACCTCTCCGGTCTTCAGCTCCCGGCGCGGAACCATGTCCATTTTGAGAACGCCTATCTCATCGGCTTCATATTCCATTCCCGTGTTGTAGAACTTCACCTTGTCGCCCTGCCTGATGCATCCGTTTTCAATTTTAAAGTAGGCTATGATGCCACGGAAGCTGTTGAAGACAGAGTCGAATATCAATGCCTGAAGCGGTGCGTCTTCATTCCCCACGGGATGAGGAATGCGTTTCACCACAGCCTCCAAGATGCTCTCAACCCCCTCTCCGGTCTTGCCAGACGCGCGAAGGATGTCACGCCGGTCGCAACCTATCAATTCTACAATCTCATCCTCAACCTCGTCTGGCATGGCTGAAGGCATGTCAATCTTGTTGATGACAGGGATAATCTCAAGATCGTGGTCGATGGCCATGTACAGATTCGAGATTGTCTGTGCTTGCACGCCCTGCGTGGCATCCACGACCAACAAGGCGCCCTCGCATGCGGCTATGCTCCTGCTAACCTCATAAGAAAAGTCAACGTGCCCCGGAGTGTCAATGAGATTTAATATATAATCCTGGCCCTCATGTTGATACTTCATTTGGATGGCGTGGCTCTTAATCGTGATACCGCGTTCTTTTTCCAAATCCATATCATCAAGCACCTGTCCACCAGTCACTTGAATCGTTTTCGTATATTCAAGAAGTCGATCGGCCAACGTTGATTTTCCATGATCAATATGGGCGATGATGCAAAAGTTTCTTATTTGATCCATCAGATGTTTTCGTTATCGTATCATGGATTGTACCACTCTGTCAAGGACGTTCAATCAGCATTCAAAAAGAGTGACGTCAATCCTTTTTGTCAGAAAATAGTGCCTTGAATGTTATTGTGTTTGTCCAAAATGATTCAAAGGCTTCCATATTTATGCAAAGATAACCATTTTAATTCATAAATCAACGAATGGAAAGATAAAATTAGCAAAAACTTCGTATCTTTGCAGCAAATCAACGTTACGCCCGCAAGGCTGACGAACCTGCTGTCGGCTCAGCACAGACGAGCTTCGTAATGCTTATGATGTAAGAAAACATGAACAGATTATTTTTCACTATCTTATTGATACCCGCACTGTCTTCATGTCATGAAAGCCTGGAAGACAGATCTGCAAGGGAAGCTAAGGAATATACGGAAAAATACTGCCCCACGCCTGTTGTTAATGGATCAAGGACGGACAGTGTTACTTTTCAGAAAGAGACCAAGACGTACACTTACTACTGTTCATTTGTAGGCAAACTGGACAATGCGCAAATAGTAGCGCGGAACAGAGGAAAAATACACCGACTCATGGTTAAGGAAATCAAGGACAACACGAGCATCCGGAAACTCAAGGATGCGAAATACAATTTCGCCTACGTCGTCCATTCTGACAAAGATCCGCGAAAAATATTGTACCAGCAAACAATCAGAGTTTCCGACTATCAATAGGTGCGAAACATAAGCGCATGTAGGATGGTGTTTAATCTACATGCTTTTGCCGTCCAATCTACATGCCTTTTCCGCCCAATTCACATGCTTTTGCCGTCCAATTCACATGCTTTTGGAGGGCTCGTGTCAATCTCTCATAACTTACTTGGTATCAGCTTGTTGCGGTAACGTCACAAAGGTCTCTGCGATGAAGTCAATGTGTAACCCGAACGCCATGAGCGTTTGCCGAAATGGGTCGCCGCGCGTGTCAAGATGCGTGACACAGCCCATCTTTCACCACGTCACCTTTTGGCGGCCAATGGTCATCTGCTTTAAATCGTAAAACGAGCCGTTGTAGACGTTCAGGTCAACGAATCCTTTGATACCGGGCAGTTTTCCGGCATCGGTGTGCTGCCAGAATTTCCACTTGCCTTTGTAGGTCACTTTCTCAACATAGTAATGGGCTATCCAATAGGGATAATCATCGAAAACGGGCGCGCCCAGATATTCGTCCTTAAATTTATAATAGGTGTAAATCATAGGCTTCACATGGTACTTGTCTTCAACGATGTGCAGCCAGGTGAGGACATCACGCTGAAAGTCTTCCACGCTCTTGTCGTTAGGTTTGTGTTCCACGTCCAAGACCGGAGGCAGGTCGCCATCTTCCAGATGTACCTGCTTCAAGAAATAGTATGCCTGTTCCCTGGCCGACGAATGGCTGCTCCAAAAGTGGTAAGCTCCCCTGATAAAACCATGCTCGCGCGCATTATAAAAGTTGTCGTTGAAATTGTCATCCAGCTTGTCGGCGCCCTCTGTCGCCTTAATCATGACAAACCTGAGCGGGCAACCTCCTATCATGCCATTGCGCAGCAATTGCCAATCAATCTCACCTTGATAGTGAGAGATGTCGATGCCGTGTATCTCATAACCATCGGGATAGTCGGCATCACCATAAAGCGCGCGCCACCTGAACCCGGTAGAACTCACGAAAAACTCATAGAATGCCCACATGTAGAACAGCGCAAAGATAATCCCCCCTACCCAAACGGCCCGTCGGGGACATCTAACGAAGAATCGCGTGCGTTTCTTTCTGATTCGCTTTCTTCTTTTTCTTGTTGGCATTGAATGATGAGATTGAAAAAGAGAATCTGCCATGCGATACGTAACCGAACTACATCAGCAGACTCTCTTTAGGGTGGTTTTAACTATGTGTGAGATTATTCCTGCTCCAGTACCAATGTTCTTGTGGTCTGGTCACAAACCTCACTGGGACCCCAATACTGGATAGGGCCTGGGTAAACGTAACATGTGTGCTTAGCCCATTCGTCACGATTGGCGGCGAACGTCTTGAAAGGCTTACCTTCCAATTCTACCAAAGCCTTGCGGATAACCGGTTTCATCTCGCCGTTACGCCGCTCCATGTTCATCATCATGGTGATAGGTACGCCGCCAGCTTTCCAGTTGTCGGTACGGTCGGTGGTGTTCTTGACAATGGCCATGTATCCAGTCTTACCGTTCGCGATGAGCTGAGCGGCGCTGGTACCAAGCGCGTAGCAATAGTCGGCGTCGAAATTAGACGGTGCCGCACAGCGTCCTTCGTAACCAAAGAAATGGTGAAGAGGTGAGAACTTTCCTTGATACTTGCCTTGCTTCTTCCACTCTTCGAGCTTGGCGGCAACCATGCGGGAAAGCAATTTCTCTGTCTCAATCAAGGAAACTTGTACATTTCCGTGAGGGTCACGATCCAAGCTCAGCTGGCGAGCCACGTCTTCCGGCAGCGTTTCGAAGGTAGAGCGGTTGGCCTCAGAAAGGTGAGTGAGAATGTATTCGCGCTGTGCGTCCTTGTCCAAATCCTTATAATCGGCGCCATGAGCAGCCAGAAGGTCGTTCAGTTCGGCTATCAAGCGGCCGATGGCGGGGATGAATTCTATCAAACCTTCGGGAATGAGAACCACGCCAAAGTTGTTTCCTTCCTTGGCACGATAGGCCACGACTGAAGCAATGTTCTCAACAATTTCATTCAGTGTCTGGTCTTTTGCCTGTATTTCTTCTGAAACGAGACAAATGTTTGGCTGCGTCTGCAATGCGCATTCCAGTGCGATGTGAGAGGCCGAACGCCCCATCAGCTTGATGAAATGCCAGTATTTGCGGGCCGAGTTGCAGTCACGCTCAATGTTACCAATGAGCTCTGAGTAGGTTTTCGTTGCCGTATCGAAGCCAAACGAGGTCTCTATTTGGTCGTTCTTCAAGTCGCCGTCGATGGTCTTTGGACAACCGATGACCTGCACGCCATACTTCTTGGCGGCGTAGTATTCGGCCAAAACGCAGGCATTGGTGTTCGAATCGTCACCGCCGATGATGACAAGTGCCTTGATGTCCAGTTCTCGAATCACCTCCAGGCCCTTTTCAAACTGGTCTTCTTTCTCCAGCTTCGTGCGGCCGGAGCCAATCATGTCAAAACCTCCAGTGTTGCGATATGCCTCCAAAAAGCCGGCGGTAATCTCGATGTAATCATGTTCCACCAAACCACCAGGCCCCATCAAGAAGCCATACAGGCGGTTCTCTTCGTTCAACTTCTTCACGGCATCTAACAAACCGCTAATCACGTTGTGTCCACCAGGAGCCTGACCACCACTGAGGATGACACCTACATTCATCCGCCTGTCTTCACATTTATCACCTGGAACGAACTCTACGAGAGGCATTCCATAAGTGTGCGGGAACAATTTCTTGATTTCTTCTTGATCATCAACACTTTCAGTCGGTGCTCCTTCCTTGATTTTCACAGCACCTTGAAGAGCTTTTGGCAGTTTTGGCTGATAAGAAGCTCTTTCCTTTTGTAATGCACTTGTTTTCATCTTTGCAGTTTTAGAAATATAATAAATGATAAATTTTCATTGCTCTTAGGTTTTGCAAATGTACCCTTTTTCTTTGAGATAGAAAAACAAACATTCAAGAAAACAAGTTTTTTCCATACGATGTGTTGCTTTTACAGATAATTTTATCTACCTTTGAAAAATCATTCACTTACATACAAACTATATATACTTAATTCACATGGCAAACAAAAGAGATTTAAAACGAACAATTCATTATGTTTGTAGTGACCTTTTAGCGGAAGGCGTAGCAGCCTCGCTGTATGGCGAGAAGCCCGAAAAAGAAAACATCAACGCTCTGCTGTCATCCATCTTGACCTTGCAGAATCAATATGTCAAGCGCGTGTCTCATCCCGAGCCGGGAATGAAACAAAAGGATTATTTCAAGGATTTGATTGCGCGATTCAACTCTGAAGTGTCTGAAATCGTAGATCAGATATCGAACATTTATTAATAAAACCTAAGCGCATATGCTAAATCGTTTATGTAGATGGCTGTTATATAGTCGCATGGGATGGACGAAAGTTGTAACTGTTGACCATCCCGACAAATACATCATCTGCCTTGCCCCACACACCAGCAACTGGGATTTCATCATCGGCCTGCTGTACATGCACGCTGAGGGGATGAAATCAAACTTTCTGATGAAGAAAGAATGGTTTGCGGGTCCCCTTAAACCCCTGTTCAAAGCCTTGGGGGGGATACCCGTTTGGCGTTCAAAACATACGAGCATGACGGACAACCTTGCAGCCTTCGCTCGGAAGAAGGAGACATTTCAACTTTGTATCACGCCAGAGGGAACGCGGTCGCTTAATCCAGATTGGAAGATGGGATTCTATTACATCGCTCTGAAAGCAAACATACCCATCCTTCTGTACGGTCTTGACTATCAGAACAAGACGATAAAATGTACAAAAAAGATTGTTCCCACAGGAAATGTGGACAAGGAGATGAGAGAGGTGAAACTATATTTTAAAGGCATGCAAGGCAAACATCCCGAGAAATTTTCGATAGGAGATGTTGCCCAATGAGATTGCGCACGGTTTTATTTCTGTACTGCGTATGCCTGTCACTCCATCTATCAGCACAGTACAACAGTTCCTTCGCACGAGCATGGGGAGACATTGACTATCATGACAAGCCGTGGGTGACGAACGCATCGAGGCCGAACAAGATTAGTAAAGGATTGGAGAATAGGCATATTTCTATATGGGCAAGCCATGGCTGCTATTACGATCAGAATAAATTTAAGTGGAAATGGCAGCGTCCAAACCTATTTGGAACCAATGAAGATTTGTTCACCCAGACCATTGTTATCCCCTATCTAATTCCCATGCTCGAGCATGCCGGAGCCTGTGTGTTTACGCCACGAGAGAGAGATTGGCAGAAACATGAGGTCATCATTGATAATGATGATCTAAACAAAGGAACATCCTATCTTGAGATAAACGTTAATGGAAATTGGGAACCTGCTCATACTAAAGGCTTTGCAAGGACACAAAACATCTACAATGATGGTGACAATCCCTTTCAGCAAGGTAGTGCGAGAATGGCTCGCTCAACAAAAAGCAAGCATCCAAGTTTGGTTTCTTATCAGCCTAATCTGTCTCAAGCCGGAAAATATGCCGTATATGTGAGCTATCAAATGGTAGACAAAAGTGTGGATGATGCTGAATACATCGTCTATCACAAGGGGCAGGAAACCTCTTTCAGGGTCAACCAACAGATGGGAGGTGGCACCTGGGTTTATCTTGGAACCTTCGATTTTGACGCTGGGAGTAATCAGTTTAACCGAGTAGTGGTGACAAATCGCTCGAAGAAAAAGAGACGCTTCGTGACGACAGATGCCGTTAGATTCGGTGGTGGAATGGGCAACATTCAACGTGGAGGAAGCACCAGCGGACTGCCACGGACACTTGAGGGTTCTCGATATTACGCACAATGGGCCGGCGCACCCTACAATGTGTACGGAGGTAAGGGCGGTCAAGACGACTATTCCGATGACATCAACGCACGATCCAAAATGACAAACTGGCTCGCAGGTGGAAGTGTATTCGCACCATCACTGCCAGGACTAAGGGTTCCTCTTGAGTTGGCATTGGCTGTTCACAGTGATGCAGGATATAGTGCAGATGGAAAATCGCTCATTGGTTCTCTGGCTATTTGCACGACGAACTTCAATGACGGACGCTTGAATGCGGGGATTTCGAGAATGACTTCAAAGGACTTCGCCAATGATCTACTGCAAAATGCAGTCAGAGACCTGAGTACCGACCAAAGATCCTGGCCCAAGAGATACCTCTGGGACAGAAACTATTCGGAAACACGTCTGCCGGAAATCCCCTCAGCGATACTGGAAACCATGTCTCACCAGAACTTCCCAGACATGATACCCGGTCAAGACCCCAACTTTAAGTTCTGTCTTGCCCGATCAATCTATAAGACCATATTAAAGTACATCAATCGACAGCATGGAAAATCGTATGTTGTTCAACCGTTGGCACCACAGAATTTCCGCATAGAGTTTACGTCCAAGAGCAAGGTAAAGTTGTCTTGGTCGCCACAGACCGACCCCAAAGAGGAAACTGCCACACCGTCATCGTATAATGTATACATGGCGACAGGAACGAGTGGATTTGACAATGGAAAGAACATCAGCAGAACATCTTATTCCTTAGAACTTGAACCTGATGTGCAGTACAACTTTAAGATTACGGCCTGCAATAAAGGTGGAGAGAGTTTTCCCACTGAAACTTTGTCAGCTTACTATTCACCTTTGGCCACTCAAACGGTATTGGTTATCAACGGATTCAATCGCCTTTCATCACCAAAAGTAATCGATAATGAGCTTCAACAAGGCTTTGACCTCCATGAGGACATCGGGGTGGCGTACGGAAAGACTGCGGGATGGGCGGGCTATCAAGCAGTTTTCGACAAATCACGCATGGGCAGTTTGACAGAAACCGGTTTGGGATATGGAGGCAATGAACTGGCTGGGCAATTCATTGCAGGCAACACGTTCGATTATGTAGTAGACCATACGGCCGCCATTGCGAGTTCTAAAAAGTACAATGTGGCGAGTTCATCCAGCCAAGCAGTATGGTCGGGCCAAGTAAAACTGACCAAATATCCCTGTATTGACCTGATATTAGGTTTGGAAAAATATGAACCGTACACAGTAAAATACTATAAATCTTTCACCCCTCAGATGCAAACTCTGTTGACAGACTATGCCAATCATGGCGGAGCAATCATGGTTAGCGGCTCATACATCGGGTCGGATATGACCTTTGAAACCGAAAAATTGTTTCTCAACAACGTACTGAAACTATCCTATACGCCCAGCGACAGCACTATTTCCTCTAACGCTGTACAAGGTTTGGGCATGAACATGACGTTCTACCAAACGCCTAATGAAGACCATTATGCCGCACAATCGCCCGAAGTTCTTTCTCCCAATCCAAGTGCTATGTGTGTCATGCAATACGCCAATGGTACCAGTGCGGCAGTTGCATACAAGGACAACCGTTATAGATGCTTCACCATGGGATTCCCCTTTGAATGCATCACCAGTAAAAAGAATAAAGAACTGCTGATGCGGGGAATATTAAACTATTTACTTGAATAACTGACTGGCTCGCCCAGCAGCTTATGGAAGCACTAAAATAGCATGAAAATTGCAGTTTGATTGACATAAACAACCACTTATATAATAGTAGAAGATATGAACTATAAAATCCAATCCAACCCATCAGGCACGAGATGTATCGAAGTTTCGGACGAACATCTGGCCAGTATTCAGAAATATGCTTTGTTGGAAAACCTGGTTGACAGCACAGGCATCATTGATGAAGATATACTGAATAAGCTAAAGCTGAATGTCAGATCCTTGTTAGAATCAGAAGCAAATCATGACAAAGCCCTGCTGGATCTTTGCCTTGACGTCATCTATCATGCCAACATGAAGGCATTTGGTCTCAACCAATTGGTGAAATTGTATGTAGACTGGACAAACAAACAGACTGAAGGTAAGGTATGTATAACGAATCGTGAAGACTAAAATAAAGTCAACACCCACTTGAAAGATTGTCAAATTACTGATCTTTTCCAACCTCAAAGAACGAATACAAACTAAGAGGTTGGTGAAGAATAGGATGTCGTCTCGTTCTCAAGTGATGTCTATGTCGGCCATCTTTCCTTTGATACTGCAATCATATGGCAATCTCTTAAGGCAGAGGATTACAGAGTTTCATCATTCTTCCGTCCAGATTATTATGGTGAACATCGAGAGGTTGGTTACCGTTTGTCTATGAGGATGTAGGCAAAAGCCCTTGACGCATGTCCATGGGGATGCGACAAGCCTGCAAAAAACATGTTTCGTTGAGTACAAACATAACATTTCCTGGAAAAGGTAGTGAAGGAGGAATGCCGCACAATGGCGGCCAATATCACACAAAACAAGGTGCCGCATACATCTGACCGTTCCTTTATATCCCGCAATTATTAAGATGAACTATTTCAACCTTTTCTTTAATTTCAACTCCGGAATTTTAACTTGATCACCCTCCTTAATATCTTTTTTCTGATTAACAGCCTCCATGTAGCACTCCATTCCAGGCCCCAGGTAAGTTCTACTGATAGAACTCAAGGTTTGTCCCTCACATGCCGTGACAGTTCTTGCCACTCCCGTTATGACATAGGCACCGGTTCTAATCCTCGGATCCGAATCATATTTTGAAGCCATTGCTTGGTTGTTCTGATGGATCCGTTCATGCTTGGCACTCTCAGATGACGCCCGTGCAGTTACCTCATTCTTTCTTTTCTCATCTTGAATACCCCTGTCAGACTGCTCTGTTGACCGCTCTCTCCTATCGGTGACAGTCCTGCTTGCCTGTTCCCCACTGTGTATCTCCGTATTTTCAGATGCCGAATTGTCATGAACAGCGGCCTCGTTTTTCTTCATTTGCTGAGCTTGTCTGACAGCATGCAGTTCTGCCATCAATTGTTCTATTCTGTTGTCACGGTCAGCAAACTGTTTGTTGATGTAATAACTGCCAAGGCAAGCTATCAGTAGCAAAGCACATACGATACCATTCAATATCTTTTGACGTCTCCGCACTTGTGACAATTTTACGCGCAACTGGTGATTTTTTTCCTTCAAATCATTCTGTTCGGACGGCTCAAACAATGCGTCTTCTTCACTTTCCTTTATGGGTGTGCGTTGCCTGTCATCCGTTGTTTCGGTGACATTTACTTCTTCCAAGACCGGCTGTTCATCAACCACAGGAGCTTCTTCCGTGGGTGGAGTCTCTATCACCTCTTGCTCATGCGCATCATCTTCAACGAGAGGATTAGCAAGACGTTCTCTATCATTGTCACTCAACACCTTATCGTTCCCATTCATTTCTGCTTGATGAAACTGATCCGTTGGTCGTCTTTCTTGATGGCTGCCTTGCGCTTCAACATCAACCTGCTCTTCTTCCATAGGCGAATCAGGCTGCACGAGTGCGCTCCCTTCAGCGTTTTCTTGTTCCTCGAGCTTCTGGTAACGTTCGTCTATCTCCGAGAAATCAGCATCATCACTCACCGTTACCGTCTCAAACTGCTCAAACGGGCTGTTCACCTTATCCCTCAAAGCTGGTTCGGGCGTGAAGGAAATCTTCTCTCTTCCCTCAATGATGATACGTTCTCCCGAATTCACATCCACACTCTCACGGGCATTGACGGATGTAACCTTGAACGTTCCAAGTCCCTTAACCTTAACTTGCTTATCAGCTTTAAGCCCCGTTGTCAAAACGTCAACAAGTAACGAGATGAAAAATTCGGCCTCGTTTTTTGAAAGCTGGTGCTGGTCTTGCAACACATGCGCCAAATCTGTGATTTTCATCATGATTCGCCTCCTCTCTTCAATTGTTCTTTGACAGAAGGCATGGGTCTGAAACTAAGGACCAATTTGGGAGGAACCAACATTTTCTTGCCTGTTGAAGGATTCACCAGGATGCGTTCCATCCGTTTTTTCACCTCAAAAGTACCAAACGAAGGGATAGAAACCGACTCTCCCTCTCCAAGAATGTTTGTCATCTCTTCCACGAGCGTACGAACATAGTTTTGCGTCTGTTCTTGCGTATAGCCTGCACGTCGCGACAATTCTGCGATAAACTCTTTGTTGTTCATGGAACTTGCTGTATTTGTTTAAACAATCTCACCGTACAAATCAAACTCTTCCGCATCAGTAATCTTCACTTGATAAAAAGAACCAATCTGCACGGACTTCTGTCCACTTTGTATTAATATTTCGGGATCGACCTCTGGGGAACAAAATTCCGATCGTCCTATAAAATAGTCATTTTCTTTCCTGTCAATCATCACCTTCATGGTCAATCCGATTTTTGCCGCCTCAATTTCGGCACTGATTTCCTGCTGAACAGCCATCAACTCATCAAGTCTTCGCTGCTTCACATCTTCAGGTACGTCATCTGCATAGTGACTGGCACCGTAGGTACCCTCCTCTTCCGAATACATGAAAGCCCCCATGCGTTCAAATCGGGCCCATCGAACAAAGTCGAGCAACTGCTGAAAATCATCCTCTGTTTCGCCGGGAAAACCAACCATCAGCGTGGTACGCAGATGAATGCCCGGAACCTTTTCCCGGATTGTGCGAATCAAATCCATCGTTTCCTGCTTGTTCACATGTCTGTGCATGCGCTCAAGTACCGAGTCGGAGATATGCTGCAGCGCGATGTCAAGATACTTGCAGACGTTTTGTTTCTCGTTCATCACGTCCAAAAGATCAAGCGGAAACTGGTTTGGATAGGCATAATGCAGGCGTATCCACTCAACACCTTCCAAGTCAGCCATATCCCTAATCAAATCCGCAATGTGCCGTTTTCCATCAAGGTCCACCCCATAATAAGTCAACTCTTGGGCGATAATTTGAAACTCTTTAACACCATCAGTCACCAAGTTACGAACCTCCCGCAGAATTTCGTCTTTCGGCCGGCTTACATGCTTGCCGGTAATGAGGGGAATGGCACAATAGGCGCAGTGTCGATTACAGCCCTCCGCTATTTTGACGTAGGCATAATGAGCGGGCGTCGTGAGATGTCGTTGACCGTTGCAAGCCTTGATTTCTGCTTTTCCCAAATCGGACAACAGCTGCTTGTAATTGAACTTGCCATAGAATTTGTCCACCTCCGGAATCTCTTTCTCAAGCTCATCCTTATAGCGTTCACTGAGACAACCCATGACAAAGAGTTTGTTTAGACGACCTTCTTTCTTCGCTTCAACAAATTGAAGTATCGTATTGATACTCTCCTCTTTAGCTGATTCGATAAATCCACATGTGTTAATCACAGCAATCTCACCGTCAGGTTGCTCACTGTCGTGCGTGCAGTCGTACCCATTCGCTTCAAACTGCCTCATCAGTGCCTCGCTGTCAACGAGATTCTTTGAGCAGCCCATCGTAATGATGTCTATCTGATTCTTCTTCAAAGTTATGGACTTTCCGTTATGATTCGTGATGGAACAAACTGTCTACGAACTCTCGTCTGTTGAACAGCTGCAAATCATCCATCTGTTCACCCAGTCCGATATATTTCACTGGCACCTTCAGTTGGTCGCTGATACCGATGACCACGCCCCCCTTCGCCGTTCCATCCAGCTTGGTAATGGCCAGTGAGGTAATCTGTGTGACGGCAGAGAACTGCTTTGCTTGCTCAAAAGCGTTTTGTCCCGTGCTGCCATCCAAGACGAGCAACACCTCGTCAGGAGCCTGAGGCAGCACTTTTTTCATCACATCCTTGATTTTCTTCAATTCGTTCATCAAGCCCACTTTGTTGTGCAAGCGTCCGGCTGTATCTATCAACACCACGTCGGCCCCATTGGCTTTCGCACTTTGCAGCGTGTCAAACGCCACCGAAGCCGGGTCGGCTCCCATCTGTTGGCTCACCACAGGCACGCCTACCCTTTCGCCCCAAATCTTGATTTGGTCCACGGCAGCTGCGCGATAGGTGTCGGCAGCTCCCAGGAATACCTTCTTGCCTGATGCCTTAAACTGATAAGCCAGTTTGCCGATGGTTGTGGTTTTACCTACCCCATTGACACCAACGACCAAGATGACATACGGCTGATGGTCGGCCGGTAAGTCCCAATTCTCGTGATCCTCAGTGTTGTTTTCAGCCAATAAGGCCGCAATTTCATCGCGCAAGATGGAATTGAGTTCAGCGGTAGACACATATTTGTCGCGCGCCACCCTTTGTTCGATACGTTCAATGATTTTCAGGGTTGTGTCAACACCGACGTCCGATGTGACGAGCACCTCTTCCAAGTTGTCCAGCACCTCGTCATCTACCTTAGACTTGCCGGCAACCGCGCGTGACAACTTTGAGAACACACTCTGTTTGGTCTTCTCCAGACCCTGATCCAGCGTTTCTTTTTTCTTTTTATTGAACAGACCAAAAATACCCATATAATACCTTGTTTTTATTGAGACACTCCTGAACGGAGTATAATTTCTCTATAATGAGCCGCCTCGACTTATGCAAAGCTGGTGCGAGCCGAATACAAAGCAAGTTCACTTGTTTTGGTGAGGCGATGCCCAACTTATGCAAAGATAGCACATTTTTTTGACTCTTTCTGTTTATCAAATAGATTTTCAACCAATTCTTTCATAATTGCGCAACTCATCATCACGACAGTCCTTCCAATTGGTTATTAGAACAAGTCTTCAATGCCGTGTGGCCAGCCTTCGCTATCCAACAAAAATCATGAAGACATATTGATCAACAAATTATCAGTCAGCGTATTACAAATTCATTGACTTTGTCTGCCAATTGCATGCAAATAAGGTCGCAAACTCAATGACTTTGCCCGACAAAGCCAATGCTCTGGTATAAGGGATACATGAATGAGTAAATGGATACGCTATTTTGAGGGCGGTTCTATAAATTACCACCGTAAAGTTTTTTTATGTCAGTATTATTACGTTTTGTCATCTTGTGGACTCTTTTTATATAAAATAGGCTGCGCCTCAACAATTCAAACAAGTTTGATTGTATTCGGCTTGCTCCGTTT
>CAMPYJ010000035.1 GCA_946998205.1 uncultured Prevotella sp. | reverse complement strand
ATGATTATAACGGAACGGCTTCCACTCGTCTTTATGAATTAATAGAACACACCATTAGTGATTCATAATATTAGTTGATAAGTTTACGAGTTCTTAGTTGACGAGTTGTTAGTTCTCCAGCTGTCTGACCCCCCCTCCTTGGGAGGGGTCGGGGGAGGCTGCTTCTCGTCAACTCGTCAACTATTCTCTTTGTCTTAATGACAATGCAAAGGTAACAACAAAGTTATAAACCTCCAAATAAAAAGGTAACTTTTTTGTTATAAATAATGTTTTTAACATTTGCATAATGGTATTATTATTTCTACCTTTGCAGTGAATAGGAGGCAGACTCCTATCAATCATTCTACATATTATAATTGTATACAATGGAGAAAATAAAAGTAGACATAGCATGGTGTGAGCAAAATTTTGGAGCTACATTTGGAGAAAACGTACCTGGTGCAGTGGCTATTACAGCAAAGACATACGACGAGTTGATGATTGAAATTCCAGAGACGCTGCGCTTTCACATAGAGGGTATGATAAACGCTGGTGATGCAGTGCCAGACTGGTTGCGTAATGGTGAGTACGAGTTTGACTATCATCTCGACACTGCCGCACTCATACGTTCTTGTGAACGATACACGAGTCTTGCCGCCATATCTCGAGCATCTGGTGTCAACCAGCGGCAACTGAGCCATTACGCCAATGGTGTGAAGAAGCCACGACCACAACAGCGCAAGCGAATCGTGGATGGACTTCACGAAATAGGTAGAAAATTGATTGCCATTGTATAGTTATTGTTTGACAGCTAATTTGCAATGGGGCGGAGCTTGACGGCTCCGCTTTTTTTGTATGACTGGCATGTCATACTAAAAAAAAAGAGCCTCCGATGCGTCACGCACCAGAGGCTCAAAGAGTTCTTTCACAATAATTGAAGCACGAAGCATTCAATGTCTTTTCAACAGAGGGTTACCGCTTCTATTTTTTTTGCAAGCGACTTGATACCTTCTGCTATCTGTTGTTTCCGCTCAGGGCTTGGCTTCCTTATGCCTGTGGCATATTGTCGCATGACCGCTGAGCTGACGCCTATTTCCCTTGACACGCCAGCAACATTGATAAAGTCGTAGTAGTTGAACAAAGCCCCAACATCAAAGGTATATTCAATCTCAATGGGTGGAACCTCGATGCCATCCTCTTTCAAGCTGTCCTTCGCATCTTCCCACCCTCGAAGCATGTCGGCTATGGCTGCACTTGCAGTATTGCCCTGCCCCAGCACGCTGGCATTAACGCTATTTACTTTCATGTAGCAGGAGAAGTTTCTTTCGCCAACTTCTCGCTCTACTCTTGCAATTACCTTTTTCATGTCGTTTCTCGTTTGCACAGTGTTTAAGAAGTTCAATCACGCCCGTCCCCATTCAGTGAAGAGATGCCGCCACTTTTTTTGTGGCGGCTCTCAACTTACTCATTCAAAAGGTCTTCAATAATTGACTTTGCTGTCATTTCCTTGATTTCCTTGCTTCCGTGCCTCGGTACGCTTGTTCTCGCCCCTGTCTTGGGGTTTATCCAAATGTCATGCGAAGCACCATGTCGTTTCAAAAGGCAACCTGCCTTTTTCAACACTCGAATTAGTTCTGAATGTTTCATGATGTGAATGAACTCTTTGTCTTAATGGCAGTGCAAAGATAACAAAAAAGTAATCAACCTCCAAATGTTTAGCTAACTTTTTTGTGAACAATTATTTTAGCATGTAGATAAGCCTGCAATCTCATGTAGATAAGCCTGCAATCTCATGTAGATAACCACCCAATCTACATGAGTTAACAAACGTATCTGTAACAAGGTGTTGTGCGGCTCACACCACATAGTTATAATTCATAATTTTTAATTCATAATTCATACTATTAGTTGACAAGTTGACGAGTTCATTAGTTGACAAGTTGACGAGTTGATAGTTCTCCAGCTGTCTGACCTCCCCTCCTTTGGAGGGGTCGGGAGAGGCTGCTCCTTGTGAACTCGTCAACTCGTCAACTTATAATATGAATTATGAATTATGTTTACATATTCCGCTAAATATAAGGGAGGCAATTGCCAAACCATTGCAGGGCGGTGAGGTTTACGTAAGGAGGAAAGTGCGCAGGGATGCGCACGTTGAAAACATAACACGTTGGGAACGTGATGTTTATGTTTTTTAGGTGTGGAAAAACCTCGCAAAATGCGTGTTTTTCTCTGTGGCTTGCAACATTCTGGGCGGCGAATATTGCAAAAAGCGCCCTTGGCTTTCACTGTTGGAAGCGAAAGGCAAGGGCTGTGGGGCAAAACAATCATTTTCTTGAAGCCAAGAAAATGGTTGTTTTGTTATTACGAAATTATTTTACATTTCACAGGTAATAAAATATTTGTTTACAATTTAACGTATGACGCGTATAATTAAAAGTCTCACAACAAATAAGATAATCACCCCAGCCGCCACGCCCATCGCCCAGCCGCCCAAGTCCATCTTCCACCGCTGCCACTTGGTCAGCGGCTTTTCCACAGGGTAGGAAACTGGAATGCTGTCTCGCTGCATGATAGTGTCTACCTTATGCGCTTTCTCGTTTGATATCTTTTGCAGCAATTTGTCGCGTTCTACCAAGAGTGCGTTTTTCAGCCCTTTGATCTGTATGCCCAACGCCGCCAGCTGCATGCTCTCTACTTCCCTTGCAGTCATCCACTGAACGTCTCGCACACTGTCCCTATGCTGTACGGTGTCCGCCCTCGTCTTATATAAGGTGTGGTACTCTGGCACAGGCACAAACCTCACCGTCCTGCAACCCATCAGGCAAAGCAGACACGACAACACGAATAATATTGATAACAGCTTCATTATCATGGGTATAAATGCACAAAGAAAATGCCATATTTATGGAAAACAATCACCGAAATATTTGCACATATAAAATATTATATGCATCTTTGTGATGTGATAATAAAAACAACCACAAATTAAAATTCAAAGAACATGGAAAATGAAGAATTAAAAAAAACTGATTGAGCGCAAAGAGCAAGAAATCAAAGACCTCATGAAGTTAAAAAAAGTTTCTAAGTGACGAACATCTTAATAAACAGATAGACTTGCGATTAAAAGATTTGACAACGCTCTACAAACAAAGACAAAAGTAAAAAAAAGGCTCTCTTTATAAATAAGAGAGCCCCAAAAAAACAACACGATATGAAAGAATACGAGAAAAGATTGCAGGAATTTCAAACACTCATAGGAAAAGATGATGCCAAAAGCGAAAGAAGGAAAGACCAAATAGTAGAATGGTTAGAGCAGAATGGTGATGACGATGCAAGAGAAAAGTGTAAAGCGTTGGTATTGCAAAACCTCAAGCGCATCGACAATGACATAGCTACGATACGTCAAAAAATAGCAACGCAATACGATATACTGCCCATCTCATATATAGCAAAGCACTATTTCAAAAAAAGCGCATCATGGCTGCACCAGCGCATCAATGGCTACAGCGTGCGTGGCAAGGTATACACGCTTAACGAGGAACAAAAACAAACGTTCAACAATGCCTGTAAGGACATTGCAAAAAAAATAGGCTCACTTCAGTTAACATGATTCTTCTTTGAATATGCAACACTGTTGTTTTATTATCACACATGGAGTTCGTGGCTGAGCCTGCCACGGACTTTTTTTATTACCAACTAATGGAAAACGAATAAGCAACAAGCCACCCCTCCGAATATGGAGGGGTGCTTAAAACAAATAATTATGGAAACAACTATCAAGCAACAGCAGACAGACATCCGCCAAGTATTAGATGATGTTTACGAAGAGATTAACTGGGCGTACCTTGCCAAAAACTATTTCGGTAAAAGCAGGGCATGGTTGTACCACAAATTCAGCGGTCGCAATAACGGTGTGGCAGATGATTTCAACGATATAGACAGGGAAAAGTTGCGTTCTGCCCTCAAGGACATCTCCGAAAGGGTAAGCAACGCAGCCGACAGGCTGTAACACAGCCGTTTTTTAATTTGACGCCCCGCCCCGATACTTAACCGTGTCGGGGCATTTTTTATAAAAATAATTGCTGAAATATTTGGATAATACGAATAAAAGTATTACCTTTGTAATGTTCAATTAGAAAGGTAATAACAATGAAGAAAAAATTAGCACTTACAGAAACAGAGTTCGATTTTATCGAAACAGTAAGAAACTACAAAAAGAGTTATCCAGACGGCTCACCAGAATTAAGATGGTATATTGACCGCTTATACATGGAATTGCTTGATGAAGATTATTGATAACAAGTTCCAGCCAAGACAAAGGCTGGAACTAAAAAAACATAACACTTATGGCTACAATGATATTGACAAAAGAAAAGGCTGGTACAATGAAAGCGCAGTTAAGAGATATTTTATTATCCATATCATGGGCGGATTTGTCAAAGACATATTTTGGCAAGTCAAACTCATGGCTCTACCACAAACTTGACGGAATAGACGGAAACAAGAAACCCACCGAGTTTACGGAAGAGGAAAAGTACAAGCTCAAGGGTGCGCTCTGCGACCTTGCCGACCGCATCCGCAAGGCTGCTGACACCATACAATAAGCCTACGGTTTTTATATTACCACCGTTGAACAAAAGTCGCCACTGGGCTTGTGACGCACCGCCCCGACACTTAACCGTGTCGGGGCATTTCATTCTGACCACCTTTCCGCTACCCAGCTTCTTCTTCTCACCAATCCATCCAGCCGTTTCCCACCGCTGTACACCCACTTCATGAACTCACGCTGTATCTCTTCTGTAGTTGCATCGCGCATGATTTTCTTTAATAGCGTGGACGTTTTCAGCTTTCCAACCCCTACATCGCAGGTAAACGACACCAACGCATCGAACTGCCCTTGCGTCTGTACCTTTGGTGTTCCGTTCACAAACTTTTCCACAAAGAAAAGGTCACGCCTTAACAATTCCTCCGCCTTTTCCTCCGTGATGCGCATTCCTGCACGCACATCGGCTGCACTGTGTCCGTAGCCTATCGTCCACCACCACTCCGCTTTCGTGGGTTTGTAGACCACCAAGCAAAGTCCCTCATATTTTTTCAGTTTTTGAATTAACAGCTTACTTGCTCTGAGAAGCCCCCCCAGCAACCTCTCCCCCAACCCCTCCCCGAGAGGGAGGGGCAGGGGGGAGAGGCTGTTCCTTGTTTCCTTGTTAACTCGTCAACTCGTCAACTATATAATAAATTGATACTGTCCTTAAAAAGCCAACGGTTGTGGGGAGCAATGCCAAGGAAGAGAAGTAGAATAATCAGGCACCATCAAAAAGGAGGCAAACGCCCATGACAGACGCTTGTCTCCATTCTTGAACGACTGAACAGGTCTTAACATGCTTATGTTGTGGAGCCAACCGCTTCAGCTGCGTGAAGGCGGCAAATGCTGTCGAGGCTGTGGCTGCCCCTGCCGCCGCCTGCCACATCTTGTGCTGAGACGTTATTTGTATCGCCCAGTGTCCCACCACACGCGGACGTTGGAACCATCTCCCCTGCCATCGTTGAGAGTTTTTTGTGTGGCGTTGGGATTCTCACGTCTTTCATCATCAACGTACCTT
This sequence comes from uncultured Prevotella sp., assembly GCA_946998205.1. Classification (GTDB taxonomy): domain Bacteria; phylum Bacteroidota; class Bacteroidia; order Bacteroidales; family Bacteroidaceae; genus Prevotella. Next base: position 21,647 of record CAMPYJ010000035.1, on the reverse strand, counting down.
AGCTTTTTGATGAACTCCCCTTTGTCTGCATTGATTGATGGATCGAGACTGAGTTTGACAGGTGTCAGCTTGGGATAGCCCGTTCTTCTGAATTCCGTCCAGGCCTCAACACCATTCGGATAGAGAGCCAGCCATTTTTGCGTCATAATCTGTTCAAGATGACCTTCCAAGGACGACTGCGTCTCCCAAGCCACGCTGCCGCTATTCTTATAGGTTTCATCGTCCTTTGTAGAGTAGAACGAAGGATCCACGTTGGCGCGTTCGTTGTCGAATGAGGCCTGTATGCCAGCCAAATACATGCTCTTGGCATTAATGGATTTGGCCCATCCCCTAAGTGCCATCTCGGCTTTCAGAAAGCACACCTCAGCATAATCCATCACTTTTTGCCGTTTGGCAATATTGTAAGTGAACTTACCGACACCTTTCGAGTTCCATGTCGGTGCTGTTTGCAATCCCCACACGCATGACCTCGCATCTTTGGGGTATTTCGCAAGTTCGCCTACCGGCAATCCATTGGGTATGCCGGCGTACTCCGGATTTTCGACCCTTGACCTTTCCGTGTGACCAAACCACAAAGGAGTTCTCGGGTCCATGACCGAACTACATCTTTTGAGCATTCTTTCCATGGTCTTGCTCATGCAAAACTCGCCCCATCCGGATATCTGAAGTAAAGGCCATCCGGTGGCTCCCCGTCCTGATATGTACACACCGGCATTGTCGGCGTTGCTGTCCAGCATGCCGCCTCCAGCCAAGGCAGCCTCCGCCTCTTTCTTGGCCGTCTCGGGGTCTATATAGGCCAATCTCATGGCGTATCTCAACCGGAGGGAGTTGCCCAGCTTGATCCATTTCTCAAGATCGCCATCGTAGATGAGATCTTGTTTTGGCTTAAATGTGATCATGGTTGCGTTGCCCTTATCAGCCTTGAGCCTCTCCACAGCTTCAGAAAGCTCTTTAAAGATGTCAGCGTAGATACTTTTCTGCGTGTCGTATTCCGCATTGCTGTTACCCAATGCAGCCTGTGTATAAGGCATGTCACCAAACAAGTCGGTGGCTTGCGCGGTACACATGGCCGTGAAGATTCTCATGGTTTGGAAGATGTTGCCATAGGCCGGCTTTTGGTCGACGATAGCTTGAGCCGTCTTAAACTGCTTCAACACCCCCACATAGTATGCGTTCCAAAAGCCATCGGTTACCCATTTGCTGTTGTAAGTATAGCTGCCGGAATTGAAATAGGGTGCTGAGTTGGCGAAGTATTGTGCGTAGAGATTAGTGTGCAGATTCTCACCTACTTGATATTCCCAGGTTCCTACACGCGTCCCCCATTCCTGGACATAGGCGGTCATGTATCCCAAGTCGCCATCCGTCATGCCCATGGGGTCACGGTTCATCGCGTCAAACGAGTCGGTACAACCTGCGCTGGCGGCGCAAAAAGCCAATGCGAGTACTGTGTCTTTGAAAATATAATGTTTCATAATTGCTATACTTTTAGAATTTCACGTTAACTGTTAGGCCATAAGCCCGTGTCGGTGGCATGGATGCCAACTCAAAAGCCTGTGCGTAATCGTTTCTTGAGAACGCTCCCTCTGGGTTGATGGGGGCGGCTTTATAGAAATAGAACAAGTCTCTGCCTACCAAGGACACCTTGACATACTTGATTGGCGTGTGTGCGAACCATGCCTGCGGCAGGACGTAACCCAACGAGAGTTCGCGCATCTTGACGTACGTTCCTTTGTACACGAATGCTTCCATGATACCATTCGGGCCCGCTATGTTGGTCCAATAGGTCTCGGCATTGAGACCTACGGTGTTTTTCTTTCCGTCGGCCGTAACGCCGTCCACGATGATTTTTTCTCCATTTCTTCGGCCGTAGACGGTTCGTGCGGACGTTCCCTGCTGACAGGCGTAGTTGTCTGTACTCGAGATGAAATCGCCACCCATGCGTATGTCTACCAGCGAAGACAGCACAAAATCCTTATATCTCAACGTGTTGCCTATGGAGCCAGTCCAATCGGGCTGTATGTTTCCGATAACCTTGTCAGACACAGACTCTGGCAATCCTTTGTCGTTGACAATGATTTGTCCCGCCTCGTTGCGCTTGTATGCCTTGCCAATGATGTTTCCATATTTCTTTCCAGCCTCTACGACCACCTTGCCGGCACGCGTCGAACCCAGTTCATAGCGCGAGATGTCGCTGTCGAGCATGACACATTCCGTAAGGTTCAACCCCCAGTTGAGGTTGACGTCCCAATTCCAGTCGTTGGTTCTCAGTGGTGTCGCGTTGACCATCAACTCGCAGCCTCGGCTTTTGATTTGTCCTGCGTTGATGAGTTTCGACGAGTATCCTGACGAGCCAGGCATGTCAACTCCGAGTATTTGATTTTTGGTTGAGGTGGTATAATAGGTGAAATCTATGGACAGTCGATTATCGAAGAAGTGGGCTTCCGTACCAAATTCGGCCGACGTGGTAGATTCTGGCTTCAGGTTATCCAACGCTTTCGTCTTGCTGAGATACTGCTTTAAGATGCCCGGATTGGTTTTATCGCCTGCAGCGTCTAACACGTCACCCGTTGTCCATAGGTAATAATAGGTGGCTAACTTGTATGGGTCAGTGTCGTTACCCACCTTTGCCCATGAACCTCTCACCTTCCAGTATGTGACCCAACGCGGCAATTTGAACATTTGCGACAAGATGACGCTCGCACTGACAGATGGGTAGAAGTAAGATCTGTTTTCCTTTGGCAAGGTTGACGACCAGTCGTTTCGGCCGGTAACATCCACATACGCCATGTTCTTGTATCCTACTGTTGCTGCGAAGAAGGCAGATTGTATCTCCTTCTTGGCGTATCCCTCACCCGTGGTTTGGGTCAAGCCATTACTCAAATTACATACATTGGGAATGGCGAACTTGCCAGAAGATCCATACAAAGACTCGTTTTCGGTGTCCATCACGGCCGCACCCAAGTTGGCGTTTACGCTGAAATCGCTGAAACTTCGGTCAAAATAAAGTATTAAGTCGGCGTTGAACTCTTTGTTTACAAGCATACTGTTGAGATACTGCGAGGCCGTTGAGGTAACGTCAGGCAACGTATAGAAATTTCTGTTGTGGTCAGAATACCTGTCAATTCCAGCTCTGCCAGTGAGGTGCAGGCAGTCAGAGAATTTATATGAAGCCGTGACTTGCCCGATGATGCGGTTTCGCTCAGCACTGTTTCCATTCTCCGCCGATGAGAGAGCATAGGGATTAGCATAGTTGTTGCTTGCTCCGGACCAGTTTACCGAGTTGTTGATGTAAGGACCCGTTCCGCGTGGATCTCTCAGGTCGGACAATCGGATGCCGCGTGGCATTTTCACCAATTGAACCATCAACCCATACTCTCCCTGCCCCGGTCTGTTTTTCGTAAGCTCGCGCATATAGCTCACCTTGGCTCCTACGGTCACATGTTTGTTCCTGAACTCGGTATTCATATTGAGATATTGGCGGTTTTGCGAGTAGTTTGGAACAATGTCATTAGAGCGCGAGTCGGTGTACGACAGCCTACCTGACAAGTATTCGCCGCCGGCAGAAACCGTCAGCGTGTTGGCGAATGACACACCGGTACGATAAAAGTCGGTTATGTAATCTTTCTGAGGCAGCAACGCATACTTATCATACCGCGTGTCTTTGTAAATCGTCGAACGCCAGTTGTCCACCATGCGACCATCCAATGGCGCGCCCCAACTCATCTGCGTACTTGTGTTATAGACCCCGTTCGACCCCTGTCCATATTGATTTTGGTAATTATATGGCGAGTAAACGTCAGAAATGCTTAGATTGCCGTTATACTCAAGGCTCAAAGGTTGTCCTTTTCTTCCCTTCTTCGTCGTAATGACAATGGCGCCATTTTGTGCGCGCGAGCCATAGAGAGCGGCTGCGTTGGCACCTTTCAAAATTGACATACTCTCAATGTCTTCAGGGTTAATCTCTGATGCAGCCCCCGCACAGTCGCTGCCACCCCATTGAGTAGCCTGCTCGGTCGTTCCATCATTAATGGGCATGCCGTCCACCACCCATAAAGGTTGGTTGTTGCCAGTCAGCGAGTTTAGGCCACGCATGACGATGCGCGTGGATCCGCCAAGGCCGGTACCCGACTGTGATATTTGTACCCCCGCAACCTTTCCTTGCAACATGTTGGCCACACTGCCCGATTTGTTCTCGGTGAGCGAGGATGTGTTCACCTCTTGCATGGCATAGCCCAAGGCTTTTTTCTCCCTCTTGATGCCCAATGCCGTGACGACAACCTCGTTCAGCTCGGACGTGTTGGGAACCAGTACGACGCGGATGACATTTTTATTCGTGACGCAAACGCTCTGTTGCTCAAATCCCAAATATGAGACAACCAGAACAGCGTTTCCATCCGTACGAATGGTGAATTTTCCATCAACGTCAGTCACCACACCTGTTTTTTCACCTTTCACGCAGACACTCGCTCCGATGACCGGGTCGCCGCGATCGTCAAGGACGATGCCTGTCACGGTCTTTTGCGATTGCTGTACAAAATCAGTTTTCGAGATTTGTGCGGTAGATGCGTTTGCCACATTTGTCATCCCCGATAAACCTGATAGCAAAACAATCGAGAAAAGACCTTTCTCTAAAAAAGATAATTGTTTTAAATGTTCCATATTATTTAGATATTTGGTTAGTAAATTGAACGATTCGTTATCTCCGCTTAGTCCAGTAGCGTTCTATTTCTTCCAATGACATGCCGGCGGTTTCCGGAATATATTTCCACATGATGAACATATAAGGCAAACACATGATGGCAAAGACTATAAACGTACCAGCAGGCGTCAGCGACGTTAGCATCCATGGCGTGAGCTGCCCCACGAGATAGGTTCCTATCCATAATGCGAAGCCGGCTATGGACATGGCAACGCCTCTGACACTGTTGGGATACATTTCGGAAAGCAGCACCCAAACCACCGCGCTGATAGAGATGGCACAGCAAAACACATAGAGGAGAAAGAATGAAAGCATGAAATAAACAGGAATGTTCAACGATGCCGTGAATGCGAAATAGAAAGCAATCATCAACAGCGACAGTATCATACCGGACACGCCATAATAGATGAGCATTTTTCTTCCTACCTTATCAATAATGCTCAGGGCCAGGATGGTGGTGACACAATTGACGATGCCCACCAGAACTTGGCAGAACAAGGGATCGGTCATGCCTGCATCCTTGAAGATAGAAGGGCCATAATACAAAACGGCATTCACACCCATGAACTGCCCGAGTATGGCGATGCACACTCCAACGATGACAGCAGTGAAGATTCCCGGTCGCAATAGTTGATGCCAGTCGGTCTTAACTTGCGAGGACAGATTGGATTGTACCTGACTGACAACGGCATCCGCTTCTTTCTTTTCAGAAAAGAATTTTTCAAGAATGCGGGTGGCCTTATGGCTTTTATTGCGAACAACCAGCCACCTCGGACTCTCTGGAATGAAAAACAAAAGGATGAAAAAGAACAGCGCTGGTATCGTTTCCATGCCCAGCATCCCTCGCCACACCTCATCCACAAATATCAGTTGGAATTGTGAAGATGCGAAAGAATGGCTTTGAGATACACCCAAGAGCAAGAAGTTGACCAGATAGGCAGCCAGGAAACCAACTGTTATGGCCAACTGGTAGAGGGACACCATCCTGCCTCGGTATTGAGAAACAGAAACCTCAGATATGTACATGGGCGCGACTATTGAAACCACGCCGATGCCAACGCCGCCCACCATACGATAAATCACCAACCAGTCGAACGTAGGGGTGAGGGCACACCCGACGGCTGAGACGGTGAACAAGATGGCGGACAGGAACATGGCAGGCTTGCGTCCAATCCCGTCACTTAACCAACCGGCGAATGCCACGCCCATGATCGAACCTATCAATGCGCAACCTACATACCAGCCCTGTTGTAAAACGCTGAGCGAAAACTGACTCGTGACCTGGTCTATGGTGCCTGATATGACGGCCGTGTCATACCCAAAGAGCAGTCCGCCCAATGCCGCAGCCAGCGCCAAATAAAACACATATCCCAGTTTTACGGAAGAATCATTCATGATGTGAAAAGCTATTGATTACCTGATATTGAAATATTCTTTATAACGGTCGTACAGGTGACGTGCCTGGATGTAGGCCGATTGTGGACTCATAAAGTGGGAGAATTCGAACGTAATGGCTTTGTCGTAATGACAACGCTTGGCAGCCTCCAGCTTCATTCTCAGCTTGTCAAACTTAATCGGGAAGAACCTGATGGGCATGTCGCGGTCGAACGATTCGGCATTGGTCCAACATTGCATGCCATACCTATCGGCCAACTTTTTGTTCACCGAGAAGAATGCGTCCAGTTCATCATAGTCGATATGCCCGTCTTGGAAAGCACAGGCATCTACCACATCGTGAATGCCATCAAAGATCTCGTTCCATTCACGCTCATGTTCCTCCACGGAAACCGCTTGAGCTTTGGTGAGCTGTTGCGTACCCATCACCGCTTTCTTTCCATCAATCCATGGAGAGATAAAGACAGGCAAGCCATCCGAAACATCCTTACACTGCTTGCCAAGCGCATGGAACGTGGGAATGGCGCCTTTGGTCTTCCTGCTAATCTCGGTGCTGACGTACCATCCCTTAAAGCTCTTGTGGTGGCCATAACGCTTCCACACCTCATCGATGACATACTTGTTGTCCTCAATTTCCCAAGACATGTCACCCGTGTCCCAGTATCGACCAGAATCGTAAAGACCGAAGTAGAACTTCATGCCATATCGATCGGCCAGACGGAGGTACATGTCTATCAAATCGACGGACGGCATGTAGCATCCATGCTTCCTGACAAGATACTCAGAGGGATAGGTCATGAACTTACGATACCCACAGCGAATGACGATGACGGTATCAATGCCGATGGCCTTCATGTACTTGAAATCCTGTTCCCATTCTTTTTCTCCCCAGTTTTGATGAGGAATGTCATGGGAAATCTCATCCAGAAACGTACCGGTAATCTTCAGTCCGTTGTTCTTAGGAACGATGAGAGATCCACCAACGCCTCGTCCTTGCGTATGGAGCATGTTTCCTGCTTTTCTAAGTTGGTCGGCACCCTTCGCTATCGGAGCCATCGTCATAGCCGCTCCTGCCAGCGCCGTCATCTTGATAAATTCTCTTCTATTGACCATTGTTAATTGATTTATTGTGAATAAAAGGCGGTTCTATAAATCAGCTTTGACGGATTGTGAGACTATTTTTGAGGTCAATTTGTTTGTGAGTGAAGGCGTATAGCGAGCTATACGACTGAACGAACAAGCAAATTGAACCAAAAACGGAGCAAGCCGAATACAATCAAACTTGTTTGAATTGTTGAGGCGCAGCCTGTTTTATATAAAAAGAGTCCACAAGATGACAAAACGAAAAAAGACTGACATAAAAAAAGTTTACGGTGGTAATTTATAGAACAGCCCTAAGGTTAAAGCTAAACCTCCGGCATCGTGATTTCAAATCATTTGATTTCAGCTCTGAAAGGAGAAGCCGGAAGTCCAGCATTGTTGCACAAGTCACCCACCATATAATTGCGAAAACAATAACGCACCTCGGTAGGCTGACGTACAGAGTCGTTCCAAACTTTAACTTTGGCAGAACCATTAATGATTCCCGCATTGGCAGGATGTATTTTTCCACTTGCGTCAACAAGCTCGAAGCCACGTATTTCTTGATTTTCAGGAATCATGCCCTCTTGTCCGTGCTCAAACGTAACCTCTACAACGCCATTCTTAAGCATACACGATTTGTAAATCGGTCCGGAATAAAGAAAGCCACTGCGTCCGTATGTCTTTGCCAACGCCCAATAGGCAAGTCGCTCGCCCACCTTTATTTTATATGGTGGGTGTATGAACAGCTCGCTGCCGGCATCAGTCGTGGTCACCATCCCCACGTTGGGTACCTCGCTCATCAGCTTCAATTGACACTGGCGAAACCATGCCCATTCGAGTTTATCCCTGCCACCAGCCTGATAGGGCGCAATCTGCACGTAATAAACGGGCATGTCGTTGTTTTCAAAAAAAGTTCTCCATTGTCGCACCATCGCAGGGAACAGGCGTTTGTACAATGCGGGATTTGAGGCGTTGGCCTCACCTTGATACCATATCACGCCTCGTATGGGAAAACCTTTCCAAGGGTTTACCATGGCATTCCACAGCAGCGTGGGCGTGCCAGCTTCCCATCCAAACTTGGACTGGTTTACATCGGGCAATTTTACCTCTTTGAATTGTCGCAGTGTTTGTCGGCTCATCCACGCCTCTATCTTTGATGCGCTCCATGAGCAGTGAACCAATCCTACCGGCACGTTGAGAGAGCGTTGCAACAAATCACCGAAGAAATAGGCGGCAGCACTGAAGTCGCCTACCGCTTGCGATGACAATTCCATCCATTGTCCTTTCACGCCCTCGGTCTTGGGTGTGGTGCTCCAATCGCGCTGAACGGTGTAGAGCCGCAGTTGCCTGTGCGGATTCGCCGACACGATGTAAGGCAGACAACCATAAACGGGTTGCCCCCTGAATCCGCGCACGGGCATTTCCATGTTAGACTGTCCTGAACAGAACCAAACTTCGCCAAGGAGGATGTTTCTCAGAGTTAACGCCTCGCCGTCAGAGAAAGTGATGGTGTATGGACCTCCTGCCGTGGTGGTATGCAGCGTGGCCTGCCAACGGCCGTCACTGTCGCTTTTTGTCATGATGCGTTTGTCACTCCACGATGCCTTAATCGAAATTTTACTGTTTTTCTTGGCGGTGCCCGTGAACCTGACATCCGCCTGTTGTTGCAGCACCATGTTGTCTCCCCATATTGAGGTCAAGGCCACCTTGGCAAGGATGGCGGTCGGTGTCACACAAGCCGCAAGGAGTGCGGCACAAGATAAGAAGAAATGTTTCATTTTCGTGTTATTTGTTCTTGGTAAACGTTTCCAAAACGATCGGTCACGCGCACGGCCAGTCTGGAATTGGCATGGCGAGGCGTGGCGCGGAACATGTGTTTGGTGGGCAGGGGCGCAATCCAGTCTTGCATGGTCTTTCGATGGTCCTTAACCATTTTGACAGCTGCAGGGTCCAGACCGGTGTATTGCGTCATCCGTCCCATCAGTTTGCCGTTTTCCAGCCACTCCACTTTCCATTGGTCATCATAATTCCACACGTTGGCGATCACATCCTTGGGATGTTCTTTCACCGTACCGGGTGCGTATGCCCTTAACTGGTATGACTTGGGATAGCCCGTACTCTTGTAATACCAGCTCACCTTCTTGCCATCCACCTCAAAGACCTGACATCCCTGCGGCGTACCGTCAAGGCACAATGGCGCATGCCACCATGTCCCGCATACGGCGCCTGTGTTGTGTTCCATCTGGTGATTGTTGAAGATGACGTTCGAATTGGTATGCATGTGCCCTGTGAGGAAATGCGTTTCGTAGCCATTAAGCAGTTTGAAGAGCGACTCTGCGTTGATGGTTTCATCCGACAAGTATTTGTAAGTATACACAAACGGCTGCTCTTTCACCGTAGACCTGAAAGGAATATGCGCCGCCACAAAAACCATGGTGCCTTTGGGAACGTAGGAAAGGTCTTGTTCCAACCATTTGAACGTATTCTCATCAATGTATCCTACATAGAAGTATTGGCGTCCAACGTAAAAGCAATTGTCGATAACGACATAGTGAGCGTAGCCCTTGTTGAAAGAATAGCATGATGGCCCGAAGTGCGTTTCAAACGACTGGTAGGAGGTTTCGTGCGTCCGGCCATTGTAGTCCATGTCGTGATTTCCAATCACCCGATAAAAAGGAATGTCGACGCGCTCTGCCTGTCGCATGTAATCCTCGAAGAATGTTGTCGGCGTGTCCCAACAGATGTCACCGCATGACAAGCCAAACGCATCTTTGTCAGGGGTTGAGGCCAACAGCCTGCGATAGTCGTCCACTACCGGACCGTATTTCAACCAGTGCTCTTTGGTATTGGCTTGCACGTCGGCCTCAACGATGACGACATGCCTTGAGTCGTCCTTTGGATTTTTCTTGAGTTTGAAATTGTATTCCAACAGTTGTTTTTGATGGTCAATTTCTTGATAAAACAGGGGTATTCCCCTGTTGGTTTCGGTGAGATATCCGGCAGGTGTGGATATGTACACGAACCGTGTGTCGCCCACGTTTGGTATGCGATATACGCCGTTCTTGTCTGTCACTACGCAGCGTTTCCCGTCTGTCACCACAACATTGGGCATGCCCTTGCCTTCGCAAGTGACCGATCCGCGCAGCTCGTATGGATTCGGCGCATGGTGTTCGTCCAATGCTTCTTTCAGCTCTTTCCACCAATCATAGAGGATGACGTGCACAATGTCGAATATCATGACACCGTCAGACTCCTTGAGGTTCATGCGGACAGCTTTCTGAAACTGCAGGGCGTTTTTCCGGTAGTCTTCTACATATAGGCCTCCATAAAATGGCTTGGCACCCTGCAACAATCGTCTTGTATATTTGCAACCACCTTCCACGCAGAGGTATTCGCCTGACGAGACTTCGCTGTCGGTCTCGTTTTTGTACAATCCTGACGACTTGTGATAATCGTCTATGGTTACATTTTTATAATAATTACCGTTGGTGTAGAAGTCTATCAGTTCAGCATAGCCATATTGGCGATACTCAGGCGTGGCCCATGGGAAATCCTTTGAAGGGTCATACTTGTTGCTTGCCCAGTTCACACCCACCTCATAATAGGTAGGATACCATGCCCCCGTGTATGAGGCCAGCATACATTGGGAATCTATTTTTTTAATAGCGGTTCTGACATCCTTTATAAAACCATAGATGACAGAGGCGCGCCACTCTATCCATTTCTTGTAATACATACCGGGAACTCTGTCGAACGAACCTTTGTCGTTGGCTTTCCATTCGTATATGTCTTCTGGATATCTGTTTAGTTTTTTACCGATGTATTTTTCAAACAAGGTGCGCGATGCTTCCGAAAAGTCTGATTCGATGCAATCATAGCGCGCCCGATCCAACATGATGCCGTCAAACTTGAAGCGTTTTACCACCTCTTTCACGATATTGATTTCATGCCGTTGCACGTCTTTCAAGGCCGGGTTTAAGAACATGGAAGTTTTTCCGTTCAGTTCTGTCACGGGGATGAGGCCTTTTCCGGGAACGTAATTGATGGATTGCCATTTCTTATTTTTCCCAAAGACAGCTCCTCTTGGCTGACCGTGCGCCTTGCTTCCGTCGGCGAAGATGTTCATGCCGGCAAAGATAACCATGCCCAGCTTGTGAGCTTCGGAGATGAACGTGTTGATAAAGTCAAAATCAGGACGTGTAAATCCCTTCCACGTTCTTTTCCTCGATGTGTACTTGCTGTCGTAAAGCACCTCGCCGGTGTTATCCTTAATGTCCAATACTAAATGCGTGATACCGGCCTCGTGGCATTTGCCAACGTAATACCTGATGGAGTCAGGATAACTGAACCGCTCGAAGTTGGCCGAGCAATCCAACCACATGACCTTGGGTTTGGTCGTGGCAAAAGTCAGTAAGGTGGTGCACAATAGGAGTAGTGTGAGACAGGTTCTTTTCATAATAAGTATATAAATGTTAGTGATTTGTTTTGTCAATGGCTTTAGCGATGCCTTCCTTGGCATATTCCCATTGTTTGGCTTTCTTAAGATGAATCATGTCAAACAGAAAATAACCATTACAAGCATCCATGCATGCCTTGACTGATTGCACGATAGCTTGGTTTTCCTGCTCTTGAGTGGCTTTGTTGGCTGTGTCCCAATTACCTACATCGGGTCCTCCCACTACTTTGGGGCAAGAACCTTTTATCTTTGACATGGCCTGTAGGCAGAATCCCTGCATGGTCCATTCAGTATTGCCATAAACGCATAACGGAGAGGCGTAAGCGCCAATGAGCATTTGATCCATCAAGTCAGCGTATCCGCATGATTGATAATTTTTAGTTGCCCATCTATAATAATCAGAGGTTTTAAAATTAGGGGAGCCCCAATTCACGCCCACAGTGTAATAGGTGGAGTACCAACCACCGACATACACGCCAAATTGTATTTTGGAGTTGACGCTCTTGACTGCGTTTCGTGCCTTTTCCATAAAGTCGCGTATGGTTTTTGCTCTAAACTCCAACCATTTCTTTGTGTAATCAGAAGGTTTCCCGGGTAGCTTTGTCGCACCTTTGGGAAGGATGTCTTCTGGGAAATTAGAGACTTTGCTACCCATATACGTTTCAAATTTTCTGCGGGAAAGATCAGAGAAGTCGGCACGCAGATCCAAATATCTGCCTCGATCCAACACAATACCGTCAAGGTCATATTTCGCAAGATCTCGCAACAAGTTGCAAAGAAAAGTTTGCACTTCCGGATTAGCTGGATTTAGAAACTTGGTAGGCTCAGCCTCGTCCATAATACTGACAATACCCTGAGCTGTGCTCATCTGTGTTGTCCACGCCCTCTTGCTCTCGTCACGATACACCATGCCCGTACCGTTGTTCATGGTGTTCCCTCCCACAAAGGTGTTAATAGCTGCATGAACTTTCAAATCCAATTTTCGCGCAGCATCTATGAACGCTTGCAAGTAGTCCCATGTGGCCGTGCGGTCTATCTTTGTATAGCCTGTTGATGTCCACGCGTATTGATATTTTACTTGTTCTACCATTGAGGTCTTGAACAACACGTCACCGCATGTGGGTCGCACGTCTACCACGATATCCGTGAAACCTGCATCTTTGGCAAGGGTCAGATCTCGCATTATGGCCTCTTTGCTATTGGCGAAGTCAGGAAAATTCGCTGCAGCGTCAATCCAGATATATCTTGGTTTGTCGGTCTTATTTTCTGTTTCTTTGCCATTTTCCTGTTTTTCCTTTTGTTTGTTTTGTCCCCAATAATCTATTGGGTCTTTTGAGCCACATGCTAAAAAAAACAGTAGTGTCAGTAATAAAAGGCTAATAGTACTATATTGTTGCTTCATCCGTTATCATTTATTATTTTGTTCTTGCTATTAAATATAAGGTTCTTTTTTCATCATCCAACAAGATGGATCTGTTTTTTGTCAACCGTGAGCGATGAAAGCCATCTCAATGCAGTGACAGGGTCAAAGCATTGAGATGGTTGAATGAAAGATTACAAATCCAAACAGTCGCAGCGCATGCAACCAACATATCCGTTGGTAAACATGAAGTAGATGTACAGATAGTATCCGTCGTTCGATACTCTCAGGGCGACGTCGCCTGTTCCATTTGCATTTTGTTTTCCTAATGCCTTGCCTCCGTACTTGCCATTTATGTCCAAGCCTTTTGAAGAAAAGTCAAGCACCTGCGTATCCAAATTGCCACCACCAGTGTCGAACAAGTAGATGCAATCGTCTGTACCCCATGTCCAAAGATTCACAGAGTTAGAAATGAAGTAGTGTGCTTTGTTAAACACGGTATAGTCTACCGCATTCTGCAGCCAGTTGGGAGAAATTTTAGGTCCCTTGGCCTTGATGGAATTGGTTTTGCCATCAAAGAATGAGGCATGCCTTGGTTCGGCATAGTACGCAGCAAAATAGTCACTTGTAGGGTCAGCTGGATCGCTGTATATTACGTCCGCATTATTACCCCAGTTGCCTAAGCCTTGGGCTTGAACTATGACTGGCGTGGTAGAAACCAGCTTTCCGGCTTTCACCTGCCAGCGCGCAAATTGTCCTGCCGTACCGCCTATGGGTACCGTAATAATAGCATCACCATCCAAGCTGCCTATAACAGATAGCTTACGTCCCATCTGTGCGCTTGTGGTATATTCTAAATACTTTTCAGGCTTACCCTTGACACCCTTTACTCTCCAGATGATGAACTTTCCATCTTTCTGATTGTTGAAGTTGCAGAACAATATATTGTCGTTATCATCTGCTGTGGCATACATGTTTGCCAGGCTCCCCGCAAATTCGCTGATGTCGATATGACCCGCTATCTCTCCAGTCTTGGCGTTGAGATATACAGCTTGTCCATTGCCTCTCTCGTTCACAACAACATAGTTGTTCAGAGCGGCGATACCGGTAGTCATGTGGTTTTGGGTTAATCCAATGTCCACAAGTTTCTTTACCCACAACAATTGAGCGCTGCTGGCGCGCAACCCATTGCTGATTTTTTGCGGAATTTCCTTTTTCACCGTGTATACCCTCGAGGTAACACCGTCCTGCGCCGTAACCTTGAATTGTTGTTCCTGGTCATAGTCAAGAGCTACGACTGTTGGGTCAGGAGAAATGGTGGCTCCGTGAGAGATGCTCACCGTTGCAAGCTGTTTGCCAATCTCGTCAGCAGAGACAAGGGAGATTACCTTGTCTGCTTCCTTCACAAGACCACTTAAGTTGGCATTCGGAAGGTCAAACTTAGTGATGGCGCACTCGTTGCTTTTTCTTATTTCTGCCACTACTTTATAGTCTGCCTTCCCTCCATTCTGGTCGGTCACGGTAATCGTGTTCTCCTTCGTCAGATCCATAAAGTACAGCTTAGGTGTTACATACACGTTGTTTTCGAGACTTGCGAACACCCGCATCTTTTTGAGTGACGACTTGTCGAGAACATTGTCAGACAGCCGTGGGTAGTTATAAGGAAACACGACGGTAATCACTTTGTTTTGATAGTCTATCTCACTTGTGAAGTTGTTTTCGTCCCTGTCATCATCAATAAACCGTGCTGTGAGATTCGTGATGCCGTTTCGCTCTATATTAGGGTGAAACTCCTCGGGCTCTTGGCAACCTACCCATGTAAAAATAAGCAGCAGGTTGCAGGCTAATGTCAATATTTTGGTTTTCATATTTGTCAATACTTAAAGGTTGTTATTTCCATTCATCAAACTGCTTGGCCAACTTATTGTTTTTCAATTCGGATGTAGGAACAGGCAGCCTGTAGAGTTTTGATGAGAACTTACGGTCTTGACCGTCACAATCAACATACTCGTATGTGCCGTTGGTAATCTTCATACCGTGACAGCGGTAGTTGTTATACTCAATATGAGCCAGTTTCCACCTACGCATATCCCAGAACAGATGTCCTTCGTAAGCTAATTCCACCTTACGCTCGTTGCGGTAATCCTTAAACCAAGCGTCACCGGTAGAGGTTTTCGCTGGCAGTCCAACACGTTTCCGCACGCGGTTCATGAGCGTCTGTGCCTCACTGATTTTTCCTAATCTGAAGGCAGCCTCGGCTTTGTTGAGCAACACCTCGGCAAAGCGTATTTCCACCCATGGCTGCGAGCTGTGTTGTCCTTTGATGTCCGTCAGTTTTTCGTCAAGCAGCTTACGAAGAAAATATCCTGTGGTGGTTTTGCCGTAAGAGTAAGCCTGTTCACGATAAGCCATGAACTCACCATTCTTGCCTCCAACACAGCAATCCATCTTGCGTCCCTTCCATTTGCATCCAGCATATATAATGGTAGCGGCAAATCGGGGTTCAAGCTGGTCATAAGGAGGCTTTCTGTCGGTCGTCCCATGCCATGGAGTCCAGTCCACGGTTTTGCCATCTTTAGTCTCATAGCACTCCACCATTTCCTGCGTGGGTGTTCCCATGGCGCCATAATCGTATCCGTCGCACTGCGGCACATAGTATTTGTCAAAGCTGTGGTAAGGTCCACTGTCCTTGTTATACCTAAAAGCCAATATGCATTCGTTGTTGTTGCCACTCCATGCGTCAGCGTAATTGGATGCCAAATCGTAAAGACCGAGCTTCTCTACCTTGTCAGCCGCGTCGTATGCAGCCTGCCATTGTTCTGCGTAAAGCATGGCTCGT
Organism: uncultured Prevotella sp.; assembly: GCA_946998205.1. Classification (GTDB taxonomy): domain Bacteria; phylum Bacteroidota; class Bacteroidia; order Bacteroidales; family Bacteroidaceae; genus Prevotella. The sequence goes on along the minus strand of CAMPYJ010000035.1, from coordinate 5,815 downwards.
GATTTCAGGGCATAGGCGGCTCCTTGAGTTACCCTGCCTTTTGCGTTGGGGTCTGTCCACACCGCAGGAAGGTTAGCTGCCGCATAGTCAAGATCCTCAGCGATAAATTTCCAAGTATCTTCAGCCGTACTAAGTGCTTTGTCGTTACTTTCGGGCAATTCCTTGTAGATAACTACGCCGCCGTGCCGTTTAGCCAGCTGGAAGTATAGGTATGCGCGGAAGAAACGAGCCTGTGCCTCCCAGCGTTTGTTTTGCTCTGCGGAAAACTTTGAATACTGCTTCTGCACCGTTAAAAACTGGTTTATCTGCCTGATACTTCCATAAGCGGCATCCTCGCTCCATACATCATACAGACATCCATCGGGTGTCACCACGGATGGGTCGGTGACGTAAACATTAGGATGGCCTGCGCGATGACCCAGTGCTACCGAGCCATATTTGAAGGCATCGGTAAGACTTTCGGTAAGACTACCACCAAACTGCGTCTCCCCAAACTGGCCGTATCTGTGCAAAGCGGTATAAAAAGCATTCACGTTTTTATCGACGTACTTTGCGTCTTGCCAAACGATTTCATCACTTACGGTCGCTGTTTGAGTAACGCCATCCAGCCAGTCGTTACACGATGTCAAGGGCAAGACTGCGCAAAATGCCACCGCTATGTTAAAACCAATATTTTTCATACTGTCAAATCTTTTAGAAAGTTAGTTTTATTCCCAAGGTATACGTCCTCTGCTGCGGGTAGTAACCGTTGTTTACAGAAGGAGACTCAGGATCTATGTTGTATTTGGTCAGACTGCTGAATGTCAACAGGTTGAAACCCTCCACATATAGTCTTGCACCCTCAATGCCTATGTTAGTTAGCCATTGTTTGGGGAAGTTGTAGCCAATTTGTGCTGTCTTTAATCGCATGTAATTGCCAGAGCGATACCAGAACGTGGAAGAGAAACCGTTGTTGTTGCTCGGACCTGAAATCTCAAGACGCGGAAACTCTGCGTTGGGGTTGTCGGGTGTCCACGATTTCTCCACCAAATAAGTCGGTGAGTTACCACCGTGGTAGAACGGCTTGGTATAGGCCGTGTTGTCTTGGATGCCCGAACCACTGTATTCCCCGGTCAAGGCCACGACATTGCCTAACCCCCAAGAGAACAACAAGTCGAAGTCGAATCCCTTCCAATCGCCAAACAAGTTGAACGAACCTGTGTGTGTTGGGGTTGAGCTTTTACCTACATAGCCTTGGTCTTGCGCAGCGGTTATCACACCATCACCATTACGGTCCACATATTTTATATAGCCCGGCAGTGCTTTATAACCAACAACAGTTGGCGAAGTGGCTATATCTGCCTCGTCCTTAAACAGTCCTGCGTCCATGAAACCATACTTGGCACCGATTTGTTTACCTGTGATGCGTTGGTACTCAGGAGCATTGTCAGAATCACTGGCGTATTTCAGCCAACGTCCATAAGCGTACGACCATATCAATTTTCCACCATAATTAAAATTCCCGATGTGGTTACGATGGGTTAAAGCCACCTCAAATCCCTTGTAATCAGCCTTGTTTATATTGGCTGAGTTGTGATAATATCCACCTCGTGATGGTGGGAACGCACCCACGACAGATGAAATTTTGTCATACTCATATTTATAGAACACGTCAAACTCAACACCTAAAAGGCCATTCCATAAGGTTGCGTCTACACCGAGATTGTAGTTCATGCATTGCGCCCACCGAAGGTTAGGATTGCCTAAAACGCTGGCGTACATCATCGACTGGCTTCCGCCACCCAGTACCACTGCGTTTTTCACCAGTGTCATTGCATTGCGCCATTGAAATGCGTTCAATCCGCTACTTGTGCCTGTTTTACCAACACCCGCACGCAGTTTCAGGTTGTTCACCCAGTCGGCATCAAACCATTTTTCGTTATTGATGCGCCAACCCAACGATAAACTGGGCAAGAACACCCATCTGTTGTTCATGCCGCCAAAAAGGTAGCTGCCATCATAACGTGCCGAGGCCTCCAAGTAATACTTGTCATCATAGTTGTAATTAATCCTGCCAACAAATCCAGCTATCCGCGTAAATCTGCTGTAACCACCAATCTCTGGCATCTTTTCCTTGCCATCGCCAGTCAAGTTGGTAATCTTGTCAAGCTCATCAAGCTGCAAGAAGTCCAATCCTGTGCCTTTGGCACTCAAGTCGTTACTTTTGTGTTCGCGCGTCTCAGCCAACAGCAGTACGCCCACGGTATGCTTGTCAAACCTGTTGTCGTATGTCACACTGGTTTGTGTGGTAAAGTTGTAACCCCTGCCGGCGGCCTCGCTCAGCGACACGCTGTTTCCTTGGGCATCGAAAGCTTTATAATAATTCAATGTCTTGGATGTGGAGGTGGGTAGACTGATTTGCATCACCTCGTAAGGATTGCTTAGCACCTTGTTAAAATAGAAATTAACATCGTAAGCACCTTGAAACTTCACGCTTAAGCCTTTCAGCCAAGGCGCATCATATTTCAGACTGAAATTGGTCTGGACAAACGAACGATTAGACTTGTTGTATCCTGACTCGTTGATGGATGCCAATGGCGCAACGGGTGACGATGCGGTTGGTGTAGACACGGCGTAAGTTTTTCCCTGATATTCCGTTGTTTCCGGAACGTATGGCATAGCCCTGATGATTTGCTGTGGAATGTTATGCCAATCGTCTGGGTTGGCAGAGTATCGGGGTTCACTGCGCTTCTCTATACGCCCGGATATGCCCAGCACGAAAGTAAGGTTGTCGGTTATCTTCGCATCGATGTTTGAACGAAGGTTCAGACGGTCATAATCGAAATTGTCAATATTACCGTTTTCTTTCAAATAACCCATTGATGCGAAAAACTTCACCTTGTCGTTTCCACCCGATGCAGACACATTGTGGTGCATACGGCTTCCGGTTCCAAACAATTTTTTGTACCAGTTGGTGTTGCCCCAACCGTCAACCCCGTCACGCATCTTTTGTACCATTTCATTTGTAAAGACGGGGGCATCGCCCTGCAATTCGCGTGCTTTGTTGTACCAATAAGCGTACCCGGGGCCGTCAAGCCATACCTGATTTTGTGCGTTCTCGCTCAATCCGAAAGCTCCCGTGTAGGAGATGGAAGTCTTGTTTTTGCTGCCTTTCTTCGTGGTTACGATAAACGCTCCGTTGGCATCCAGACCATAGACAGACACGGCGGAAGCGTCTTTCAGGATAGACACCGATTCTATCTCGTTCGGATCCAAACCGTTGAAGTCGGCTGCGGTGCGCCGAATACCATCAATAACGTAGATGATACCCCCTTGTCCGCGCATGGTGAGCGCAGCGTTATCACTACCGGGCTGCCCACTTAATTGCACGGCTGCCACACCTGCGATGCGGGGTCCGATGATATTACTGATACTCATGGTCGGCGCCTTGAGTATCTCTTTATCAGAAACCGTGGAGATAGCGCCCGTAATGCTACCTCGCTTTTGTGTGCCATAGCCCACCACAACGACCTCGCTTAAGGCGGCTACATCCTCCTTCATCGTAATGTCAATCGTCTTGCGATTGCCCACCCTAACTTCTCGCGATGCCATGCCGACACTTGCAAAAGTCAATATGTCATTGACTTTAGCCTCGATTTGGTATCGTCCATCAATGTTAGTAACCTGTCCTCTCGTCGTTCCTTTCACAATGACAGACACTCCTACCATTGGCTCACCGTTCGCGTCGCTGACTGTTCCTGTTATCACATTTTGCGCATGGCTTGCTGCCACGCATGTGACTGTTAGGATCAAGGACACAACAAACCTCCTGATACACCATCTAATTTTTTCCATTAATTATGATTTTTAGGTTAGTGAATGATTTAAATATTAAAATGCTCGCAGTATCTATGGATACAAGTGGCCAGCTTGCAAATATGCGGAGTTGGGACTCATGAAGTGCGAGAACTCAAAGGTAATGGAGTTTTCCATTCCGGCTTTCAGCGCGGCATCAAGATTCAACAGCAGTTTCTCCCATTTTTATTGGCAGGAAGCGGATGGGCATGTCGCAAACAAACAATTCAAATTTGGTGCGGAGTGTCCCAACTTATCTCATCCAGAAATGTAGCTTTAACAGGCATGCCCTTCATGGCCTGCGGCGTAGCAGAAGTCTCGCCGTCCCCGTGCCGTGCAAAAGTGTTGTCCACCTTGGTGCAGGAAGACGGCGTTTTGCCGTACAGCACAAGCGATGAGACCTCATTCATTTACCAGATAAAGTTTCTCCTGTTTGTCATGGTTCGCTTTATTGGGTATCGTTTGCCTTGACGATTTCATCCAACGTAGTCCAGCATTGGTACATTCCTCTGGGCACATGGAAACATCCTTTCCATTTTCCGCCCTTCAATGGCAACAGCACTTCGCCGCGCCTGTTGAGGTATCCGTACCATTCCGGATATTGTTGATCCCTGAAATGCGTCCAAGCATATTCGTGCACTTTCTTGAACCAGTCCATACACCTCTTGTCACCCGTGAGCTGATAGCCCTTGAGCATGGAGATAAGGGTTTCGATGTGTACCCACCACAGCTTCTGATCCCACTCCAATTGCTGGGGAGGACAGCCGTTGCGATCCATTAAATAGTACAGGCCGCCAAACTCCTTGTCCCAACCATACTCCAACATCGTAAGCGCGGTGTCCTTGGCTTTTTCTATCAGCTCGGGTCTGTCCAGACGTTTGCCCAAGTCCATGACAAACCACATGGCCTCTATGGCATGCCCCGGTGTCACCTGTCTGCCCTCGAAGCAGTCTACCAGTTTGCCGTCGGCTCCCACGTTTTCCACGATGATGCCGCCAAACTCCGGTCGGCAAAACACGTCCATCACTTCATGTATGCACGTTTCCATGGTCTCGAGCAGGTAGTTTTCATCAAGAAGATGCTCTATCTCCAAGGCTAAGTTGCAGAGTATCATGGGCAGTGCGAAGTTTTTCATGTTGCGCGTTCCGGGATGTATCTTGTTCCACTTGCCTTTGGGATTGTCTACCTTCGATAGGATGATGTCAAACGTTTTCTTGGCGATGGCGGCGTATTCGTCGTTGCCTGTTGCCAAACTTAGCTGTCCGAAGGCCATGGCTGCGAAGGTGTATGAAAAGATGTTGTAAGGCTCAACCAAGGGTTCGCCTGTCCTGTCGAGCGAGAAATACCAGTTGTACCGGCCGTCGTGCCCGTGCTTTTTCAGGAACTCTGCACCTTGGATGGCGCAGTTCAGCCATTCCTCGTTTTTCTCTACCTTGTTATACAGCATGGCGAACAACCACACCTCACGACACTGCAGCCAAACAAATTTGTCGGTGTCAAAAACATTTCCTTTGCGATCCAAGCATGTGAAGTACCCACCATGCTCTTCGTCTTGTGACTTCTCAAGCCAAAAAGGAACCACTCTTTGCAGCAATTCACTTTTGTACAAGACGGCTAATTGTTTCAATTGATCTATATCCATGTCTATATGATTTTAGGGTGGTTCTATAAATTACCACCGTAAAGTTTTATGATGTCAGTTTTTTATGTCTTGTCATCTTGTGGCCTCTTTTTAGGCTGGTTCTATAAATTAGCTTTGTTAGATTTTGAGCTTATTTTTGAGGTCAAAATGCAAGAGAGTGAAGGAGTGTAGCGAGCTACACGACTGAACGAACTTACATTTTGAACCAAAAAGAAGCCAAAAGATAACAAAACGTATTTCATAAACATTTAATGACTATGTGCGGTGGTAATTTATAGAACCAGCCTTTATATAAAACAGGCTGCGCCTCAACAATTCAAACAAGTTTGATTGTATTCG
>CAMPYJ010000034.1 GCA_946998205.1 uncultured Prevotella sp. | reverse complement strand
TCTCTATGCTCGGCTTGCGCTGTTTTTACATAAAAGAAACTTCGCCTTAGCAATTACAAACAAGTTTGATTGCGTTCAGCTCGCACTATCTTTACATAAAACAGGCTACACCTCAATATAGAAAGTAAACGCTCTCTATGCTCGGCTTGCGCTGTTTTTACATAAAAGAAACTTCGCCTTAGCAATTTCAGGCAAACCTGATTGCGTTCAGCTCGCACTATCTTTAAATAAGATAGTGGTATGAATATCATCATTCTTCAGCCGAAAGAAGTCTCTCTCCTCCGAATTATGAATTATGAATTAAGAATTATGAATTAAAAAAGGTGGCGAATGAGCGTTTACCGTAAGCGGCTCACGATAAACTATTTGTGCTGCAAACAGCGGTTTAACAATACGTTTTACAAGCAACACAGGCTGCCAAACAAAGAGTTTGGGCATGCTCATCTTGCACAGGTCAAAGTTACAAATGTAACAATATGCCTGTACTGTGGTTTGGTGTTGCTCTGTTTGATCTAACAGCTGAACAGTTACATTGTGCGCATGAACGTCTTTAACAAGAAGAGCCGAGATGAAGGTAAGCACCATCATCCACGCCATCAATCTGCGTTTCGTACTTCTTGTCATCATTCGCACTAAAATAACCTTACATTCTTTAGTCCGCAAAAATAGACAAAATACGGTAATCTCATCGTAAAGAAATCATTTTTGTCGCAATATTTTCATTTATCTTAACAAAAAGAATACTTTTTCATGACTATTCGCCAACTGATAGAAACTCGAACAGAAAGCCCAAAAACACATTGCTCAAGGCAACACGTTGGGTGAAATTTATAACTAAAACACACCTTACAAAGGTACAAACATCATGCATGTAGAAGCTGCCATATAGAAGTATTTGAAACAGATTTGATGTTACATTATTTTTTATCATATCTTTGTACCTGAAATTCAATAACAACAAATTATTCATAAACAATGAGAAAGAATAGAATTAACAACAAAATTAAAACCGTGTTATTGCTGTTGTTCGTGTCAGTAAGTGCTTTTGCCCAAAAGCAAAGGAATGTTTTTATCGACTTTTTAGGGTCTGGAACATTCGGTGCCGGCGTTTATTACGACACGCGTTTTGGTGCAAACACAAAGTGGGGGGGACGCATAGGCTTGGGTTACACCTATACAACCGACACAAACTTTCTTGAATCTGAGCCCACGAAGACACAAGGTGTAAACATTCCTTTAGCCGTAAACTATTTAATTGGCAATAAAATACACAACCTTGAAGTGGGCTTGGGCTTTAATTATTCCATTTACCACGCTTCATACAATTACTTTGGCAAAACCACAAAGAGCAGTGAGAATTTGTCGGGGTTGGCCACATTCTTGGATTTGGGCTACCGTTACCAATCGTCAGCCGATGGTGTGATGTTTCGCATTGGCGTGACTCCCACGCTTCCCTTGACCGATTATCACAGCTCTGTTTCTAAAGAACGAAACACTACCAGAGGCCTCTATATAAATCCCTACGTTAGTGTCGGCATCAATTTTTAGATGAAAGCAAACAATCGTTGCATAAAGACATTATTTGTTAGCAATCTCCGTGAACTCTTGCGTCACGGAGATTTTTCTTGTATACCTGCGCATTTCCCTGTTGAGCGGATAAAGAACTCCCTTGCGGAACAACATGATTTTTCTTGACAGCCTATCCTTTCATATTGGCCATGTGTACAAACAGACAGGCATACAGCCGCTAATACGCCAAATATGAGCTGTTTTCGTATTACGTTAATACATAACGTTTTACGGATTCGATAGATGAATTAACCTGTCTGATTCAGCCATTTGGCGGTCAAAAGCATTGACTTAAGCTGGCAATGTGTATGCTATTGCGGTTTAAAAGCATGTGAATGACGGCACAAAGTGATGGCTCTAAGGCGGCAACACCATGCTTTTTGCGGAAAAATCCGAATTTTCTCACGCTCCACTCCCCTATTTGCTTCCGCTTTGCCTATCAATTTTTTCTATATTGAAAGTTTTCAAGTGCCGTTTTAGGGGCATAATTTGATAAAAAATATAAACATAATTTGTTCAAAAGGGGGCATGATGAATGACATGTCAACGGCATCGCATTTCACCTGCCCTTTTTGTCTTTCACAAAGAACAGTCAGCGAATGAATGTAAAAACGGCTCCCCTCCGGTTACTTCTTGATTTGAAACTGATCTATCTTGTTCAGATAATAAGTCTTGAAATCGTTCCAATGATAATAGGGAGCGATGTCGGTTGGGAGGGGTAGAGTGACTTCGTCTTCGTTCAGAAGCACCTTCACAAGAATGTCATGCGGACGCGCTTGCGAGCGATAGAACACGAATTGTAGGTTGCAGGCCATGGGGAAGATGCGGTAATCCAGCCAATTCTCATCATCCAAACGCTCCAAGTCCTCAATCTGTTTGCCGTAACCATTGATGTCTAACAGGCACACCAGGGGCATCACCATCGTGTCGTGTCCGTAACGAAGCGTTGCGCCGGGGTGGGAGAGAGCCACGCAACTGTCGGCCTCGGTGATGATGCGGCGCAGCAACATGCGTTGCGAATAAGGCTGAACAGCACCGTTCAGAGGTGACGGGCCATAGTTGATGTACCACCACGCATTGGTTTTGAGCCAAGCATCATACAACTCGTCGTGAGTAAAGAGGTCTAAGAGCGACAGCTGATGGCGCAGTTCGGTGCTCTGCACGTTGCTGGCAAGGTTGTAAAGCTGGGTGTTTAATCGTGTAGCGTCAACGTGTTCGCGCCAATAGCTTTCATCCTTGAAAATTCGGTTCATCACCCCTACATGGTTGTCATGCCGCTTGGCAAAAGCCTCGTAGACGTCTTTTACCTTGCCTGGCATTTTGTTTTTGTACAAAGCCGTGTCGCCATACACCAAATAAGGCATGTCATACGCACTGGCATCGTGCGTGATGTGCAGTTGAGGATTGAGCCTTGCCAGCTGCTGCAATGCATTTTCCATGGACAAGATGCAGCGGATGACGGTGCTGCTCTTGGCATCCACATGCGTTTTTCCGCGAAAAACCTCGGGAAAACGCTCAAACATGCGGCGTGCTATCTGCTGATGTTGCTCGGCTCCGCGTAAGGTCAGCTCGCCCAATCTACCTTTCGACTCGTTGCAAATCAGGGTTACTTTGCGCAACACCTCCTTGCCCAAAGGGGTGAGTTTGCCCAGGCTGTCGGCCTGTTGCAACGTACGAAGCGGACCGTTGTAATCGTTTGGGTCGATGAGATAGCGCGAACCGTGCCGCCCATAATGACTGATGTAAAACGGAACATATCCCTTTGGTGCAGGCGTGAGCTGACGTTTGAGCGGCCCGGGATAAGCGTAATAGCCGTTGGCAGCCAACAAAGGGTTGTTGCGAATCTCGGTTTTAGAAAGTTGAGCGTTGGAGGTTATCCAACAAAAGCACAAAGACAGGATGATTAAAGTTTTGTTCATCGTGGTAATTATTGATTCATGAATGATGCAAAAGTAATGCTTTTGCAAGAAAAAGCAATGCGTTTACTTGATGCTTTGCAAAACTTATGTTATCTTTGCCACAAAGAGTTTTCGCTGCAAATGCGTAAAACACGCATCCTTGCAAGCTGCGCATGCTCTTTTTGTCAAAACAATGAATGATCATGTCAATACCCAATGAATGGTCGGACGACTGTTGGTTGCTGTTGATGCAACTGTACCTGAAGAAGCCTATTGGCGTGAAAGCCTTGTATTCGCGCGCCATGGTTGACCTTAGCCTGGAACTACATATACCGCCACAGACCTTATACGGACAGATGTTTCGGCTGAGACGACTGGACACGCCACGCTTGGAAAAGCTGTGGAACGAGTATGCCGAGCACCCTAACAAATTGGCTCGTGGGGTTAAGTTGCTGAGAAAGATGCGGGGATTTGGACAAGCAGTGTTGTTTTACGATGGGGTAGAGGTGAACGAATCTTTTGAACACGACTTCAAACCGCTCGCAGTTGACGCGGAACTCACACCGATGATGCTCATCATCATCTTGGATTTGTATTTCAGGCTCGTACCCATTACCATGGTAGCCGAAACGCCCGAGATTGTCTGTCTGGCCAAATTGATGCGCCTGAAACCAGGAAAAATCGTGGACGTGATGACGGTTTTCAAGTTCTGTGACCCATACCTGAATCGTGATGACATGATGATTCACCCGCTGCTCGTACCCTGTCAGGACATTTGGCAGCGTTATGGCAATGCCAATCCGGAACACTTGGCCGCGCTGGCCGCACAGCTCAAGGATTATTTTAAGGATTGACGGAGGTTGCTTTCCCAGCGTGCGCCAACCGAAAGCGAGCCTGCCGGCTGGGCAATCTTGGAAAATTACCCCGCAAAGAAGCGGATTATAAGAATATCTTTTGTATTTTTGCATGTGCGTCAACAGGGCGTGAAGAACGCACGCGCACATCTTCTGAAGGGACTGGATATACAGCAATGGCCAACAAACTCATACAGACTCAAGAACAACGACAACAGCAGGTACAACGACTGTCACAGCAACAGATGTTGCAAGTGAAGCTGCTGGAGATGCCGTTGACCGAACTGGAGGAGAGCGTCAACGCCGAACTGGATGACAATCCGGCGTTGGAGAAAGCCGAAGGGGAGGAACACCATGAGGATGAAACAGACGGACGGGACGAACGGGAGGAAGACTTTGCCGAGCGGACTGAACGCGAAGAGCGCGAAGAAGCATTGGACAAAGCCCTGGAAAACATCGGTAGGGACGACGAGATGCCTGACGCTTACGGGGCTTATCATCCGCAAGACAACGCCGACTATGAGGAGATTGTTTACGGAGACACCAAATCTTTCTACGACAAACTGAAAGAGCAGATGATGATGGAGAACCTCACGGACACGCAGAAAGACGTGATGGAATATCTCATCGGCTCGCTCGACGACGACGGCTACCTGCGAAAGGATGCAGAATCGATTAGTGACGAACTGGCCATCTACCACAACATCGACGTCACGACCACGCAAATAGAGGAGGTATTGTATATCCTGCAAGGGTTCGACCCTGCGGGCATCGGCGCCAGGTCGCTGCAAGAGTGTCTGCTGTTGCAGGTGGAAAGGCGTCCGGAGAGCAAACTCAAAGACATCTTGCAGCAAGTGGTGACCAGTCAGTTTGACGCGTTCACCAAGAAACATTGGGACAAGATACAGGCCAACCTCAAACTATCCGACTTGCAACTTCGTGCGGTTCAAGAAGAGATACGCAAGCTCAATCCCAAACCTGGCGCATCAATGGGCGAGACCATGGGCAGGAACGTCCAGCAAATCACACCCGACTTTATCATCGATGTGGATGACAACAACAACATATCGTTCACACTGAGCCAGGGAAAAATTCCACAACTTACCATCTCTCCATCGTTTTCCGACATGGTGGACACCTACAAGAACAACAAGGAGAACATGAACAGGCAGGAAAAGGAAGCGCTGTTGTACGCCAAACAGAAAGTTGACAAGGCGCAAGGGTTCATCGATGCCATTAAACAACGCCGACATACGCTGTACATAACGATGAAAGCGATTATAGACTGGCAGCGTAAGTTCTTCCTCGACGGTGACGAGTCAGACCTCAAACCCATGATTCTGAAAGACATAGCCGACAAGACCGGACTGGACATCTCTACCATCTCGCGCGTGAGCAACATCAAGTATGCACAGACGAAATGGGGCACTTTCCCGCTCAGGTTCTTCTTCACCGACAGCTACACCACCGATGAGGGGGAAGAACTCTCTACCCGGAAAATCAAACTGGCACTGAAAGAAGTAATCGAACACGAGGACAAACGCAAGCCGTTCAGTGACGAGGCGCTGGCCAAGGAACTGAGAAAGATGGGATTCCCCGTGGCCCGACGCACCGTAGCCAAGTACAGAGAGCAATTAGGACTATCGGTTGCACGGCTCAGGAAAGAATGATTGACGCATCGTTTGTCATGAATGACGCTAAAACATGAAGAAGAAACCATCCGCAAAGACACAACCTGCGGATGACACAATATGAAAGAAAAAAACATTATTTTGGCCGCTCGGACGATAAGCATCGTCTTCACACCCTTCTATCTGCCCGTGCTTGGACTGGTAGCACTGTTCATGTTGAGTTATCTCAACAGGCTGGTTCCTTGGTATTACAAGCTTACCGTCATCATGATGGTGTATCTTTTCACCGTGTTGCTGCCAACCTTGCTGATACACCTGTATCGAAAATACCAGGGATGGACACTGCACGAGCTGGGAATGAAGGAGCGACGAATGGTGCCTTACATCATCTCGATAGTGTGTTACTTCGCATGTTACTACATCATGAACCTGTATCACATCCCACATTTCATCAGCAGCATCCTCATCACGGCACTCGCCATCCAGATTATCTGCGCGCTCATCAACGTCTGGTGGAAGATATCTACCCACTCGGCAGCCATCGGTGGCGTGACAGGCGCATTGATGTCGTTTGCCATGTTGTTTCAGTTCAATCCCACATGGTGGCTCTGTCTGGCCACCTTATTCGCCGGATTGGTGGGGTCGAGCCGCATCATTCTCAAGCAACACACGCTGTCACAGGTGAACGTTGGATTCATCGTTGGCCTGACAGCCGCCTTCTACATTATCTCAATGATTTGAAATCAATCTCTTAAAACAATATGAACATGAAACCATTAGTAAGCATCATCATGGGTAGCACAAGCGATCTCCCAGTCATGGAGAAAGCGTGTAAGTTTCTGAACGACCTGAAAATACCCTTTGAGGTAAACGCTTTGTCAGCTCACCGCACGCCCGCTGCCGTTGAAGAGTTTGCCAAAGGGGCCGCAAACAGAGGCATCAAAGTGATCATTGCCGCTGCCGGAATGGCTGCTGCGCTGCCTGGCGTGATTGCCGCCAACACCACGTTGCCCGTCATCGGCGTTCCCATTAAAGGAATGTTGGACGGCTTAGACGCCATGCTCAGCATCATACAGATGCCACCGGGCATTCCTGTTGCCACGGTAGGGGTTAACGCTTCCATGAACGCTGCTATCCTCGCGGTGGAGATGCTGGCACTGACAGACGAGTCAATCGCACAAAAAATCAAAGATCACAAAGCTGGATTGGGTGCCAAAATCACAAAAGCAAATGCTGATTTGGCACAAATAAAAGATTACGAATACAAGACTAACTAAGAGAAGCGTGTACACATGACAGATCTTTTTAACTATCAACGCCGTAAATCGAACGTAGTACATGTAGGCAATATCGATATTGGTGGCGATAATCCGATACGCATCCAGTCGATGACCACAACCGACACGAATGACACGCAGGCGTGCGTTGAGCAGGCAGAACGCATCATTCGCGCCGGCGGAGAGTTGGTACGACTCACCACACAGGGTAGGAGAGAGGCTGAAAACCTGAAGAACATCCATGATGGATTGCATGCCAAAGGGTATGAAACACCGCTGGTGGCCGACGTACACTTTAATGCTAACGTGGCTGATGTGGCTGCACAGCATACCGAGAAGGTTCGCATCAACCCGGGAAATTATGTGGATCCCGCCCGAAAGTTCATCCAATTAGAGTACACAGACGAAGAGTATGCGCGCGAACTCAAAAAGATTGAAGACCGGTTTGTACCTTTTCTCAACATTTGTAAAGCCAACCACACCGCCATTCGCATAGGGGTAAACCACGGATCGCTGTCGGACAGAATACGAAACCGATACGGTGACACGCCCGAAGGCATTGTAGAAAGCTGCATGGAGTTTCTCCGTATCTGCAAAAAACAGCAATTTGATAACGTTGTTATCTCCATCAAAGCAAGCAATACGGTAGTGATGGTGCAGTCAGTGCGCTTGCTTGTCGACACGATGGACAAGGAAGACATGCACTATCCCTTACACCTTGGCGTGACAGAAGCTGGAGAAGGCGAGGACGGACGCATCAAGAGCGCGGTGGGAATCGGTGCTTTATTGGCAGACGGCATTGGAGATACGATACGCGTATCGCTTTCTGAAGAACCCGAATGTGAGATTCCCGTGGCCAGACACTTGGCAGATTACGTCACTAAGCGTGCCGGACACCTGATGATTCCAGCAGAACCCAACCCGCACTTCAACTACCTTCGCCCTGAAAGGCGAAGAACCCGCGCGGCTGGAAACATCGGTGGAAGCAACGTGCCTGTCGTCATTACTTCCAACAAAGGCCGTCATGCTGATTACATTTACATGGGTAGCCAAGTTCCTACCTATGCTGAAGGACAGAAATATATCGTTGATTACAACGCATACCATGGTGAGAAAAACACATATCCCATCTTTCCGTCCATGGCCATGCCATTCGTTGCCAGCATGAAGTCGGACATCAAGTTCCTGGTGTTGCAGTTCGGAACGCCTGCAGAGGAATATGTTGCGTGCCTGAAAGCCCATCCCGAGATTGTTGTGGTGTGCATGAGCAACCACCAAAACAGGGTAGGAGACCAGCGAGCGTTGGTTCACGAGATGATGAACAACGGTGTGTACAATCCCGTAGTCTTCGCTCAAATGTACCGTCATGATGACAAGAGCGACTTCCAACTGGACGCATCGGCCGACATGGGGGCATTGATGATTGACGGATTGACAGACGGTATCTGGCTCATGAACGACGGACAACTGCCCGAATGCGTACTGGAAGACACGGCATTCAACATCTTACAGGCGGGAAGACTGCGCATGAGCAAAACCGAATACATCAGTTGTCCGGGCTGTGGACGCACCTTATACGACCTGCAACAGACCATCGCGCGCATCAAAGACTCCACAAAAGAGATGAAAGGCCTCAAGATTGGCATCATGGGATGCATTGTCAACGGACCTGGAGAGATGGCTGATGCCGATTATGGTTATGTAGGTGCCGGCCCGGGAAAGGTTTCTCTGTACAGAAAACAAACATGTGTTGAGAAAAACATACCTACTGAAGAAGCGGTAGAACACTTGCTCAAACTCATCCATGAAGATCAGAAAGCGGCCAATTCACAAGCTGAACCAACCGCATCATTACTTACATAAATACCTATATACTTGCATTAAAAGGACGATACACGACCACTGCCGACAGCTACGCCGACTGCATGCATCAACATGCACGCTGCCGCCGCAGTTATTCGTCCGAGAAAGCCTCTTCTTCGGCCTTGGCGATGATTTCCTCATCGCTCATTCTTCGTGCGCTTATATCGTCTAAATGGAGGTCATCCATATCACCAGACAACTCTGAAACAACGGGTGTCTCTTCACGAAACTCGTCTTGAGACTCCGTAAACACCTCCTCTTGGAAAGGCGACTCGTGCTTCTGTACCGGTAGGTTGTCGTTTTTCACCACGATGAAATCATCCTGTTGACGCGTGTCCGGCACGATGACAACAGGTTCTTCCTCCATCTTGGTACGGTTGGTCTTTGCCGCAAACACCTCATCGATGAACTGCGGCTTGCGTTTCAGTTGTTCCAACGTTAGCTTGCTGGCCAGCTGTTGACTCTCTTTCTTGCTGAATCCCTCGCCAGAACATCCCTCCACTCCTTCGAGTACGGCTGCATACCTGAAGACCGGATTGCCGTTTTTATCCAGTTTTTGTTTCAACAGCTTGAAACTGATCTTCACTCTGTTTTTCTGACTCCATTCAATCAGCTTACTCTTGAAATTCACTTCCTTGTAAGCAACCTTATCAATGTTGAGCATTTCCTTCAAGATACGATTCTTCATGAATCGCATGCAAGCATCGTAACCGCGGTCCAAATAGATGGCGCCCACGAGAGCTTCAAAGGCATTTCCGCCCATGTAACTGTTATGAGAGGCGTTACGTCCGCTGCTGAGGATGAGGTTGCAAACGCCCATCTCGTTGGCCAACTTGTTCAACGTGCTGCGTTGAACCAGCTTGCTGCGCGTGTTTGTGAGAAAGCCCTCACGCTTACCGGGAAAATGCTCGTACACGATATGTCCCACGGTGGCATCGAGAATGGCATCGCCGAGAAACTCCAAACGCTCGTTGTTCACGGGCTTGCCCTTGTCATTGCGGCGCATGACGCTCTTGTGCATCAAGGCCAACTTATAGAAACTGATGTTGTGTGGATAGAAACCGATGATATGGTACAAAGACGAGTAAAGCTCCCTTTCACGCCGGAACGGGAGCTTTATCCTATCGAGAATGTTACTCAGCATACTTCTTGAATACTACACAAGCGTTATGTCCACCGAACCCGAACGTGTTGCTCAATGCTACGCGCACCTCACGCTGCTGAGCTTTGTTGAACGTGAAGTTCAAGTCATAGTCAATTTCCGAATCCTTGTCAGCCTCATCGTGGTTGATGGTAGGCGGAACAACGTCGTTCTGAACAGCCAACACGCACGCCATGGCCTCTACCGCGCCTGCGGCACCCAGCAAGTGGCCGGTCATACTCTTGGTAGAACTGATGTTCAGTTTGTACGCATGGCTGCCGAACACGTCCTTGATGGCCTTGGCCTCAGAGATGTCTCCAACGGGTGTGGAGGTACCATGCACGTTGATGTAATCAATATCCTCCGGCTTCAGTCCGGCATCATCCAGGGCTGCGGTCATCACAAGCTTGGCACCAAGACCCTCCGGATGGCTGGCCGTGATGTGATAAGCGTCGGCACTGGCGCCCTCGCCAATCATTTCAGCGTAGATTTTGGCACCGCGCGCCTTGGCGTGTTCCAACTCTTCAAGAATCAGACAGCCCGCTCCCTCGCCCATGACGAAACCGTCACGACTGGCACTGAACGGCCTTGAAGCATGCTCAGGGTCGTCATTACGCGTTGACAACGCATGCATGGCGTTGAAACCTCCCACGCCACTGGCCGTAATAGCCGCCTCGGCACCACCGGAAACGATGATGTTGGCCTTTCCCAGACGAATGAGATTGAACGCGGAAGACAAGGCCGTGCTTGAGGAGGCGCACGCACTGGTCGTGGTATAGTTGGGACCGTTAAATCCAAAGAGAATGGAAATCTGTCCGGAAGCGATGTCGGCAATCATCTTAGGAATGAAGAACGGACTGAACTTAGGACCGTCTTGCTTATTCAGAGCATAATAGGAAACCTCTTCCTCAAAGGTCTTTATACCACCAATGCCCACGCCATAAATGACACCGATACGGGTTTTATCTTCTTTTTCCAAGTCAAGACCGGCATCCTTCACGCCCTGCATGGCCGAAATCATGGCCAACTGCGTGTAGCGGTCCAGCTTACGCGCGGCCTTTCTGTCAATATAGTCGTTGATGTTCAAGCCTTTCACCTCGCAAGCGAAATGCGTCTTGAAGTTGGAAGCATCAAATAATGTAATAGGAGCAGCACCACTCTTACCGGCCAACATGCTTTTCCATGTTTCTTCAGGCGTATTGCCAATAGGTGTCACGGCACCAAGTCCTGTTACTACTACTCTCTTTAATTCCATCGATTGAATAAAAAAAATTGATTAAAGGACGGTTCTATAAATTACCACCGTAAAAATTTTTATGTCAGTCTATTTACGTCTTGTCATCTTGCTGACTTTTTTTGGTCCAATTCCCCTGTTCGCGCAGTGGTATAGCTCGCTATACTCCTACACTCACAAACAAGCTAACCTCAAAAGAAGTCTCACAATCTGTCAAAGCTAATTTATAGAACCGCCCTAAAAGCAAATTGAAATTGAGCTGAAAAAACACCTCAGCTCAACCAAAATCGTATGCTTTTAATTATTTCGCATTCTCTTCTATGTAAGAAATGGCATCACCTACGGTTGCAATCTTCTCGGCTTTGTCGTCTGGAATAGAGATACCGAATTCCTTCTCGAACTCCATGATCAGCTCTACGGTATCCAATGAATCGGCACCCAGATCATTGGTGAAACTTGCCTCTGGCTTTACCTCAGCCTCATCAACACCCAACTTATCTACGATAATAGCCTTTACTTTGCTTTCAATTTCTGACATAATTGTAACTTTTTTAAAATGTTTATAAGTGATTCATTATCAAAAATACGGCTGCAAAGGAACAAATTTTTATTCACATCTACAAATGTTTTATCGAAAAAAGTACTTTATATTGCACATTACACCCTATATTGTGCAATCAAATGGCTTGTTTTGATAAAAATTGCGGTAATTTATAGAATATTATAATAGGTGACATCTACAAAAATAGAAAAATACATCAATATATAGGTAGATGCGTGACTATGTACACGTCTACAATATTACGAAATGTGATAAATTACATCTCAACCTTAAAAAATGTAGAAATTTTTAACCAAATTATGCCACTAAAACAGCACTTCAAAACGTTCATTCTGGAAAAATTTACTATGCATAGAGGAAGCAAACAAGCGATTACGAAGCAAGAAAAAATGAAATTTTTAATCCAAAGCAATGCATTTAAGATGCAATAGATACGACATTGCCAATCAATTTGCATGACATATCGCAACAAAGTCATGCATATTGCAGGGTAAAAGCAATGCGTTTAACTTGAAAAAAGTAAAAATGAAGTTGAAAAACTGCGACTGAAAAATATAATTTATTATGTATCAATAATATACAAAATCAACGCATATTTGGCGTATTTGCAGCCGGATGAAGAGTTGTCTGCAAAAACGCCCGAAATAAAAAGGTTGCTTGTCAAGAAAATTCACACTGCTATCTACATTTTTTCTAACCAATCAATACTCCTGAGCGATAGGAATGTGCAAAATGACAAGAATGAAATCAAAGAACGCCCAGTTTGTTGAAATGTACTAAAAAACTTTGATTTTGTTTTGACCATTACCTATAATTATTTATATTTGCATAAATAATCAAAAGCAAAAGCAACATGTCATTTAGTGAACAATGTAACAAAATCTTTCAACGAGCGATTGATGATTATCACGTCCAGGACGACATCGACACACCGATTGACAATCCCTACGACGACGGAACCATCGAAAACCGGCTGTACCTGAAGTGCTGGATTGACACTGTTCAATGGCATTTCGAAGACATCATCAGAGACCCGCACATTGATCCAACGGAAGCGTTGACCCTCAAGCGCCGCATAGACCGCTCCAATCAAGACCGTACGGATCTGGTTGAACAGATAGACAGCCACTTCAGACAGAAATACGCTGAAGTGAAAGTGCTGCCCGGCGCGCGCATCAACACCGAAAGTCCGGCATGGGCCATTGACAGACTGTCAATACTGGCACTGAAGATTTACCACATGCGCGAGCAAGCCGAACGACAAGATGCCTCAAAAGAGCATAGAGATACATGCATGGCCAAGCTGAACGTGCTGCTGGAACAACAAAAAGACTTGGGAACAGCCATCGACCAGCTGCTGGAAGACATCCAAGAGGGACGGAAATACATGAAGGTGTACCGACAGATGAAGATGTACAACGACCCATCCACCAACCCGGTACTCTATAAGAAATAAATGAAGACCGAACATCTGCTCATCATACGGTTCTCGGCCATGGGTGACGTAGCCATGACGGTTCCGGTAGTGTACTCGTTGGCAAGACAATATCCCAACATTCGCATCAGCGTGCTGAGCCGACCCTTCGCGGCAAGTTTCTTCGACAATCTGGCACCGAACGTTGATTTCATGTCGGCCGACCTGAACAACGAATACCGAAATCTGCACGGACTGAACAAACTTTACCGCAGGCTCACGGCCAAACGATTCACCGCCATAGCCGATTTGCATGATAACCTGCGCTCGAAATACCTGCGCGCCAGATTCTCACTGGGCAGGTTCAAAGTAGCGCACATCGACAAACACCGGGCCGACAGGCGAAAGCTGACCGCGAGAGGGAACAAGGTGTTGACACCGCTGCAAACGTCGTTCAACAACTACGCGGATGTCTTTGCGAAATTAGGTTATCCCATCAAGATGGATTTCACGTCCATCCTTCCGCGGCAAGACGGCTCCGCACCCGACTTACCAGAAAGCATCGGAGCGAAAAACAAGAACGAACGGTGGATTGGCATAGCACCATTCGCGGCGCACAAGGGTAAGGTTTATCCATTTGAAAAGATGGAAAAAACAATAGAAATGATACAAGCCAAGTATGACAATACACGGATTTTCCTGTTTGGTGGCAGAAAGGAAGAACAAGAACAGCTGACTGTGTGGGCAGAAAAGTTTGACAGATGTGTCAGTGTTGCTACAATATTAGACTCTTTGCAAAAAGAACTTCTTTTGATGTACCACTTGGATGTGATGATCAGCATGGACAGCGCCAACATGCATTTGGCGTCATTGGTCAACACACCCGTCATCAGCATTTGGGGCGCCACGCATCCCTTTGCGGGATTCATGGGGTGGAACCAAAGCACAGACCTCGTAATTCAGGCAGATATACCGTGCCGCCCTTGCTCCATCTACGGCAACAAACCATGCTGGAAGAAAGATTATGCCTGCTTGAACGAAATAAAACCAGAACAAATCATCAACAAGCTTGATGAAGTTATGAATAAAAAAAGCAAACAAAATTAATTAACTCACTTATTTAAAAACAAGATTATGAAAAAGTATGTATGCGAAACTTGCGGTTATGTTTATGACCCAGCAGAAGGCGATCCCGATGGAGGAATCGCTCCCGGAACAGCATTTGAAGATCTCCCAGATGACTGGGTATGTCCATTGTGCGGTGTAGGAAAAGAAGATTTCTCTCCAGAAGAGGAATAATCAAATAACATTTTTAAATAGAAACAGCTGTTGACTTAAATTCATGCCAACAGCTGTTTTTTTTATACTCCATCATCATCTTTACATTACAGGGCGGTTCTATAAATTACCGCCGTAAAGTTTTTTGTATGTTGGACAGTTTACGTTTTGTCATCTTGCGGTCTCTTTTTATATAAAACAGGCTGCGCCTCAACAATTCAAACAAGTTTGATTGTATTCGGCTTGCTCCGTTTTTGGTTCAATTTGTTTGTTCGTTCAGTCGTATAGCCCGCTATACTCCTTCACTCACAAACAAATTGTCCACAAAAACAGCCTCGCAATCTGACAAAGCTAATTTATAGAACCGCCCTATACATATCACCTAAATTCTACTTCCACATCAAATTAAGGCATGCCTGAGTTATCCACAAAAGCCGTGGATAACACTGTTGATAATCATTTTATAAATCAAGAGTTATCCATACACAACAAAAACCGCTTCTTTTATTGTAGATATCCTCACCTTTATTCCGTCCTCATACACATGTTTTGCACAGTTATCGAACATGAAAAGATGTCAACTTATAAAATAACATCGTTACGCGGCTGTTTGGTGGATAATGTACTTAATTCATTGTCTGTCAATAAAAAGTTATCATGACACATGGAGGATAAGTGAGTGTAAGACAAGTATAACTTAATAAGCAAACAAAACGGAAGAAAGTTATCAACTAATCCACGTCACATCATACCTTATCATTTATGTTTTTTCATTTAAAATATAAAGAAAATAAATATATGATGTGAGTGGATAACGTCTGAAAAAAGCCGCTTAAACGGTTTTGACGCACTTGCAGATCATCCGCGTTGCGATGGTTGAGATAACAAGCACACAAACAAATACAGGTAAAAGCAACAAGTGGTTTGAAGAGTAAGTAAGCGAAACCGCATTGAACATTTTGCCGGTGAGTAGCGGTATGCCGCCACATAAGAAATAATAAACCATGCTGTGTCTTCCTACATACAGTATCAACTTAATTTGTGGTAATCGCTGTACGATGTAGATAAAAGGGAAGATGAACAGCAAAGAGTCGGTTAGGAAAATGAATGTGTTGTCTATCTGTAAACCAAACATCATCATCTTTAATCCATACTGGCATTCCATCCATTTGCATACACATAGCACGGCAAACGCTAACGCCATCGTAACGCCGTTGACGTATTGCACCAAGAAGTGGTTGAACCGGTGATATAAATAGCCTGCCGCTATAAAAAAGACAGACAGAGAAGCTATGTGCGCGTTCCATGGTATGGATAAGTTGGTTTTATTGAATGACAATCCAATAAAAAATAATATGACACTGCATGTTATGGTGATGCTTGTTTTTTCTTTGCCAAGATACAGGATGCAAGCGAAAATCAGTTCGGCGATAATCAACGCAGCAATAAACCACGACGCGTTGCCTGACAAGATTTGTTTGATGATGTTGGTTATTTCTATGTTTTCTCCATGAACCATTGCTTTTGGAACAGCCATGGCAGTGGTAAATATAAAATAAGGTATGACGAGTGAACGGAAAATGGATGTCATCTTATTTTTTATTTGAAAAGGTTTTCCCTTCCAAAATAAGAATCCAGATATGAAGAAAAAAGCGGTGAGTGCGTTTATCACATACATTTCGTACGGGATAATGTTGTCATTGGCATAATATATCTCGGTATGATCATATAAAATGGCTGTCATGCAAAGACCTCGAGCGCTGTCAATCCAGTTTATTCTATGCAGTGTGGGCATTGGTTTATCGATTGGATGGATGTTTTTCTTGTAATGATTTTACTGATGAGGACAGCGTCTATGATGATGATGTAAGGCATGAAGGGATAATGAAAGCGGGCTTCTCCATGCCCTACAAGCATAATCATGAGTATGTTCAGGATGATGAGGGCAAAGGGAAGTATGAGAGTTTGCCTATATGGAAGCCTGCGTATCTGCAGGCAGCTCGTTACGAACAAAACAATTAGTATGTAATAAAAAAACAAATTTATTATGGTAAGAAATTGCACAGGCGTATAAGTAGGGAAATCGTTTGCCAATTGTCTCATGTTAAGTTCGCTGTACAAATACTTGCGATGTTGCTTATGAGACAAGAAAGCACACATGTTTACGTTGTCGGAAACAAAGAGCTTGTAAAGTTTTTCAGGCATTTGAGCGATATAATCGGCAGGATGTTCTTTCAGCCATGCGAAGAAACGGTTTCTCCATATCTTATCTTTCTCTGTTACGTTGATGTGCGTATCGGTAATGATGGGTAAGGCGTCATCGCTTTTCGTTGCAGTGTAATCTACGCTATATTGCAATAAAGCCATCCAACCTGTTTGAGCTTGATAGATAAAACAGCCTGTTCTGTAATAACTCATCCATCCTATGATGCCAATCATGGCGGCATATCCTATCATTGTCTTGACAGCTTTCTTTCGCTGGTAAATGGTGACGGCGATAATATAAACAAGTCCTATGGGGCGAAACCAATTGGCTATGGCGATGATACCACCACCCATAAAACTCTTTTTCTTACAAATAATAAGGTATAGTCCTGTTAATGAAAAAAATATATTAGGCACTTCGCTTTGTACGGAAGTTGCTTCACCGTAATTGGCAGGATATAAAACGTATATGAGCAGTGCTATGTTTGCTGTTCTCGTATTTGTTATTTGTTGTGTGATTTTATACAGCATCCAGGCCGTCACGCCTTTCATCAGTGAATAGCAAACAAGCAAAGGAACGACGGAATGAAACAATTTCAGAGATAAGGCAACGGTATTTATAGCACCTATGTTCCATATGAAAGCTAAATCTGTTAGTTTTATGCTAACAGGATAAGGCTCATGGTAAATTAAACAGTCGTTGGCGAGTTTGATATATCCTTCACTGTCGGGATAGGGAGTATAGCCAAATACACACAGAATGATGATTTGTAATAATGTGAAAGCAGTGATTATCTTATGATGGCTATTTTGCATACGGTTCCTAATTTTCCCTCTTGTGTTGCGGTTTGTACCATATACATGCCGGAAGCGACAGGGTTTCCGTTCATGTCAGTGCCGTTCCAAACGAAAGTACCTCCATTACTTCTTCCTTGGGCAACGAGTACACCATTGACTGTAACTATCTTTATGTCGGCTTGATAGCTGAGACCAACGATAGTGATAGGTCCCGTATAGCCCGGTTCTATGGGATTTGGATAAGCATATGTGGTTTCCTTATTCATGTTTTCTGCAGCTTTTGTGGCATCACTGTAATAAGAACAAAGTCCTTTGTCGCTGCCAAAAAACACTTCACCTGTTTTGTCATTAATGACAATGCTTTGAATGTTATTAGAAGGCAATACGCTGTTGTTGGTTGTGAAATGATGTATTTGTTCGTTAGCGTCGGCACTCATTAGATACACGCCATTGTTTCCTGTTCCAAACCACTTACGGTTGCTTTGGTCAACGGCAATGCATGTGATGTCTACGCCTGATAATAAGTAGTCGGCAAGATTGCTTCCGTCTTTCCTATCTATTTTTATTTGATTAAATACAACATTCTCTAATGTGGGTATTTGTGAGGCAGGCAACATTAAAGGACCTATGTTCGTGCCAATCCAAATATTGTTTTCTAAATCTTCAACAATACATTTTACTGACAGTACGTCAAGATTAATACCATCTTGATTTACTAATTTGTTTATTGTGTGTAGTTTGTTGGTGATGGGACAATAACAAAACAAACCGGGAAAGCCACTGTGTGCGTTGGCAAACCACAATAAGCCTCTACTGTCAAACATGGCGCTTGTCATGCAACTGACTTTGCTCGTCTGGTCTATTAAATCTTTTTGAAAATGTGAAATCATCTTACCATCGGGTGTAAGTTCTATGATGGTCTCTCTTTTTGTCTGACTATTTAATATCCATAGGTGTGAGTTTTTGTCAAATGTCATTCCGTTGATGAGTACATAGTTGTTACTTAATTCCCTTCCACGGTCAATGGCGGCGCCAAGAATGCTGTTATTCTTGTTATAATATTTAATGAGTTTTCCGTGTAAAAATTCGTACAGTCCGGTTCTTCCTCCTGCGAAAACGTGGTCTTTGTCATGAGGGTCAACGGCTACACAGTTGTTATCTACATAAGAGTAGCCTGTAATTTTTTCTAAACTGTCTTGATATATCTGCCATCGTTGTTCATTAAAAACCTGAACAGTGCCAGGATGATTAAGGTCTGTATTCCCTGATATAAATACTCCTGCAGTTGTATAAAGTTGGTTGTTTGTATATATCATGTGATAGAAATGGTTGTATTTAGGTCCTATTGGCCTATACTTCTCCATTTTCTTCATCAGTGCTTCATCTTTTTGGTTTGTGTTTTTTGTATAATTTCCTATTCTGTTCCAATTCTTTTTGTCTAATAAATTAGAGGATAATTTTGCCGCGTATTTCCCTTTTGCGGACGATTCTGCTATCAATTGGTCTTGCTGTTGATGAATCCAGTCTACCTGAAAGCCCAGAAAGTAGGTATCACTTATTTCGGCGTCTCTAACATTAACTTTCATGATGCCGAATCCAGTAGCGAGATAGGCATAAATGCCATCCATGAAGATAGAATGGATGGTTTTATCATCGGTTAGCGATTTAGTACAATAGTCAGAAAGATTTGTCACGTTGCCGTTGTCATCAAGCAAATCTATATTATAGTTTTTGTACACGATAACCAATCGTCTGGCTGCCCTATTATATCCAATGTGCGTGATTTCAGTATCATTCAGCCCCGTTGTTCGGTCAAGAGTTTGTACGCTGTTATCACTCTTATGATACGCGAAAAGTCCACCTGAGGCTAATGTGTAAATAGTAGATCCTGCTTGCTGTACATCTGTGATGTGCTCATAGGATGGATATACTTTCCATGTTCCTATTTGTGCCATGTTTTTCAGACAGCACATAAGAATGAGAAGTGCGGAAACAAAGGTTGTTTTCATGCTGTAGTAGGGTTATGAAGTTTCGTTGATCTTACCGTTAAGATATTCTGCCAACTTTTCTACAGCCTGTGCGCGGTGCGAGATATGGTTTTTTATAGTTTCACCAAGTTCGGCAAAACTCTGACTATATCCGTTGGGAATGAACAGCGGATCATAGCCAAAACCAG
The DNA here is from genome assembly GCA_946998205.1 of uncultured Prevotella sp. GTDB lineage: Bacteria > Bacteroidota > Bacteroidia > Bacteroidales > Bacteroidaceae > Prevotella. The sequence goes on along the minus strand of CAMPYJ010000034.1, from coordinate 7,882 downwards.
CATCACCACGTTTCTCTTCTGCAATTAAACCATCCACACGTCCTTCAAAATAATGAATTTCAGGTTGATAATTGCTGTTTTCCGACGTGCCAGTTGTTTGTTTTTTAGCGTGTTTCAACAAGGCTATGACTGTTCTGAAACAAGCCTTTCGATTGTTTTTTCCCTGTAATTCACGCAATAGTTTCCGCATGTTTGCCTCGCTGTCATGGTCGGTTCCTTCGGCATAGCGTGCGCTGTGAACGCCTGGTTGACCATTAAGAGCTTCCACTTCAAGGCCTGTATCATCGGCAAAGCAGTCCAATCCATAGTGTTCAGCCACATACATGGCCTTTTGTAAGGCATTCTCTTGCAAGGTATCTCCTGTCTCTGGAATATCCTCATGACAACCGATATCTTGCAGAGACACTATTTCAAACCGTTCTCCCAGTATGTCACGAATTTCCTGAAGCTTGTTGGGATTGTTTGTTGCGAATACGATCTTCATGTTTTTTCTTTACTTTTACCTTAATTTGATCAAATCCCTCGCCATACACACCGATGACAGAACTCTGACTGACAAAGGCGTTTGGGTCGGTCATCTTGATGAGTCGGAAGATTAACTGACTTTCATTTTTACGGGCTAACAAACAAATTACCTTGATTTCCTGTCCGGTATACCACCCGTGTCCGTCAAGAATGGTGAGTCCATGATCAGTTTCTTTGGACAGAATGTCGGCTATCTCTTCGTGTTTTCTCGAATAAATCATGAACTGAACTGATTGTCGTTGACGGGCAAACACAAAGTCGAGCATGAAGCATTCAATGATGATGGTGCAGTAACCAAACACCACCTTGTGTGCTCGTTGTGCCATTTCGCCAAATTGGGGGAAGAAGAAACAACTGCTGACAATACATATGTCTACCAATATCAGCACCTGTCCGAGCGACAAATCCTTGTATTTGTTCACGCATGCGGCGATGATGTCCGACCCGCCCGTACTGCCGTTGTTCAGGAACACCACGGCCAGCGATGTGCCGGTAAGACAACATCCGATGACCATCGACATGAAGTCTTGACCCTCGCCCAGCACTTTGACGAAGTTACCATGGCCGTCCAGCGGCATCAGGTCTTGCGCTATCTTCAGCATGAAGTATAGGGCAAAGATGGCATAGATGGTCTTCATCATGAATCGGAAGCCCAGAATCTTCAGGGCTACGATTAGTAATGTGATGTTGATGATCATGTATGTGTTCTCCAGCTTAAAGCCGGTGGCGTAATACACGATGGCCGACATACCTGTCACCCCGCCGGTTACTATTTCGTAGGGCAGCAGGAATATGGTGAACGCCGTGGTGTAAAGCAAAAGACCAAGCGTGATGAACACATAGTCTTTTACCTCTGATAAGATGAATTCCTTGTTTTTAATCATTTGAGAACGATGTTGATGATTTTTTTTGGAACGATGATAGTCTTGATAATTGTTTTGTCTGCGATGTATTTTTGTGTTCGCTCGTCGGCAAGCACCTTTTCTTCGATGGCTTCACGACTGTCGTCTATGCCGAACACCATCTGGAAGCGAGCCTTTCCGTTGAACGATACCGTCATCTGTACGTCGCTCTCTTTGAGATATTCCTCATTGCATGCAGGCCATTGGGCATCGCAAACCGAGCCCTCTCCACCCAGCGCGTGCCACAGCTCTTCGCTGACGTGTGGTGCGAAGGGTGACAACAGTTTGATGACATCCTTGAGCAGTTCCTTGTTGGCGCACTTGCTTTGCGTCAGTTCGTTTACGCAGATCATGAAGGCAGAGATGGCCGTGTTGTATGAAAACTGCTCGATGTCGCCCGTCACTTTCTTGATGAGTTTGTGTACAGACTTCAGCTGTTCTTTTGTTGGCTCATCGTCGTTGGGCAAGAACTTGTCGGTTCTGTTTTCGTAAATCAGTCCCCACAGTTTCTTCAAGAACCGGTGACAACCGTCAATGCCGTTGGTGTCCCATGGCTTGCTGGCCTCTACCGGGCCTAAGAACATTTCGTACAAGCGCAAAGTGTCGGCACCATACTGTTCTACTATCATGTCAGGATTGACAACGTTGTACATCGATTTCGACATCTTCTCGATGGCCCAGCCGCACACATATTTATCTCCTTCCAGGATAAATTCAGCATGTTTGTATTCCGGCCGCCACGCCTTGAAGGCCTCTATGTCCAACACGTCGCCGTGAACCATGTTCACGTCCACATGAATGGGAGTGGTTTTATATTGTTCTTTCAATCCCAATGACACGAAAACAGGCGCTGCCGAATGGTCATCGTTGTTGATACGATACACAAAGTTGCTGCGTCCTTGTATCATTCCCTGGTTCACCAGCTTCTCAAAAGGTTCTTCCTTGAAGGAGTAACCATAATCATGCAGGAACTTATTCCAAAATCTTGAATAAATCAAGTGACCCGTGGCGTGTTCCGTTCCACCCACATAAAGGTCCACGTTCTGCCAATAAGCAGCTACCTTTTTATCCACCAATGCCTCATCGTTGTGCGGATCCATGTAACGAAGGTAATAAGCCGAACTGCCGGCAAAGCCTGGCATGGTGTTTAATTCCAATGGGAATATGGTAGAATTGTTGACAAGTGATTTGTCCACCACCTTGTTTTGTTCCACGTCCCAAGCCCATTTCTTGGCCCTGCCCAATGGCGGTTCGCCTGTCTCGGTAGGCTCATACTTGTCAATCTCAGGCAATTCGAGCGGCAAGCACTCTTCGGGAATCATGTGAGGCATGCCGTCTTGATAATATACCGGGAAAGGTTCGCCCCAATAGCGCTGCCGAGAGAAGATGGCATCGCGTAGGCGATAGTTCACCCGAACGCGCCCGATACCCTGTTCAACCACATATTTTCGGGTGGCGGCAATGGCCTCTTTCACCGTCAATCCATTGAGGCTCAACGGTGTTTGTTTTCCTTCAGCCGGACTGTTAGTCATGATTCCCTCTTTCGCATCGTAGCTCTCTTCACTCACATCAGCCCCTTCGATCAGCGGAATGACGGGCAGATTGAAATGCTTGGCAAAGGCATAGTCGCGGCTGTCGTGTGCCGGAACGGCCATGATGGCCCCTGTTCCGTAGCCTGCCAGTACATAGTCACCCACCCAGATGGGGATGTTGTCGCCCGTCAATGGGTTCACGGCGTAGCTTCCGGTGAACACTCCGGTTACTTTTCTATCGGCGATGCGTTCGCGTTCGGTGCGCTTTTTCGTCGCTTCTACATATTCTTCCACCGCCGCAGCCTGCTCGGGAGTGGTCACTTGGCTGACGTATTCGCTCTCTGGCGCCAGCACCATGAACGTAACACCGAACATGGTATCGGCTCGGGTGGTGAACACCGTTAAAGACAGGTCATCGGCGTTGGCCACTTTAAACTGCACCTCGGTACCTTGCGAGCGTCCAATCCAGTTGCGTTGCGTTTCCTTCAGCGACTCCGTCCAGTTCACTTTTTCCAGTCCGTCGAGCAAGCGTTGCGCGTACGCAGACACGCGCAAGCACCATTGTTTCATTTTCTTTTGCACCACGGGGTAGCCACCTCGCTCGCTCACGCCATCTACCACCTCATCGTTGGCCAGCACGGTGCCCAGTCCGGCACACCAGTTTACCATCGTTTCGCCCAGGTAAGCGATGCGGTAGTTCATGAGCGTTTGCTGCTGTTGAAGCTCTGTCATGGCTTTCCATTCATCGGCTGTGAATTGTAGTTCTTCGCTCTGAGCCACGTTCAAACCGTCAGTTCCGTTAGTTTCAAAATGCTGTACGAGCGACGTAATAGGCTGTGCTTTCTGCAAATCGTTGTCATAATACGATTGAAACATTTTGATGAACGCCCATTGTGTCCACTTGTAATAAGCTGGGTCGCAGGTTCTAATCTCACGATCCCAATCGAACGAAAATCCTATCTTGTCCAACTGTTCGCGATAGTGCTTGATGTTTTCCTCTGTAGTGATGGAGGGGTGTTGCCCCGTTTGTATGGCATACTGCTCGGCTGGCAGTCCATAGGCGTCGTAGCCCATGGGGTTGAGAACGTTGAATCCATTCTGCCGCTTGTACCGCGCGTAGATATCACTGGCAATATAGCCCAAAGGATGGCCTACGTGAAGGCCCGCTCCAGATGGGTAGGGGAACATGTTGAGTACATAATATTTTTTCTTTTGGGCATCTTCCACAACGTGATAGGTTTTGTTTTTCACCCACTGTTGTTGCCACTTTTTCTCAATTTCTCTGAAATTGTATTCCATAAGATATCCTAAATTAACGTTCTATTGTGTTTCGAGGTGTATATAATAGGTGACAAAAGTACGAAAAAAATAAGATATGGATTGTATAATTCTTGAATTTTATTATAAATCACCTGCCTATACGCTGATGACACGGCAAGTACCAACGTGGTGGAAAGAGGATGAATGTGTGCGGATGAATCATGTTTTGGGGGCGAATGCCATCCTGATAAATGTCCTAATTATTTACCAAATAATGGCCTTAAAACGGCACTTCTTATTTTGTCATATAGAAAAAATCAATAGGCAAGGAGGAAGCAAAAATGAGATTTTTGGGTGAGAAAAATAAGATTTCGGTGCAATAGCCTTGAGTTAGGGTTGCTATATGCATGACTTTGCGCCGCAATAGCTATGCTATAATGCGGTAAAAGCATGGTTATTGCGGGATAAAAGCCATGCTATTGGTTTAAGGGCGGTTCTATAAATTACCACCGTAAAGTTTTTTTTATGTCAGTCTTTTTACGTTTTGTCATCTTGTGGACTCTTTTTGCTTCAATTTGCTTGTTCATTCAGTCGTATAGTTCACTATACTCCTTCACTCACAAACAAATTGAACTCAAAAATAGTCTCACAATCTGTCAAAGCTAATTTATAGAACCGCCCTTGAAAAAGATAACAAAAACGCTGCTTCATACATGGATGAAGATGCAATGTATTGTAGCTGAATGAGATACGAAAAACACTCATTTTTGGCGTATTTGCAACCTTGAGTGGAGTTGTTTGAAAATACGCCAAATATAAGGAAGTATGTTGTCAATAAAATTCATCATCATTTTGATGCGTGATGATGCCTTTCATCGACGGATTACGTCTTGCGTTAGGAGTATGGTTACAGCTTTTCGCCGTAGCAAAGGTCACCGGCATCCCCGAATCCCGGCACGATGTATTGGTGCTCGTTCAGTCCCGGATCGATGGCAGCACACCAGATGGTGGTTTTCTCCCCGGGGAAAGTCTTCTTGATGTGTTCGATGCCCTCCGGACTGGCGATGACACATGCCACGTGAATGCGCTTGGGCGTGCCCTTGGTGAGGAAAGCCTTGTAGCCCAATTCCATCGAGGCACCGGTGGCCAACATGGGGTCGGCTATGATTAAAGTCTTACCGTCGATGCTCGGTGTAGCCAAATATTCTACATGAACGCCAATGTTGTGGTGTTCCTCGTCGGTATATTCACGGTAAGCAGAAACAAAGGCATTTCCCGCATGGTCGAAGATATTGAGAAATCCGTTGTGAAAGGGAAGACCGGCGCGGAAGATGGTTGCCAGGACAATCTTGTCGGCAGGTACGTTGACTTGTGAAATACCCAACGGGGTAGTAACATCCTTGGTTTCGTAATCCAGTTGCTTGGAAATCTCGTAAGCCTCCAGTTCGCCGATTCTCTGGATGTTGTTACGAAACAGCAAGCGGTTCTTTTGGTAGCCTACGTCTCTCGTCTCAGCCAAATATTGATTGATGATGGAGTTAGACTCGCTTAGGTTGATAATTTTCATTGCGTAACGTATGTTATGTTTTCACCGTGCAAAAATAGGCAATTTCCATTTATTTTTGCAAAGTGAAAATTGCAAATGTCCGTCACGCACATTGTTTTTTTATTTCTTTAACCTAAAGAGTACAACCTATATACATTTTTTACAGGCTAAAATTTGTCAACCTATTTATTTTAATTAATTTTGTAGTCGTCAAAGAAAAATATTGTATGGAATAATTATTCACACTTAAATACATTTTTATATAATGGCAAAGTTTGATAGAGCCATACTTGAGAAGTATGGTATTACAGGTACAACAGAAGTAGTTTACAATCCTTCTTACGAAGTGTTGTTTGAGGAAGAGACTAAAGCAGGTCTCGAGGGCTTTGAAAAAGGTCAGGAAACAGAGCTTGGCGCAGTTTGCGTTCAGACTGGTATTTACACAGGTCGTTCACCTAAGGATAAGTTTATTGTAGACGATGAGAATTCTCACGATACAGTATGGTGGACTTCAGACGAATATAAGAACGACAACCACAGAATGACCAAGGAAACTTGGAAGGTTGTTAACGAATTGGCTAAGAAAGAGCTTTCCAACAAGCGCTTGTTCATTGTTGATGGTTTCTGCGGTGCTAACAAAGACACTCGCATGAAGATTCGTTTCATCGTTGAAGTTGCTTGGCAAGCTCACTTCGTTACAAATATGTTTATTCGTCCAAAGAACGAAGCAGAATTCGAGCAAGAACCAGACTTCGTTGTTTACAATGCTTCTAAAGCTAAGGTGGAGAACTACAAGGAGCTGGGTTTGAATTCTGAAACATGTGTTGCCTTCAACGTAACTACTAAAGAGCAGGTTATCTTGAACACATGGTATGGTGGTGAAATGAAGAAGGGTATGTTCTCCATGATGAACTACTTTTTGCCTTTGAAGGGTATGGCTTCTATGCACTGCTCTGCTAACACTGATATGAAGGGTCAGAATACAGCTATCTTCTTTGGATTGTCTGGTACAGGTAAAACAACCTTGTCTACCGACCCTAAACGTTTATTGATTGGTGATGACGAGCACGGATGGGATGACAACGGTGTATTCAACTTTGAAGGTGGATGCTACGCTAAGGTTATCAACCTTGACAAAGAGTCTGAGCCTGATATCTACGGAGCTATCACACGTGATGCATTGTTAGAGAACGTTATTGTTGATGAGAAAGGTAAGATTGACTTTGCAGACAAGTCTCGTACAGAGAATACTCGTGTAACATATCCTATCTATCACATTAAGAACATCGTACGTCCTGTCTCAGCTGGTCCTGCTGCAAAGCAAGTTATCTTCTTGAGTGCTGATGCGTTCGGTGTGTTACCTCCAGTATCTATCCTGAACGAGGAGCAAACCAAGTATTACTTCCTCTCTGGCTTCACAGCTAAATTGGCAGGTACGGAGCGTGGTATCACAGAGCCTACTCCTACATTCTCAGCTTGCTTCGGTCAGGCATTCCTTGAATTGCATCCGACAAAATACGCTGAAGAGTTGGTGAAGAAGATGAAGAAGAATGGCGCTAAGGCTTACTTGGTGAACACAGGTTGGAACGGTACGGGCAAGCGTATCTCTATCCGTGACACGCGTGGTATCATCGATGCTATCTTGAACCACTCTATCGACGAGGCTCCTACCAAGACCATCCCTTACTTCAACTTCGTAGTTCCTACCAAGTTGGAAGGTGTTGCCACAGATATTCTCGACCCCCGCGACACTTACAAAGACGCATCACAGTGGGATGAGAAAGCAAAAGACTTGGCTGCTCGCTTCCAGAAGAACTTCGTGAAGTACACCACCAACGAAGCTGGTAAAGCTCTTGTAGCTGCTGGTCCTCAGCTGTAAATCTGATTGAGGCACAATCAACATAGACTGGGGCTTGTTCATTTTAAAAGATGAATAAGCCCCATTTTTGAATTTGTGAAGATAACCTTTGGGAAAAATTCACGTCAATAACCATTTAAGGGCGGTTCTATAAATTAGCTTTGTCAGATTGCGAGGCCGTTTTTGTGGTCTATTTGTTTGTGAGTGAAGGAGTATAGCGGGCTATACGACTGAACGAACAAACAAATGGAACCAAAAA
>CAMPYJ010000033.1 GCA_946998205.1 uncultured Prevotella sp. | reverse complement strand
AAAGTAAATAACGTTCAAAGCTCAATGTTCAATGTTCAAAGTAAATAACGTTCAAAGCTCAATGTTCAATGTTCAAAGTAAATAACGTTCAATGTTCAAAGTTCAAAGTTCAAAGTAAAGAATGTTCAAAGTAAATCAATTGTTTGGCATATATCAGCCGTGATTCTTTCTAATTCGCCCAAGCCGTTGATATGATGATGAATACCCTCTTTTTTATACCATTCAATCAAAGGAGCGGTTTGAGAGTGATAAACGGTCAAACGTTTCCTGATGGTTTCCTCGTTATCATCCGTACGACCGCTCTCCTGTCCGCGCTGAATAAGGCGCTTCATCAGCTCGTCTTCAGGAACATCCAGTTCAATCATTGCCGCAACGCAGTGACCGCGGTCGGCCAACATCTGCTTCAAAGCCTCGGCTTGAAGGATGGTACGCGGAAAGCCGTCGAAGATGACACCCTTGTGAGCCTTGCCAAAACCATCGTACACGCTGGCCAGGATGTCTATCATGAGCTCGTCGGGAATCAACTGCCCCTTGTCAATATACTCTTTAGCCGTTGTACCCAGTTCGGTACCGTTCTTGATTTCATTGCGCAACACGTCACCCGTGGAGATGTGCCCGAAGCCATACTTGGCAATCAACTGCTCGCTCTGGGTGCCCTTTCCCGATCCGGGAGCACCGAATATTACAATATTTTTCATTCTTCTACTAATGTATAAATGTTTCTTAAGTTTCTACCTTGCTGTTCGTAGTCGAGACCATAACCCACGATAAAGTCGTTTGGTATCTCCATGGCCACATATTTAACGTTCAAGGGAACACTCAGCTTGCCGGGCTTCAGCAGCAGAGTACAGATGTCTATTGATGCGGGACGACGCGTGCCGAGCGTTTCGAGCATACGTCTCATCGTTGCCCCCGTATCGACAATGTCTTCGACAATAACCACATGGCGGTTGGTAATGTCCTCGGCCAGGCCTATCACTTCCTTGATGACGCCCGTAGAAGCGATGCCCTGGTACGAGGCCAATTTGACAAACGATATTTCACTGGGAATCGTGATGTATCGCATCAAGTCGGCCGCAAACACGAATGAGCCGTTCAGCACGGCGAGAAACAGCGGGTCTTTGCCTGCCATGTCAGCGTTGATTTTCGCAGCAACCGCTTTCACCCGCTCCAAGATGTCAGCCTCGGGGATGAACGTTCTGAACGTTTTGTCCTTGATCGTAACTTTACTCATGGAATTTGAATTTGTTCATTATAAAACGCAAAATTACGAAAAATATCATAAACATGCGACTACACACCCGTGAAAGTCACAGAGATGGGGTAAAAAATCGGTCAGAAACAGGACTTACAGAATGTACGGAATTACATTATTATATATGTGAACCGATAATTGAACCTCACTGGCAGGTGCTCATGATACAACGATAGAGATAAATTAACAAAAAAACATTACCCATTTGTAGGTATTCAAAATAAAAACATGTACCTTTGCATCGTCTAGAGTAGGTATCTACCAAGACTATTATACAAGAACATTATTGAATACTTAAAAGTTTACATCTATGGCTTACGTAATTGGAAACGACTGTATCGCATGCGGCACCTGTATTGACGAGTGTCCAGTAGGTGCCATCTCTGAAGGTGACATTTATTCTATCAATCCCGAAGCATGCACGGAGTGCGGAACTTGTGCGGAGGTGTGTCCCAACGAGGCTATCTCACTTCCGGAGTAATGATAAGGAATTATCGGAAGAAGTAATCCGGTGATGCGTGAAAGTTGAGTCTGAAGAAGATTGAACCGCTCATCGGATTTGATAGTACAAGAGACTGTTTTGCGCGTCAAGACAGTCTCTTTCGTTTGATGCTCACCGCATCTAAGCAACCGAAACCCAACAAGCACTGCTTGCAACGATTTGGGGTCAGCAAAAGGGCAGCCACCCGTGACAAGTCTTCTTTCAAATACAGCGACAACGCATCAACCTTGTTTCAACAATGTATGATTAAGCAGAATGGCACGCCTCCTTCATTTAAGAAGGTAGGTATGTTGCTAAAGAGCGGTTCAATAAATTACCACCGTAAAGTTTTCTATGTCAGTCTTTTTACGTTTGTCATTTTGTAGACTCTTTTTGGTTCAATTTGCATGTTCGTTCAGTCGTATAGCTCGCACTATACCCTTTCACTCACAAACAAATTGAACCAAAAAGAGTCTCGCAATCTGTCAAAGCTAATTTATAGAACCACCCTTTAAAAAGTTGGGCTTTCTAAAGTGGAATCAACTATTTATGACTAAAGAAACATGACATCCATTTGTGAACGAGAATGTGCAGACAGGCGCTCGCTTATGCTTTTACTTCATTGTCTATGGAAAACACGGCAGTGTCACAACGGCATAAATCCTTCTGGATTTACCTCTTCCACTGAAGCGTTGGCACCCTCTAAGTCAAAGAATTTGGGATCGTCAACTTCTCCATTCTCTTTCATCTCTTCATATCCCCAAGCTCCGCCACAATCTTCTCCCGGACAAGCGCCCTTGCCTGCGACGCACGAGGCATGGGGATGCAATTCTTCTATAATGTCCTCAAGCATGATGTCGTGAATCCAATCGTCGCCGAAATCGTAGACATAACAGAGTTTATGCTTTGGATCAAGTTTCTCTCCATAAAACTCACCCAGCGTGAACTCTCGGGCATCATAGTCGGGGGCGACGCTCCATGCGTCCTCTTGTACCTCGGCTATCGTCAGCATACGACTGTAAGGTCTGTCTCCAAAGCTATATAGATGTTCGTTCCACCAGCAGAAAGCTTCTTGAATCACGGCATGGAAACCTGAGAAAGTAAAGTTGGCAGGTACTAACACACGTCTCCATACGGGTGGTTTACTGATGCCTCTCAATTTAATCTTAAACTGATAGGTAAGTTTCAGTCCTTTCTTTCCTCGCGGACTTACTTGCGCCATACATGCCATACTCTTGCATATTCTGGCAAATGAATTCAAAGCATCCCTCATTGTATCAATGTTTTGCGGTTGTAAGTTAAATGTATGTTCGGATTTTGGCAACTTAATGATTCTTGCCTTTCTATTTGTCATGTGAAATCAATTAAGGGCGGTTCTATTAATTGCCGCCGTAAAGTTTTTATGTCAGTCTTTTTACGTTTTGTCATCTTGTGTACTTTTTTGGTTCAATTTGCTTGTTCGCTCAGTCGTATAGCTCGCTATACTCCTTCACTCACAAACAAATTGAGCTCAAAAATAGTCTAACAACCTGTCAAAGCTGATTTACAGAACCGGCCTAAACCTGATCGCCGGCCAAGTTGAAAGTCAGTGAATGAGTTGGTAATCCGAGCCGGCCTTGCGCCTCATCTTTTTAATATCTTCTTCCCTCCAATCACATAAACACCTGCTGGCAAATGATGAATGTCAGTTCCTACATCCATGCCTTGTAGGTTGTAAACATGCTGGCCGTGCTTTGAAGGATGTACCGAAAGTGACAGGATTCCACTCACCTTCTCGCTGCCACAATCAATACCATACTTTATCGGCTTGTCAGAAGTGCTGTTACGCTCATTTATTTTGAAGTAAGCTCGCATGCCATACATTTGGCAGTCATCTTTAGTATTTGGCTTGGCAAGATAGCGATTTAACTCCAATAACAAGTCGTGACCATCAGCATTTAGGGTTACCGGGTCGAATGTGCCGATGAAAGCATATTGCCCAGTTTTATCTTGAATTGTCTGAGGCATGGCATCCTTTTTGTAAACCACGTTTGAGAAAATAGGGTTTTTCACCTCTTTAACAGGTTTGATGAGATAGGGAACCCCAGCTTCAATGGCATCGGTTTTATAAAACTTCAGCATGTGGTTATCAACTTCTTTTGAAAACACTCGCAATTCGCAGTTCTTTCCCATTGCCTCGGCTAAAGCCTCCTTGCTCACATCAAACGGCAGACAAATGGTGTTCCAATGTGTAGATGCAAACGTTCTCTGCACTTGGTAGGAATAGGTAATAGCAGGTTTTACATGCTGTTGCAACAACGGTTTGCTATCGGACAACAGAGAGGCTACTTCAATGTAAAAGAGATACAATGCCTTCTTAAACGGATTTGCATATTGCATCTGAACCTTAAGTTTTCCACACGCACCCTTTGTAGGAAAAGAGAACAAATCGTTCGGTGAATCTACAATGTTTTTACTTTCGTTATACTGATTGTCTATCGACAATGATAACGTGTAAGGTTTTCCTGAAGAACACTTGATTGACACTAAGTCCACATCTTTGAAATCAGTGGTGCTCGTTAGGGTCAGTGTTTTGACCTCCGATGAACCGGACCCAACATGCAAAAGCCCTTTAACCTCACAATTTGTGTTATACGCATTACGTCCATCAGTTTGCAACGTCCACCGATGACCATAGATTTCATCACTGGTAAAGGTTTTTAGTTTCCCTGATGTGTTTTGCCAGTTCTTACCGTTGTCCTTAAACTTTTCACCCAAAATAAATCGCTGGGCATTGGCAGTACGAAACGACAACATCAACACGCACAAGAAACATAAAGCGAGCGTGTTAGCGGAGAGGATTTTTGAGAATGACTTCATAATAAAAATGGTTATTAGATTTAGGGGTGAAGAATATGAACAGATAAAGGTTCAACCCATCAATCCCGGTAAAAAAATATCTCGATATTAAACATTCTCTTTCACAGCATACAACAACCACCATTGCGATTGGCAAAAATGGTTTGCAACTGCATTTTGTCTTGTTAGGTTGTTCCGTTATGAGATTTCATAACAAGAGTAAGACTTATTTTAAATATTTGTCAATCAGTATAATAATATCAGAATGACAATAACCCTGACTTTCAGCGTTACAAAGGCCAAGCGATTACGATTTCGGACATTCATAGAAGCAGTCGGCACTTCAAGGCGATTTTTCTAAAGTGTTTCAGCCTGAAGGCCGATTGCCTCGCATCACTCATAGTGGTCACATTTTAATGAAACGTCCCTGTTTTTAAAGCAGGATACTCATTTCATCCCCAAAGCTTGTTTGGCAGTTGCATTTTCGGGATCCAATTCTAAGACCTTCTTCCAATACCCGTCTGCCTTTGATTTCTCGTTCTTAAGCAAATAGTAATAACCCAAGTATCTGTAAGCCTCAATCAAACGAGTATTATCCACATTGTCGCGATTAGCTTTCTGGCTCAGAGAATTTGCCAAAGCCTCATAGAATGGCTTTGCCAATCCACCTTTCGTATCAGGGTCGAGATTAGAATTCACTCTTGCACGCAAGAAATTGGCAAAATCAATATTGGCAGGGAATTTCTCACCCAACTGCTTATAGACCTCATCAGCCTTTCGCAACGTTGCTTTCTGTTCTTCGCCTTTCAGACTGGCCGCCACGGTTGTATAGATTGTTCCCAAACCAGCCAAATCTGTCGCCGTAGGTTCTTTTACATTTTTCAAATATTCTTCGTAATAAGAAATGGCATTGGCATGGTCGCCCTTAGCCAAATAAGCATCAGAGAGACTTTTCCTGTTGCTGTTTGCCAGATCCTTGCTGTCTGCATTGGCAGCCAAAGCCTTTTTGTACATATCAACGGCGTTGTCATATTGCTTGTTGGCCAAATATGCCTGACCGTAATATGTATAATCATATCCAGAAATTTTCGCACTGTCAGAAGCGTTGAAAAGGCGATCCGCATATTTCAAGGCATCTTCAATTTTTCCCTCATCCGTGTAATTATAGAAAGCCAACCGATTCCAAGCTGCGTTGCGTGGATTCTTATTGAGACCATACAAAGCCATATCCAAACTCTTTTGACGATGCTGTGACAAATAACCGGCCATGGCATAATTAGTAATATCAACGTCTTCAAGCTTGCTCTTGTCAACCTTCTCATACGCTTGCATACTCTTACCAAGCATGTTCGCACTATAATAAATTCTGGCTGCCAATGCGTCAACGGCAATATCAGGACGCTGCGTCCGAAGTTCATTAAGATTTGCCACGGCCTCTTCAGGACTGCGACCGCGGAGGATGTTGGCATACTTAACGTAGGCTTCAGGGTTCTTTGGGTCAAAGTACTTTGCCTGCTGATACCATCCTGCTGCAGCACCGCCGTCATCCTTTGCCACTTCAACATCACCGGCCAAGATGTAAGCAGGTGCATATTTCTTATCACGCGCCATGGCCATATCTGCATATTTCATCGCCAAATCCACATTTTTCTGATCCAAGAGAACTTTACCAATTCCCACCAGAACAGCCGGATTCTTCTTGTTTGCTTTTACAATATCCTTCAATGCCTTTTCTACGACACCCGGACTTGTTGACTTGATGATCTGAGTCGCTTTCGTGATGGCCGCATCATCTTGCGCCATTGAAGGAGCTGAAAATCCTAATAACAACGCTCCTACCAATAAGTATTTAATTGTTTTCATATTCCTCTAACTACTTTAATTTGTTAATACCTCAACGATTCTCACTTTATATTTTTTTAGTCTTTTCGCTTCCAAAATTACATTTTTATTTTGAGACCTGCACGTTTCGCACAGTTAAATTTCCATAAGCGGGCAGCAAACCAGATTTCAAGATAATCTTCTGCCCCTTATCCTGCGAGATGATGAAATTAGAAAAACCCGTAGGCAATCCCATGTGGGTATCATTCAACAGAATGTATAAAGTACGCACCAATGGATAACTGCCATTGTAGAAGTAGTACTGATAAGGTTTCCAACTGTTTTGCACATTTGCTACTGGAAGTGAAGAAACCGCCATCGGACGTATTTCTTTCTTAAAAGTTAGATTGGTGGTATCTCTCTTATCATTGAGCCAATTACTGCCAATAATGCCGATGGCTCCCTTGTTCTGCTCTACATATTTTATAACATCTTCAGTCTTTTTGACAGCAGCGACGTTTTTATTCGTAATGGGTTCCCCCCCCAGGATGGAATCTTCTACATAATGCACTGCCGAAGAGTTGGGATTGTCAAACACAACCGTAATGTCCCCCATCTTGGAATGGGGATAGATTTGACTCCATTTGGTAATTTCACCTTTAAATATTTTTCTTATATTGTCAACACTGATGCAAGAATCGGTGTTGGTTTTATTCTGAACCAATGCAAGTCCATCGTATGCGAACTTGATGGAGCGAGGAAACTGTTTGTTAGCTTTCAAACTTTCCAGCTCTGCTTTTGTAAAATCACGCGACGTAATAGCCATGAACACCTTCCCCTTGAGAAGTTTGTTAATTGCATCAGACTCGTTAGTATAAACGGGAGAGAGCTTAGCGTCTGGATATGTAAACTCGAAGAGTTCGCGTTCCTCTTCGATAACGGGACTAAAACTTTCGTCAGAAGCAAAAGATATTGCTCCTGACGAATAAGTATCCGTCCTCGTATCTTTTGACTTCCTGTTTAGACAAGAAGACAAAAGAGAGGCGGAAAGGGTTAATCCTACGATGATGTAAGATAATTTATAATTCATATTATTGTAATCTGAACACAACAGGCACGTTGTATTTCACACGTACAGCCGAGCCATTTTGCTTACCTGGAATCCAATTAGGCATGCCCTTAACCACATGAGATGCTTCCTTATCCAATGAAGGGTCAACAGAACGAACCACCTTGACATCTGTAATCGATCCGTCTTTCTCCACAACGAAAGAAACCACCACACGTCCCTGAACGCCGTTCTCCATGGCCGCAACAGGGTACTTGACATTATCGTTGAGGTATCTCATCAGCGCCGCAGGACCTCCTGGGAATGACGGCATCTGTTCAACGACATCAAACACCTTGTTTTCAACCTCGGGTTTAGGCTCAGGCTGAGCAACTGCTTCTTTTAGTTTCAGTACCTCACCACCTTTGTCATCGTTACCTTTCACATCAATGGCGCCGATGGCGGTCTTTGAGCTCATCAATTCATCTTGACTTTTCAATTCTTCCTCAGGCTTCACCTCGTTATCCTTCTTGATGACAGGTGCGGTAAACTTGATAGAACTTTTTACTCGCTCAACTACCTTTTCAGGCTCAACTTGAACCTTCTTGGTTTGCTTTACTTCAGCCTTTTTCTTAGGCTGCTCAAGCTTAGAAAGTTCAACGACCTCCGTCATTGCAGCTCTCCTTTTTGCCTCTGCGTCTGCGGCTTTCTTGATAGTAAGTCCAACTTGGCAAAGCAAAACTAATACGATTACAGCAATGATAGAGATAACATTTCTCTTACCAGTACCTTTTCTAAGCCTATAGGCACCGTAAGCCTGGTTACGTCCGGCAAAAACGATGTCGGTCCATTCACCAGAAATCAAATCAATTTTTGACATTGTCACTCTTTTTTAATAGTTAATACTTTGTTCTCTACTCCACGCCCTTAGATTTCAACAACTTTGCATCGTTTGGGTTAATCTTGTCGAGAACGTATTTAGCTATGCTGCAAATCTGCATCTCGTCGAGAGCATCTATGACATTCTGCGCTAACGCCTTATCCGTAGCCTTGATGATGACAGTCATCGTTTGGATTTTCTGACCGCCAATCTCACCGGACTTAATCTTAGTCAACTCCTTCTTATATACGGAGTCAGGCATTTGCGCTTTCCTTTGGTCCAGCTCGGCCTTGGCTTTCATCACCTGTAACACAGGCTGCGTGTTGTCCTCGGTCACATGCTGCATGAAGACCTTGCGGATTCCGTCCTTACCCCAAGTTGTTTCCTTGAGACTCTGAGGATCGTCGTACTTGGGCAATCCCTCGGTGTAGAAAATCTTGTTGTGCCCAGCCACATAAACGGTAATCGTGTATGAAGCCTTTGTCACCGACTTGTCTTGATCAGTCAAGTTCTTATCGTTACTAGGCATACTCAGCTCCATCGTTTGCGGTTTGGCCAATGAAGTACAGAGCATGAAGAACGTAATAAGAAGCATCATCATATCCACCATAGGCGTAAAGTCTACGCGGACGTTGATTTTCTTCTGTTTACTTGTATCTTTTGATTTTGCCATGCTTATTTATCCTCCCCCGTCTTTAATGAAGTGATAAGATAATAACGATTCTGGTTCATATCCTGAAGTTCAGACATAACCTTCTTCATTTTAGCATAAGGTGTCTTTGCGTCAACCTTGATGGCTATCTTGATGTCTTCATTGACATTCAGCGCTTCAGTCACCCAATGCTGGAACTCGCTTTTTCCACCATCGATGGAATCCAAGGGAACCCCGGCTTCCGGACTGGTAATCACCTCTGTCATTTTCTGTGTAGGCAAATCCAAGTAGCCCTTCAAGTTATCCAAAGGAACGCCCCACATCGGGTCGGCCTGGAACTTCTTCATTTCAGCATTTGTCAGTCCGATACTGCTTGTCTCATTCATGCCCTGAATCAGCGAAAGCATGTCATTCTGATTATCCATACTCATAAACACCTTGCCTTTGTTGTTGACAATGATGTTTAGCACGTTGTTTTCTGGAACCTTGATCTCAGAGACAGACGATGGCTGGTTAACTTTCACCGGTTCGTTCTTGACGAATGTTGAGGTCAACATGAAGAACGTCAGCAAGAGTACCATCACGTCCGACATAGGAGTCATATCGATCCAGACATCTTGTTTCTTAACTTTTAACTTACCCATAACTGAACATTTTTTAAGGGGTTAGCTAAAATTAAGCTTCTGGATGCTTATCTTCGAATGTGTGAGCGATTGTGTAACCAATCTCGTCCATTGCAAATGTTAGTTTATCAATCTTGTTGGTGAAGTAGTTGTAAGAAACCACAGAAACCCAAGATGTAGCAATACCAGAGGCCGTGTTTACCAATGCCTCAGAAATACCAGTAGAAAGTGCCATGGAGTCTGCACCGCCACCGGCAGCCAGGGCTGCGAACGAACGAATCATACCGAGCACGGTACCGAACAAGGCGGTAAGCGTACCCAACGTTACGATTGTAGCGATAATCGGCAGGTTCATGGTCATCGTCGGCATTTCAAGCGCGGTAGCCTCCTCATGTGAGTTCTGGATGGTAGCCACCTTCTCCTTCAGCTTGATTTTCGCTGATTCCATCTCTTTGTAAGATTTCAGGTCGGCCAACACCACGTTAGCCACAGAGCCACCTTGTTTGCTGCAAAGCAATTCAGCCTTGGCGATGTCACCATCTTTCAGAGCCATCTTAATGTTTGCCGTGAATTTCGTCACGCTACCTTTACCCGAGCAAGCGCTGATAGCAATCCAACGCTCAACAGACATTGCAATTACGGTACACAACAAGCCAAAGATAATAGGCACGACCCATCCACCTTTGTAAACGGTACCCAGCATGTTCAGAGGATGCCCTTCGTGATCACCGTTGGCAAAGTTAGCCGGATCGCCGAGGATAAAGTTGTAGAATGCCCATCCTACAATGAATGCCAAGATAATGATAATAAACGCATGTCTAACGCCCTGAAAGCCTTTAGACTTCTTTTTGGGGGCTGCTTTTGTTGTTGCCATAATTTAAAATTTTTAATTTTTGGTTATTAATAATTTAAGTTGTATATATGCTAATCGTTTTTCAAGACTACCACCATCCTCATTCGAAAGAGGAGATTTACTTGAGGTTTAACAACGCAAAGATATATAATTTATAGATAAACCTTTGTGAAATTAAGAAGTTTTAACGAGAGTAACTGCGCTTTTGCCATCAATTCATTTCCGTTCGGGTCATCATCATTTCAAATGTCCGAGGGCTTCTTTCATTCTCCCAAGTGCTTCCCGGATGTTTTCATCACTGGTGGCGTAGCTCATGCGTATGCACTCGGAATCACCAAAGGCATCACCACCGACAGTAGCAACGTAACCTGTTTCAAGCAGATACATCGCCAGGTCGGTTGCGGTGTTGATGACATGCCGACCGTCACTCTTACCGAAATAGCTGCTGCACTTGGGGAACAGGTAGAAAGCTCCTTGTGGTACATTCACTTCAAAGCCGTCAATCTCTTTTGCCAACCGCACAATCAAATCTCTTCTACGTTGAAAAGCCTGACGCATTTCCTCCACACATACTTGCTCTGTGACGTATGCTGCAAGCGCTGCACGCTGACTCACCGAGCACGGTCCGCTGGTGTATTGTCCTTGCAGCTTGTTACAGCCTTTTACAATCCACTCGGGAGCGGCGATGTATCCTATTCTCCAGCCTGTCATGGCATACGCCTTTGAAACGCCATTAACGAGAATGGTGCGCTCCTTCATACCGGGAAACTGTGCGATGCTCTCGTGACGTCCAACATAATTGATGTGTTCGTAAATTTCATCAGCAAGCACAAACACGTCTTCATGCCTCTTAATCACGTCGGCCAATTGCTCCAGCTCTTCCTTCGAGTATACACTTCCGGTAGGATTACTGGGCGAGCAAAGTATCAACATGCGCGTCTTTGGCGTGATGGCAGCTTCCAACTGCTCGGGCGTCATCTTGAAATTCTGTTCAAAACCAGCCTTCACAATCACCGGATTTCCACCTGCCAGCTTGACCATCTGGGGATAACTCACCCAATAAGGAGCTGGGATAATCACCTCGTCACCGTCGTTTACCAACGCCATCAGCGTGTTGCATACGCTCTGCTTGGCGCCATTGGACACCATGATCTCGGCGGTATCGTAGCTGAGTTGGTTTTCTCTCTTCAGTTTCTCTGCGATAGCCTTCCTCAAGTCGGGGTATCCCGGTACGGGAGAATATTTCGAGTAATTCTCCTCGATGGCTTGCTTTGCGGCTATCTTGATGTGTTCCGGCGTGTTGAAATCAGGTTCGCCAACGCTCATGTTGATGACGTCAATGCCTTGAGCTTTCATCTCACTGCTCTTTTGCGACATGGCGAGTGTGGCTGAAGGTGCCAGACGTTCCAGACGATTCGATAAGTGTGCCATTGTTATTACAATTGAATAGTTGTTGGATGCAAAAGTAACATTTTTATTCGTTGAAGTGAAACGAAAGTGATATAATTTCAACAATCGTTTTGATTTTGTAACATTCAGGCATTTATTTAAGGTGCAGCGTGTGTCCCATCTTCACCTGTTTGGTCTTCAGGTAACGCTCGTTGTATCGGTTGGGGGTCACCTCAATGGGCACGATTTCGGCGATTTCCAGTCCGTATGATTCCAGTCCGACACGCTTCACGGGGTTGTTGGTCAGCAGTCGCATCTTGTGTACGCCAAGATGACGCAGCATCTGCGCGCCGCAGCCATAGTCCCTCTCATCGGGTTTGAAGCCCAAGTGTATGTTGGCATCCACGGTATCGTAACCTTCTTCTTGCAACTTATAGGCTGCCACCTTATTCATAAGGCCGATGCCACGACCTTCTTGCTGCATGTAGATAACAACACCTTTCCCTTCTTTCTCAATCAGTTCCATCGACTTGTGCAGCTGCTGTCCGCAGTCACAACGCAAACTTCCCAGGATGTCGCCCGTTGCACAGGACGAGTGCACGCGAACCAGCACCGGTTCGTCCCGTTCCCACTTGCCTTTCACCAAAGCCATGTGCTCTAAACCGTTGCTCTGTTGCCTGAAAGGTATGAGATGAAAATGTCCGTATCGGGTGGGCATGTCTACCTCGTCGCCCACTTCGATGATTGATTCCTTTTCCAGTCTGTAGGCGATGAGCTCAGCGATGGTGATGATTTTCAGTCCCCATTCCGTGGCCAACTTCTGCAATTCGGGCATGCGAGCCATGGAGCCATCTTCGTTCATGATTTCCATCAGGGCCCCGGCGGGGTAAAGTCCGGCCAATCGGCACAGGTCTACGGCTGCCTCCGTATGTCCACTGCGCCTCAACACGCCATTGTCTTGCGCATACAGCGGATTGATATGTCCCGGCCTTCCAAATGTCTGTGGGGTGGATGTTGGGTCTGCGAGTGCGAGGATGGTGGCTGCCCTGTCATGAGCCGAAACACCCGTCGTGCATCCTTCCAGTTTGTCTACGGTCACGGTAAATGGGGTTCCCAGCACCGACGTGTTGTCCATCACTTGATGCGGAAGATCCAACTCCTCGCACCTGGACAACGTGATGGGAGCGCAAAGCACGCCACGGGCGTGTTTCAGCATGAAGTTCACCTTCTCGGGTGTAATCTTCTCAGCTGCAATAATGAGATCGCCTTCGTTCTCTCTGTCTTCATCGTCCACAACGATGACGAACTTGCCTTCCTTGAAATCTTTGAGCGCATCCTCGATGCTGGCCAGTTTAAAGTTTTCCATATCGTATATATCTATATATAAAGAGGTGTTATTTTGAATGAACTATTTTCGTAATTTGCTCGGTCACCGCATCATTTGTCTGCACGATCTGCCTGAGGTCGCGCAGCAGCCGAATTCTGAATCGCCACATTCTGAGGTAGAAGAACAGTCCCAGCGGGATGATGATGGCCGAAACGATGTTCAGCCACTTGCGCTCAAAGGGACGCGTGTGGGCCTTTACAGCCAGCACGGGATAATTGTTCAGCTCACTCAAGAGCGCCCTGTCCCGCGTGTTCGTGAGGTCTTCTATCACTCCCTCAAGCTCATTACTGATGCGTTCCACCTCGTGGTCAGGCTGGTATCTGAAGAATGTCTGCACCACATTGGGCAGTGATTTCAAGCGATGCTCCTCGGCATAACGCCTGATGTCGGTGTTCATGTTCAGCAGCGACTGCCTGTCTTCAAGATAGTTGGGGTCTTCGATAATCACCTCCTTGCCGCCCACATGGCGTTTGGTCCGCCAGCCCAGCGCTTTCATGATAACCGCTTTCCACTGATCGATGTTGAACACCATGGAGTCGCGGTTGGCCTTGTATGTGACAAAGGCCGCCAAGGGAACGAGCACCGCGGGGGCCAGTCCCTTGCCAAATTCCACCGTCCACATGTCGCCACGCGCCATTCGGTAGCCCGTGTTGTCGAGAATGTAGTACACGATGAAGACCAGCACCGACACTATCACGGGGATACCCAGTCCGCCTTTCCGGATGATGGCACCAAGCGGCGCTCCAATGAAAAAGAAGATGACGCACGACAAGGCCAGCGTGAACTTGTTGATGACCTCGATGTAGTGTTCTCTGAGCATCCTGTCTCCGTCACTGGTGATCATGCTTCTGAAGTTTAGCTCGGCAACCTCCGACTGAACGGAACTCAGCGCCATGTTCACCGCTTTCAACTTCTGTTCATTGGTTAATTTGCCGTATATCGGGTCGAAACGGCACGTTTGGCCTTGCGCCAGCTTCACCGCGGCCAACGAATCTTTTTCGCTGGCTTTCGGAATGTAGTAGTACATTCGCCGCACGTCGTCATAGATGCTGCGCCCTATGCTGTCGTATGCCGCGTTCAGCGAGTCGATGCCCGAAGTGAGCTGTGACAAGCTTTTTGATTTGGCGTTGTTGGACAGCGCGCTGGCATCGGCCATGTTGAAACCGCCATCGTAGTCGATTACCACCCTTTTGTCGGCAAAGGTTTCTCGGCGGTAAGGAATGGAGGCGCCGCCACCCAGTTCCTGCGACTGCATGTTCTCAAACCATTCGCCACTGCTCAGGGTCAGCAGCAAGTGCTTCTTGTCGGCCGTAGTCTGAATCATACCCGAGTCGGCCAGTATGATGGCTTGGTCCTCATAGCTGCCCGTCATCCTGTATATCATGATGCCGTACAGCTTGCCGGTCTTCATGTCTTTTTTCTGCACATAGAGATTGCAATTGGGAATGCCGTCGTAGAAGATGCCTTCAGGAATCTCAAGCTCCGGACTCTTCTGCGTCATCGAAATCATCAGCTGCGCCATCTTCATGTTGGCGCTGGGGCCTATGTAGTTTTGAAAATAAAAAGAGCACAGGCTGACAAACACGGAGATGACGATGAGCGAGCGAAAGGTTCGCATGATTGAAATGCCCGCCGACTTGATGGCCGTGAGCTCGCTGCTCTCGCCCAAGTTGCCAAACGTGATGAGCGACGACAGCAAGACGGCAAGCGGCAAGGCCTGCGGAACAAGAAACAAGCCCATGTACCAAAAGAACTGCGCCATGACCTCCATGGACAGCCCCTTACCGATGAGCACGTCGACATACCTCCACAAGAACTGCATCATCAGTACGAACTGACAGATGAAAAAGGTTCCGGCAAACAGCAGACCAAATTGCTTGGCGATGAATAAATCTAATCTCTTTATACGAAACATCTAAGCCATTGATATGTTGTACACGTGTACGAACGACATGCAAAAATAACATAAAAAAATAAGATATGGGTCAATTTTCGCTTTTTTAAGCATGACGCCCACACGGCTCGTGCATTTATAAAAGGTGGTTGGATGTCAAAAATCAACATGGGTCATCACCATACATCAAACCACGGCATAATTATTCGCCATGCTCATCAACTTATTCTCATGATAAGCCTGAGCAATGACTAACGGCGTGACGCAATCAATTTTATTGACAAGCACCCCGTCATAATTCGTTTATTTGTCAGCAATCAGCCAACCGCTCGCAAATTTTGCAAGCATGTGCGAAATCCGTATCCTCTTTCCTATCAAGCAGTTGCAGTTATCACGGTTTTTACCGGCACGTTTTATTCATGCGTTTTCACGTTTTGAACAGCATTTTAGCCGTAAAAAGCATGCGTTTGATGGTCGAAAATGACGCATATAGGAGGAGAAAAGCGTTGGGGTTGCCTTCACAGCTCAATGCTCTCGGCATCATCAGGATGTTTTTCCCACTCAAAAAGTGACGACCGCAGCGTCATCATCTGTCCG
Organism: uncultured Prevotella sp.; assembly: GCA_946998205.1. Taxonomy (GTDB): domain Bacteria; phylum Bacteroidota; class Bacteroidia; order Bacteroidales; family Bacteroidaceae; genus Prevotella. The sequence goes on along the minus strand of CAMPYJ010000033.1, from coordinate 12,738 downwards.
CCATTTCTATTTCAGTATTTTAGAGAAACCATTTTATTGTCATTTTTTCTGACAACAGCAAGAACGGAAACGAGGAGGAAACGCCACATGCAGGGGCGTGATGAAGCTTGTACGAGAAAGCAATCCGCCCACTCAAAGACCGCTGAAGCGCGGCAAGTGCGGCAAGATGCGCTACCGCAAACCTTTCATGGCATACACGTCGTCATCATCGGCTAAATCGACCATCTTGAGAATGTAATCATCCGCAAAGCAGCATCTTACAAAACATGGCTCCACGCGCGCAACCGCATCTTCCGCATCCGCCACCAGAATCGCACGGTTCTTTCATGAAAGGACCATGTTGTTGAACGACGAATGACGCGAGCGCAACGAATGAGCCAAACAAGACCATCAGTCTCGCTTCATTCACTCCAATTCGTTGTCGGCGCAAAAAAAATAGGATTGCTTTTGACAACAAACAACCTCTCAAAATGAAAGAGCCGCATGTAACGAAACAAAAAAAAATACAGTTTTATTGTGTATTTAAAAATATTGTAGTATCTTTGCAGCCGCAAATGAACGGCATGGCGGGATAGCTCAGCTGGTTAGAGCGCATGATTCATAATCATGAGGTCACCGGTTCAATCCCGGTTCCCGCTACCAAAGCCCTGTTAGTCTGTTGACAGATTGGCAGGGCTTTTTGCTTACACCACCGCTTCAATGCCTTGACGACTAACCGAACCGAGCGCCGGAACCAAGAACGGCACACGGCGTTCATGAAGAAAACGATTACGCGAAAACCATCATCATACAGAAAAATCATGAAAGCAATCATTCTTACCGCTTTTGTCGCACTTGCCGCCATCGCCACAAGCGCGCAAACGAAGAAAGTGTCACTCAAGACACTACCTTTCCGCGACCCTTGCATCCTTGCAGACAAACCAACACATACCTATTATCTCTATCGCTCGAACAGCGTGAAGAAGCCCGATGGAACCATGGTGGGAGGTGTGGAGGTGTACACCAGCGCCGACCTGCATGCGTGGCGAGGTCCCAAACAGGTTCTCACACTGCCGTCGACCAACTGGAGCACAGGGACGATTTGGGCTCCGGAAGTACACGAATACCGGGGGAAATACTATGCCTTCGTCACCGTGAACAGCGACATTGTTTGGAAGAAAAAAGTGGAGGGCTGGCCCGAATACACCTGGCGCGGCACACAGATACTGCGCGCCGACAAGCCAGACGGTCCGTTTCTGCCGCTGTCAACACACCAACAGACGCCACTCGACGAGATGGCGCTTGACGGGACATTGTGGGTGGAAGATGGCGTCCCCTACATGGTGTACTGCCATGAGTGGGTGCAACTGGGTGACGGAGCCGTGAACGCAATACGACTTTCGCCCGACCTCTCAAAAGCCGTAGGTGCGCCGCAGATGCTCTTCCACGGGTCGGCCGCGCCATGGGCAACCACTACGGGCATGGAAGAGAAAGGACTGCCAAGATCCGTCATCACTGACGGCTGCTATCTCTATCGCACACGCACAGGCAAGCTGCTCATGATATGGTCGAGTTATCACAAGGGCGAATACACTACGGGCATCGCCGAATCGGTTACAGGCAAGATAGCCGGTCCGTGGAAGCAACAGCCCGAACCCATCTACCGCAACGATGGTGGGCATGGCATGCTCTTCCGCACCTTCAGTGGACAGCTCTGCCTTACGCTGCATCAACCTAACAAAAGTGAAGAACGGGTACACATCTTCAAGGTAGACGACCTTGGCAACACGCTACGAATCGGTGCTGAAATCGAACAGGAATAAGGGGTGCAGTAATAAGACAGCTATTCAGCTGTAGAAATCAAATAGTATCGTAAATACTAAAGGCTGGTTTATAGAACCAGCCTTTAGAGCTTTGGGCTAAAAAAACCGACTAACATGACTTTTGTATATAAAGTCGGCGTTAGTCGGAATTATGATGCTATGATTGATTTTCTACTTTTTTATCGTAACATAAAGGCGTATGATACAAAGAATACGATTTTATTCTTATCCAAGCCGTGGTGATAGAAGTTGTTGCGGAAGCCAAAACCAAATTCAGGTTTAGAACCTTTGTCGAAGCTGCAATTCAAATAGATACCAGCCTGATAGTAAAGATAATCTTGATTTCTACCACTATTGATGCTGTGACCTACTATTATGCGAGGTTCTACATTTATTAACTTGATGAGGTCGAAAGCCTTGTATCCAACTTGTCCACCTAACGTCAATCTGTCATCGCCAATCTTATTGCCATTTTTGTCCCTCTGCATTGTTATGGCATCTTCGGCTCTTATGCCGACTGATAATTTCGGGGTAAGCGCATAAGAGTAGGTTATGTGTGGTGTGATAATCTTGTGATTATAAGTTGAACCAAAGTCTACACCTAAGGTGCTTGATAATTCAGATACCTGTGCATTGCTGAGCATACAGAAGGTTGACAGCAATAAGAGAAGAAATGTTCGTCTCATGTTTTATAAAGTTAAGTTGTTGATAATTTATTTCAGAATTTACGCCTTGTTGTAGGTTCTGTAACCCAGAGTTTTGCACTTGCATAAGCGATTGAATTTGTTTTTTTTCTCAAAATAATTCTTTTTATTGTTAGATATTTTTAAGACAAGCTTATCGCTTGCAAATGTAAAAACACTTTTTTAATTAAACAAATAAAAATTGTCTTTTTTTTGATAATTTGTTATAACTACTATATGTTTTTGTGTAAAACGTAACAATAACGAATATATACTACATGGTTTGATAGTTTGCGTTGCGGTTAATTTTGAGTCTATATGACAAGAACGTACTTTCGTAAATAGTCGTTGTTCATGTCCTGAAAAAATATTTGCATAAATTCGCACAAAAAGGCTGTAAGTCAGTGTAGGCTGGTTCTATAAATTAGCTTTGTTAGATTTTGAGCTTATTTTTGAGGTCAAAATGCAAGAGTGTGAAAGGAGTGTAGCGAGCTACACGACTGAACAATCTTACATTTTGAACCAAAAACGGAGCAAGCCGAATGCAATCAAACTTGTTTGAATTGTTGAGGCGCAGCCCGTTTAATATAAAAAGAAGCCAAAAGATAACAAAACGGATTTCATAAAATTTTAATGACTATATACGGTGGTAATTTATAGAACCGCCCTTTATAGATCCGCCCTTAGAAGTGACAATACATCCGACACATTGCGACAGCGAAATCGCCTTGATTGTTTTTAATGTATTGCAACACTGGCTGTACACTTGCAGACTTGCTTATCTGTTTTTGACACGTCACCTCTACCGACCCTTCTTCTCCCTGTTTGAAATGAGCATATTGCAAGGAAAGTCCAGCGTTCATCTCCCTTTTGTTATATACGCATCCTATTTCGGCATACCGATGGCAGCCCGCGTTGACGTCGGTGTTCTCTGAATATTGAGCCATGAGGTTAAGACTTCCGTCATGATAGGTTCCAACATTCTGTTCGGCATATATCCACCAAGCCGCGCTCGCCTTTTGGCGACACTCAGCCATACTTCCATACTTCATATTGGCGACACGCGAGGCAGAGTGATAAGCCGCACCCACAAAATAGGACGAGTGATGAATACTGTACTTGAACTCTGCCACGTCAAAAACGCCGTCATTTTTAGGATTGAGCGTAAACGGCAGATTGTCGCGCGTCCATCCATTATATCCTCTTCCGTTGTATAAAGCATTCCTAAACCTATACGCTCCCTTATGAGCCTCAAAAAAGAGCGTAAGCCCACTCATAGGATAGTTGGCGATGGGATAGCTTGCGGACAGTGTGGGAAAGATTCCACACGAGCTGTTTGTGAAAAGCGATGTACAGGCAGAGGTGAAGAAATCCTCGTTCACATTTCGCACACCAGCAAACAGTTTGTAATGTTCCCATTCTTTAGTGTACCCCAATAGTGCGATGGCCGCCAAACAATTTTCTTCTTCTATGTTAGAAAACGTTTGATAATCATTGACGATGTTTCCATGCGCTCTCACTATATGAATAGTCGCAAGACCGAAGGATGAATGCCGCCCCATGGGTATGCTTGCCTGCAGTCTGAGCAAATTTACAAGATTGCTTTTCCCGCTCTTTGCGCATTGCCACTCGGTAGTGTATTGCCCTGACACCTTTTGCGCAAGCCCCATATAATGAACGGCACAGCCCATCACAAGCAACAACATCCTTTCTTTCATAACCATCTTTTGTATTTGCGTATATATAAAACCTTGATACCTTGTGTAAGCAAACAATAACAAAACAAAATAGCCAACAGCCAGGGAAAATAATTCCAAGGCAACGGTGTGAAACCTATCGAAGCGCCCAAGTTGGTGAAAGGCATACAGATGCCAAGAACCATGATGGTGAAAGTCATGAAGAGTACTGGCCACGACGCGGTGCTTTGCACAAAAGGTATTTTGCGCGTGCGTATCATGTGAACAATGAGTGTTTGCGAAAGCAGACCTTCCACGAACCAGCCAGATTGAAACAAAGATGCCATGTCCACACGATTGCAATCAAACATCCACCACATAAGGGCATAGGTCGCAATGTCGAACACAGAGCTGATAGGACCTATCAGTATCATGAAATGACTGAGGTCTGAAGAATCCCATACTCGAGGTTTGCTCAAATAGTCTTTGTCCATACGATCAAAAGGAATGGTAGTCTGAGAAATGTCGTACAGCAAATTTTGTATCAGCAGATGTATCGGCAACATGGGCAAGAAGGGGAGGAAAGCACTCGCCACCATGACACTGAACATATTGCCAAAGTTAGAACTGGCTGTCATCTTGACGTATTTGATGATGTTTCCGAAAGTCTTTCTTCCCTCTACCACCCCATCTTCAAGAACCATCAAGTCTTTCTCAAGTAAGATGATGTCGGCACTTTCTTTTGCTATGTCAACAGCCGAGTCTACCGAAATGCCTACATCCGACTCTCTCAACGCCGCGGCATCATTGATGCCATCGCCAAGGAATCCTACCGTATTGTTTTGTTTCTGCAAAATTTGTATGATTTCTACTTTCTGCATGGGTGTAAGTTTAGCGAAGAGCGTACCCCTCTGCACGGCTGCGCTTTTCTCCTCGGCAGTCATTTCTCTCAACTCTCCTCCCGTGTACATAATGGTAGAATCGATACCTACTTGTCTCGAGATAGTTCTTACCACCGCGTCATTATCTCCAGACAACACCTTTATTTCTATTCCATGCGAATGAAGTTCGCAAATGGCTTGTGCGGCAGACTCCTTTGGCGGATCAAGAAAAGCAAGGTACCCGATGAGAACCATCTCGCACTCGTCTTCAACCTCAAAGTTGTTTTCCTTATCCAAAAAGGTCTTACGAGCCAATGCCAACACACGCATGCCTTTGTTGTTCATGTCTTCCACTATCCGCATGGCTCGTTGCTTTAGGCTGTCAGTGAGTGGCTTCACCTCTCCATCCGTTTCCGCATACGAGCAAATGGAAAGCATCTCCTCCACGGCGCCCTTGGTGATGATTTGCCGTTTTCCTTTATTATCCTCTACCACGACCGACATCCGCCTGCGCACGAAGTCGAACGGTATCTCGTCCACTTTGTGATAATTGTCGCTCAGCGATTCAAGCTGCAACTCTTTTACATGTGAGAGGATGGCACAATCCATGAGGTTCTTAAGACCTGTCTGGAAATAACTGTTGAAATATGCGTGCCGCAAAATTCTGTTGTTCACATCCTCCGTTCCGTCGGCGTTTATATGTTGTTCCAACACGATATGGTCTTGCGTCAGCGTGCCCGTCTTGTCAGTGCAAAGCACATTCATGGCGCCAAAGTTCTGAATGGCGTTCAAATCTTTGACAATAGTCTTTTTGCGAGACATCTTTAACGCCCCTTTGGATAGGTTGGCGCTCACTATCATGGGTAACATCTCTGGCGTAAGTCCTACCGCAACCGAGATGGCAAAGATGAAAGCTTGCAGCCAGTCGCCCTTTGTGACACCATTAACCAAAAACACGAAAGGCACCATAAAGAGCATGAAACGTATGAGCAACATACTCACTTTCGTGATACCTCTGTCAAAAGCTGTTGTTGCCCTATGCTTTACAACGTTCTTCGCAATAGTCCCTATGTAGGTGTCGTTTCCTGTCGCGAACACGATACCCTTGGCGGAACCGCTCAGCACGTTAGAGCCCATGTAGCAAATATCCTCGAGTTCTATCTCGCTTCCAGAATGATTGCTTTCTTCTTGTATGGAGCAAAACTTTTCCACGGCATCTGATTCGCCCGTCAACGTAGATTGACTTACGAACAAATCTTTAGCCTCGACAATGCGCATGTCCGCCGGTATCATGTCGCCCGCCGCCAACATCACGACATCGCCCGGCACCAAGTCTTCTATGGCAATCTCGCCAGTGTCATTCAACCGCTGCACGTAACAAGTGTTGGTGACCAGCTTTTGAAGTGCCTCACTCGATTGGTTGGCCTTCCATTCTTGCCAAAAGCGCAAGATGGCGCTCAGCACAATCATGGTTGAGACGATAATGATGGATGTCCAGTCCTGCTTGCCATGTGGCGCCGTGAGTACGTCCAGCACGAACGATATGGCTATCAGTACCGTAAGTACGCCTACAAAGGGGTTGATAAAAGCTTTGACGAAAGTGACGAGAGGATTCTTTTTCTGTTCATGTATCACCTCGTTCTTTCCATATACAGACTGCCGTTTCTCCGCTTCTTCCTGTCGCAATCCATGTGTCGTGGTGTTAAGATAATGGAACACGGCATCTACCGGCTGCCGCGCAACCTGAAACACCTTGGCCGCGTTGAAAGAAACGTGAACACGTTTTGTTCTCTTCCACATATTATTAACGTTTTAGTGGGTTTATACTCCGTTCGCTCATTTGCAATGCAAAAGTAGTCGTACTTTTACACATGGGGTATTAGAGAACTGTTAGAAAAAAATTAAAATTTAATTAGAAGGGTGGTTCTATAAATCAGCTTTGCAAAGCTGATTTATAGAACCGTCCTTAAACGTGCAAAAGTTTTACTATGAAGGTGGTGCCAGAGCCTCGTTGTGAGTGAACTGCTATCTCGCCCCCGTGTAGCAATATAATCTTTTGCGTAAGAGCCATGCCAATGCCGTGTCCCTCCACTATTTTCTCATCCTCCCCGCGATAAAACAGGTTAAACAAATTTCTCTTGTCAATGTCGGTCATACCCTTTCCGCTGTCAGACAGTCGAATGATAGACCATTCTTTCCAAAAGGATATTTGAACAGACGACAGCTTGTTATCCGAGTATTTGCAATTGTTCTCTATGAGATTAGAGAAAGCGATACTAAGTAAGTAAGGGTTGGCGTTGACGGTAACGCAACGCTCATCGTCGCTGTCTTCTTCATCAAATATCAGTTCTATGCTATAATCGGGATGACTACGGAGTATGAGTGTTCTTACATCAAGGAGAATTTCATCAAGCCTAACCTCTTTCATGCTGATTTGCTCACGCTGATAGTCAGCCTTTGCCAAATTGAGCAACCCATCAATCAACCGGCTCATGCGCTTGGCGTCGTGCAAAACATTTTGCATTGCATCTACATACTGCGGCTCAGTTCTGCGTTTTTGTAAAGCCACGTCCAACTCAGTGGTTATGGCTGCCAATGGATTACGAAGCTCGTGGGCTACATTGCTGACAAACATTTTTTGTGCTTCAAACGACTTTTCCAGTCGTTCGAGCAAAGCATTAAACGCGATGGCCAGTTCTCCCAACTCATCGTTTGCACATTTCACAAACAAACGGCGATCTATATGTTTGGCTGTAATGTTCTCAACTTCTTCCACGATTCTCCGTATGGGATTCAACGACAAGCGCGCAAGAAGATAACTCACCACAAAGAGCAGGCTCAACCCTATGAGAAACAACAGGAAGAGCGTTTTGCGCAACTCAACCAAGTTGGCGTATCCATAACCATCGTAGGCGGCGGCAGTAATGACGTATGGCTTTCCCTTGAAGCGATATATCATGCCAATGCTCTGATAAGCGCCCTCGTAAAAGGCTATTTGCTTCTGACGCAAAATGGCTCGTATCATGCCAGGTGTCTCTTTAACAATGTCGCTTTGTATGGCATCGTGGTAAAGCATCTTGAACTTCGGAGTGTATACCGCCACCTCTACTTCGTCAATAAACTTACGGTTATTAAGGTAAATAGATTGCATGGTTCGGGCATCAGTCTGCCCCGCCAAGAACAAATGCGCCTTGGTTACAGCCTCACTCCGCAACTGCCTGAAGAAAGTCTCGCTACGCGCTTGTTCACTCAAGAGATAGACCATGGTCAGGCACAACAAGAATACGGTTGCCGTTATGGCAGTGTATTTTAAGGTAAGAGCAGTACGTATTTTCATAAAACTTGCTTATCGGTCAGCACGAAACCTATGCCTGGCTTGGTATGTATGAGCTTTACGGGAAAACTCCGGTCTATTTTTTTTCTTAGATAATTGATGTACACATCTATGAAATTAGTGCCGGTATCAAAATGAGTGCCCCATACCTCTTCAGCAATTTCTGTTCGCGGGATAATTCTATCGGCATGCAGCATCATGTATTTCAACAAGTTATATTCCTTAGGCGTTAGTTTTATGGCGACACTACCTCGTTTACATTCATGCAGATTAGGGTTTATTTGTAAGTCAGCATATACGATGTCAACCGCCTTCCCCTCATTTTCGTCTATCTGGCTGCTGTTGCGCTTCAACAATACCTTCATGCGCGCCACAAGTTCACGCAAGTCGAAAGGTTTTACCATGTAATCATCCGCACCCACGTCAAATCCCTCTAATTTATCATCAGTAGTACCCAAAGCGGTCAGCATGAGAATAGGCACGTGCTTGTTTTTCATCCGTATCTCCTTGCATAAATCAAATCCATCAAGTTTTGGCAGGATGATGTCGGATATTATCAATTTGAAGTCATATGTATTGAAGAGCTGCAAGCCCATCATTCCGTCATAGGCCACCATTACCTCGTAGCCGTGTTCCTCAATGCCCACCTTTAGCAAATCTGCAACTCTTTGTTCATCTTCTACGATGAGAATTTGTGGTATCATACTTGATGGATGGATTAATTCGACAACTTATTAAAGGGCGGTTCTATAAATTACCACCGTAAAGTTTGTTTTATGTCAGTCTTTTTTACGTTTTGTCATCTTGTGGCCTTTTTCTGGTTCGATTTCCTTGTTCGTTCAGTCGCATAGGTCGCTATACTTCTTCACTCACAAACAAAATTACCTCAAAAATAGTCTCACAACCTGTCAAAGCTAATTTACAAAACCGCCCTAAAGACGAAAACGTCATACATATCGTTATATATTAAATGCAGAAAGAGAATACGAACGGGCTTCACCCTGTCGAGCAACAACATGATGATGCGAAAGGGTGCAAGGCAACGACAAAGCCGCTTCGCCCAGATGACGGCAAAAGTCACGACATGCACGGATGTTACAGTATCTCAATCTTCCCAGCAGAAACCTATAAGACAGGCAGATGCGCCCTAAGTCAACCAACGAGTACAAAGATAATCATTTTGTGCGGATTAGACAAGCATTACTTGTGCCAACATAAACTTATCATCCATGACAACAGCCTTTCATGTATGGCAAGAACAAACGCATCCACAACCGAATTGTTTTCATTTCTGGGCGGTTCTACAAATTAAAACTACGCATTCTTGCAACAGTTTAACATCATCGACAGTAAGTTGGCGGCCCTATCTATATAAGAAAAGCACCTACAAGGATTTTTCTCCTTACAGGTGCTTTTATGCCTCGTGCCTTTGGCTTTAGGATGGTTCTATAAATTACTACCGTAAAGTTTTTATGTCAGTCTTTTAGTAGCTATCGCCATAACCGGCGGGCTTACCTTTCTTTTGATAATCGGGTATAGGATAATTTTTGCCCGAAGCGTGCTTGGTACCCTCTTCACCATACTTGTCACCATACTCCTTACCCTTCTCGTTACACATCATAGCATTTGTGATAGGGAAGATTAACGCTCGTGGTATACCAAACGTCTTACGCTGAAAAGAACCACCTTTCCATATACTAAACACTTTTGTCATGTTTTGCAATTTACTGCCATAAAGACCTAACGTATAATAAGAGCCCGAATCGCCCGTACCAGCCAAACCTGTTCCTTTATACTGTCCCTGTGCAGGCAATTTACGCACAATGTTATACTGCTCGCCATTCTTCCACCACTGCTCATTAGAAATATCTTCTACCGTAAGCGGAGCGTCGCCTATCCAGCGGCTTGTAACTATCATCTGGCATTCTGTCTGGCTCAAATTTTTAAAACCCTCTTCCAAGTTTTTCATCTCATATCTATAAGCGCACCTTAGCCTGTTGCCATATATAACGTTTCTTTCAAAGCGTATGGCATATATAAAGCCTTTACCCCTTGGATTATAATAATAGCTTGTAAAGCCTTTTATGTTTCTTACCTGCGTACTATCTCTTAAATGCTGATATGCATTGTTATTAGCCATATCCCAGTTATCGCATAAAAACAAGCGGTTAGATTCATCTTTATGTAATGGTGCATATAGCGTTACCCACTCTTCGTAACCATAGTTAGGGTCGCTAAAAGAGCCATTATTAGTTGTCCACCATATTAAGTCGTTAGGTCTGTTTTTGGGATTAGGGAAAAGAATAGTCATCTCGTCGAATGTAGGCAGACGATAGCCAGCAGGATAGAAGTCGGCTTTCTGTGCGTCGGCGTATGAGAAGAAACGATTGAAACCTGTCGTAAACTCTTTTTTAAACCGACCCTTCGTTGTCTTGTCTACCCTATCGTCTTCCCACCATGTTCGCTCAGCTTTTAAGGCATGAGGTGCCATGCGGTTAAGCATGTTTAAGAACTGAAAGTGCGGATATGGTTCAGGCTTAGCCATAACACCCGTTATGCGTCTTAGCTTTCCCTCGTCATTAACATACGAATACTTGCTTGTGAAAGGACCCTTACCGCCTATCTGCTTAATGATATACCCACCATTAAGAGCACCTATGTTAGTTTCTACTCCTCCCGTCTTATGTACTGGCATACCCCAGAGATACCAACGATAGAACTTGCCTAACTTACGATGCGTCTTCTCATCACACCTATCTACTTCTAAGCCTTTACGAACATCTAAGATAATGCCATACTTGTCAAGGTCTATATTGCCATCGAAATCTTGCTTTAAGAACTTTTCGTTCCTCGGAGGAACATACTGCCACCTCTTGCTAAGAATGTCGTTAGTAAACTTGCCTCTACCATCGTCTTGAATAAAAAACGCGCCTTCTGGCTCTAAGGCTGTGGTGTTAAAATAAAACTTCTCATCTTTAGATACGTTCTCATCCACCTTTATTTCCACTTTCAGAAGTACCCCCAGCGGCCTGAAATGAAACTTTAGTAAAGGATGCTTTCTCTGTCCTATTTCCACTTTTTGATAATCGGAAGCTATAGGAATATCTTTTATATTTTGCTCTATATCCTCACCTTTCAAATCGCCCTTCATAAAGCTTATAATCTCTCTTCTTCCATTTCCGGTTGCCTGTCCCTGGGCGTTATAAGTAGGAATCTCAATGTCCTTAACAGTTCCGCCACTAAAGCCGCACACCTTCCATTTGTCGCCTGTAAGAGTGTTATGTGCGCCTCCCTTTAGCCATGTTACATTAACATTTCTGGTGCGTGCTCCCTGTAACGTTATCTTTTTCGTTTTGCTGTCTACCTTTATTTTCCACTCCAGCTCAAAGCGTCCTAACACTGCGTTTTCGCCTTGCTCGTTAGTAAGATAACACGTTGCTTTAAAATGGTCGGTATTTGCTATCTGACCATTTACATCTAAATTGACCGCCCTTGTCTTTACGCTATGCTGATCACGCATCTCACTAACCATAGTTGCCATATTCTTAGCGTCCTGCTCAGTAAGAAAAGAAGGATCCACATCCATGCTCAGTGTTGTTACCTCTGAACGTCCTTCTGTCTTATTGCCTTTCAAATCATTGTCAGACACGAGTGGCATCTCTGTACACCCCGAAAGAAATATTACTAAAAGGCTAAAGATAGCAAAACCTTTAAAAATGTTAGTCTTATTCATATATATAATTATATTTTTATTACTGTTTTTTTTAGATGTATAGCCCGTCACATTTTTACTTATCATACTCATCTACGGGCACCTCACCCTCATCCTTCAAATTATCCATAGTAGCATCTATAGAGACATTCATCATTAGAGGCTTTTCTTTCACCAAAATAACCTTACAAACAGGTTTTTCGTATACTTTTTTCATTGTTTTTCCTTTCCTTTTTTAGTATCGTACAATAACATATCATTTGTTTTAACAAATTACTCATACTCAAAGGTAAGAATACTTTCTCTAATGACACCATATCCCATTACCCCCCCCCATAATTTATAATCTTTTAACAATCCAAACGCCTTATTAACCACATATTAACATTTTAAATCGTAATTAACAGGCATAAAAAGTAGCGTGCGCAAGCAAGGATAAAGCTTGTTGAACAGTGAGAAACTAAAGATTTTTTTGGGGGGGTAATTAACGCAATTAGCCCAATTAGCCTAATAGGCTCAATTAGCCTAATTAGCCCTATTAGCCCAATCGACCTAATTAGCCCTATTAGCCCTATTAGCCCTATCGGCCCAACATAAAAAAAGCCTCCAGGACATTTCAGTCCTGGAGGCTCGCAGTTTGAAAAAAGGCG